>NZ_RZNH01000003.1 GCF_013141825.1 Marinifilum caeruleilacunae
ACTTTCATACAAAATAACTTGTTGAACACCTACAACCAAGTCATTTAGACCAGAATATCTAACTTTTTTATTCTCACATGAGATTAAAAAGATAATTGCTAATATGAAATAAACTATTCTCATTCTTCATCAAATGGTTGCCAACGTAAGTGTAAAGTGTAATGCACTTTATCTACCTTATCTGTTGGTTTTTGTATTGTATTATTATATAGTCATTTGTCCTTCAAAATAGTCTCCAAAGGACTTTTTATTTTTACAAGAGACATTCCCCACACACAACTGCAAACCTCCCCTGCCTCATCAATGAAAAATAACCGATTGAATTTAACAAGATCTTATTGAATAACAAAATTAAAATTATACGCGACCTATACATTCAAAAACACCCCCTCTTACTCATCAATTTTTCATGCCAATAAAAACTTAAGTCGATGCTCAGTATGCGTTCGTCGATGCTCAGTATGCGATTGTCGATATCGCTTGTATTGTAAAATAGAAAACATTTGGTTTAGAAGTTAGAAATATTCCACGCACTGTCCCTAAGTACCAAGTGTATAATAAACTAAATTATAATTTCTATGAACAAAAAAATGAAAAAAGCCTCAAATTTTGGGCTTATCAGGCAATTGCTAAAGTGTAAATTGCTACTTCTGTTTCTGCTCTATTCCTTTACGGGTTTGGGTGCGAATTTCAAGTCTCAGCAGAGGTTTGCTGCCCCTCTACAAAAGGCAAGTGCAAAAGAGGTATACCAAACCATTACAGAACAAAGCAAATTACACAAGAAAACCATTAGCGGAAAGGTTAGCGACAGCAATGGCGAGCCTTTGCCAGGAGTAACCGTTATTGTGAAAGGCACCACAAATGGGGTTATTACCAATATCGACGGTGCTTATGAATTGCAAGTTGCTCCATCGGCAAAGCTACTCCACTTCTCCTTTATAGGAATGAAAGCCCAGGATATTGAAATTTCGGGGCGCAGCGCAATCGATGTCGTAATGGAAGAAGAGACGATTGGATTGGAAGAATTGGTTGTTATTGGATATGGTACTCAGAAAAAAGAAAACTTAACAGGTGCAGTAGACCAAGTATCGGCCGAGGTACTTAAGAATTCCCCAGTTGGTAGTATTGGAGAAGTATTACAAGGCCAAATGGCCAATGTAAATATTGGGATTGCAGATGGTAAACCAGGTCGAAATGCCAGTTTTAATATCCGAGGAATGACCTCGATCAATGAAGGAGATCCACTCATATTAATCGATGGAGTTCCTGGTGGGGATATCAATTCATTACCACCCCAAGATATTGAAAGTGTGTCCGTATTAAAAGATGCAGCATCCGCAGCTATTTATGGAGGTAGGGCAACTTTCGGTGTCATATTGGTGACAACCAAGCAGGCTAAAAAGGGAAAATTCTCAGTTGATTATTCAAACAGTTTTTCATTTAGCAAACCAATCATCACTCCCGATGTTTATATGGGAAGTGATTATATGGAGGTACAAGAAGAGTTTAGTACCAATATTAATCAAACTTTTTTCACCTCCCAGCAAATTGATTACGCAAAACAAGTTGCCATTGATCCATCCCTACCTCATGCAAAATATGAAAACGGGCAATTGTATTGTGGAGGAGAAGTTCACAACTATTACAAAGAGTGGTTCAGAGAATATACCCCAAAGCAACAGCATCACCTCGCCATAAGTAGCGGTGGAGAAAAACTTGACCTGTATACATCAGTTGATTATAACCATACAGAAGGTCCATTAAAATTGAGCCCTACAGTGATTGATAAGTATTACGTACGTACCAATGCAAAATACACGGTAAGTGACGATTTCTCAATTTTCCAGAACATATCGTTCAGCAAAAAAAAGTCTGATATTCCTGATACTGACATCTATGCATTTCAATCCAACATCTTTCGTTTCTTAGACTTTGTTTGGCCTATGATGCCTGAATATGTAGATGTTAATGGTGAAAAAGTTGCTACAAATACAGGTTGGATGAGAGAATACCTGGGAGAAAAATCTTTCAGGTATGAAGACAAACGTAACCTTCGAAACACCTTCGGCTTTGATTGGTCACTTTTTAATGATGTTGTAAAAATTCATGGTGACTATACCTACGAAAACGTGAACTGGAATAAGGAACGCTTTCGTGATAATTCAGGACCTTTTATCGATAATATCGCAAGTAACAGGAACAATATCATTCCAGCTCACCCAAAATTCAGCTCAGAATATTACCGATCCTCATATCGTATCACAAGGAATGTAGTTAACTTATACGGTTCAGTCGAGAAAAAATTTGAAGACCATTACTTTAAAGGCTTACTTGGTTTTAATCAGGAAGATTACGAAAAAACAAACTATTGGGCTAAAGTTGAGTCTCCCTTAAATATACTTCCTGCAAGATCATTAAGCTTAGGAACGGGAATCCAAACTGCCGATGATGGTGACACTAGCAATGCCTTAAGAAGTGCCTTTTTTAGATTGAATTATAACTTCAAAGAAAGGTATTTGTTAGAACTTAACGGGGCTTATTTTTTATCTTCTAAATTTTCAAAAAGCAAACGATCATCTTTACAACCTTCAGTTTCAGCTGGCTGGATCGTATCAAACGAAAAGTTTTTTGATCCACTTAGTGATGTTGTGAATCACCTTAAATTAAGAGCATCCTATGGAACTCTTGGGAATCAAAATATCGGCTCGTTCGATTACCTGGAGAACATACCAATTGGGACATTGAATTATTTACTGAATGGTAACACTGTAAGTACAGCTACTAGTCCTAACCCTAAATCTTCAAATTTCACGTGGGAAAAGGTTACCACCGTAGACCTTGGGTTTGATATGCATTTGTTGCAAAATCGTATTACAACAACATTTGATTACTATCGAAGAACAACAAGCGGTATGCTGGCAAAATCTTTTTCGCTGCCATCGGTTTTTGGAGCTCCTGTACCTAAAGAAAACAATGCTGAACTTTTGACCAAAGGCTGGGAAGTAAGTATCAATTATAAAAACAGGTTTGAATTAAAAGGAAAACCATTTCAGTATGGGTTCAGACTTTCAGTTTCGGACAACACCAGCGAAATTACCAAGTATAATAACCCAACCGGATATCTGGGAGATTATTACGAAGGGCAAAAGTTAGGTGAAATTTGGGGTTTAACTACTCTTGGCTTATTTAAAGATGACCAGGAAGCTGCTGCCTGGCCTACCAGCACAAGGTTTTATGCCTATAAAAAAGGTGGCATTAAAGCTGGAGATTTGAAGTTTGCAGATAAAAATAATGATGGGGTAATCAGTAAAGGAGAATGGACACTTGCTGATCATGGTGATTACACAAAAATAGGAAATGAAACACCTCGCTATCAATTTGGCTTTACAATGAATGCAAGTTGGAATAATTTCGATTTCAATGCATTCTTTAATGGTGTAGCAAAACGAGATTTTTATCCTGAAAAAGAAACCAACAATTTCTGGTCAGCCTATAACAGAAAGTATTCTGTATTGTTAGATCATGTTGTTAAAAACAGTTGGACAGAAGATAATCCCGATGCTTATTTCCCTAGACGAAGAGGTTATATCGCACAAGGCGGATATGAATTAGACATCCCACAAACAAGATATCTGCAAAATGGGGCTTATATGCGCTTAAAGAACTTAACTGTAGGTTACACTCTTCCTCAACACATTTCTCAAAAAATCAAATTAAAGAAACTTCGGGTTTACTTCAACGGACAAAACCTATGGGAAATTAGCAGCTTGAAAAAGCACTTACTTGATCCTGAGGGACTGGAAAGAGATCCAGATGCAAACTCAAGATATACAGGAAATGGTACTGCTTATTCTCTATCACGAGTGTATTCATTCGGGATTCAGGCAAACTTTTAAAATTCAAATACGATGAAAAAATATTCAATTATAGTAATATTAGCATTTGTGGGGATCTTAAGCTCATGTAATGATGACTACCTAGAAAGATTACCGGAAACAAGCCCCACTAAGGAAACATTTTTCACCTCTGCCGAAGCCTTGGAATTGTATACCAATTCTTTTTATGGCTACTTATCCAAGAATGAATACGAGAATGATTATCAAAGTGATAATATGGCCGAGCAATCTACACCCGAAGCTGTAAAAACAGGTTTATATTCTATGCCAGTAGAATTAGGTTCTGGAGGTTGGAAGTGGACACAATTAAGAGACATCAACTATTTTATTGAAAACTGTAAAGCCTCCAAAGGTATTGCACAGGAAGACAAAGACAAGTATTTGGCTGTTGCCAGATTCTTTCGTGCCAGATTTTACTTTAGAAAAGTAAAACGCTTTGGTGATGTTCCCTGGTATTCTAAAGTATTAGGTTCAAATGATGAAGAATTGTACAAAGCCAGAGATCCAAGAACAATGGTAATGGATTCGGTATTAGCCGATCTAAATTTTGCCGTTCAGCATGCCGAAGTAACCACTTCTAAAAACAGGGTAAACAAGTGGACGGCTTTGGCATTAAAGTCTAGAGTTTGTCTATACGAAGGAAGCTGGAGAAAATATCACACCGAAGCAGGTCTTGCTGATGCAGATAAATTTCTGACCGAAGCAGCAAATGCAGCAGGCGAAATAATAAACAGTGGGCTATATTCAACATACAACACAGGAAGCAGTAAAGATTACTACAATTTGTTTAATGCCGAAAAGGCTGATTCAGATGAAGTAATTATGGCCATTGATCTGGCTGAAGGTAACATTTCGAATTACAATAAAAGCTTTACAACTACTTCTGTGGGTAGAAGAGGCATTACCAAATCACTGGTTCATGAATACCTGATGTCTAATGGAAATACTTTCCAATCAAAATATGCTGATGTTGAAACATTGCCATGGTATGATGAGTTTACAAACCGTGACCCTCGTCTTGCTCAAACTTCGATGCCACCCAACTTTCACAGGATAGATGAAACGGCAATTGTGCTGCCCTGGTTTGGACAAAACCATACGGGTTACCAGGTTGTTAAAAGAGTTGGACCAGCAATATACGACAATGGCGATCCACGTGATATCATTGTATTCAGATTGGGTGAAGTTCTCCTGAATTATGCTGAAGCGCTTGCTGAATTGGGAACCATAACTCAAGCCGATTTAGACAAATCAATTAACGAGCTCAGAAAAAGAGTTCGAATGCCAAAACTAAGCTTAACTCCTGCTTTAGACTCCTATCTGGATGGACAGTATAAAAGCACCTCAAATCCACTCATCCTGGAAATTAGGAGAGAAAGACGAGTAGAATTGGCAATTGAAGGCTTTCGATTTGACGATTTGATGAGATGGAAAGAGGGACACTTACTTCGTGATAACGCAGAAGGCATTTATGTAACACTGAATACATATACCGACAGAGATCAGAATGGAGTTTTCGACTTGTATATCTATGATGGAAACAAGCCTTCGGATGCGGGAAGTTATCCAAAGGTAGATTTCTTCAAACTTGGCGATGCAATGTCTTTAAGCAATGGTGCAAATGGTAGGTTATTACCTTATAACAAAGCACTTCCCTCTTTTGGTGACTGGGAGTATTTATCGCCAATTCCTTTAGAAGAACTTACACTTAATCCTAAGCTAAAACAAAATCCTGAATGGGAAAAAATTAATCCTTAGAAAATGATGATGAGAACTTTATTACTAATATTTACTATTACACTAACAGTATTTGCATCTGCTTGTGACAAAGGCAGTCCTGGAGGCGAAAAACCAGAACCTCCAAGCCCTCAGCCCTCTTCTTCCTCTGATTTTATAAATGCGGCCAGCCTTAATATAAGGTACAGTAATAATACCGATGGTATAAATAATTGGGATCACCGCAAGCAATGGGTAGTCGACTTTATCTATTTTTTTGATATTGATCTAATTGGATTACAGGAAGAAAAAAACGATCAAACGGCTGAATTGAGAACACTTTTATCCGCTGATTATGGAATGATCGGTAAAGCAAGCAGCTCTCAACCAGGTTATGAGTACAATGGCATCTATTATAAAACCGAAAATATTGAACTTTTGGAATCTGGACGTTTTTGGTTATCCGAAACACCAGATGTTGAAAGTGTTGGTTGGGATGCAAAATATCACCGCCAGGTTACATGGGGGAAATTCAGGCATAAAGCAAGCAACAATGAGTTTTATTTTTTTAACACCCATTTTTCGCATGTTGGTGAAACTGCTAGAGAGAATAGTGCCATACTACTAAAAAATAAGATTAAATCCATTGCAAAAGGAGCTGCTGTGATTGCTACTGGCGATTTCAATTTACGCCCTAACTCATCATCATACAACATTCTTACCCAAGACTCTGATTCAGCCAAAAAACTAAGCGAAGGAAGAATTCTGGTAGATCGTCCATACAATGCGTTGTGTACAGGCCATTGTTTCGGAACATGCTATAAGGTTGGCAAGATTGTAGACTACGTCTTTGTCAATGACAAAATTGATGTTGAGAAATATGGAATCTTAACGGAACAAAGAGAAGGTGTTTTCCTGTCTGATCATTATCCTATTTTGACACGATTACGCTTTAAATAAAAGACAACGATTGTAATAGAAGTAATCCTGATTCAATATGTTGATTTTCTAAACAATTATAAAATAGAATTATGAAAGCTAATATAAATAGATCAATAATCTACTACATTTTTATAGTAATGCTTATCAGTTGCGATAAGTCAGATGATATCCCTTTGGACACCACTCCCCCGGCAGAAGTTACAAATCTAACTGCAAGCGCGGGTGATTCAAAAGTGGTATTAGAATGGACCGAGCCTTCAGACCAGGATTTTGCCCAGGTACAAATCACATTTACTCCTGAGAATAATCTGGTACAACCCATACCATTAAGCCCTGGATTCCCAACCAAAGAATTTTCTGGTTTAGAAAATGGGGTTGAATATACTTTCACAATCCAAACTGTAGATTCGACTGCAAATAAATCGACAGGAGTAAGTGTAAAGGCAACTCCTGTTGAACCAGTTGTTGAAGAGCCAACCGAGATGGTTGATGAAAGAGATGGCAAGCGTTATAAAATTGTAAAAATTGGAGAACAGGTTTGGATGGCTGAGAATCTTGCTTACCTGCCTACCGGAGCAAGTTTATCGGCTAACAATGTAGGTAGCAATAAATCCAATTTCACAAAACACTATTATGTATATGGACTAGATAATGGAGGAAGCATGGCTGATGTGAATGCAAACCCTGCTGTAAAAGAGAACTTCGATAAATATGGTGTAATGTATAACTGGTTTGCAGCCATTGACATACCAAGTACTGTAACAGATACAACAACGCTTAAAACATACCTTGAATCATCAGCTACCCTACAAGGAATTGCTCCAAAAGGATGGCACGTACCAACCGATGAAGACTTTAAAGTTCTTGAAGCTACATTGGGTATGAGTGAAGAAACACAGGACAAGACCAGTTACAGAAACGATAACTCGGAGGGAATGAAGCTGAAATCAGAAACAGGTTGGAAAGAAGATTCAGGAACAGATGAGTTTGGTTTTGCCTTATTACCAAGTGGACGTTGGAAGAAAGACAAGTTCCAGTTCCTGACAGAATATGGATACCTATGGACATCTTCTCTTAGCCATTTCAAGAGCAAAACCGATGCTAATGGTGATGAATATTTTGAAACCAGGGCATGGTTACGATATGTAAAATACAACAACAATGGTGTTGGACGTGCCAATTGGGAACATTTTAATGGTTATGCCATTCGATGTGTGAAAGATAGCGAGTAAACTTTTCAAATATGAGACTTATCCCTTTCTAAGGGTAAGTCTCATATAATATCACAAAACAACAGATAAATTTATGAATAAGATATTATTGGTTTTATCACTTGCAATATCATGCTTTGCTTGTTGTACAGAATGCAAGAAGAATGATGATAAAGTTAAAAATAAGGATACATCAGTCTTACTGGATGAGTATGTAAATGGAAGTAATGTTTTGGTCATAGCGCATCGGGGCGATTGGAGAAATGCTTGCGAAAATTCCATTCTCGCCATCGAAAATGCCATTAAAATGGGCGTTGACATTGTGGAAATAGACCTTAAGAGAACTTCAGACAAGCAATTGATTTTAATGCACGACCATACTCTGGACAGGACGACTACCGGCTCTGGTAAAGTAAAAGATCACACACTGAAAGAGATACAGGAGCTTTTTTTAAAAGACGGAGCAGGACACCGAACAGAGTTCAAGATTCCAACTTTAAAGGAAGCCCTATTAAGCACCAAGGGCAAAATATTGGTCAACCTGGATCAGTCCTACAAGTATTTCGAAGAGGTTTTACCGATTCTGAAAGAAACCGGGACAATGAATCAGGTGATTATGAAAGGCTATAACGTGCCCATTGAAGAGGTAAAAAGTAAGCTGGGTGTTTTCTACGACTCTATTCAATATATGCCGATTATAAAATTGGGTGCAAAGGGCTACAAAGAAAGAGTTTTGGAAGTAAAGAAGAATCATTTCGAGGCCGTCGAATTTACTTTTACTTCCGACACCATTCCTACGGTTCATGAGTTTTTTGATTTTCAAGAAAAAGGCACACGAGTATGGGTAAATTCTTTATGGTCGCATCATAACTCTGGACATCACGACGACAGAGCCTATACCGAAAATCCTGATGTTGCCTACGGTTGGTTGGTTTCAAAAGGAATTAATATGATACAAACCGATCGTCCCCAATTGCTTTTAGAATACCTACGCTCCAAAGGCTTGCATCAATAAGCGATAAAACCTCTATGAAAGGCATGAAAACTTATGCCTTTCATACTTCAATAAAATACAACTAACCAATTATTTTTTAATCTAAAACGATTCGAATATGAAAACACAAAAAACATTAACACAGTTTCTTGCAATTGCATTATTAATCTTATCAGTCAATAAATTATCAGCACAAAGAGCAAATGATCGTGATGCAAAAGATGATTGGACCAATCACAATTCATGGTCCTGGACCCTTGATGATGACAACAATGGAAATGGGGCAGGATTCAGGTGGTGGAAAAATGGAGGAAATGATCTGGATGATCTGATGATGAGACTAGATGAAGACAAGAATTTATATAAATATGGCAATACCTTTGTTCAATACAAGGCTTCACAGCGTATTTTTAAGGGATTGTATTTTGTCTCGGATAATATTTCCCCAAAAACAGCCATGCTTGGCTGTAATGAAACCACCCTTTACTTAAGTTCAGATATTGCAAGAAACGAACATCCAAGAAATTTAATCATAAATAGTCTGGGAGACCTTAGCTTACAGAGTAGTTCTGTAACCATTAACGCTACTCCTGAATGCCAGGTATCCATTAATACCGATGCAAAAGTAGAAGATGCTGCTTTAACAGTGGGAGGTGCTATGTATGTTGGACCCAAGTTAAACCTTACCAGTAGTGAAAAATTTTCAGAAGATCACATTACCAATTATAAACTTTGGGTTGAAGACGGAATTGTTACCGAGGATATTGCAATCGTATCGGTTAATACCTGGAGAGATGACGTTTTTGAAGAAGATTATTCATTACCAAGCTTAGCTGAAGTTGAAGGCTTTATTAAGGAACATAAACATTTGGTTGGGATTCCATCGGCCGAAGAGGTTTACAAAGAAGGATATTCTATGCAGGAATTGGATGTGGCACTTCTAGGCAAAGTAGAAGAACTAACCCTGTATACAATTGAACAAGACAAGAAAATTGAAAGCCAGGATTTGAAAATTCAGGAATTAACTGAAAGGCTGCATTTACTGGAGAAGTTACTCGACAAGAACAAATAATTCTCACCTTTAAAAATCAGATATTATGAAATTATTTAAAATATCCTGTTTTGTATTTGGAGTATTCCTTATGTTCTGGTCGCACCAAGCCAATGCCTCTGTTTATACCATTCATACCAGAGCAAAAAAAAGTTTGGCTTTTCCAATTACAACAGATATAAGACAAAATTTTGGAATAAAAGGGAGAGCATCGCAAGGTGCAATTACAGTTCGTATGTATTATGAACCCATGTATAATGATGGTGGAAATCATAGTGATGGACTCATTTATGGTATAAAAATAACGAGAGATTACATTACCAATTTTGGAGGTTTAGGATGGATCATTACTGATGAGACCCCCTGGTACTGTAATCTTGGTGTTTGGACTTGTGGTGATAGAGACTATACTGTCTGGAGCACGGCTTATAAGAACAGATTTTTAAAAGCGATAAGTCGGGAAAGCAAGGGCTTTTTAGATCTAAGTTCTTTAGTACGCGGAGAAAAGGATGAGGACAACGAAATATCAGTCATCATTGAGGTGGAGTTTACTGGAAATACCCATATTGAAGATTTGATTGAAATAAAAGTCCCTGGTATATCGGAGACCATTACCAAGGAAAATCTAGCTGTACTAAAAGTAAAAGGAATTAACTTTCAAAAAAGACCACTTGCCACTAAAGAGCAGCTAGATGCAGCACATGAAGAATACAATGATAAAGCTGTAAATGCTTTTCCAATTGCTGTAAATTATCAGACTGGATCGTTGGAAAGAGCATACACTTTTCTCATTCCACGCCTACCCGATCAAGGCTCGATAAGAAGTAGAGTATATGATACTAATATAGCTCTTCGTCCTCTTTACAATTCCCAAATTGATAAATATGAATATTTTGTGGCCTCAAGCACAAATGCGTTCCTTTTGCCTCCACAAGCCATATCCACAAAGGGAGAAAAACTTTTTCGGGCCCATGCAGAAGGCACCGAACGCGATTTTTATTTATACAAAATTACACTTCCTTCAGGATGGCTGTCAACTCAAAGGGTTTTAATTCATAACATAAACTCAACAGGACCATTTCCGATCTATAATGGCGAAATTCAGATTGAGAGGCCCAGTATTACTAATATCAACCGTAAGATTTACCATAAAAAAAGTCTTTTAGGGGTCAATCGACATTTAATTGCATGGCACAGGGGAGATTGGAGAGGAGCCCCGGAAAATACCATGGAATCTATTGCTGCTGCAGCGGATTATGACTTACTGGAATTAGATCTTGCTCGTGCAGGAGGAGACTTGTCACATGATGGCATTCCACACTACGTTCTTTTTCATGATCCTTTCATGTTTAGAGAATCCAGTACAGGGCCATCTGACCCATGTGTTGATCCCTACGATAAGCTTTTGGTTCCCTCAACATTGCTGGCATTTGCCAAGCGTCAAGAACTACGGAACGAGTTGAAAAGGAGATTCCCAGGCTATACGGAAAGTCAGTACGACGATTGGATTAAAAAACCAGAAGACTTTACTTTTAATGAGTTGACTCAGATGACTGTGAGAGACAGGTTTGGATGTTTAACCGAGGTTACCATTCCATCTTTTCATGAAGCCATCAACCTGGCAA
This sequence comes from Marinifilum caeruleilacunae, assembly GCF_013141825.1. GTDB lineage: Bacteria > Bacteroidota > Bacteroidia > Bacteroidales > Marinifilaceae > Marinifilum > Marinifilum caeruleilacunae. The sequence goes on from NZ_RZNH01000003.1 coordinate 11,436, forward strand.
GGGATTTAAACCTTGGTATCATGATAGATAAAGGTTGGGATGATATTGATGGAGTATACTGGACTGCCATTGAGCACAATTATGAGAACAATATATTTTTTAAAGGAGGTCCCAATAGGAATGTAAGTAAACTGGTAGCACAATATGGAGATGAATTAATGCAACAGGTTGGATATACACCATTTTATTTTGATAATCTAGCTCAAAAAGCATCGTCGGTAAATGAGAATGGAGAGATCATATTCCTTGAAGAATTTATTGACAAACATGACCATCATAAATGGAACATCCCTGGATTCGAATTGCAAATTAAAATGATGGCAGAAGATGGAAGTGCTGAAGATGGTTTCTCACCGGATGGTATCAACCGCTTGCTTACCTTCAAAGACAAGTACAAACCAAGCAAATGGATTGGAATCACTCAAATTAACCCAACTGCCAGTAATGGATTTGACAATAAGTTAGTCTATATGGATGCCGGATCTGATCCAAGACAAGCAAATCCGTATTCGTCGAGGTTTGACAGAAGAGCTGATGTAATTTTTAACATTAATTATTTGGAATGTGATTACTGGACTTCCGATCGTCCTGATGTGATCATTGACTTTTTAAAAACACTTGGTAAATTTTCAACTCATGAAGAACAATAAAGCATATATCATTGGGCTATTTCTTATTTTTTGGATGGCAATTAATTTTTCATCTAAAACCCATGGACAATCACTTCCGAAACCCAGCATTCATTGGACTTTTGACTATAATGATGCACTGTATCACCAAAGATTGACTTTTCAGCCAAAAGATGGGGATGGAAATGTACTTCATTATTATGATGGTAACTGTGCGATGCGTGCCCCATCAATTGCAAGTCAAGATGCTCACGGGTATGAGAATTCACATACTGCTTACAGGCTTGAAGGAGATGAATATTTTAAAATTGTTAGCACAACAAATCAGTGTTCTTTTTTTGGCTTATCCAATAATAACGAAGTAGATGCATTTACGCTTACCCTTTGGGTGAAAATGACTTCAGAATCTGCGGAGGAAAGAATTTTGTTTGGAGCAAAATACAGAGAAGACGATGTGGATGTTAAGTTTGGACTGTCTTTAATAGGTCAAACACTTTACTTGAAACAATACTTTGAGGAATGGTGGCGTGATGATCGTTCTAAAACCGTTTCAAGACCATGGAAATACAGGTTATTGGAACCTGCGGCATTTGATGCAGGCCCTGGGTGGTATTATGTCTGTGCCGTTTTTGCTAAAACCCAAAAATACATGCGAGTTTTTGTTGGCAAGCCGGGAGATGGAACCGAATATGGCTATGGCACAAACAAAGTTAGACGCAAATTCGATGGTCGACTCATTTGGATCCCAGGAATTAGAGAAGGTTTGCCTGATTTTTCTGAATGGGTAATCGGTCCGGCAGATGGTCTGGTCTTCTCAGACATGAAAATTTATCACTATGCTCTTGATTTGTTGGAAGCCAGAAACATTTACTATGAAGAGCATGACGAACCCGGCAACATGCGAAATTCATCCAAAACTGCCAGTCTGGAATCAAAAGAGGATCTAAGTGAAGAAATAAATCCCGGAACTCTAAAAGTTTATCCAAACCCCACCGATGGAGAAGCCTATATCGAATTTCCGAACCCCAAGAATACAACTTATCAATTACAGGTGGTTCATGCCGGAACATCGAGTGTGGTTTATTCCAACGATAAGGTAAGTGGAAACCGGGTAATCATAGACCGCAAGTACATCCAGTCTTCGGGTCTTTACATTATCATACTAAGAGGTGAGCAAACCTACAAAGCGAAGTTAATTGTGAAATAAAGTAGTCTATGTAAGGTGCATAGAGAAAAACGAGAAGGTGTCCAAAAAGAATTGGGCACCTTTTTTATTCTGCTAAGCTCCTGTTTTTAACTTACTAAACCATGATATTTCAGATAAAAACCCTCCGCTGCCGCACGAATCCTTTCGTGTGGCTTCTACACAATTGGATTAACTAAATAATATCATATTAAATGTTTATTTTAATTTGCTCAAGTTATTATTCTGAAAAAACCTCAAGTCTTTTATAGAAACATTTTGGTAGTCTCACCACACGAAAGGATTCGTGCGGCAGCGGGGGTTTCCCAACCAAAACTAATGCGAGTGAAAAAGCTCGAAAACCTCTGAAACCCTTATACACTAAACACATTGTTAGCGGTTGTTATTCCGCTATTTTATCATCAACAAAATCATTAATTGCATTTTCAACTTTTTCCGTTTGCTTTTCAACAATCCTCTTAGATTTCCTATCCAGAACTCCTGATAGTTTTGATAAACCAGGAATCTCTGCAAGTTTCACGCTCTTATCTAAAGCATCCATAAGTAAATGGTCCGATTTGTTATAATCAGAAATCAGTTTACCAGGATTTTCAGAACTAACTTCTACAACCGACTGAATTTAACAAGATCTTATTGAATAACAAAATTAAAATTATTCGCGACCTGTTCATTCAAAAATTACCCCTCTTCCTCATCATTTTTTCATGCCAATAAAAACTTAAGTCGGTGCTCAGTATGCGTTCGTCGATGCTCAGTATGCGATTGTCGATATCGCTTGTATTGTAAAATAGAAAGCATTTGGTTTAAAAGTTAGAAATATTCCACGCACTGTCCCTAAGTACCAAGTGCATAATAAACTAAATTATAATTTCTATGAACAAAAAAACGAAAACAGCCTCAAATTTTGGGCTTATCAGGCAATTGCTAAAATGTAAACTGCTGCTTCTGTTTCTGCTCTATTCCTTTACTGGTTTGGGTACGAATTTCAAGTCTCAGCCGAGGTTTTCTGCACCTCTACAGAAGGCAAGTGCAAAAGAGGTATATCAAACCATTACAGAACAAAGCAAATTGCAAAAGAGAACCATTAGCGGAAAGGTTAGCGACAGCAATGGCACTCCCCTGCCAGGAGTTACTGTAATTGTGAAAGGCACCACAAATGGAGTCATCACCAATATCGACGGTGCTTATGAATTGCAAGTTGCTCCATCGGCAAAGCTACTCCACTTCTCTTTTATTGGGATGAAAGCACAGGATATTGAAATTTCGGGCCGCAGTGCAATCGATGTCGTAATGGAAGAGGAGACAATTGGATTGCAAGAGGTGGTTGCCATTGGTTATGGAAAATTGTCAAGACGGAAAGTGCTTGGTGCTGTGTCTTCAATAAAATCAGAAGACATTTCACAATTGCCAGTTGCCAGTGTAAATGAAGCTCTTTCTGGTCGAACTGCAGGTGTTCAAGTGATAACATCGGGTGCCCCGGGTAGTGCTTCAAGAATACAGGTAAGAGGAGTTGGTAGTATTACTGCTGGTCGTTCTCCTTTGGTTGTTGTTGATGGTTACCCACTTACAGAGGGCAGTGACTTAAGCGCTGTGAACCCGCAGGATATTGAAAGTATTTCTCTATTGAAGGATGCTGCATCTACTGCCATTTATGGTTCAAGGGGAGCCAATGGTGTACTGATGGTGACAACCAAAACAGCAAAGTCGGAGAAGGTGACTTTTAATTTTGAAGGATACTACGGATTCCAAAACGTTTTAAATCCTATGGAACTGATAAATGCCTATGAGTTTGCACAACTCACAAAAGAGGCCAGGGACTGGGGATATGTATCTGATGATCCATCAAAAAGATTTGCAACTGATGATAGAGCGACCCGTGAATTAAAAGGAGCATCCTCTAGACAAATTATGCCCGCAAACGTTTCAAAATATCTAGATGGTACTCCTGGCTTAACGGATAACAATTGGTTGGACGATCTGTTTCGCGATGGCAAAATTGAAAGCTATAACCTTTCGGTTTCTGGAAGAAATGGAAATACCAAGTGGATGGTTTCAGGTGGCTATTTTAACCAGGAAGGGATTATTTTAGGATCGGATTACAAACGCTACACTACCAAAATTAACCTTCAAACAAAACTTCATGAGAAAATAAAATTTGGAATCAACCTTGCACCAAGTTTATCCTACCAAAATGCCATAATTGATGGCTGGACCGACAGCCCCTTACAACAGGCTTTTTTAATGGAACCCTATTTTACGCCATATAACGACAAAGGAGAATTGAATATTAGCCAACAAATCAGGTGGCACAACAATGAAGGAACAGGTGGTGCTTTGGCTGAAAATCCCATAGCAATCGCCCTGCAAAAGAAAGATGAAAAAAATAAATTCCGATTGTTTGGAAGCACCTTTATTGAAGTAGAGATCATCGAAGGGCTTACTTTTAAAACCTTACTTGGAGGAGATTTCGACTATACTTTAAGAGAACAGTTCAGACCTTCAACAATAGGAAAATACCGAAAAGATGTAGATGCTGTCGATCCCTGGGCAAAAGAACAAACCAAGGTAAGACAAAACATTCTCACTGAAAACACTCTGACTTACACCAAAAGTTTTGACAAGCACAACCTGAATGCTCTGGCAGGCTATTCTTATCAGAAAGAAAATAAAAAGTACATTACTGTAGATGCCCCGGTATTGGATAACAACTACATTACCAATGTTGCCGGAAGCGCTACAACCAAAAGCAAAAAGGAGTATTACGATTGGTATTTGATTTCCTACTTTGGGCGTATCCAGTACGACTACGACTCAAAATACCTTTTGAGTGTTTCTGCAAGAAGAGACGGTTCTTCCCGATTTGGTGATGATACTAAATTCGGATCATTCCCTTCCCTATCTGCTGGTTGGGTGGTTAGCAATGAGGATTTCTTCCCGAAAGATTTATCGATTAACAATCTGAAATTAAGATACAGCTGGGGAAAAACAGGAAACAATCAAATTTCCGATTATGGCGCAATTGCCACACTAAAAGCCTCGAATGCCTATTTAGATGGGAAACTGGCACCGGGACAAATCCCAGACACTTCTCCAAACTCAGGCCTCTCTTGGGAAACATCAGTTACCAATAACTGGGGTTTCGACCTGGGATTGTTTAACAACAAACTGCTTTTGCAAACCGATTATTTTATTGCCAAAACCAAGGATATGCTCCTGAAACTCCCCGTGTTGGATCAATCAGGATTTTCAAGTTCCCGACAGAATGTTGGCAAAATGGAAAATAAGGGTCTTGAATTTGTACTCTCTGCCAATAATATTAAGCTGGGGAAAGTAAAGTGGACCAGTAGCATCAATTTTTCAAAAGTGAAGAACAAGGTTACGGCTTTGGGACCTGGTCAAACTCAAATTCCAGGAGGGGATACTAATCTAACACAAATAGGAAGAGAGATTGGCGAATTCTACGGTTATGTTGTAGACGGAATCTATAAGTCGCAGGCAGAAATTGATGCGTCAGCTCAAAAAGGCAGCACTGTAAAAGTAGGTGATTGGAGAATTGTGGATGTTTCAGGAAATGGTACTGTTGGTGAAGAAGATAGAAAAGTAATTGGCTCATCGTTGCCTGATTTCACTTATGGTTTCAACAACAGATTCTCATATAAAAATTTCGACTTAAATGTATTTATCGACGGGGTTTACGGCATTGATGTTTTAGACAAAACAGTGCGAAATGCCACGAATGGGCAAGGTTTTTCCAACCAACTTAAATGGTATTACAAAAACAGGTGGCATCCCCAAAATAATCCAAATGGTACATTGGCAAGACCCGATGCAACCCAATCAAGCGAAAGGTTAAGAGCCAATGTTTCAACCGCATTCTTGCAGGATGGTTCCTTCATGCGTATCAGAAACATCACATTAGGGTATAATTTGCCAAAATCTTTATGCTCTAAAATTGGTGCGGATAAATTGCGCTTGTATGTAACCGCAAAAAATCCGGTAATGTTTACAGATTTTAAAGGATTTAATCCTGAACAAGCTACCTCAAACGCACTAAATCCAAGTAATACGCAAGGTGCTTATCCTCAAAATAAATCCTTTGTATTTGGTGTAAATCTATCCTTTTAAACATTAAGAATATTTTATCATGAGAATTTCAATATACTTATCATTAATTGTAGCAATTGTCTTGAGCACAGCTTGTGAAGACGATTTAAACACAGTCCCGGAGGTGAAAAATACCAGTGCCGGATTTTATAAGACTGAAGCCGATATAGAGGCTGCGGTAAATGCTGCTTACGCAGGATTGCAAAAAAGTGGACTCTATGGATACAACTATCACATTTTAATGGAGTGTAGGTCCGACAATACCTTTGAAGAATCGCCAACCAGTTCTGGTGGGTATGGCGATATTGATCTCTTTAACAAGAACACTTCAAATTCGGTAATCAAAAATACCTGGAGTCAGACCTACAAAACAATTCAGGCAGCAAACATTGTCCTGAATAGGATTGACGTGATAGACGACATGTCTGCTGATCTTAAATCAGCCAGGAAAGGTGAAGTAAAATTTATTAGAGCCTTACTTTACTATAATCTTGTTAACCTATATGGAGATGTTCCTTTGGTAACAAAAGAAACAACTGATCCAACAGACTATTTTGGACAGGGAAGAACACCGCTTGCCGAGGTATATCAACAAATCATAACAGATTTAACAGAGGCTGCAAGCGAGCTTCCTTCAACAAATGGTACAGGGCGTGCCACAAAAGGAGCTGCCAATGCTTTACTGGGAAAAGTTTACCTGACTATTGGAGATCCGGCAAAGGCCGAAACTGCATTACGATCAGTTACAGGCTATAGCTGGATTCCAAAATATTCGAATCTGTTTGGTGTTGACAATGAAAACAATGCCGCTTCCATATTTGAAGTTCAGTATGAGTCAAATATCAATGGAAACAGTGAAGGAAGTAAATTTGCGGCAAAGTTCACTGCACAGGCAAATCCAGGTTCAAAAGGGAACAATATCATCACACAGGATTTAATTGATTCATTTGAACCAGGCGACCTAAGACGAAATGAAATTATACCCGACCGCCAAAATTCATCTCTCTTTATATCTACCAAATATATAGATGACAACCGAACTGTGCTTGAAGATGGGGCAAACAATGTGATTGTCTTGCGCTATGCCGATGTTGTATTAATGCTGGCCGAAGCATTAAACGAAAAAGGATATGTGGCCGATGGCGAAGCTTTTAGCTTAATCAACCAGGTTAGAAAAAGAGCTGGGCTGGCAGATTTAACAGCAGCAACTGTAAGCAGCCAGGAGGCATTTAGGGCAGCCTTGTTAAAGGAAAGAAGGCATGAATTTTTCTATGAGTGCCATCGCTGGTTCGACCTGAAACGCCTGGGAGATCCTGTAAAGGTTATGAATGCACACTTTGCTGGTATTCCAGGTCGTAACATCACGATTGCAGCAACTGATTTATTATACCCAATCCCTCAAAATCAGATTGATACTGATCCAGATTTCATGAAACAGAATCCGGGTTACTAGAAGGGTAAATCTTGATTAAAAAAGTACCACATGAAACAATATTTGATATACCTGCTCACTTTCATACTTGCTTTACCCGCATGCACAAAGGATGATAATGATGTATTGAAAGCATCTTTCACATTCTCACCGGAGAATGTTGTAGTTGGAAATGCAGTACAGTTTACCAACGAGAGTTTGGGAACAGATGAGTACACGGTTTATGCATGGAATTTTGGAGACGGTACAACATCCGATTCCAAAAATCCAATCCATACCTACCGGGATATTGGAAAAGGAATTTATGAAGTAAGCCTGACCATTAAAGGTGGCGGTACCGAAAACACCTTTAAGCAGGCCGTTCAGCTTTCCTTACCCGGAACAATAACAGGCAGAAAATCTTTAAAAGAAAGGCTTGCTAGCGATGCAATCGTAGTTTGTGCCCACAGGGCTTGTCATCAGCAAGTGCCGGAAAACTCTATTGCAGCCATACAAAATGCTATTGATGCAGGGATTGATATGGTTGAAATTGATATTCGCAGCACAAACGATGGAGAATTGGTTTTGATGCACGATGCCACAGTCGATAGAACTACGAATGGTACAGGAAAAGTTAGCAATCTGAGTTTAGAAGCAATTCGAAAATTAAAACTGTATGACAATAGCGGCAGGCTTACCGATGAACAAGTACCTACTTTGAAGGAGGTGCTGAAGTTGGCAAGAGGTAAAATCTATATCGATTTGGATATTAGTAAAAAAGCCACATTTGAAAAGGTGTACCCTCTTGTAAAGCAGTTTGGAATGCTGGAGCAGGTCATGTTCTATTCTTCCGAACTCCAGGTAATCAGCAATATGAGCAGTACAGATGATGAGGTATTGGCAATGCCAATGATTCGGGACGAATCCGATTTTAACACTTATTCCAATATGGATATCAATTTGCATGTGGTGCATTATTCCAGTAGTTCTTTTAACGAGAGGCTGGTACAAAAAGCCAAAGATAAAGGGTGGAAAGTTTTTGTGAATGCCTATGTAAACTCCTCTACTACGCCAAGCACAGATAATTACGGAGCAGTAGATAAGGCTCGTGCATTAGAAGGCAATATTATTCAAACCGACTACCCCATTGAAATCAAACAATATTTACAATGAAACTTTCCCGGGCAATTAAAAAAATCGCTCACAAATGTGAATGGAAAGTTTCATCAGGGAAATAAAAACAAATTGAAAACAGATGAAAAACAAGTATAAGATAAGCGTAACAACACTGGCAATTTTAGCAATGAATTTGCTTCTGGCCTCTTGCGACGACGAACCTGGAAGTGTTCATACCATAGAGCCTACTGCTAAATTTTCGGTTGAAGCCGAGAAGATGGAAGCGGAACAAAAAATTATTTTCAAAAGCCTGTCAAACGACGAAGATGGATTTATTACATCCTGCCAATGGAATTTGGGCGATGGAACTACCGCAACAGGAGAAAAAGTAGAGCACTTTTATGCTGTTGGTGGTGAGTATACAGTAAGCTTGGTAGCTACTGATAATACCGGAAGTTCGGGAGAAGCAGCAACAAAAACCATTACAATAGCAGATGCTCCTGCTGCCGGTAGCATTGAACCGGAGAAAGTCTGGAGTTTTGATTTGCCGGGCAAAGTTCACTACTCATCGCCCGCAATTGGAGATGATGGTACATTGTACATTGGCTTTAACCAGGCCACCCGAGAAAACGGCGGTCCAAACCTCTTTGCCATTAAAGACGGAAGCAAAGTATGGGAGCATGCCTTCCTGGAAGGGTCTGCAAACAAATCGGACAAAGTGAGTTCATCACCTGCCATTTCAGAAGATGGCTCGCTATACATGGCAAGCTTTTACAGTAGAAATATTTTCAAGTTAAATGCAGGAACCGGAGCTGTTGACGGAGAATTTTATACCGATGCAAGAATTAGATATTCCTGCCCTGTATTTGCTGCAGATGGAACCGTATACGTTGGTGGTTACAGCAAAGGAGGGAAAGGCTTTTATTCTGTAAATGCACCATTAACCACCCAAAACTGGGTGTTTCAGGCTGGAGAAGATTTTAACTCTACACCTGCTGTTGCAAGCGATGGTACAATCTACGTAAGTTCAACCAACGATTATATCTATGCTGTAAATCCTGATGGTACAGAAAAATGGAATGCCCAATATGGAACCTGGAGTGCTACAGCAATAGCAATTGGTGCTGATGAGACAGTCTATTTTGCGGGAGAAACTTCTACAGGAGGGGTGTTAATTGCCTTTAATCCTGCTGATGGTACCGAAAAATGGAGGGTTGATTTACCTCAGAAAGTAAGTCATGGTGGTCCTGCCATTGCTAGCGATGGTACAATTTACCTTGGCGGATATGAAGAAAAACTAAAAGCTTACAATCCGGATGATGGTTCTGAGAAATGGTCTTATACCGCTAATGGTGCTATTGAAGTCGTTCCTGCCATTGATAACGACGGAAATATCTACTTCGGTGATAAGGCAGGCTTTTTCCATGTGGTAAATCCTGATGGTGAAAAGCAGAGAAAAACAATAAAAATAGGTGATGAAATAATCTCTTCGGCTGCCATTGATTCCAATGGAATCATATATGTGGCTGCCAACGAAGGAGAAATAGGGAAAGTTTTTGCCTACAGAACAGATGCCACCGGACCTGCAAGCGGCGGTTGGCCGATGTATGCCAAAGATGCAAAACATAGTGGAAGAAAATAATTGAATCACGAAAGCCCCTGGACTTCATTGTGGAGTCTAAGGGCTTTTTTAATACTTACATTAAATGCAAAATTTATTAACTGAGAGATATTTGTTAGGGATTGGGATTGTGCTACTTGCAAGTCTATGCCTTAATTCCTGTAAGCAGAATGAATCGACAATCGAAAAAATTGAGTCTCGTTCGAAAAGCGAAGTCTTGGTTTGCGCCCATAGGTCTTTCCATAAAAATGCTCCTGAAAACTCCATGCAATCTATTTTGGATGCCATTGATGCAAAAGTAGATATTGTTGAAATTGATGTTCGCACAACAATAGACGATAGTCTTGTTTTAATGCACGATAAAACCATAGACAGGACCACTACAGGCAAAGGAAAATTAAAAGATTTCACCTACCAGGAATTGCAGGCTTTCCAATTAAAAATGGGCGATTCTGTTACCACACACAAAATTCCGACACTTTACCAGGTTATGATCAAGTTGAAAGACAAACCTAATACAATCGCTAATCTTGACCTGAAAGGTGTTCAACCAGAACATTTAATCAAAAAACTAAAGGAATGGGGCGTGGTACACCAGGTAATAAGCTATACAGGCTCTCAAAAAAAGACCATGGCAATTCTTAAAGAAGACTCCTTGTATGCTGCTATGCCCTTAATTAAAAAAGATGAGGATATTCTGTTTTATAAAGAACATATGAGTTCTCCCTTTATACATTTTACCGATTCAACATTTACAGAAAAAAATGTAAGACTGGCAGTAAAGAACAGGCAGTTGGGCTTTGTAAATATCCTTTGGAATCAGGACAAGGATCTTGTAAAAGGTGACTTTTCTTCGGTTGATAAAGTGATTGCCTTACGACCTGCCATTATTCAAACCGATCATCCCAAATTATTGGTGGATTACCTAAGGTCAAAAGGATTGCATCGATAATTTACAAACATACAAATGAAAGGCATGAAAGCTTATGCCTTTCATACTTCAATAAAATACTATTAAGCAAATATTTTTTAATCTAAAATGATTCGAATATGAAAACACGACAAACATTAACACAATTAACTGTTGGCATCATCTTTCTTTTTTGTACTAACATGCTTTCAGCTCAAGTCGTCTTAGATATCACTAATGCAAACGATCATGATGCATATACTTATCGTAAAAATCAGAACTCTATGTCATGGGTATTGGATAGTGACGACAGTGGAATAGGTGCAGGATTCAGATGGTGGCGCGATGGTGGGCGTTATAAACAGACGCTAATGATGCGACTAAGCGATAATGGAAACCTTGGAATAGGACGTGGACCATCATTAAATCCGGAAGAAACTTTACATGTTAGTGGTAACTTAAAATTAGATTGTTACGGTCCTGACGGAAAAGAAGGAAACATTAAAGGGGTAGATGCACTTGTCGGATATAATGATATCAGGTTCTATAGCACTCTAGCTAGTTATGAGGCAAGCCCCGATGTGGGGGCGCGCATGTTTCTGAGTGCAGATGGAAAACTTTCAATTGGAATGGGAGAACGACAACCGGATGAAAAATTACATGTTTATGGCAATATAAAATTAGATGGCGATAACAGTCAAGGAGACATTAGTGGTATTGATGAAATTAAGGGGCATGATGATCTTCGCTTTTCAGGAAATCCAAATGCAGAAAATCAAATGTACCTATCCTCCGATGGTAAATTGGGAATAGGATGTATACCTACGGTAGCTTTTGATGTGGTTGGACAAGCCAGATTTGTTCGAAATGAAGTTGAAATATGTATTTCAAACAACAAAAATCACAATCAAGGTTGGATAGGAACAAAGTCAAAACATAATTTAAATTTAGGCACAAGGGGCACCGCAAACATTCTTTTAGACACTCTTGATAATGTTGTTATAGGCGGTAATCTTTCAAGAACCATAAATGACCGTCTTTTAAGCTCATACAGCCTATTTGTAAGCGGTGGAGGTATCCTGTCTGAAGACCTTGCAATAGCTTCCGCAAGCAATTGGGCAGATCATGTTTTTTCCGAAGATTACGATTTAAAACCTTTAGAAGAAATTAATGCGTTTATTGAAGAAAATGGCCACTTGCCTAATATTCCTTCTAAGCAAGAGGTAGAGAAGGAAGGGTATTCCGTACATGATATGAATGTTCGTTTTTTAGAAAAAATCGAGGAGTTAACACTTCATATCATCAAACAGGAAGAAAAAATAAAAGCCATGAGTACACAGCTAAATGAACTTAATGCGAAATTAAATCAGGAATAATGCTTATAAATAATTATACAAATACGAAAATTAGAAGAGTTGTATATTGTTTTTTGCCTATATACCTGTTCTTATCTTTATCAATCTCATTCAGTCAGAGGCATTCGTATTCCTCCCCGGTAACATTAACGGGTAACAATGTTCCAATAGAGGACATGATAAAGTTAGATTATAAAGCACTTTATAATCTGGACTATGATATGTCCGAAGGGATTATTGGTCTTACAAATGGAGGGCGAATAGATGTTAGAGTTTACGACTATGACCCATCACAAACAAATGGTAAAGGAGTTGCTATTTACGGGATATATATTACCGAAAATTCTCCTGACTCCTACAGCGAAAATCATATAAATGCACAGGTTGTATTATCGGGAGCCAATATCGATCAATTTAATATTGAAGCAGCTGGTAATGATATCAAAAAACGGGCCCAGGATGCAAGGGTGTATAGTCCCGGTCAATGTAATTTAGATTCCTGGACTGATACTTTTTTATCAATATGGTTTAATGATTGTGTTGGCAATTATGCACCTCCGGTTCAACCCGTGGTGGTAGAAGTAATAAGTTCAGCAAATGCTGAATTTATTAAAGCAAAAATCCCGGGTATTGGAATCATTAGTATTGATGATCAGAACATTGTAAGACGCCAGGCTGTTGCAAGTTTTTATGATTACTGCGAGGATCATGCTAACACTCCACTTTGCCAATTGTTTCACAAAATTATGAATCCCAGCGATGACATCGATGAGGAGGATATTCTTATTGCTGCTCACAGAGGGTGGTGGGGATACAATATGGGCGATGGAGATCCTGAAAATACCCTTGCTTCTTTAATTGCCGCACAGGAACAAAAAGGCATTAACATTGTTGAGATGGATGTTACTACAAGTGCAGATCATCAATTGGTATTGATGCATGATTATGTGATGAGTCGATTAACCAATTATACAGGCAATGAATTCTCTTTTCAATTGCCATGGTTGACCATGAGTCAATATAAAGTGCGAAAAAGAAACGAAAGTGTGAGTGATTTACCCTTAACACAATTCTCAGAAGTACTTTCTGAAGTTCATCACAGAAGTATGATCTTAATGCTTGATATCAAAGAGTTAATAAGCAAAAAAACAGGAAACCAGTGTACTGCAAATTGTGATTTCCAAACCAAGGAACAAAAAAACAGAAGTTGGGTTCAAATTCTGCGTCAGAGCATTCGCCAGGCTGAATCATTAAATGCAAAAAAGAACTTAATCATTAAAACCTATTTTCACTATGATGATTTGTATGGGTTAATTGGCAATCAGGTAGGAAATCTACTTTGGACACCAATGATTGTTCCCAATAACTTTAAAAATGAACACAAGCAACCGGATATTCAATTAATGGCTGATTTTATCGATTCCTGGAATACCCCGGAGAATCAGCACATTGTTGCCTGTTTTGAAACCAATTTTTTTAGAGAAGATGATGTAATGTTACAACCTTTTACACGTAACGGACACCATTACGATAATTTATTGCATTACATCTATGCCACAACAGGGAAACGTAGTGGGATATTTTCAGAAGAGCCTGTCGGTCCAAAAGGAACCGTTAACAGGTGGGGGGATTGGAAGGTGAAAGATGGCACTAATGACATCCGTGGTGATCATTTTAAACTGATGTCAGTTCCCTATGCCAATAAAATGTTAATTACATCCGACCGATTGGATGTATGGCAGGAAATACAAAATATATTCTAATGAAAAGCGACATGATTAACTTAAGAAAAAGCATATTGGTTATAATTTTTGCTGTATTTGCTTTATTTAGCCATGCACAATATTTAACTCCCGAATATAGAACAGTATATACTGCCGATGGAGGTAGCCTTCCAAATAATAATGCTGTAGATTTTGAACAAGAAGTAAGGAGTTTTACAGGCGATGGATTTGCGGTTTACATAGAACCTTCCAAGCTTAAGCCATTACCTTCACCTCAGCAAACAAGTACGCAAATTCCACTTTATGAACTTCGTGTAAATGATCAGGTTATTTTAAGGGTATCTGTTTTAGACAGAACACTTGTTTTAGAACGATACTGGTCAGCCAACAGCTTTATTCACTATCCTCTGTTCGATGAGTTATTTGTTTTTCCTGAACAGAATGGCGAGGCAGGTATGTTTTATGATGTTACCCTATATTTTACAGCCAGTTTTATTTGGGTAGAAACCAAGAAACACAACTCGGAGGAGTCAATTTTTGTGAAACACTCGCCCTTGTTTTGGGGGCTGAACTTTGGAAGGAACTCTTACATGAGTAACTTCTTAAATCGAGATAGAGCAAGTATACATTTTTTTACAGACCCTGCCTGGGAAGATGTTAAAATTTATGATTTTGATACTGCCAGTTTGGTAAATGATATCCAACAACACTTCTGCAAAGGACTTCCTAGAACTGCCGCAGCTGCAAGAATGAAAAGCAGTGTTCTAAACATAGAAAATATTGCTGAAGAAACAGCTTCTGAGCAAGATTTGACAGGAAATCCCGGAACTCTAAAAGTTTACCCCAACCCCACCGATGGAGAAGCCTATATCGAATTTCCGAACCCCAAGAATACAACTTATCAATTACAGGTGGTACATGCTGGAACATCGAGTGTGGTTTACTCCAACGATCAGGTAAGTGGAAACCGGGTAATCGTAGACCGCAAGTACATCCAGTCTTCGGGTCTTTACATTATCATACTAAGAGGTGAGCAAACCTACAAAGCGAAGTTAATTGTGAAATAAAAGTACGATAGCATGGCGGAATAATTTCCGCCTGCTTTCAACACATACACAGAGAAAATGAAAATAGTTATTACATTGTTATTAGGAGTTTTGAGTGTTTATAGTGTAAATGCTCAAATTGCTGTAATTCCATTTGATTTAAAGGATGGAATGATATTTCTAGATGTAAAAGTTAATGATAAAACAGAAGCCAGAACATTTATTTTTGATTCTGGCGCAGTTACCGACGTAATAGATAGTACAATTGCAAATCAATTACATTTAAAAGGTGATTATAAACTAGAGGTTTCCGGTGCGAGTGGTAAAAAAGCACATGATGTTATTTTGAATCAAAAGATAAGACTTCAAAATAACATCGAAATAGACAGCACCCATTTGGTTCTTGCCAACTTAGAAAAACTACGTGCGAAAATCGAGCGTAATTTTGATGGAATTATGGGCTATAGTTTACTTCGGAAGTACATTACAAAAATTGATTATGAAAATCGGAAATTAGAGTTGTATCATAAAATTCAAAATGTGGATACACTTGACTATACAGCGATACCCTTTGTGTTTGATAATGGAATTCCAATACCCCAATTCGATATTTCTTTTACATTAAGAAATGGAGAGTCATTTACGGGTAAGATTTTATTTGATAGTGGTGCATCCTTAACTCTATTCATAAACACTCCTTATAACATACATCACAATATTATCGGAAAATCTGACAAAAGTTTCATATCAACATCCGAAAACATATACGGAGAGACAATTTTTAATAATGTTGCAATTCAATCATTAAATATCTGTGGATATGACTTGGGTGAAATGATTATTCCGATATCACAAGATAAAAATGGGATCAGTAGTCATAAA
Organism: Marinifilum caeruleilacunae; assembly: GCF_013141825.1. GTDB lineage: Bacteria > Bacteroidota > Bacteroidia > Bacteroidales > Marinifilaceae > Marinifilum > Marinifilum caeruleilacunae. Next base: position 27,438 of record NZ_RZNH01000003.1, read on the forward strand.
GATTACCTGGGTCTCCTGGGAGCAAAAGTGATTAGTAGGTTTCATGTAATTTTAGATTACTCATCCTTTACCTTATACTTAAAGCCAAATCGTAAATTCAGTACCCCTTTTGAGTTTCCAACTAGTGGGATAAAACTTAAAATGAAGAATGATTGCATTACTGTAGATCAGGTGGCGAAGATCAGTCCTGCTTATCAAAAAGGAATTCGAAAAGGAGATCAGTTATTATCAGTTAATAAAGATTTATCGGGTAATATCGATACTTACCGAACCCTATTGAAAAAAGAAGGCCAGAAAGTGCACTTAGAAATTCTAAATTCAGAGGGGGAAACAAAAACCATAAGAATTAAATTAGAACGGCTGTTGTAAAGCGCTATCGTTCTTTTCTTTTCAATTATTAGAAGCATAAACACAGGTACATAAAAAGTGAATTTTAATCAAATTCAATAGCCTTAATAATTGCTTCAAAAATTCTTAACAATCGAATCATTATGAAAATTATAAAAAAGAAGGTTATACTCCTGTTCAGGCTGGCACTTGGCTTTGCAATCTTTCTAAACCTGGCCTCCTGCACCAAAGCAAAACAAGAATACAAGCGTCCAAATATTTTAGTCGCCATAATGGACGATGCCAGCATGGAACACATTGGAGCCTATGGTTGCCAATGGGTGAATACACCAAGTATGGATCGACTGGCCACAAACGGTATTCTGTTTTCCAATGCCTATACGCCCAATGCCAAATGCGCACCATCCAGAGCTTCTATTCTAACGGGGCGCAATTCGTGGCAGTTGGAATCGGCAGCAAATCATTATTGCTACTTCCCCAATAAGTTTAAAACCTATTCTGAAGCCTTGGCCGAAAAAGGCTATCATGTTGGATATACTGGCAAAGGCTGGGCTCCCGGCGTGGTAGGGAAAGTGAATGGCAAAAAAAGAAAACTTACCGGGAAATCGTATAACAAGATTAAAAAAAGCCCGCCTACCACATCGATCAACAAAACCGATTATGTGGCAAACTTTATCGAGTTCCTGGATTCCAGAAAAGAAGGAAGCCCCTTCCTCTTTTGGTTTGGCTCAAAAGAACCACACCGTTCCTACGAATATGGATCGGGAATCAGCAAAGGAGGCAAGAAAAAATCTGATATTGATAGTGTTTACTCTTTCTGGCCCGACTGCGATACAGTAAGAACCGATTTGCTCGACTATGCATTTGAAATTGAGTATTTCGATACTTGTTTGAACAAAATTATCGATGAATTGGAAAAAAGGAATGAGTTGGAAAATACACTGATTGTGGTGACTTCGGACAATGGAATGCCTTTCCCCAGGATCAAAGGTCAGGAGTATGAATTTTCAAATCATATGCCCTTGATTGTAATGTGGCCAAAAGGAATTAAGAGGCCAGGAAGAAGGATTGACGATTTTATCAGCTTTATTGATCTTGCTCCTACCTTTCTCGAATTGGCAGAAATTCCCGAAAGTGAAAGCGGCATGCAAGCCATTACGGGAAAAAGCCTGACATCCATATTTTACTCCAGGAAAGAAGGAGTGATTGATACCCAAAGAAATCATGTATTAATTGGAAAAGAGAGACATGATGTGGGTCGCCCGCATGATTGGGGATATCCCATTCGGGGAATCCGAAAAGGAGATTACCTCTACATTCATAATTTTGAACCTTCGCGTTGGCCTGCTGGAAATCCGGAAACGGGTTACCTGAATTGCGATGGAAGCCCTACAAAAACCATTTGCATCGACACAAAAGATCGCGACAGCACACAACAATACTGGCAATGGTCGTTTGGAAAAAGAGCTGAATATGAATTGTATGATGTAAAAAATGACCCGGAATGCATGACTAACTTGTACAAAGACAGTGCATACCGATCGATTGCCAATCTATTGCAGTCGCAGCTGATTAAAGAATTGACAGAACAGCAAGGCCCACGTATATTGGGACACGGAGAGGTGTTCGATACCATAAAATACGCGAAACCTTCGAATCGTAATTTTTACGAAAGATATCAGAACAAGGAAGCGATGGAAGCGGGTTGGGTGAATTCCAGTGATTTTCAAAAAATGCCATAAAAAGCCAATTGGTTTCCTGTTCACATGAGACAAATCCGCTGCAAGGACCTCAAGCATCTGGACAGGAAAGCATTTCCTTTCTACTTCTCACTCTTCTGCTTTAGCAAATCCCTTATTTCAGTAAGCAATTCAATGTCTTTTGGGGTAACCACAGTTTGGTCTTTCACATCCTCCCCTTTTCTTCTGATTCTGTTGATTACTTTCACTACGGCAAAAATAACCAGGGCAATAATGAAAAAATCGAGAGTGACCTGAATAAAGTTGCCATACTTCAGTTCTACCAGGTCTTGGATTAACCTGAGTTCGAATAAAAATATCGGTCACAGAAAATCATATTTATTCGGGATTTGCATTAAAAAATCAGAAAGAATACCGGGGTATTTTGAGGAGTTTTTAATGTAAAGATTGGATGAAGATGATTTTTAAAAGAATTTACCTGCTTTTGGCATAAATTTCCTCAATTTCTCTCGAAATATCCCGATATTACTTCGAGTATTTGAGAAAATTTCTACTCAAAACCAGAACAAACTGTGACAATATTTTTAATCGAACTCAGGTTATAATTTTCCATCGGCATTGAGCTGTTTTTCTTGCAAAACAATGCTTAAACCTTGCAGGTTCACCTTACCAACGATGACACTAAAAACAGGCATCAATATATCATTCACAATTGACGATACAATTTTATTGAAGGCCACACCAATAATAATACCTATGGCCATATCAAACATATTGCCCTTAATGGCAAATTCTTTGAATTCGTTTATGATCTTCATCCTAAAAAACAATTTGGTTAGAAGCTCAATTAAATCATTTTAAGATAGGAAGATATTTTTAGAATTGTGCATTTGCGTTCAGGGCAAATCACATCACAAAAAGGCAAGCTCAATGAGAACCTGCCCTGTTCCTATGCTGTTTATGGCTTTAATCGAAAGAATAAGCCAAAGAGAATACATTGGAGTATCGGGCAATGGACTGATCGCCCACATCGGTTAATGCATAATCGAGGCGGAAGTTTTTGTAATTGATGCCAAGGCCTAAGTTGGGCTGAAAAGTCCAGCTTTTGCTATTGTCGAAATCTGTTTCTTCCTGGAAGTTGTTGACACCCGCTCGCAGGAAAATAAACTTTTTAAAGGATGCTTCTATTCCCATGTGTGGATCAATACTGACAGGATCGCCTTTTACCAGTACATTTCTTTTGCCATCGAAGGTAAAATCGGCATCGAATTCGGCCAATAAGGCAAATTTATCGGACAGTTGAAACTCTCTGCTTACGCCTAAAATTAGTTTCGGCAAAGTCAATTCTGTTGAATTTTCGGGTATTTCGTTTCCGGTAACCGCAAATACTTCTTCGAGCTGATCGGTTTTAAACACCCAGGAATTAAAAGTACTTGTGGCATCGCGCAAAAGCGCACCAAATTTCCAGGACGAAGTGCTGTAAGTTGCTGCCAAATCGATACCAAAACCATAAGCCGAAGCAAAATCGCCAGTATGGCGGTAAATCAATTTCACGTTCCCACCAACATTCAGGCCCTTAATTCCGGTTTTCCTGGCATAGGAAATCAGCAAGGCATAATCGGCCGAAGTAAAAGTGGTAATTCTATCGTAACGCAGGTTTCCTTCCTTATCGATCAACTCCAGGGTATTGGGAATATCATCTACTCCAAAACGAATTAAGCTAAAAGCAATGGCACTTTCCTTGTTCAGTTTCACCGATAATCCTGCATAATCGTAGGCCGATAAACCACCAAAATACTCGGCATGCATGGCAGCCACATCGTATTTTTTATCGATTTGAACCAAAGATGCTGGATTCCAATACGCCGCCTCCACATTCGATTGGGATGCAACACTGGCATTTCCCATGGCAAATGATCGTGCACCTACACCAATGGAAAGGAACTCGTTACTGTAAGTTGGAGCTGTAGTTTGTGCCATCGACAAACTAAAACATCCCAGTATAAAAAAGAGTGTGAGTAATACTCGCATATCGTAAAATTCTTGAATGGTAAAAATAATATGCTTTTTTTAATCTGATGCATAATTGCTTTGTAAATAAGCAGAATCGAAAAAATCACTTATTTTTGTGATTCCATAAACAAAACAATAATTCATGAGCATTGTAAAACACATCCCCAATACCATTACCTGTTTAAATTTATTTTCTGGCTGTACGGCAAGTTTGCTTGCGGTTGAAGGCCATTTGGAGTTGGCTGCTGCATTTGTATTAATTGCTGCTGTATTCGACTTTATGGATGGATTATCTGCCAGGTTATTGAAGGCTTATTCGCCAATGGGTAAAGAGTTGGATTCTCTTGCTGATATGGTAAGCTTTGGATTTACCCCCGGATTGATTGCTTTAGCTTATTTAAAATATGCTGTTTTGGGTGATGTTCATGCCGATTTTAATCCCGCAGAATTGGAGGCATCTCAAATTGCCATCCTATTATCGGCTTTTCTTATTCCTGTTTTTTCTGGATTGAGGTTGGCTAAATTTAATATCGACACCCGTCAAACTGAATCGTTTATAGGGGTAAACACTCCAACCAATGCGATGTTTTGGGCATCAATTCCTTTGGTTTTGCACTTTGGCGATTATCCTTTTATTCAGGAATGGCTTAGCAATCCTCTGTATATTATCATTGCAATTGTAATTACATCACTACTATTGGTTTCTGAAATTCCAATGTTTGCGCTTAAGGTTAAAAACCTGACCTGGAAAGATAATAAAGTGAGATACCTGTTTTTAGCATGCTTAATTCTACTTGCTGTATTGGTAAAATGGCTGGTAATTCCGTTGATTATTTTTGTTTACATCCTGTTTTCACTGATTGATAATCTGACAAAGAAAAAATAAAACCCAGTATAAACAGAAAGGCCGCAATTGAATAATTGCGGCCTTTCTGTTTTTATAGTTCTGATGCTGGTTTTTGACTAAAATACCTTTCAAAATACAGGTAGCAGGAGTACAAGATTACAAGTGCCAGGATAAATATTCCTGTTCTCTCCCATGCATTCAAATCGAAGATTTCAGCATAATTTTCTACTTCCGAAAATTGTAAGGAAACGAAGTAAGCCAATCCATTATTGATGGCATGGATGAGAATACACAAAATCAGCGATTTGGTTTTCCAGTACAGGTAACCGATGGCTACACCTGCAATAAAAGCAGTCACTAATTGCCAGGGATTCAAATGCATTAACCCAAAGAAAAATGCCGACCATAAAATGGCTTTCCAGGGATGATAATTTTTCAACAAGCCGTTCAGAACAATGCCACGCATCAATATCTCCTCGATAATGGGAGCAGCTACCACAACAGTTAAAAATCCCCAAATACTTGGTTCCAGCATACTTTCGAACATCTCTTTCAACAAATCGGGAAGAGGCACCCAGGATGAAATTTCCACATTCAAACTAATGATAGCCAAACACATGATTACAACCACAGGGATAATGGCAAGTGGGAAAGCCTTCAAATTTAATCTGCTCTCATTTTCCTCCTTGCTTTTCCACCACTTGCGGGTAATTAAAATCAGCACCACAAAAGGGATTGCATAATTCAGCAAGAGGAAAGGACCTTTACCGATGTCCTCGTATACCAGGCTTATGAGTCCAATTGGAAAACTGTAAGCAATAACTACTAAAACTAAAATCCCAATTATTCCCCAGCCTTGCTTAATACTTGGGTAAGCATTTTTCTCCACAACAGGCATCTCCTGTTCTTCAATCATTGTATTCTCCATTTACTTCTCCGATATTGTATTGTTCTTTTTGATCACTACCTGTCCTTTTATCGATGATAACATCTGACTGTACAACTCTCTTAATTCACCGTAATAATCTATTGTAAAGGAAGGTTGTTTAATTTCGAATACAGTTCTTAACTGCACTCCATTTGTTTGTTTTTGCGCAGTAATTCTAAAATAACCCAAATTATTCGAAAGTTTTACCAATCGCGATTTAGGGCAGTCTTCTACCATATACTCTTGTGGTAGCTTAATGTTTACCACAATAGATTGATATCGGTTGTAGTTAAAATCTACCCTGTATTGCCTATCTTCTTTCTTAAAAGGATTGTTGTCTAAAACAGCAGGAAATGGCTCAAAATAGATGATGTCATTCTCCAAATCGATTTCTGCCATCGGAAAGTTAGCCTTCACCAACAATGGCTTATTTACATTATCGAGATTTTCAATCGTAAGCGAATCTTTGTGCAATTCCATCTCCGATTCATCCACTACTGTTTTTAAAAATTCTTCTAAACCAAATTCATTAATTAGCTCCCTGGTTTCAGCTGCATAATAACCATTTTCATTCATTTTAAACTGACAGGCAGGCCTCTCTTTATTTGTGAAATCATAATTCAGAATTAACTGGCTACGCGATTTGTTAAATGCCTTCACTTTCTCCCAGCGGGTTTTGTTTTTCTCAAGTACAAAGGCATAGAAATTCAAATCTTTTTCGGCCAGTATCTGATAAGGTCTGAAGGGTGAAGTTGCATTTAAAAATAGCTTATTATTAAAAATTTCAACATAAGCCAATGCTTGGTTAAACTGGCTCATTAATGGATAATCTTTTTGCAGCAATCCCAAATTATTGGTTCTCGACAGTGCAGGTTCCGCTTTAATACCAGCTTCTCTCAATAACAAAACCAAAAGGAAGTTGATCTCGCAATTGGAAGCAATTTTTTCTTCGATAATTTTTGGAGGTGAATTTTCTGGGTAAATTCTGTATTTCCCATCCCATTTGATATTGGTTCTTACATAGTCGTAAATTTTTTCTACTTTCTCCCAGCTGTTTTCATCGCCGTCCAGAATTTGGGCAACAGTTTTCTGAGCAAAATTTTTCCTTCCAAAAAATTCAAATGCATCCAGGTATTCTTCGGCCAGCTTTTCCCAGGTCGATCGGGCAGTTACAAACTCAACACCACCAGACATGTCGCTCCTGCTTTTGTAATATCCAGTCAACTGAAAGCGCATTTGCTCCACAAAATCCATATAGTTGTTCACATAGGGCTCCTCTCTAATCGATTTTAGGTTGGTAAGAATCCACTCGTTGGATTTGCTCATTGGGTATTTCGATTTTAATCGATTCCCGAACATTACAAGGTCATATCGAAAGGATTCAGGCATGTTTACTTTAATAGAACTCCAAAGTGTTGGGATATCATCCTGGAAATACCAGGTATCCAAATAGGTATAAAAATTAGAAATTAAGCTGTATCTGTATTCAATAATGGATCCAACTTTCACATTTGGCATTCCAAATCGAACTGCTCCATAATTTTCATTGATATCAACTTTAAAAACCGATTTTTTCTCAAGAGCATCATCTGTTTTGCCCCCTTTGGCGTCTATATTTACAGTATGAGCCTTTACTCCTGTAATATTCTCCAGTCCATCTTTTCTCCAGTAAGGAATTTCAATATTGGCACGATCCAATCCTTCTTCTTTCAGAATTTTAATTCTAACCAGGTAATTGTACGTTATGGAGCTGTAGCTAATATTAACAGTACAGGTTCTGCTAAGAATGACTGCCTCGGCATCGGGTTCGTAGGCACATTCGGTGAGTAGAATTTCCTCTTTGGAAAACTTTCCATACTTAAACCCCTTAGCATTAACAATATAGACTGACAACAGAAAGCAACAAAAGACAAGTGTGATTTTTATAGATGTTTTCATAGGTGAGATTTTTTGATCACCTTAAACTAAATAAAATCGTAAAGATTGTAAACTTAATGATTCAAAATCATCACCTGTTTTTTCAATATAGATTCTGTAAAAATAAAACAGCTGATCGCATTTTTGCACTTCGCAATTGAAATAGGAAGCTGTTCTGTATAAATACATTAATAGAGCCTTGAGGTAATTTTAACAAGAATAAACAGTAGCCCGAATTTTTATTTCGAAGAATAGGAATTGTCTGTCTGAATCACTACCTGTGCGCTAAGAGATGATAACATGTAGCTAAACATCTCTCGCAAGAGCGGATAATATTCCTTCGAAAATCTGGTTTCTTTCAACACGAATTCACTTCTCAATTGCAGGTATTCATCCTTGTTCTGCCCCATTATCTTAAAACTTCCCAGAGATTTTGGCAATTGAATGGTTTTATTGCCTGGGAAATTTCTTACCTGGTAAGTACTCGGAAGCTTAATATTAATGAGAACTGTTTGATGCATGGGATAGTTAAATTCGATAGGATACAGCCTATTTTCACTTAAGAAGGGATTCTCCCCAAGAATTTTAGGAAAGGGTTCAAAATACAGAATGTCATCCTCTCTCCATTTGGAGTCTATTAAAAACTCACTTGTTAGCATGATCGGCTTATCGATATCATCCGCATTTTTCACCTGGATTTGCTTATCGTTTATCTCATAATTCAGATCTCCAATCAACTGATTTATAAACCATTCAAGTCCATCATCTTTTTGAATCAATTCTCTTTTGCTCAAGGCGTAATAGCCGGTTTCCTGTATTCTAAGCTTACATTTTGGTTTCTTAATATCCGATAAATCGTATGACATCACAATTTGGCTCCTGGAATTGGAGAAGGCTTCGATGTCTTTCCAATAGCCTTTTTCTTTCTCCATTACAAATGCATACAAATTAAGATCATCTTCGTCCAAAACCCAGTAAGGCCTACATTCCGATGTAGCATTTAGAAATAAACTTTCACCATCTATTTCAACATAAGCCAAAGCCTGATTGAATTGACTTAACAATGGAAAATCTTTTGTGATATAACCCGATTTATTTGTTCTTGTTAATGCTGGCTCCGACTTAATTCCTGCCTCCCTTAGCAAAAGCACAAGTAGGAAGTTAATTTCCGAATTGGAACCAATCTTATCTTCCAAAACCCTTTTGGGAGATTTTTTTGGATAGATCCGATATTTCTTGTTCCACTTCACCTGTGTTCTCACAAAATCGTAGATTTTCTGGAGCTTATCCCTGCTGCTATCTGTTTCTGAGCAGATCTCATTTACTATTTTTCGGGCGGCATTTTTTCGTGCCAGGAATTTAAAGGATTCCAGGTATTCTTTCGCCAACTCATCCCAGGTGGCACCAAAAGGTACATAACCTGTACCTGTTGCATAACCCGCCAGTTGAAACCTGATCTGCTCTGTATAATTCTTGCAGTTATTTACAAATGCTTCTTCTTTTATCGATTTCAGATCGTACAAGGTCCATTGATCGATTTCACATCCCCAGTATTTACAGTTAACCCTTTCTCCAAATAAAATTGCTTTAAACTGATATATGGAATTTTCATTGACCTTGATGGAACTTTTTAAGGTTGGGATTTTTTCCTGAAAATACCAGGTATCCAGGAAAGGATTGATCTTCGAAACAAGAGTATATTTATATTCGATAATGGATCCAACTTTAATTTGAGGCAAAGAAAAACGGACCGCTCCATAATTTTCATTCACATCGAGGAAGAAAAATGATTCCTCATTTAACACATGAGTAGTTCTTTTTCCATTGGAATCAAAATTAACGGTTTGTCCCTTTAACTTTATTATTTTTTCCAATTCGTTATTGCGGAAGTATGGAAGTTCTACATCTGCCCAATCGAAGCCTTCCTCTCTCAAAATCTTGATTCGCACATGATAATTGTAATGAATCGATTCTCTTTTGATATTTACCTCGCAAAACTTACCCAACACTACTGCATTAGCATCTTTTTCGTAATCGCATTGGGTCATTTTAATCTCGTAATCCGAGAAGTAAGCAAACATATGTTTTTCACTTCTGCTTTGAAACGAAATCAGCACAATACAAATAAAAATAAGAGAAAGTTTAATTGAATGCTCCATATGGCGGATGCTTAGGTCATCATAAGATAATGAATATCAAAGACATTACAAACACATCAATCAATGATCACTCGAATCCATACAATTTAGATTTTATCAATAGAAATAAAAAACGCCACAATCAACAATTGTGGCGTTTTTCAGATTTATGATAGATCTATGATTATCGATTCATCACCTCATTCTGTTTCAGAATGGCTTCCTTATGGATCATGCGTAACAATTGGGTGGTAAATTTTTCTGTAAGTCCTAAGCTTTTTGCCAGGTCTATCCCTCTTTCTCTCACTTTTTCCCAACGCTCCAATTGCAAAATAGTCATGTTTTTTTCCTGCTTGTAAGCGCCAATTTCTTCAACAATATTCATTCGCTGAGCAAGCAATTCAATCAACTGGGCATCTACCGAATCAATCTGACTGCGGTATTTAACCAACTGATCGATTTCGTCCTCTCCCACTACATCGACACGGCAAACCAAACTTCTCAAAATCTGGTTTAAATCCTGTGGTGTAAGTTGCTGTTCGGCATCACTCAAAGCCTCATCCGGATTGATATGACTTTCAATCATCAAGCCATCCATATTCAAATCCATGGCCTTTTGTGCCATTTCCTGAATGTACTTTCGGCTTCCGGCAATATGACTCGGATCGCAGATAATAGGCAAATTATGAAAACGAGATTTCAATTCGATTGGAATTTCCCATTTTGGGATATTTCGCAGAATGGTTTTTTCGAATGGATAAAACCCACGATGAATAGCAGCCAGTTTTGTAATGCCTGCCTTATGGATTCTTTCCAATGCCCCAATCCAAAGATTGATATCAGGATTAATTGGATTTTTAACCATTACCGGCATATTCATTCCCTGCAAGGCACTGGCCAACTCCTGAACCGAAAACGGATTAGAAGTCGTTCGTGCACCGATCCATAAAATATCTACATTATGGCGCATACACATTTCAACATGCTTTGGCGAAGCAACCTCTACCATGGTAAGCAATCCCGTTTCCAACTTTACGCTGTTAAGCCATTGCAAAGCATCCAAACCTCTTCCTTCAAAAGAATTTGGTCGGGTTCGGGGTTTCCAAACACCTGCACGAAATATCTGTACCTGTTCTGTTTTGTTCAACTCCTTAGCGGTCGATACCAACTGCTCTTCAGATTCTGCACTACACGGACCACTAATTACAATCGGATGAGTATCCAATTTTTTATTGAACCAGTTATGTATAGGTTTGATATTTTCCAATCCACTCATATATTAAAAATTAGGCTGCACAAAAATACATTTTTAGTTGAGATCCTAAAATGATTCAAACAAGATTCGGCAAGCGAAAAAGGGCTACCTGTCAAATTTATTCATCCAATTTCGCCTCTAATTTTAGCAATGCATAACGTACCGCTTTATAGCTGATATAAATGAGCAATGGCCAGGTAAGCAGCCAGATTATTGATGATATATACATAATTTCCCAGTTTTAATATTTATGCTCTTCCGCATTTAATTCTTCTACATCAAGTTTTTTGTTGTTTATGGCTCTCCAGGCCCACACAATATAAGCCGCTACAAAAGGAACCATTAAGGACACGTAACTCATTGCCGTTAAGGTATAATGAGATGATGAAGCATTTTGAATGGTCAACGACGATTGCAAATCGGCTAGCGATGGGTAAAATGCAGTATGATTTAATCCTGCCACCAAAAACAGGGCAAACACAACAAATATGGTTCCTGCACCTGTAAACCAAAATCCTTTGCTATATTTTTCAATCAGGTAAGATTTAATAAGGCCAAACAGAACCAGGCAAACACCTGCCAAAAACAGGAATATAAGCAATGGCATTTCCAGAAAGTTATTCAAGTACTTGTACGCTTCAATGCTTACCAATCCGTTTTCCGGATGAACTGCAAATCCATCCATCAGCAATAAGCGAATGGCAAAAAACAAGAACATGACCAAAAAAGGGATCCCACAATATAAAAGTTGTTTTCTCGATCGCTTTACAATTTCATCCTGATCGATATGATGAATGAAATACAAACTTCCCAACAGGCGAGCCAGAAAAAATACGCTTAGGCCAAGTGCCACATTGTGGATATTCAGTACCGCTTCCAAGCCCCCGTATGGCGTTGCCCATCTCGATTGATTCAAATCATTTACAGTAAATTCGGCTCCATTGAAAAAGGTTCCCACAGCGGTACCAATTAGAATTGTACCCAATAAACCATTGATAAAAAGAAAGATCTCAAAGGTTTTTGCTCCCCAAACATTGGAAGGTTTCGAACGAAACTCATACGATACTGCCTGAATGATAAAACAGAACAAAATTGCCATCCAAACCCAGTAAGCTCCGCCAAAAGAAGTGGAATAGAACAAGGGAAAAGAGGCAAACATAGCTCCTCCAAATGTTACCAATGTGGTAAATGTGAACTCCCATTTTCTACCCAGCGCATTAATCAACAAACTGCGCTCCTCTTCTGTTTTCCCAATTCGGTAAATTAAGGTCTGTCCACCCTGAACAAACATCAGGAACACCAAAATACTTCCCAAAAGTGAGTCGATTACCCACCAATATTGCTGTAATGCCAAATGCGATAAATTCTCAAACATGATTAATGTCCTCCATGATTAGGTCCGATTTTAATTTGCTTTAGCATGATTTTAATTTCAGCAATTAAAAGTCCGGTAAACACAATTAAAAACAAAAAGAAAGTAATCTTAACCGATGTGGTATCGATATTGGAAACTGCCCTTAGGGTTGGCATTAAATCCTGAATTACCCAGGGTTGTCGGCCCATTTCTGCCACAATCCAACCGCTCTGCGAAGCGATATAGGCCAAGGGAATACTCCATATGGCAGCACGCAAAAACCATTTCCTATTTACGATTGTCTCCTTGAACACAAACAAAAGAGCCAATACAAACAAAAGCAGGAACCACATGCCCAGGCCAACCATTATATGAAAGCTATAGAATGTGATCGAAATTGGCGGAACAACATCGTAAGGATCATTAAAATACCCGTATCCAAAATATTTGAAGTTCTCATTTAACACCGCTAATGACGATTGTGCCAATTCAGTATCCTCTTCTTTTTGAGCCAGCTTGTAGTTCTTTAAAGCCAAAATTGCCTTTTGTCCCATCACAATCTTCTCATTTACCGATGGATGAACTTCTCCCTCATTATCGGTATAGCCATTGATAATATCATTTACACCCGGAACAAAAGCATTTTTATCCATATAAGCCATGTAGGACAACAGGTTTGGAATTTCAATCTTAAAATTAAAATCCTTCATGTTCTCATTGCCCGACTCGGAAGATGAAGACATAAATCCCAATGCAACCAGGCCAGCTCCTTCCGATCCATCATATAAACCCTCCATAGCGGCAAACTTCATGGGCTGGTCTCGTACAATTTCCCGAGCCGAATTATCTCCGGTCATCACCGTAAACAAAGAGGTAATTAAACCAAAAACGGCAGCTACCACAATACTCTTTTTTGCAAATGCAACATTCAACTTTTTCAGTAAATACCACGAACTTACTCCGATTACAAAAATTGCAGCCAAAGTATATGCCGACGAAATGGTATGTAAAAACTTATTCACTGCTGTTGGAGAGAAAAGAACCTCCCAGAAGTTAAGCATCTCATTTCTTGCAGTATCGGGATTAAATTGCATTCCAACAGGATTTTGCATCCAACCATTTGCTACCAAAATCCACAATGCCGAAAGGTTCGAACCAACAGCTACCAACCAGGTCGATATCAAATGAAATTTCTTACTCACCTTATTCCAGCCAAAAAACATGACTGCTATAAAAGTTGATTCCATAAAAAAGGCCATTATGCCTTCTATCGCGAGGGGTGCACCAAAAATATCTCCTACAAACCAGGAGTAATTAGACCAGTTGGTACCAAACTCAAACTCCAGAATAATACCTGTTGCTACCCCGATGGCGAAATTGATTCCAAAAAGTGTCATCCAAAATTTGGTAATCTTTTTCCACTCAAGATTACCGGTTTTGTAATAGATGGTTTCCATGATGGCAATAATAAATGCCAAACCCAGTGTTAATGGTACAAAAATCCAATGGTACATTGCCGTTAGTGCAAATTGAGCCCTCGACCAATCGACCAATGACATGTCAAAGTTTTCCATTTCCGTATATTATTTAGGATTAGTTAATTGTTCAATCACGTAATCACCGCGATCTTTATCATTAGAATATTTTGATTTCAGAAAATTGGGAAAGAAGAAAAATTTTAAAATAAAAAACATAATAAATAATTTCAGAATAATAATGAACCACACTTGCCTGCTCCACTCTTTCTGATGGACAAATCCCTCATAATAGAAAAACCATATTTTTCTAAGTATAATCAATGGTTTCATAATTTTTACCCTAAATTAATTTCTTCTAAGTTGATGACACCCACATGATAAATTAAAGACTAATTCATCTCTTATTATTTATCAATAAACAATCCAAATGTATACTATATTCTGCACCATTCATGCACCATCACATAGATACTTTTTATAACAGCATCTAAAAAATCAATAAACATTTAATAAACAGACGGTTGCACAAGGTGTGAATTATCCCACATCTACCTATTAATCTTGATTTTAGCTACATCACACCAGTACAATTCGAGTATAATTAACAGACAATGCAGTATTTCACTAAATAATAGTTGGTGAGCTCAATAAAGCTCCCAAATCACCCTAATTGTCGATCTTTCAAGACATTAGATCAAATCATCGAGAAAATGAATTAAAATAATAAAAAAGGCAGTGTCATTCTTAATGCTAAATAGCACGAATATGAATTCGATATATTTCTTTATATTTGAATGACCACGCAAACGTTGGTATAACATAAAAAGATTAAACAAAAAGCCTTTAAAGCCAGCAGCAACAAGAATTGCCTCTTCTTATTTAGAATGGTTTTAAAGAGTAATTTGAATGATCAATGATACGGATCAGCGATCGGTATTTTGACATTATTTTTTGAAAAAAAACTAACCTTAAAGCATAATGAAAGAAGAGACATCAAACCACAGCAGAAGAAAATTCCTGAAAAGTTTTGGTATTTCGGTTGGTGCTGCGGGCGTTGTCAGTAGCTTTTCTCTAATTGGAGCAGCTAAGGCAGCAGCAAAAAAACCAGCAGAAATGGTGAATTTACTTACACAAGACGGACAACTTGTGCAAGTGGACAAAAACCAGTTGCGACCTACGGTTACTGAACCACTTGATGAACTTCAGAAAAGAGGTCGCGAAGGGATTCCTGGAAAATCATTCGTAATGGTGATTGATTTGAGCAAGTGCCGAAATGCGAGAAAATGTATGGATGCCTGTCAGAATCACCACCAGTTAAGACAAGATCAGCATCACATTAATGTTTTGCAAATGCAGGATGCCGAGCACACAGCTCCTTACTTCATGCCAAAACCTTGTCAGCACTGCGACAACCCTCCTTGTACAAAGGTTTGCCCGGTTGATGCAACTTTCAAGCGTCAGGATGGTATCGTGCTAATCGATAACGAAAGATGTATTGGTTGCCGATTCTGTATTGCAGCTTGTCCTTACTCTGCACGTATTTTCCAATGGACAGAACCTAAGGATGCAGAAAAATACAAAGATCTTACCTATAATATTGAAGCAAACGTTCCTCAGAAGAAAGGTACAGTGAGCAAGTGTCTGTTCAGCGCCGACAGGTTGCGCGAAGATAAGCTTCCATCCTGTGTATCGGCCTGTCCGAATGGCGTATACTACTTTGGTGATCAGAACGAGGATGCCGTTACAAACGGAACCACTGGTGAAACTGTTCGTTTCTCAAAATTAATTGAGGATAACGCTGGTTACACTTTAATGGAAGAATTGGGAACCAAGCCAAGAGTGTACTACCTACCTCCTAAAAACAGAGCCTTTGAATTTAATGGCGATTTGTTAAACGAAGAGAACCTTCACTAGAATATCAATTAAAAAACAATAGATAATTATTTGCCCTAAATAACTTAATCTTATGAATGACTTACCAAAACAGAAAGAAACTACTCTTTCGTTTGAGAAAATAAAAAAAGACATTCTACATCCAATGCAAAACCACAAAGGTCTTGAACTTTGGATTGTATTTCTAATTACTGTAATTAGTGTTTGCGGTTGGGCCTACTATATTCAATTGAAAGATGGATTAGGTGTTACCGGAATGCGCGATTACGTGTCCTGGGGATTATACATTGCCAACTTTGTGTTCTTTGTAGCGGTTAGTTTGGTTGGAATGTTGATTTCCTCAATATTAGGATTGCTTCGAATCGACTGGATAACACCCATTTCCCGAATTGCCGAAATTATAGCCGTCGCCTTTGTGGCCGTGGCAGGTTTGGTAATTGTACTTGATATGGGTCGACCAGACAGAGTGCTAAATGTAATGATTCACGGTCGTTTTCAATCTCCAATTCTTTGGGATGTTACCGTAATCACCACCTATTTAACGGTGAGTGCTTTGTTATTGATTTTACCAATGATTCCCGATTTGGCAATCTGTAAAAAAGAATTAACCAAGGCTTCTCCTATTATGAAGAAGTTGTACAATATTCTTTCTTTAGGATATATTAATACACCAGCACAACACAAGCACTTACACCGAATGATTCGTACCCTGATGGTTCTGATCGTTCCTATCGGTTTGGCAATTCACACTGTTACTTCATGGTTGTTTGCTGCAACATTGCGCAATGGTTGGGATACCACAATTTTTGGTCCTTACTTTGTTGCCGGTGCTTTTGTAGCGGGTTCAGCAGCTTTAATTATTGCCATGTATTTCTTTAGGGTGAATTATAAACTTCAGGATTATATTACCGAATTGCAATTCGATAAAATGGGTAAGCTATTGGTAGCTGTATGTTTGGTATACCTGTATTTCAACTTGAACGAATTTTTGGTTCCTGGATATAAAATGAAGACTGGTGATGACATTCACCTGAAAGAGTTGTTCTATGGAAATTGGGCAATCATGTTCTGGGCTTCTCAATTGCTGGGTAATATCATTCCAATTATCCTATTGGTGAATAATAAGTTCAGAAAGCCACTTCCAATCATGATTATCTCATTATTTGTTTTGGCCGGTGCATGGTTCAAGCGTTACGTAATTGTAATTCCAACAATGCTTCATCCACATTTACCAATTCAGAATGTACCTGAAAACTTTGTACACTACTACCCAAGTGCAATCGAAATTTCGGTTACCGTATTAAGTTTTGCATTGGTATTGTTGATTATCACTGTACTTTCAAAAATTTTCCCTGTAGTTCCAATTGTAGAAACTGCAGAAAGTAAAGGAATTGAAGTAAAAATTGATGCCTAAACGAATCGAATCATGAAGAATACAATGAAAAATATAGCTGCTTTGTTCCTGATTTTTGTTTTCTCAGGCTCAATGGCAAATGCGCAGGGATGGACAGTTCCAGCTTCTGCAAAAAAGAAACAAAATCCTTACGAAGCTACTTCTAAAAACATTAGCTCTGGTAAGAAAATTTATAATATCCAGTGTAAGTCTTGTCATGGCGATCCAACAATGGCAAATATGTTACCATTGGCTCCTGTTGCTCCAACGGATTTAGGAGCCCAAAACTTTTTGGTACAAAGCGATGGTGAAATTTTCTACAAGGTGAATAAAGGTCAAGGAGCAATGCCGGCCTTCGAAAAAACCATTAGCGACGAAGACAAATGGATGGTGATTGCATTTTTAAGATCCTTTGACAAAAATAAAAAGGTGAAACAACAGGTTGCTGAGGTAAAAAATCCAGAAGTAACTGATGTTAAGCTTGAACTAAATGTTAACGAAGAAGACAAAACCATGTTGGCCAAATTAAGCGGCCTAACGGACAAAGGAAAACGCGTGGGATTGCAAGGCATCGAAATGAGCTTTCTTGTAAAGAGAAGCTTCGGATATCTTGATGTATCGGGCGAAGACCCATACACAAACGAAACGGGTGATGTTCAGATTCAGTTTCCTGTAGATCTTCCTGGCGACAGAGAAGGACAAGTAAACATGCTTGTAAAGGTAACTGATGATGCTTTCTACGGAAAATTGGAAGAAGCCAGGGTGGTAACGCTTGGTGTTCCTACCGACCCGGTAAATCCGCTTGACGAAAGAGCAATGTGGGGAACAAGAGCTAATGCTCCAATCTGGATCATTGTCACTTTTGTAGGTGGTGTACTGGCCATTTGGAGTGTGATCTTTATGGTACTGTTCCAAATGATCAAACTGCCAAAATTGGCAAAAAGCAAAGACTAATCGGTTTCTTCACTTTCATCCTTTTTGGATTTTGACGGTCTTCCCAGTTTATACAGAAGATATCCAATACCAAATAGAAAGTGAAGGGCGGTTATCGCAACAACAATATAAATTAAACTTGAATCTGTTCTCATAGTCAGAATTTAAATTACGCTCTGCAAGATGGCAAATATGCAGCAAGAAACAAAAAATCAAATTTGTGTACACTGTGGCGACGACTGTGGCAAACATCCCGTTATGTGGAATGATAAGCCATTTTGTTGCAACGGTTGTTCAACTGTATACCAGCTCTTGCACGAGAATGAACTTTGTTCGTACTACGATTTTGAAGCCAATCCGGGAATTAAAATCGAAACGGCCAGGTTCAAGGAAAAATTTGCATTCCTCGATGAAGATGAGATTGCAAATCAGCTCTACGATTTCTCTGAAGGAAATATCAGGAAACTCAACTTATACATTCCTGCAATTCATTGTAGTTCTTGTATTTGGTTGCTTGAGAATTTAAATATCCTGAATAAGGGTGTGCTAAAATCGGTGGTTAACTTTGTAAAGAAAGAGGTGAGTCTCACCTTCGATTCGGAGCAGCTAAGCATTCGCCAGCTGGCAGAATTGCTTTCGTCGATTCACTATGTGCCTGAAATTACCCTGGACAAGTTGCAGCAAAAGCAAAACAAGGATGCCAACAAAAAATTGCTTTACAAAATTGGAATCGCAGGCTTTTGCTTTGGAAACATCATGCTTTTAAGCTTGCCAGAATATGTACCCGGGAATGAATACCTGGAAACACATTTCAAAAATTTCTTTGGAATGATGAATTTCTTCCTGGTTCTTCCGGTATTTCTATATAGTGGAAACGACTACCTGTTTTCGGCATACAAAGCCATTAAGCATCGTTTTGTAAACATCGATGTGCCCATTTCATTGGGGATTTTAACCCTCTTTATTCAAAGTTCCTTCGAAATTTTTAGCGGCACTGGCGCAGGTTATATGGATTCCCTTACTGGATTGATCTTTTTCCTACTGATTGGAAAATGGTATCAAAACAGAACCTACCAGGCTTTATCATTCGAAAGAGACTACCGTTCCTATTTCCCTGTTGCTGTAAGTAAAATGGAAAAGGGGCAGGAAGTAAGCACTCCTATCGAGAAACTGAAAAAAGGTGATATCATTCTAATCAGGAACCAGGAATTGATTCCTGCCGATAGTATCTTAACCAAAGGAGATGCCCAGATTGATTACAGCTTTGTTACAGGAGAATCGAAACCAGTATTTAAAGAAGCTGGCGACCAGATTTTTGCCGGAGGAAAGCAGATGGGTAGTGCCATTGAACTGACCATTGAGAAAGATGTGGTTCAAAGCCGTCTTACCCAGTTATGGAACCAGTTTGAAGAAGAGAATAGTGAAGCTTCCAAATTGAATTCATTGATTGACAGGATTAGCAAACATTTTACACTTATCATTATTGCCATTGCAGTATTAAGTGGTGTTTACTGGCTGTTTAATGATACCAGCAAAGCCATTTACGCCTTTACTTCTGTGCTTATTGTTGCATGCCCTTGTGCCCTGGCACTATCGGCACCATTTGCATTGGGAAATACCATGCGCTTAATGGGACGTGTGGGAATTTATTTAAAATCTTCCCACGTAATCGAAAAATTAAATGCCATTACAAGCATCGTTTTCGATAAAACGGGAACCATTACCCAGGCCGACGAAGTAAAAATTTCTTTTAAAGGTGATAAACTGACTGCAGAAGATTATGTAGCTGTAAAATCCTTAACCAGGCATTCTACCCACATCTTAAGCTCATCCATTTACGATTACCTAAAAGATATTAGTCCAGAAAATGTAGAAGACTATCATGAGCTTCCATCAATGGGGATATCGGGTAAAGTGAATGGACGTGAGATCAAACTCGGTTCAGCAAAATTTATATCGGAAGGAATCTCAGAAAGCAAATCGCTAACAACAGAGGTTTACTATTCTGTTGATGATAAAGTGAAAGGTCATTTCAGTTTGAGCAATCAGTACAGGCATGGTTTATCTGACTTGATCAACAGCTTATCATCGAAGTACGATTTGCATGTACTTACTGGCGATAATGACTCGGAAAGAGAGAACCTGGAAAAAATATTCCCGGCCTCATCCAACCTGAGATATGACCAGTCGCCTAAGGATAAATTGGATTACATTAATAAGCTGAAGAGCGAAGGAAAAAAAGTGCTGATGATTGGTGATGGCTTGAATGATGCAGGTGCATTAAAGTCGAGCGATGTAGGAATTTCAATTGCAGATGATGTCTATCATTTTTCACCTGCTTGCGATGCCATTCTGGAATCATCTAAGTTTTCTGATTTGACTCGTTTCCTATCCATTACAAAAAAGAGCATTTGGATTGTAAAATTGAGCTTTTTGCTTTCTTTTATGTATAACTTTGTGGGCCTTTATTTTGCCATACAAGGGATATTATCGCCAATTGTAGCGGCATTATTAATGCCAATTAGTTCGGTGTCGATTGTTGCATTTACGACCATCACAACCAATTTAATTGTAAAGAATAGAGAGAATCAGATCAATAGAAAAAAATCGGATAGAATGGAGATGTATCAAACATCAAAATCTGTTCAGTTGAATTAATATAAACCAGCTGAAAGCATAGGCAGACAGCTAATAGATAATAAACATGAGTGTTTTGTTCGTTTTAATCGGTGTGAGTATGATCGTGGCAGGAGGATTCCTATTCGGATTTCTATGGGCCGTGAAAAAAGGACAATACGATGACTCTTACTCTCCTTCGGTAAGAATTTTATTCGAAGACAAAGAGAAGAAATCAGAAGAATTACTTGAATTAGAAAACACAGCAAAGAAGAACCATAAATCTTAATTTAATGGAAACACAACATTTTTCGTACGATAACAAAATCGTTAAATATTTTGCCTACGCAACCATACTTTGGGGAGTAGTCGGAATGTTGGTAGGGTTATTGGCAGCATTACAGCTTGCTTTCCCTGTTTTTAATTTTAATTTGGAATACACCACTTTTGGTCGAATTCGTCCAATCCATACCAATGCGGTAATTTTTGCCTTTGTTGGTAATGGAATTTTCGCAGCGGTATACTATTCGCTACAGCGATTGCTAAAAGCCAGAATGTTTAGCGACAAGCTAAGCTGGGTTCACTTTTGGGGATGGCAGGCGATTATCGTTTCAGCTGCAATAACATTTGTACTTGGTATCACTACAAGTAAAGAATATGCCGAGCTTGAATGGCCAATCGATATTGCAATTACCATTATTTGGGTTGTATTCGGATGGAACATGTTTGGTACAATTCTTAGACGTAGAGCTGACCACCTTTATGTTTCCATTTGGTTCTACATTGCAACATTTGTAACTGTTGCCGTGCTTCACATTGGAAACTCTATTGAGCTTCCATACAGCTGGATTCAGTCTTACCCTGTTTACGCAGGTGTTCAGGATGCATTGGTTCAGTGGTGGTACGGTCATAATGCAGTAGCATTTTTCTTAACCACTCCATACCTGGGATTAATGTACTACTTCCTGCCTAAGGCTGCTAACCGACCTGTATATTCTTACAGATTGTCGATTATTCACTTCTGGGCATTGGTATTCCTTTATATCTGGGCTGGTCCTCACCACTTGTTATACACTGCTCTTCCTGATTGGGCTCAATCATTAGGAGTTGTATTCTCAATCATGTTGATTGCACCATCCTGGGGAGGTATGTTCAACGGTTTGCTTACCCTTCGTGGTGCATGGGATAAAGTTCGCGATAGCGCAACACTGAAGTTTATGGTAGTTGCCGTTACAGCTTATGGTATGTCAACATTCGAAGGTCCAATGATGTCCTTGAAATGGGTAAACTCATTAACTCACTACACCGACTGGACAATTGCTCACGTACATATTGGAGCAATGGGTTGGAACGGTTTCTTAACATTCGGTATGCTTTACTACTTGTTCCCTAAAATGTGGAAAACCAAGTTGTATTCAGAAAAGCTTGCCAACGCACACTTCTGGATGGGTACATTAGGGATGATTTTCTACGCTCTGCCATTGTACTGGGGTGCAGTAGTTCAAACTTTAATGTGGAAAGAGTTTACTCCTGACGGATTATTGGCTTACCCTAACTTCCTTGAAACAATTACACAAATTCTTCCAATGTACCACGTTCGTGTACTGGGTGGATTATTATACTTTGCAAGTTTGTTCCTGATGGTTTACAACCTTCTTAAAACAGCTGCTTCAGGTAAATGTGCCGACAATGAAGAAGCTTCGGCTCCTGCATTGCATGCACCTAAAAAACGTGAAAAAGGAGAAGGTTTACACCGTTGGTTGGAAAGAAAGCCTATACAATTTATGATATTGTCGACAGTGGCAATTCTAATTGGTGGTGCCTTCGAGATTATTCCAACTTACCTGATTAAATCGAATGTTCCAACAATTGAAAGTGTAAAACCATATACTCCACTTGAATTACAAGGTAGAGATATTTATATCCGTGAAGGTTGTAATACTTGTCACTCGCAAATGGTTCGTCCGTTCCGTTCAGAAACTGAACGTTACGGTGAGTACTCTAAAGCTGGTGAGTTTGTTTACGATCATCCACACCTTTGGGGATCGAAACGTACAGGTCCGGATTTGGCTCGTACAGGTGTTCCTGGTGGTAAGATGTACAAGACCAATGTATGGCATTACAACCACATGCTGGACCCTCAAAAAATGAATGCTCAATCCATCATGCCGAAGTATCCATGGTTGATTAAAGACGAGTTGGATATTTCATCAACCCCGGCTAAGATTAGAGCAATGACAACACTTGGGGTTCCTTACGATGAAGAGCCTTATCCTGCTAATTACGACCAGGTAGCAAACGAAGACTTGAAAAAACAAGCCCAGGAAATTGCTGCTGATTTGAATGCAAATGGGATCGATGTAACCAGCGATAGAGAAATTATTGCTTTGATTGCTTACCTACAGCGTTTGGGTAGAGATATATCAGTAAAAGAATAGACATGAGATACAGGATATGAGAATTGAGATAAAACTTGTCTCACTTCTCATGTCGCTCATCTAAAATCGAAAGAATATGAAATTAGTTAGTCATTACTTACAAGGAATAGCAGATGTGGGATTCTTTCCAAGCATTTCACTGATGATTTTCTTCCTGTTTTTTGCAGGAATGGTTTGGTGGGCTTTTAAGAAAAGCAACAAAACCTATTTTGCTCAAATGGAAAGCTATGCTCTTGATGAAGATGATATGAATTCTTCTGAAATAAATAATAATTGACCCTAAATCTATAGCAATGGATAACGATAAATATATTGAAGAAAACAAACACCTGATTAGCGACCACGATTACGATGGTATCAGAGAATTGAATAATCCTATGCCAAAATGGTGGCGATACTTATTCTATGCAACAATCGTATTTTCGGCTGTTTACATTTTCCGTTACCATGTATTCGGTGACGACTTACAAATCGCTGAGTACAATAAAGAAATGGCTTTGGCAGAAGCAAACAAACCAAAACCAAAGTTCGATGAAAGCGCATTGGTTTTAATGACAGATGCTGAAAATCTTGCCAAAGGAAAGGAAATTTACGACAAGAACTGTATTGCCTGCCATGGACCCGTTGGAGAAGGAAATGCCATTGGTCCAAACCTTACCGATAAATATTGGTTAAACGGTGGTTCTTTAGAAGATGTTTACCAAATTATTAAAGTTGGTAGACCACTGAAAGGAATGTTAGCATGGCAAAATCAACTTTCACCAGAACAAATGTTACAAGTTTCTAGTTACACCATGAGTTTGCAAGGAACAAATCCTCCTAATGCACGAGAAGCTCAAGGTGAATTGGTAGAATAAAATTCAAAATACTCAAAAGAGTCATCAGCATAGGCTGGTAGACTCTTTTGCTTTTATATCCGACAATAAACAAAAAATGACACCCGAAAATCCTTACAACACTTATCGTGATCAGTTGGCCACACTGAACGATAGTGGAAAGCGAAAATGGGTTTACGCCCAAAAACCCAAAGGTAAACTTTACAACTACAGAAATGTGGTAAGCTACATCCTGCTTGCGCTGATGTTTGGCCTGCCATTTGTGAAAATTGGCGGCGAGCCATTGTTTCTGTTTCAAGTTCTGGAGCGTAAGTTTATTGTATTTGGGGTTCGTTTTTGGCCCCAGGATTTCCATATCTTCCTGTTTTCGATGATTACACTCTTTGTATTTATCGTATTTTTTACGGTGAGCTATGGTAGAATATGGTGTGGATGGACATGTCCGCAAACCGTATTTATGGAGTTTATTTTCAGGAAAATTGAATATTTAATTGAAGGATCGCACCAGGAACAACGAAAGCTTGATGCACAATCGTATAACTTCGAGAAATTCTGGAAAAAATCGCTGAAAGCAATCATTTTTTACGCGATCTGTTTTCTCATTACCAACACCTTTCTGTCATACATCATTGGAATTGATGAGCTTTGGAAAATCATGAATGATCCCATTTCAGAACACAAAGTTGGATTTACAGTAGCATTGGCCTTCTCGGCTGTAATGTACTTTGTATTTGCAAAATTGCGCGAACAGGTATGTTCCATGATTTGTCCTTACGGCAGATTACAAGGCGTTTTGTTGGATTCTAACACCATTGTTGTAGCATACGACTACAAACGAGGTGAAGAACGCGCTCCGCTAGAGGCAGGAGAAGATCGAGAAGAGGAAGGTAAAGGCGATTGTATCGATTGTTATCAGTGCGTTGATGTTTGTCCAACAGGTATCGACGTAAGAGATGGCACACAGCTGGAATGTATCAATTGTACTGCTTGTATTGACGAATGCAACTCGGTAATGGAATGGGTAGGAAAACCTAAGGGATTGATTCGTTTCGATTCTGAAAAAAACATTGCCGAAGGGAAAAAGAACAACTGGCCAGTGCGAAAAATTGCCTATACCATCGTGCTAACGGCATTAATTGGAGTTGTAATTGCTTTGTTTGCTTCCAGAACCGATTTAGAGGCAATCATTCTACGCACTCCTGGATTAATGTATCAGCAACAGGATGATGGTAAAATCAGCAATATGTATAACTTTAAAGTGGTTAACAAAACCACACAGGAGGTGCCAATTCACTTTAAAATCATGGATCATGAGGGCGAAATAAAAGTGATTGGAGAAGAACTAAAAGCAAATGCAAGCTCCATTAGAGAAGGAGTCTTTTTTGCCATTCTTCCTATGCAGGAAATAAAAGGAGATCAAATTCCAATTCAAATTGGAGTTTATGCCGATGATAGATTAATAGAGGAAGTAGAATTAACTTTTGTTGGACCCAATTAAAAGTCGAACAAAAATATAGAGGGTTAAAACATGAAGAAAATCAATTGGGGAACAAAATTGGGAATCATGGCATCGATATATGTGATTGGTGTATTGATTTTTGTGGGATTTAGTACCACTCAAAAAATCAATTTGGTTTCGAAAGATTATTATCCAACAGGGGTGAAACATCAGGATAAAATCGATAAAATAAGGAATGCACAACAACTTGAAACGCCTGTTAGCATTAAACAAACTGGAGAAAGCATTGAAATTAGCTTTCCATCTGAAATGAAATCCGGCATTGAAGGTAACATTATTGTGTACCGCCCTGCCGATTACGATTTAGATCTAAAGTATAAGCTGGCTGTAAATGATAGCGGAATTCATACCCTAAAAACAGATCAGCTCTTACAAGGTAGATATACCATTAAAATAGACTGGGTTCACAACAATATTCCATACTATAAGGAAGAGGCGATTTATTTGAGTAAGTAATTAACCACTAAGGACACAAAGGCATTTCACAAAGAACACAAAGTTTATAATTAACAGTTAGTAACATCAAAGTATGGTACCACGCACTTCAATCTTAAGCAGAGAAATAATCTATAAGAAAGTTCTCGACTGTGCATTTAGAGTTCATACGGCTTTAGGGCCTGGCTTATTGGAAAGTGCCTATGAAGAGTGTTTATTTTATGAACTTTGTCAGGAAGGCTTGCATGTTGAGAAGCAAAAAGCGCTTCCTCTGGTTTATAAAGATGTAAAACTTGAAAGTGGATATAGACTAGACCTTCTAGTAGAAAGCTCTGTAATTGTAGAAATAAAGGCTGTTGAAACTTTAAATGATGTTCATTTGGCACAGATATTAACATACCTGAAACTTTCCAAATGCAAATTGGGCTTGTTGGTTAACTTCAATGTCAAATCTCTAAAACATGGTATTAAAAGAGTAATATTTTAAAACTTAGTGTTCTTTGTGAATGAACTTAGCGCACTTTGTGGTTAATAATAAAAAATTCATGGTATACATATCAGCATTAACATTAGGACTTTTAGGCAGTTTTCACTGCGTTGGAATGTGTGGACCTATTGCATTGGCCATTCCACTGAAAACAGATTCTTGGCTGGCCAGAATCTTTGGAGGCGTTTTGTACAATTTAGGCAGAGCCATTACCTATGCAGTAATGGGAGCTGTATTCGGACTTTTGGGGCGCGGCCTGGTAATGAGTGGTTTCCAACAGTGGGTTTCCATTATTATGGGTGCCATTATGATTCTTTCGGTAATTACACCATCGATTTATAAAAACCGATTCAACGCCGATAAAGGTGTATTCTCTTTTGTTGGCAAGCTAAAAATGTCGCTGGGCAAACTATTTGCACAACGCAGCTACGGATCATTACTTATGATTGGCTTGCTAAATGGCTTATTGCCTTGCGGTTTGGTCTACTTCGCCATAGCAGGAGCCATTGCAACCGGTTCGTCGGCAAGTGGTAGCTTATTCATGTTTATTTTCGGATTGGGTACACTACCCATGTTATTGGCCATTTCGCTTTTGGGCAATATGATTACATTGGAACTCCGAAAAAAAATCACCAAGCTCATTCCTTACGCCATAGTATTTATTGGTGTGCTATTTATCCTTCGAGGATTAAGTCTTGGTATCCCTTACCTAAGTCCGCCAGAAAAGGCAATGACTGTACCGGTTGAAGAAGCTCAGCAGGAAGAACCTTCTTGTTGTCATTAAATCGATCAAAAAAAAATAAAATTTAAACTTTCATAAACATAGCTTTGTGAAAGTTTTTTTATTTTTGGTAAGCCCACATTACCAAATTAAAATATGATTACTACCCACTTAAACCCTACATCCAAAATTCTGGAGGTTACCTACACTGGTGATATTTTTTGTGAAGATATAATTGAATACATTCATGCTACCATGAATCGATCGGATTACCCAAGAGATCTGAAAATTTTAACCAATGCCATTGATGCAACAATGTGTTTTGGCCCCGACGACATTCCAAAAATAGTTGCGGCCAACAATCAATCTCTCGAAAAATACGATAGCATCACCGATGCTTTAATTGTTGCAAACCCAAACGAAACGGCACTTACTATCTTTTTCAAATTTCTTTCCGAGAACGATAAGTACGCCGTAAATGCATTTGCAACCGAAGAGGCAGCACGTGAGTGGTTGCAATTCAAAACTCACATAAAAGAATATTAAAATATGGATCATATTGAGGAATACATCTACAATTGTGAAGGAGAGCAAAGAGAAATTCTTTTACAAGTCCATCAATTGCTTTTGTCTTATCCTCATGTAGTTGCAAAATACAAGTATAAAACTCCATTCTACTACCGAAAATCGTGGATTTGCTACCTGCTTGCCAATAAAAATGGAAGTGTAGATCTCTCATTTACAAGAGCGCTCGAATTTGCCGACGAAAACAAAAAACTTGATTTCAGAGATCGAAAAATGGTCGGCAGCATCTGTCTTAGCAAACTTACAGACATTAATGAAGATGTAATGCTCCTGATTCAAGAAGCACTTCTGATTGATGATACAGTGCCGTATACAAAAAAGTGGTTTGGGAAGGATAAGAAGTAATTCTCCAAACTCAAAAGCTCAAAATAATTCAGTAATTTCGCCTCAAATTTCTGAAGCTAACTGAAAATGAACAAACAATCTCTTATGGTATACGCCAGTATTGTATTGGCGATGCTTTTCTGGAGTTTCTCTTTTGTATGGGTAAAAATTGTGTACCTGGTGTACAATCCAATGACAACAGTTTTATTGCGCCTTATTATTTCGTCTGCACTTTTATTCCTAATTGGCAAAAGTCTAAAACGAATTCAAGGCATAAGAAAAGAAGACAGAATGCACCTGGTTCTCCTGGCATTTTTTGAACCTTTCTTGTATTTCCTGGGCGAGAGTTTTGGGTTAAAACTGGTCTCATCTACACTAGGTGCGGTAATTATTTCAACCATACCACTCTTCTCCCCTTTCGGCGCTTACTTTTTCCACAAAGAAAAAATCAGTCCGAAAATTGTGCTGGGAATTCTCTTTTCGGTGATTGGTGTGGGTGTAATCATTTTCAACAAACAATTCGATTTGGTAGCTTCGCCATTGGGCATTGCCTTAATGTTTGTAGCGGTAGCAGCCGCAGTTGGCTATTCCATTGTGCTAAAAGGCCTGGCTTCAAAATACAATCCGCTTACGCTGATATCTTATCAAAACCTGATTGGAATCGCATTCTTTTTGCCTTTGTTCCTCACATTCGAATTCAATCATTTTATGAATGCTGAACCTACGGCCGAAGTGTGGATTGCATTGGTAGAATTGGCAGTTTTTGCATCATCATTGGCCTTTATCTTTTTTACTTACGGAATAAAACACCTGGGCATTAACAAATCCAACATTTTTATCAATGCCATTCCTGTGTTTACTGCAATCTTTGCATTTTTTGTACTGAACGAAACACTAACATTTCAAAAAATGCTTGGAATTTCTATCGTAATTTCCGGATTGTTCCTATCGCAGGCCAAACTAAAATTCTCAAAAGTTAAAAAGTAAATCATGAGCAAAATAAAGGTCGATTTAGAGCAGTTGAAGGTTAAAGCCAAAAACACCGAGGCCGATACCAAAGAGTTTTTTGCCAGGTTGAAAAAGAAGAAACCAAAACAACTGGATACAATTGTTCATGCACTTCACGACGAAGTATTTGAAGAACTGGACTGCCTTGAATGTGCCAATTGTTGCAAAAGCATTAGTCCAATTATTATCGATAAAGACATTGAACGCCTGGCCAAACATCTTCGTATGAAACCTGCCGAAGTCATTGATCAATATCTGGAAATGGACAAGGACAACGACTACGTATTTCGCGAAGCTCCTTGCCCATTTTTAATGCCCGATAATTACTGCATGGTATACGAGAGTCGCCCAAGAGCTTGTCGCGAATACCCGCACACCGATCGAAAACGCTTTTACCAAATTCTGAATCTTACCTTAAAAAACACACATTATTGCCCGGCAGTGTACGAGGTAACCGATCGATTGAAAAAGAAAAAAGATCAATTGTAAGCCTCGTTTCAATTCGGATTTATATCTTTAGATTTCTTAAAATATAAGATGAACAGAACACTTTCCATATGTCTCTTCCTAATCCTGTTTGGTTTTCAGACTTTTGCCCAGTCTGCAGGCGAGAACATCTATGAATTCCTGAACCTGGGAAGCTCGGCTCGTGTTGCCGCTTTGGGTGGCGACCAGGTGGCTTTGGGAAATGTTGATGCCGACTATGCCTTTTATAACCCGGCGGCTCTTCATCCTGAGTTGGATCAGTCAATCAACCTGAACTATGTAAGTTATTTGGCCGATATCAATTATGGATATGCCTCCTACACAAAAAGCTACAAAAAGATCGGAACCTTCTCATTGGGCATGCACTACGTAAACTATGGGAAATTTACCGAAGCCGACGAACTCGGCGATATCACAGGTAATTTTAAAGCTTCCGATTATGCTCTTTTTATCAGTTACGGAAAACAAATCAATGAAAATGTAAGGATTGGAGTAACGCTTAAACCCATTTATTCTTCGCTGGAAAAATACAATTCATTTGGTTTGGCAACCGATATGGCAGTAATTTACGATAGTTCTGATAAACTTTTTAGGGCGGCTCTTGTTGCCAGAAATTTTGGATACCAGGTAAAACCTTACTATGGTTCGCACCGTGAAGATCTTCCCAACGAAGTGCTAATTGGACTCAGCACTAAATTACAGCATGCTCCTTTCCGATTTGCCTTAACCTATCGTCATCTCGAAAAATTTGATCAATCCTACCAATCGGAATTGAACCAGGTGGATGATTCGTTTTCCAATCAATCTTCGGAAGATGGATTTGTGGAAAAAGCATTAAAGCACGTAATTTTAGGAGCCGAATTTCTTCCTACCAAGAATTTCTCGGTACGATTGGGATATAATTTTCAAAGAAGAGACGAGCTAAGCGTAGAAGAAAAAAAATCGACCGTTGGCTTTACATGGGGTTTTGGTTTCAAAATTTCTCGCTTTCGCATCAATTTTGCTTCGGCCAAATATCATTTGGCTGGTTCGAGCAATCATTTTTCTGTAAGTACACGACTTAGTGACTTTAATTTTAGGTAATTTCCGAATATAAATATCGCATTGCAATCGTTTACAGGCGAGTAAGCGCAGGAATAGTCTGCATTTTTTAAACCACGAAACCTATTTTTGATCGATTTTCTTACTACTTTTGTACCCAATTGCACAAAAAAATCAGCAATACAAAGAATGAACATATCTGAAAAGAAACTAATTATAGCGATTGATGGCCATTCATCTTGTGGTAAAAGCACAGTGGCCAAAGATTTAGCAAAAAAAATAAATTACACTTATATCGATAGTGGAGCAATGTACAGAGTGGTTACCCTGTTTGCCATGCGAAACAATCTGGTAAGTAACGACAAGGTAGATGAAAATAAACTGAACCATTTAATCGATCAGGTCTCTATCTCGTTTCAGTATAATGATGCAAAGCAACGACATGAAACCTATTTAAATGGTGAGTTGGTAGAAGATGAAATTCGTTCGCTTGAAGTATCGAACAATGTAAGCTTAATTGCAAAAATTAAGTTTGTACGAGAAAAAATGGTTGCTTTTCAGCGTGAGTTAAGCAAAGAAGGCGGAGTGATTATGGATGGTCGCGACATTGGAACAGTAGTATTTCCCAATGCCGAACTTAAAATTTTCATGACTGCCGATGTTGAGGTGAGAGCCGTTCGTCGTTATAAAGAACTGAAAGATAAAGGCGAAGATATATCACTTGATGATATCCGTGAAAATGTAAAGAAAAGAGATTATATCGACGAAAACAGAGATGAAAGTCCATTGCGAAAAGCCGATGATGCCATTGTTTTGAACAATAGCAACCTGAGCAAGGAAGAGCAATTGGATTGGATTGTTGAAAGAATGAATGAAGTCGTTTAATTTGCTTTTAATACAAATAGAAGAATGAAGATTGAAATTGATCCTAATGCAGGTTTTTGTTTTGGTGTAGTAAATGCCATTGGTAAGGCTGAAGAAAACCTTAGCAAAGATGGTCAGCTATACTGTATTGGCGATATTGTTCACAATAGTATTGAGGTAAATCGCCTTAACGATTTAGGATTACAGACAATCGAGCACGATGAGTTTAAAGGCTTAAAAGGGAAAAAAGTGCTATTTCGAGCACATGGCGAACCGCCATCTTCGTATCAAATGGCGAAGAAAAATAAAATCGAAATTATAGACGCTACTTGCCCGGTAGTATTAAACCTTCAGAAAAGAATCAAAAAAGCCTACCGTGCCATTAAAGAAGAAAAGGGCCAGATTTTAATTTACGGAAAAAAAGGCCATGCCGAAGTAAACGGCCTGGTGGGTCAGACAGAAGGAAATGCAATTGTAATTGAAACAGTTAAAGACCTTAAATCTGTAAATCTTGAATTACCCGTTGAATTGTTTTCGCAAACCACAAAAACACTTGAAGGTTTTAAGCTGGTAAGGGAACAATTGAAAAACACAATGAAAGCCTCTTTTAAGGCGCATGATACCATTTGCAGAAAGGTGGCAAACCGGGTTCCTTACATCAAGGAATTTGCACAAAAACACGATGTAGTAGTTTTTGTAAGTGGTAAAAAAAGTTCAAATGGCAAATTGCTGTTCAATGTTTGCAAAGGAGCAAATCGAAACAGTTATTTCATATCGGAGCCACAAGATATCGATATGAGTTGGTTTGCCAATGCCAAATCGATTGGTGTTAGTGGTGCTACCTCTACTCCAGCCTGGTTGATGAACGAGATTAGTGAGAAAATCAAACTTGAAAATAAAATAAATATTAGCATGTCAAGAATTAAGAAAATAGGTGTGCTTACATCAGGAGGTGATGCTCCGGGAATGAATGCAGCGATTCGCGCAGTTGTTCGTACTGCAATCTTCAACAAACTTGAAGTTGTTGGTATCAAACAAGGTTATGAAGGACTGATCAATGGTGATTTCAAAAAAATGAAATCTCACGATGTAAGTAACATCATAGGAAAAGGAGGAACTATTCTTCGTTCGGCAAGAAGCCAGGAGTTTAGAACTGTAGAGGGAAGACAAAAAGCTTATCAGCAAATGCTTGATAACAAAATCGATGCTTTGGTTGTAATCGGTGGTGATGGTACTTTTTCGGGTGCTCGCATCTTTACCCAGGAACACGATATTCCTGTGGTAGGAATACCAGGAACGATCGATAACGATTTGTATGGTACTGACTATACAATTGGTTACGATACTGCCATCAATACTGTAATCGATGCTGTAGATAAAATTCGCGACACTGCAAGTGCTCACAACCGTTTATTCTTTATCGAAGTAATGGGTCGTGATGCTGGTTTTATCGCTTTGCGTAGTGGTATTGCTACTGGTGCTGAGGCAATTCTGATTCCAGAAAAAGAAACTCACGCAAAAGAGTTGCAGTC
This sequence comes from Marinifilum caeruleilacunae, assembly GCF_013141825.1. Lineage (GTDB taxonomy): Bacteria > Bacteroidota > Bacteroidia > Bacteroidales > Marinifilaceae > Marinifilum > Marinifilum caeruleilacunae. The sequence goes on from NZ_RZNH01000003.1 coordinate 60,527, forward strand.
TTACCTTGAAAAAGGATACAAAGAGCACAAATCAAGCGGTATTGTAATTGTTGCCGAAGGTGATAAATCAGGTGGTGCTTATACCATTGCCAAAGAAATTGAAAAAGAACATCCTGAATATGATATTCGCGTTTCGATACTTGGTCATATGCAGCGTGGTGGTTCTCCATCGGCTTTCGACCGTGTAACAGCTTCTACTTTGGGTGTTGCTGCTGTTGAAGCATTATTGGATGATCAAAAAAGTATCATGGTAGGATTGGTTCATGGTGATGTAACCCACGTTCCATTCAACAAAACCATTAAGAACAAAAAGAAAGTAAAGGATACTTACTTACACATCAACGAGATTCTTTCTATCTAATTGTTTCGTACTGAACTTGAATTGTTTGAAAAGCTTTTGGCCATAAGCCAGTTTCAAACAGCTAAAAGCTTATCTGATTCTGTTAAGCAGATCTAAATCAGACCAGAACCAAAGCAATACCAAGCTCGAAACGAACTTAGTTACATAATTTGCGACAGCTATTGTTCAAGATATATTTCTTCTGATTGGAATTCCAGCCTTGGGATTTCAATCAGAACTAATAACTTTGGGAAAAATGCCTTAAGAATGAACAATCATCCTAAATTCGCAGATATCATACTGCCGCTTCCACTGGCCGGAGTTTTTACTTATTCTATACCAGGAGAGTTACAAACCGAATTGGCCATTGGGAAAAGGGTAGTTGTTCCTTTGGGAAGCAAAAAAATGTACACAGGCATTGTACAATCACTTCACAGCAATGCCCCAGACGATTATCAAACCAAAGACATCCTGTCATGTCTCGATCATTTTCCGATAATCAATCACATTCAATTGAAATTTTGGGACTGGATTTCGCAATACTATCAAGCCGTATTGGGCGATGTTTATAAAGCTGCCGTACCTTCCGGCCTTAAACTCGAAAGTCAGACAAAAATTACATTGAACGAAGCTTTTATGGCCGAAAAGGCACTCAGCAAAAGTGAAGATCAAATTCTGGACATTTTAGGCAATTCAAAAGATGTAAGCATTGCCAGCTTAAACCAGGCAACGGGTTTAAAAAATACGCTTCCGCAGATTAAATCCCTTTTGGAAAAAGGTGCAGTTTTTGTCGAAGAACAAATATCATCGAATTACAAAGAGAAAAAACAAGAGTATGTTTGCTTGCATTCAGATTTCTCTGAAGAGCAAATTGGAGACATTCTCGATGGATTAAAAAGAGCAAAAAAACAACAGGAACTCCTGTATTCATACCTGAATTTATCGAAACATTATTTCGAAGATATCCCTGAAAAAGTAAGTAGCAACGACCTTCTGCAAGCAAGCAATTGCTCAAGAGCTATTCTTAAATCGCTGGTAGAAAAAAACATTCTCAAATTTTACTTTGAAAAGTTAGACCGACTCGATTTAAGCGAGACTCCACTAAGGGGTTTAAAACAATTAAATCAGCACCAGGAAAAGGCCATTCACGAAATTCGTGAGAATTTCGAAGAGCAAAATTGTGTGCTCTTGCATGGGGTAACATCGAGCGGAAAAACCGAGATTTACATTCACCTGATTGAAGAGCAAATCAAACAAGGAAATCAAGTTCTTTACCTGCTTCCTGAAATTGCACTTACCACTCAAATTATCAATCGTTTAAAATCTGTTTTTGGCAACAAAGTTGGTGTTTACCATTCCAAATTTAACGATGCCGAACGCGTTGAAATTTACAATAACGTACTCGAAAATAAATCTGATAAAGCTTACCAGGTAATTTTAGGAGTTCGCTCTTCGGTTTTTTTGCCATTCAGTAAGCTGGGATTGATAATTGTAGATGAAGAACACGAAAACACCTACAAACAATTCGATCCTTCGCCACGCTATCACGCACGCGATGCTGCTTTATACCTGGCCAACCTGCACGGTGCAAAAACCTTGTTGGGTACTGCAACTCCGGCCGTTGAAAGTTACTACAATGCTCAAACTGGCAAATATGGCCTGGTAGAACTGTTTAAGCGACACCAGGAAATTGAAATGCCAGAAATTATTGTGGCCGATATCAAAGAAGCCCGAAGGAAAAAGATGATGAAATCTATTTTTTCTCCCGAGCTTATGGCACACATGACCGAAAGTCTGGAAAATAAGGAACAAATCATCTTGTTTCAGAACCGAAGAGGTTATGCGCCTTACCTGGAATGTAAATCCTGTGGCTGGGTTCCTCACTGCCCAAATTGTTCGGTAAGCCTTACCTATCATCGTCATAATAACCTACTGGTTTGCCACTACTGTGGTCATGGTATGGCTCCACCCAACAATTGTGATCATTGCAGATCGACAGGAATGGAGGATCGTGGTTTCGGAACAGAAAAAATAGAAGAAGAACTACTCTCCTACTTCCCCGAAGCACGAGTTGGAAGAATGGATTTGGATACTACACGTAAGAAAAATGCTTACGAAAAGTTGATATACAAGTTCGAGAAACAAGAGTTGGATATCCTGGTAGGAACCCAAATGGTTTCGAAAGGTTTGGATTTCGATCATGTTGGACTGGTTGGGATTCTAAATGCCGATTCGATGTTGAATTACCCCGATTTTAGAGCCTATGAACGCAGCTTTCAGATGATGGCCCAGGTTTCGGGGCGTGCTGGAAGAAAAAAGAAAAGGGGTAAAGTGTTAATTCAGACCTATACTCCCGATCACGAAATCATTAAAAATGTTGTAAAGAACGATTATTTTGAAATGTACTCATCACAGCTGTCCGAACGAAAAGAGTACATCTATCCCCCATTTTATCGTTTAATCAATATCAGTTTAAAACACAAAAACCAACGTTTGGTAAACGAAGCGGCCAACTACCTGGCTCAATCGCTTCGAAAGATTTTTGGTATCCGGGTTTTTGGCCCTCAGTCGCCTGTAATTAATCGAATCCAAAATTCCTTTATTGTGAACATTCTTTTAAAAATTGAAAAGAAAAGTTCTCCCGCCAAGGCAAAATGGATACTGAATCAACAAGCCAATTTCCTAAAAGAGATCGAAAAGTTTAAGAGCATTCAAATTCATTTTGATGTAGATCCAATGTAATAAGCTGAGTTCGATTAAGTGTTAAAAAAATATAAGGCATTTCCTACCTGTTTCCTAACAAACGAATTTGTTTATCTTTGCTGACATAACTTCGAAAATCGAATGATCGTGAACAAAATAGAACTTGAAAAAACTTTCGAAAGTTTTGCTGATTATAATGTGCTAATTATTGGTGATGTAATGGTTGATGCCTATGTATGGGGCAAAGTAGAACGTATTTCTCCAGAAGCACCTGTACCCATTGTTTCGTGCGCAAATCGCGAAAGCCGATTGGGAGGAGCAGCCAATGTTGCTTTAAATATCAAATCGATGGGCGCAAATCCTATCCTTTGCTCAGTAATTGGAAAAGATGAAAAAGGAAAAGAATTCCTGGAATTGCTAACCGAAATTCAGGAAGAACAATATGGAATTGTAAGCAGCGATCACAGGAGAACCACTGTAAAAACAAGATTTATCAGCGACAACCAACACATTATTCGAGTTGATGAAGAAGATACGCATGAGTTGGCTGATGAGATCGAAATTGAATTTATCGATCACATTAAAAGTTTAATAGACAAACACGAAATTCATGCGGTAGTATTCGAGGATTACGACAAGGGAGTAATCACTAAAAAGTTAATTGAAGAGATTACTGATATCGCCAATAGCAAGAACATTCCGATTCTTGTGGATCCTAAAAAACGACACTATTCTGATTATAAGAATGTGACCTTGTTCAAACCCAATTTCAAAGAGTTTGTTGAGGGGTCGAACCTTCAGCTTGAAAAAGGTGATATTGAAGGATTATTTGCCGAGGCTAAGAAGTTTCAGAACGAAATGGGTATCCACAAACTGTTAATTACGCTATCTGAATTGGGCGTTTTTATCAGCAATGAAAATACATATGAACACATTCCGGCTGTAGTTCGCGAAATTGCAGATGTATCGGGTGCTGGAGATACCGTAATTAGCGTTGCAACCCTTTGTTTGGCTGCAGGAATGGAAGCAAAAGATATTGCCGCAATCTCGAATTTGGCCGGTGGTATTGTTTGTGAAATTCCGGTTGTAGTACCGATTGAAAAAGATCAATTACTGAAAGAGAGCGTTAAATTATTTGCGGAAGCATAAATTTTCGGAGCATGCTTTTATTGATTATGAAAATCGCTGAATTTGACCTAGTTCAGATTTAAAAGCCTTTCTAAAAATCATGACAGAAATATGTTGATAAATTAATTGTTTCGAGTGCTATTTTAGAATGACTCAAAATTTTAAATGTCGCTTAAAATTGTATCTTTGGAACTACATCAAATCATTTAATTTTAAATCCTTGTAATACGAATTGTTTATGGCTAAAATTATTGCTCTGGCGAACCAAAAAGGAGGGGTTGGAAAAACCACAACGGCTATCAACCTGGCATCGAGCCTTGCCGTTTTGGAGTATAAGGTTTTGATCGTTGACGCTGATCCACAGGCAAATTCTACATCGGGTATTGGTTACGACGTACGCACCATCGAGAAAAGTATTTACGAATGCATCGTTGATGGAATTGATCCGAAAGAAGCTGTTCTTACAAGTGATATTGAAGGATTTGATATCATCCCTTCTCACATCGATTTGGTTGGTGCCGAAATTGAAATGCTAAACCTTTCGAACCGTGAGAAAATTCTTTCGAAAGTATTGGAACAGGTGAGCCCTGATTACGATTTTATTTTGATAGACTGTTCTCCATCATTAGGTTTGATTACCGTGAATGCTTTAACAGCTGCCGATTCGGTAATTATTCCTGTACAATGCGAATATTTTGCTTTGGAAGGACTTGGAAAACTTTTAAATACAATTAAAATTATTCAGTCTCGTTTAAATACTGAATTGGAAATTGAAGGCTTCCTTCTAACCATGTACGATAGCCGTTTAAGATTATCGAACCAGGTGGTTAGCGAGGTTAAAAAACATTTCCAGGATATGGTATTTGAAACCATTATCCAGCGTAACACCAAGCTTGGAGAAGCGCCAAGCTACGGAAAACCTGCAATTCTTTACGATGCAGACTCGGCAGGTGCAATTAATTACTTAAATTTGGCTCGTGAATTGTTGCAGAATAACAACATGACCAAAATGAGTAATAAAGAAAAGATTATCAGCGAATAACAAATATTGAAAGAGTAAGATGGCAAAGAAAAGCGCACTAGGAAGGGGATTAGGAGCACTAATCGACGATGTTGATGACGTACAGGCAAAACCGGAAAGAAATTTAAGCAACGAAGTTGAAATTTCAAAAATCGAAGCCAACCCATATCAGCCAAGAACAAAATTCGACGAGGAAGCTTTGAATGAACTTGCACAGTCGATCAAAGAACTTGGTATTGTTCAGCCTTTAACGGTACGCAAAATCAACAACAACTCCTACCAGTTGATTGCCGGGGAACGAAGATTTAGAGCAGCAAAAATTGCTGGTTTAAGCAAAGTTCCTGTATACATTCGCGTTGCCGACGACGACAAAATGTTAGAATTGGCCCTGGTGGAAAATATTCAACGTGAAGATCTTGATTCTATCGAAGTTGCCATTAGTTACCAACGCCTGATTGATGAAATTAAGCTAACCCAGGAGAGTTTATCCGAACGTGTCGGAAAAAAACGATCTACCATATCCAACTATTTACGATTACTTAAGCTACCTGCTGAAATTCAGAAAGGAATTCGAGAGAAAAGACTACTTATGGGCCATGCTCGCGCTCTGGTAAATGTTGATGATCCGAAATCGCAGCTTGATATTTTCCAGTTAACAGTTCAGAACGATTTCTCTGTAAGAAAAGTAGAGGAACTGGTTCGTGAACTAAACAATGGGAAAAAGGAGAATAAAGCTCCTTCGAAATCTGCATTGCCGAAAGAATATGAATCGTTGAAAGATCATCTTTCTAATCATTTTAAAACCAAAGTTGATTTAAAGCGTACCAACAATGGGAAAGGAAAAATTATCATTCCATTTAAATCGGATGATGATTTAGAGCGTATTTTGGCCGTTATGGATCAAATGAATTCGTAAATAGTAATAAAATAAAACAATACAAATTGAACAAATTACGCCCACTTTTAAGTACAGTGGCGGTTTTGCTTGTATTCATCTTTGCCGGAAATTTTAAAGTTCAGGCTCAGCGTCTTACAGCAGATACCGTGGAGGTGAAATCGAGTGTAAAAGTACACTCGCCTCATAAGGCTACCATGTATTCGGTAATGCTTCCGGGTTTAGGACAAGCTTACAACAAAAAGTACTGGAAAATTCCTATTCTTTATGCAGGAATCGGTGCAACCATCTATGCAATAAGCTGGAACACTTCTCGTTATAAAGAATATAAAAATGGATTTAGGGATTTTTCAAATTTCTACGATTACAAATACCAATCGCCAGATTTAGAAACTCCAATTCCAAAACCTACTGCGGATAGTTACAACGAAATATTGGACCTGGATTGGGAAAATACTGATTTAGGAAGAGACAATTGGTTCAAAAATCAATTACAGAACAATAAGGACTCCTATAAACACGACAGAGACCTGAGCTATATCATTTTAGCCGGAGTTTACGTATTAAATATCATCGATGCAGCAGTTGATGCCCATTTGATGAACTTTAACGTGAACGATGAACTTACTCTTAGAGTAGAGCCTGCTGTTAGTTATTCAGCATTTACGGGCAATTCGTTAGGATTTAGATGCCAAATTACTTTTTAGAAGAGAGAAAGAGACAATGAGAAGAAAGATTTTTTTTATCCCCCTGATTTTATTGGGAACTAGTTTTGCGTGCAGTACAATTCAGCCAAACACAACACAAAATATACAAGAGGAAAGGGTAGTAACAGAAAACGTTCTTTCCGAAATAGATACCGTAAAAACCGAAATTGTTGCCACCGAAACGGCTCAGGAAACCGATACTTTGGCATTTTTAAAACTGAATAATGTTGATGTTCGCTACGATTTAGATGACAAGATCAACCCTAATTTTTCGAGTAATTTAGACAGTTTATTGCATTTGTGGTACCTAAACCATAACGAATCGCAGTACAGCAACGAAACAGTTAATACCAATGTTCCACTTAACGATTCTGTTTACATTAATCGCTTAAAAGAAATTCCTTCATTAATCGATTTATCGTATAACAAAATTGTAAAGAACTACATTAAACTCTATTCTGAAAAAAGAAGATCACAGGTAGAGTACATGATGGGTTTATCGGAATATTACTTCCCTTTGTTTGAAGAAATTCTTGACAAAGAAGGACTTCCACAGGAGTTGAAATATTTGCCAATTATTGAATCGGCATTAAATCCGAAAGCTTTATCGCGTGCTGGTGCCAGCGGACTTTGGCAGTTCATGTACGGAACCGGAAGAATGTACAAGCTGGATATCAACTCATTTGTTGATGAGAGAAGAGATCCTGTTAAGTCGAGTTATGCAGCGGTAAAATACCTAAAGGATATGTACAAAGTGTATGGCAACTGGCATTTGGTAATTGCCGCCTACAATTGTGGTCCTGGAAACGTAAACAAAGCAATTCGCCGCAGCGGTGGCAAACGTAACTATTGGGATATTTACTACAGGTTGCCTCGCGAAACAAGAGGTTATGTTCCTGCATTTATTGCAGCAATCTACACATTTAACTACCACAAGGAACACAATTTATATCCGAAGAAATCGAATTTCCCAATTGCCTGCGATACTTTAATGATTGACGAAACTCTGCATTTCGATCAGGTTTCGAATGTAATTCATATCCCAAAAGAGCAATTAAGAGATTTGAACCCACAATATCGTGCAGATATTTTGCCAGGAGGAAAAGCATATTCGCTGAAATTGCCTTTGGAACTGACATCGAAGTTTATTGATATGCAGGATTCAATCTTTGCATACAAAAAAGACTATTATTTTAGCCAAAAAGACAAGGTTGTTAACCCTAGAGACAGATATCAGAAATTTGCCCATGTAACACCTAAAAACAAGGCTAAAGTCTATTATAAAGTGAAACCGGGTGATGCAGTAGGATTAATTGCCTCATGGTTTCATGTAAGAACATCTGATTTGAGATATTGGAATAACATCAGAAGAAATCTGATTAAAGTGGGACAAAAACTTGTGGTGTATGTGCCAAAATCGAAAGCTGATTATTACAAAGGATTCAACACGATGAGCTACGCCCAAAAACAAGCTACATTGGGTAAATCGGTTAGTACCAGTAAAACAGTTAGCAAAAGTACTCCTGCTCCAACAAACGATGGTTCCTATGTTTATTACACTGTTCGCCGTGGAGATAACTTCTGGACAATCGCTAAAAAATTCCCTGGTGTATCTAACTATGATATCATGAAATTGAATAATATTAAAGATGCACGAAGCCTGAAAGTAGGTCAGAAATTAAGAATTAAACGAAAGAGTTAATCCATTAATTGATATAAGAAAAGCGAAGAGAAATCTTCGCTTTTTTTTATGCCAGTTATAAACATTACATGCTAACTTATTAACATTGAGCTTTTAGCATTATTTAAATGGAATTTAAATTACAAAACTCTACAATATCGGATAACATTCATATCCTGCTACTTACATCATTTTAAAGAAAAATATCGAATCGCAAGCAAGTATTTTTTTTGATTACTCATTTTAATATAATTAAATTGCTTTCGATAAATAAAAACCAAGCGTTTTTATTTGTTCCCCGATTCATTGATATGCTAATTAGCTTCCGGTAAAATCGTTCCCCGGTTTACCGGAAGCCGGGAACAAAATACCTTTCTTAGCACAATTTTTCCTTACTTAATAAATCCAGGTCGCATTCTTTTCGTTCTCTTTAGCGTTCTTCGTCTAAATCGTATTGCCCCATAGATAATCAGCAATACAACAGGGATTAGAAAATTAAAGTATTTGATCATAAATACTTTACCATCTGTAATTTCTCGCAATGGACGTGAAGAAACTCCTTTGGTTCTTAAGCTCATTAAACCTGAATCATCCGAGAGCCAGTCGATGGCATTGGCAAAGAGGTTAATATTGTCTTTTTGAATCGAAATTTTATTGGCGCCAAAACCATTTACAATAAAGTCGCCATCACCAATCAGGCATATTTTTGCTTCTTCGTTTCCTCCCATTGTACCTGAAAGTGTGGCTGCAACGGTTAAATCAGGATATAAAAAGTCTTGAGTGCGCCAATCTCTTCCAATGTTAAAACTAATAGGCGCCATTAGTTTCCCCGAAACTTTTGAAGTGTAAGCCAATGGGCGGTATTCCATTAATGTATCGCCAACGTATTTTATCGGACTGGCAAACTGCAGGATCAAGGTTTCAATACCATCAGTAATGCTATGATTGGCAAAGCGCGAAATCACGGGTAGATATGGGAAATTAATTTGTCTTGGGAAGGAGAAAAATCCTTGCTGTTGAACTGTAACCGTACCACATTTTTTATCTACAATAAAAGAATCCTCGACATATAAACCTTTATTTTGTAGCCATTTTTCAAGACCAGTATTTACGCTAACACCAATTCCTTCATTCAACATCCCTCTTACACGTTCCATGGCAATCATCAGCGATCCACCTTTTTGCAAATAGTTATCCAAACTACCCAACTGTGTAGGAGAAATGGTTCCGGTTGGTCCAATCAACATCAGGCATTTGTATTTCTCCAAATCTGGCTCAGAGAGCAGGTAAACTGGCTTTACGTCATAGAGTATGGATAGTTCGTCCAAGACCTGCTCGATGGCAGCAAATTCGGGCTCTCCATGCCCCATAATGTAACCAATCTGAGGTTTGTCTTTAATGGTTAATCTTTTAATCAAAGTAGACAAGGTATACTCCATTGCAATCCCTGGCTTAATCAATGGAATTGCCTCGAATTCATCTCCTACCTGTATCACAACACCCAAAAAAACACGTTGAACTTTGAGTTGGTCTTTCTCCCTGATCTCCAGTGGTACAGGGTGAATTCCAGCCTCGATGGCCTCTTGTTCCAACTTCTCGTTTTTATTTGGATTTACATATTCGAAAGAAATTTTTCTCTTGCTGTAATGATTGTACTCGGTTAAGAGGTTTTTAAAATCCTGAACTGTTCTGTTCACATCTGGTGGCAGATCATCAGAAATGTACAAGGTGATGATGATAGGCTCGTCAACCTCGCTTAGAATTCGTTTCGTTGATCGATCTAAGGTATATCTTTTATCTTCCGTAAAATCGGCTCTAAGAAAGAAAACTGAAGACAGGGCATTCAGCACGATCAGAATGCCGGCTACCATTAAAATATTATATAGAACTTTCCTCTTTTTTATCATACCACGTATCTAACGATTAAACTTGTAGATTTCTATTAGAGAGAATCATTTTTGATGCATACAGGCAAAAGAATGCAATGGAAAAGAAATAAATTAAATCTTTTGTATCCACTACACCACGCGTAATTGATTCGAAATGTGTTGAAAGGCTAAGAAAGCTAAATAAACTTCCGGCAAAACCAACAAAGTTCGAGGCCAAAACATCAAAAATAATATGGAAAAATATACCTATCGATAAGGCTGTTAATGAAGCTACAATAGGATTTGAAAACAAACAACTGGTAAGCAAACCAATGCTGATATACACCATACTCATGAGCAGCAAACCAACATATCCAAGAACAATAGCCGAATGATCGACCGGACCAATGGCCCATAAGGTAAAGTAGTAAAATAATGTAGGTGCCAGTGCAATGCCGATTAGGAAAAAAGTGGACAGGAATTTTCCAAGAATCAATTGCCAGTCGCTAACCGGTTTTGTTAATAGAAGCTCCAAAGTTCCGGCCTTTAATTCCCCGGCTATGGATCTCATGGTTAATGCAGGAATAAAGATGAACAAACTCCAGTATGCCACGGTAAAGAACGTGCTCAGGCTGGCTTGTCCAACGAAAAATACATCTGCACCATATATCCAGGTAAAAAATCCACTAAAGCCCAAAAAAATTACAATAAGTACATAAGCTGTTAATGAATCGAAAAATGTATTTAATTCGCGATTTGCAATGTGTAAAATTTGCTTCATATTTCTATTAATGAAGAGTTAATTGACGGAAGATATCTTCCAGTTTTTTCTCGCTTGGCGTTAATTCCGAAATATAATAATTGTTTTGCACACAAAGGTCGAAGATGGATTTTACCGAACTTACCTCTTCTTTTGACTGTACCTCGAACAATTGACGGTCTACATCAATAAAATCAACAGCGTCTACAGTTTCAAGATGAATCAGGTTTTCGAAAATGTCATTGACATCGCCACCCTGTATTCCCAATTTCAGAATTTCATTTCCGGCAGCCTGCTTTCTTAGCTCCTCGGCTGTACCATCCACCACTATTCGTCCATTATTAATGATTAAAATACGATCGCAGGTGGCCTCTACCTCGGCAAGAATATGTGAGCTTAATATAACTGTTTTCTCCTTTCCAATTCGTTTGATTAATTCCCTGATTTCTACAATCTGATTAGGATCCAGACCTGTTGTAGGCTCATCGAGTATTAAAATTTCAGGATCATGAATTAAAGCCTGTGCCAAACCAACTCTTTGTTGATATCCTTTCGATAACTCACTAATTAATTTGTGTTTCTCGCCTTCCAGGCCACAAATCCTTACCATATCCAGAATTCGTTCAGGTATCAGGTATTTTGGAATGCCATGAATTTTTGCGATAAAATCTAAAAAATCAATGATATTCATATCCTGATAAAGAGGATTATTCTCTGGTAAATAACCAATATTCTTTTTGATGATTTCAGGATGTTCCTTAATGGAATAACCACCCACTTTAATATCTCCCTCTTCGGGATTAATATAGCAGGCAATGGCTTTCATTGTGGTTGTTTTTCCCGCACCATTGGGCCCCAAAAAACCTAATACTTCGCCAGCTTTTACTCTAAACGAGACATTGTCTACTGCTTTTTGTGGTCCATATCTTTTGGTTAGATGCTCAACAACTATATCCATACTTAGAAAATTTCATTTGGTACACTGTAAAACTGTATCCCACCATTCAATTTGTACATGCGCTCTGGTGCAATCAGTTTCTAACAAATTTAAAAAAATCGCCTCCTATATAATTGACTACATAGGGATTTAACAATTATTAACAATTTGATAAAATCTATTGATTTTAAATATCATTTAAAAAAAGACTACTTTTGCCCCATGATTAAGGCAGTAATATTTGATATGGATGGGTTGTTGATCAACTCTGAACCATTTTGGCAAGAAAGCGAGAGGCTGGTTTTTAATGCTTTAGGTGTAGCAACCAGTAAAGAATTGTTCGAAATTTTTATGGGCAAAAGAATCGATGAAGTGGTTGATGCCATGTGGGACATTCAAAGCTGGAATCACAAATCAAAAGCCGATGTGGTGGAAGATATTGTAAACAATGTAATCAAGCTTGTGAATGAAAAGGGAGAAGCCTTAACAGGCGTTTACAATATTTTAGAATCTTTAAAGCAATCTTCCTTAAAAGTTGGCCTGGCTTCCTCTTCAAAAATGAAAATTATAGAAGCTGTTCTTGATAAACTGAAGATTCGCGAATATTTTGAAGTAGTTCATTCTGCTGAATTCGAAGAATATGGCAAACCTCATCCGCAGATTTTCATTTCAACTGCAAACATGCTAGGTGTACAAGCACATGAATGTTTGGTGTTTGAAGATTCGTTAAACGGTGTAATTTCTGCTCTTGCAGCTAACATGAAATGTTACGCGATACCGGAATCAGGCGCACTAAACCTTAACAAGTTTATTATTGCCAATAAAACTTTAAATAACCTGGACGAATTTAAGCTTTCTGATTTAAAGAGTTTATAATTGGATCTAAAAGCTGGATAAAACTTTCCAATTCTAAATCACCTGAAATGATTTTATACTTTGCCTGTTCATAAAATCCTTTTCTTGAATCGAGGTGCTTTGTGATGTATTCAAGAAGTTCATCATGAGAAAAGTTTTTCACAAGCGGACGCTCTGTCTTTGAGCTTGTTATGCGCTCTCTTAACAGTTCAGGAGATCCTTCAATATAAAGGGTTTCTCCCATCTTGTTCATTTGCTCCATATTATTGTTGAAGCAGGGTGCTCCTCCTCCTGTGGCTACGATAACCTGATCAAATTCGGCGATAGACTGTAAGGCAGCATATTCTCTTTCACGAAATCCTTTTTCTTCAAATTTTGCAAATATTTCAGGAATAGTCATCCCTTCACGCTCCTCAATATGCGTATCCAAATCAAGAAATCGAAATCCATAATGATTGGCAATCATCTTGCCCCATCTCGATTTTCCACATCCCATATATCCTACTAAGAATATTCGCATAGCTATCAGAAAAAACAGGTGTCTACGACACCTGATTGATTACATTTTTATTTCCATTTAATCGTCACTACTCTGGGTTTCGGGCTCATTCACCTCAACCGTCTCGGCCTGATCTTCTGTAATTTCGTTTTCGCGCGGAAGCGGTTCAAGCTCCTTAATCTTGGCAATTTCGTAGATACTTAAACGTTTCCCTCTTGCCTTGTAAGATTTAACGCCAATAAAGTCCTCACCTTCGATAATTTCATTTGGACGGTCTTCATTCTTTCCGCCAAAGGCAATCTCGAATCTCGGATATTTTTCGTCGGTAAGAATCAGCATTTTGTTTTCCGGATTATCACCGATAAAACCAGTTGGTTTACCATTTCCTTCCATGGTAAATCTTTTCAGGTACCAATATTCCTGATCGGCATCATAAAATACGGCCGACCATACTTTTTCCGCTTCGAATTTTTCAATTATGCTGATATTATCAGAGTAATGATTGCTCAAATCGAAACTTGTAAAATGGAAAGACGCCGGTCTGCTAACAACCAAAATTCGATCATCGCCAAGGAATTCTCCAAGGAAATCTCCTCGCTGATCGGTATTCAATCTCAATACATCAGGATCGAACCAAATTTTACGACCTCCCAGGGTCGAAACACCTTCATGCTTCAGAGTGATTTTATGCACATCATTTCTGGATAAAATGTTACCCATCGATGCTCGTCCTTTTACTGCCAATTCTGCAAAATCGAACTCGAAGTTCAATTTCTTCAATCTTGGTTTTGGTTTCAAGACAACGCGAATTATTTCCGCTTCACCATTTGGATTGGCAGTAAAGTATAAAATTCTGGAACCTGCACTACCTTTTGTAAGGTCGTATTCTTTATCCCTGGTAATACTAGTTACCGAGAAACGTTTCACATAGCAAATTCCACCTCTGCCATCGCGATAAGCGACATTGTAAATGGTTCGTTTATCGTTTTTACGGAAAACGGCTATGTGTAGTATATTTTTACCAATGAATGACTTCTCTGCAACCTTGGTTACAAAGTAAGTTCCATCTTTTCTAAATACGATAATATCATCAATATCAGAACAATCGCAAACATATTCATCTTTTTTCAGACCCGTTCCCATGAAACCATCTTCACGGTTGATGAATAATTTTTGATTGGCCACCACCACTTTGGTAGCAACAATATTTTCGAAAGATCTGATTTCTGTTTTTCTCTCTTTTCCTTTGCCATATTTCTTCTTAATGGCCTGGAAGTAACGAATTGTAAACGGAATAATGTTAGCAATGTGTACATTGATTTCCTCAATTTCGTCCTCAATCGATTGGATGTAATCCTTGGCTTTATCGATATCGAATTTCGAAATGCGCTTGATTTTGATCTCTGTTAATCGAACAATATCGTCGTGGGTTACAGCTCTCATTAAGTGCTTTGTATGAGGTTTCAATCCCTCATCAATGGTTTCAATGATTGCTTCCCAGGTTTCACATTCCTCAATATCGCGATAGATTCTGTTTTCGATAAAGATTCTTTCCAAGGATGCATAATGCCATGCCTCTTCCAGCTCACGTTTGCGAATTTCCAGCTCAAGTTTCAGTAGGGCAACTGTATTATCTGCCGAACGTTTCAGAATTTCCGATACTCCAATAAATTTTGGGGTATCATCTTCGATAATACATGCATTTGGCGAAATTGATGTTTCACAATCGGTAAATGCATAAAGTGCATCTATGGTTTTATCTGATGAAATACCATTCCCCAAATGAATTAGGATCTCAACATTTGCGGCAGTATTGTCATCGATTTTTTTGATCTTGATTTTTCCCTTATCATTGGCCTTAATGATTGAATCGATCAGGCTGGAAGTAGTCTTCCCGTAAGGTATTTCAGTAATCTTTAGTGTCTTGTTATCAACTTTCTCAATTCTGGCACGAACTTTAACTGCACCACCTCTTAATCCATCATTGTAACGACTTACCTCTACCATACCGGCAGTTGGGAAATCCGGATAAAGTTCAAACTCTTCCTCTTTAAGATAGGCAATACAAGCCTGAATCAACTCATTGAAGTTGTGAGGTAGAATTTTTGATGCCAAACCTACAGCAATCCCTTCAACACCTTGTGCCAGCAACAATGGGAATTTTACAGGAAGGGTAATTGGCTCCTTGTTTCTACCATCGTAAGACAGTTTCCAATTGGTGGTTTTAGGATTGAATAAAACCTCGAGGGCAAACTTCGACAAACGGGCCTCGATATAACGAGGTGCTGCTGAAGAATCTCCGGTAAGTATGTTTCCCCAGTTCCCCTGGGTATCTATCAACAAATCTTTTTGTCCCAACTGAACCAAAGCATCACCAATGGAAGCATCACCATGCGGATGATACTGCATTGTGTTACCAATAATGTTCGCTACTTTATTGTAACGTCCATCGTCCAGTTGTTTCATGGCATGCAAGATCCTACGCTGAACAGGTTTAAGACCATCGTTCACGTATGGAACAGCACGTTCAAGGATTACATAAGATGCATAATCGAGAAACCAATCCTGGTACATACCTGACAGGTAGGTCACATTTCGCATGGCTTCTGATTGGGCACCGTTCAACTCATTGTCCAACTCCTCCGGGTTCTCCATATCTTGTCTCTCTTCGCTACTCATAGAGATTTTAGGGTTTAAAGGTTTTTATTCGATTTGCTGCTTTGGGTCATCAAGGATTAGATCTCATCTTTCTCTACATACAAGTTGTCGATAATAAACTCCTGTCGTTTCGGAGTATTCTTACCCATGTAGAATTCCAGCATTCCTGATACTGAATCATCTTTCTTCATCACAACAGGATCAAGTCTGATGTCTTTACCAATGAAATTTTTGAACTCATCAGGTGAAATCTCACCCAATCCCTTAAATCGTGTAATTTCTGGTTTTGCACCTACACGTTTAATTGCTTTTTCTCTTTCCTCATCGGAGTAGCAATAAAAGGTTTTTCTTTTATTTCTCACCCTGAACAAAGGGGTTTGCAAAATGTAAAGGTGTCCTCCTCTTACCAAATCAGGGAAGAACTGTAGAAAGAAGGTGATCAACAACAACCTGATGTGCATACCATCCACATCGGCATCCGTTGCGATAATTACGTTGTTGTAACGTAATCCTTCCATTCCATCCTCAATATTTAAAGCTGCTTGCAGCAAATTAAATTCTTCGTTTTCGTAAACAATCTTTTTGGTTAGTCCATAAGTATTAAGCGGCTTCCCTTTCAAGCTAAATACCGCTTGTGTGTTTACATTTCTTGATTTTGTTATCGATCCACTTGCAGAATCACCCTCGGTAATAAAAATGGATGTTTCTGATTTTTGTTCATGCTTTGAATTGAAGTGAACTCGACAATCGCGTAATTTTCGGTTGTGCAGACTTGCTTTCTTCGCTCTCTCTTTGGCAATCTTCTTAATTCCCGATATGGCTTTACGCTCTTTCTCGTTCTCAAGAATCTTTTTGTACAGAACATCGGCTACCTCCGGATTTTTATGCAAGTAATTATCCAGGTTAGAGGTTACAAAATCCATAATGAAATTACGTACCGACGGACCATTCGGGCCAATATCTTTCGATCCCAATTTGGTTTTGGTCTGCGACTCGAAAACCGGTTCTTCCACTTTCACACTAATGGCAGCAATAATGGAAGTTCTGATATCTGAAGTATCGAAATCTTTTTTGTAAAAGTCGCGAATTGTTTTCACTACTGCCTCGCGAAATGCGGCAAGGTGTGTACCACCCTGTGTGGTGTGCTGCCCATTCACGAAAGAATAGTATTCCTCTCCATATTGGCGACCATGAGTCAGGGCAATTTCAATATCGTCACCTTTCATGTGAACAATATTGTACAATCCCTCTGAGTTCATATTTTCTGTCAGAAGGTCTAAGAGACCATTTTTCGACAAGAATTTTTCCCCGTTAAAGTAAATGGAAAGACCAGCGTTCAGATACACATAGTTCTTAAGCATGGTTTCGATGTACTCCGAAATATAACGGTAGTTCGGAAACATCTCTTCGTCGGGGTGGAAAGTAATTTTCACACCATTTTTTTCTTCTGTTGACTGTACCTCTTCTTCGTTTAAAAGCACACCTCTTGAGAAATGGGCTTTTTTAACCTCTCCTTCCCGATAAGATTCAATCACGAAATCGTCCGAAAGGGCATTCACAGCCTTAATCCCGACACCATTCAAACCAACAGACTTTTTAAAGGCTTTGGAATCGTACTTTGCCCCGGTATTCATTTTAGAGGTTACATCAATCACCTTTCCTAAGGGAATTCCTCGTCCGTAATCACGAACGGTTACTTTGCGATCGGAAATGGTAACCTCAATGGATTTACCAATTCCCATTGCGAATTCATCAATGGAATTATCAATTACCTCTTTTAATAGAATATAGATACCATCGTCATGGGAAGATCCATCGCCCAATTTCCCGATATACATGCCGGGACGTTTACGAATGTGTTCTTTCCAATCGAGTGTACGTATTGAGTCTTCAGAATATTTTGCAGTCATGAAAATTTCGCGTTTTTACAAATATAGCTAAAAGAACGTTTCCTAAGAAAGTAGTTTATCAACAGCCTGTTAAAAGGCAGTAGGAATCATACATTCGAGAAAGAATGCCTCAAACATATTTCTCTAAAAATCAACCCAAATGATCATGAAAATCAAAATCATTCCAAATTAAGGGGAAGTTTAATTTTATCGAAAATGCAAGCTTCTATTTATCAATAATCGCATGAAAATGATATTTGAAGCTTCGAGAAAGAAAATATCAGCTTAAAACAAACCGTACTTTAAGAGCTTTCTTACCACCAGGCAAATGGTTAAGATTTCGACTGATGCAACAGCAACAATCAGCCAGACTGCGGAGTAATTTAAGACATCTATACTTCGTCTTCCTCTCGATACAGATCCACTTCGAGAACTTGTAAACCACTTGCATAAGCGATAAACTGCGTAACCCAAAATTAAGCCTAGAATCATACCTCCAATAACATCTCCGGGAAAATGAACACCAAGATAAATACGCGTGTAAATCACCAACAAAGACCAGGAGAAAATGAAGAATGTGTACAATTTATTCCTGAACAAAAGGGAGGTAAATAGCGCAAACCCAAATGAATTGGTTGCATGAGAAGATACAAATCCATATCTCCCTCCCTTGTATCCACTTACCAGGTTTACAATACCTTCCAGGCTTGGATCGTGACTTGGACGAAATCGTTCAAACACATTTTTGAACAATTGTGTTGAAATCTGATCGCATAAAAAGATCAGGAAAAATGCTCCCAGTATCCACCACAAAGCTTCTTTGCCTTTCACTTTGTAGATTTGATACAGCAGGAGAAGGTACAAAGGAATCCAAAATTCTTTTCGGGTAAAAAACATCATTACAACATCCCAAAATGGTGTATTATGGCTGTTCAACCATATTAAAAGCTCTTTATCCAATTGAATTAGGGTATCCATTCGCAAGTTTATTTTTATTCGTTAATTGCTTTCCAAATCATGTCTTTTAGTTCCATGATTCCTTTTTGAGCCACTGAAGATATGAAAACAGATGGAACATCAGGCAAATCCTTCTTAATTTCATCCATTAATTCCTCATCGAGCATATCCGATTTGGTAATTGCCAGCAAACGTTGCTTATCCAGCAGCTCAGGATTGAATTGCTTTAGCTCGTTTAAAAGTATCTTGTACTCGTTGTGGATATCGTTGCTATCTGCAGCCACCATAAACAACAGTACGGAGTTTCTTTCGATATGACGCAGGAATCGTAATCCCAGTCCTCTTCCCTCATGAGCCCCTTCAATAATTCCAGGAATATCAGCCATAATAAAGGAGCGATCGTCGCGATAGGCTACAATTCCAAGGTTGGGAACCAGTGTGGTAAAATGATATTCTGCAATTTTTGGTTTTGCTGCCGAAACAACAGAAAGAAGTGTAGATTTTCCAACACTCGGGAATCCTACCAAACCAACATCAGCAAGAACCTTAAGTTCCAAAATCACCGATCGTTCTACTCTCTCGCCTCCCGATTGAGCATATCGTGGTGTTTGGTTGGTTGAAGATCTGAAGTGCCAGTTTCCCAGTCCTCCACGGCCACCTTTCACCAAAACTTTTTCTTCGCCATCTTCGGTTACGTCGAAAATTACTTCGCCGGTTTCGGCGTCGCGGGCTACTGTTCCAAGTGGTACTTCAATTACTTTATCTTCACCATCGAAACCGGTACTTCTACTCTGACTTCCCGATCCACCATCGCCAGCAAATACATGTCGGCTAAACTTCAGGTGAATCAAGGTCCAAAGTTGCGCATTGGCACGTATAACAATGTGACCACCACGACCACCATCACCACCATCAGGACCTCCTTTCATCGTTAATTTATCACGATGAAGGTGTGTTGAACCATTTCCTCCAGCTCCCGATCTACAAAAAATCTTTACGTAATCAACAAAATTAGATCCCGACATAGTTTTAATTTTCTATCGCACTTCTGCATAAACAGGTTTTATCGATAATTGTTCCTCAACAAGTACCGATACTCTATCCAATACTTCATTCATCGATCCCATGGCATCGACAGAGAAATAGACTCCTGCTTTCTTATAATCTTCTGCAATTGGTGCAGTTACATCATCATAAATTCGCAAACGCTTTTCTATTACTTGACGTCCGCTATCATCTGGTCTACCCGAGGTTTCTCCACGCTTCAACAGTCGCTGAACCAACTCCTCTTCCTCTACCTTAAGTTCGACCACAATATCAACCTTACTGTTTCGTTTGCTTAGCATTTCGGCAAAAACGGGAACTTGTCCTACATGTCGAGGCATGCCATCGTACACAAAACCTTTCGCTTCGCTATTGGAATCGATAAATTTCTCAACAATACGGTATGCCAACTGATCTGGAAAAAAGTTTCCTCCATCAATCAATCTTTTCGCCTCTAATCCTTCAGGAGTCGCTTTTTTAATCTCTTCCCTGCAAACATCTCCGGTCGAAAGATGAATCAAGCCAAATCGTTCTTCCAACAATTTAGATTGTGTTCCTTTTCCCGAGCCCGGAGGTCCAAACAAAACAATATTCAGCATTCTTTATTCAATTACAGTATAGATATCCGGAAGGTTACGTCCCATTCCATCATAATCTAATCCTCTACCAACAATAAAATCATTAGGAATATCCATTCCAACATAGTGCAATTTCACATCTCTGATTAAGGCATCAGGCTTGAATAACATTGTTGCTACCAATACCTCTTTTGCTTCGTAATCTTTAATTTGCTCTAGGGTATTCGAAATGGTGATTCCTGTATCAACAATATCTTCCAGTAAAACAACAGTACGATCTTTTAAATCTTCGGTAAAGCCCATCAATTTTTTCACTTTACCAGTTGTACTTGTTCCTTCGTACGATGACAAACGCATGAATGTAATTTGAGCGTTATCAACGGTAATTTGCTTCATCAAATCTGATGCAAACATGAAAGAACCATTTAAAATACAAATGAATAATGGATCTTTTCCTGCCAGTTCCTTATTCATTTTTTCAGCCATTTGGGCAATTACTTTATCAATTTCCTCAGCTGGAATTGATACTCGAAATTCTCGATCAAGAAGTTTTACAGTTTTCATTAGTCTTTAATAATTTGTCTTAGTTGTCCGATTTCCCCCTTCAAATAACCTGAATTATCGGGCGATTAAGGCAATGCCCTAAGCTATCGTTAATGTATTCTTATCCAATTTCCGATCAGAAAATAAAAAATGTTTCAACTCCATATGGAACATACATATTTTTTTTTCATTTTTACGCCATAAAATTAGCGACGGATGCAGGTTCACATTTTGGAATTAAAACAATTCCTGATTTTGCTGCAAAAGTACAATTTTTTGTCATTTTATTTATTAAATCCACGAAAAAACCAGATGAAAGCAAAAGTTAGTATTATAATGGGCAGCACATCGGATCTGCCAGTTATGGAAAAAGCGGCAAAAGTTCTTAATGATTTTAAAATTCCTTTCGAAATCAATGCATTATCTGCTCACAGAACGCCGGAACAAGTAGAAAAGTTTGCTAAAAATGCCAAAGATAACGGTATCCAGGCAATTATTGCAGGTGCAGGAATGGCAGCTCACCTTCCGGGTGTTATTGCAGCAATGACTTCAATTCCTGTTATTGGTGTACCGATTAAGGCTTCTCTTGATGGAATGGATGCTCTTTTGAGTATCGCTCAGATGCCTCCGGGAATTCCTGTTGCAACAGTTGGTATTAACGGTGCAATGAACGCAGGTATTTTAGCGGCACAAATTCTTGCTGTTGGTGATGAAAATTTGCAAGAAGCTGTGATCGAATTCAAAGAAGGCTTGAAAGATAAAATCGTAAAAGCAAACGAAGAACTATCGACTGTAAAGTACGATTTCAAAACAAACTAGGATAGGATATACCTAATTTTCAAAATAAATCTGCATTTCTTTATGATTTGCAGATTTTTTTATTTTATTTTAACAATAAGATCCTCATATTGATAATCTAAGATTAAGCCATAAAGCGCATAAGCGGTTTGAGTTCAAGTCAAATGATTGAAATTTGATTCATGAATTCAAGACAAAACCATGCGCAAACTGTTACTCATTCTGCTAATTGCTCCCTTTGCAGCTAGTGCTTCTGATGGCAACAGACCTTCAGGAGCCAGGGCATTTTCTTTAGGCAATGCTTCTGTTGCTCTTTTTGATGAATGGTCGGGCTTTTATAACCAGGCAGGCCTCTCATTGCTGAAGAAAAAATCCTTTGGTGCATACTACGAAAACCGTTTCTCAATTAAAGAGTTAAGCACCAAATCTCTTCACCTCAATTTTCCAGGCAAATTTGGAACATTTGCCGGAAGCTACTCACAGTTTGGGTTTGAATTATACAAAGAATCTAAAATTGGCATTGCCTATTCCAGAGAATTAGGCAAAAATCTCTGGGCTGGCATTCAATTCAATCAGCACAGTAAAAAACTGAGTTCGGAATTTGGCTCTCAATCGAAGTATACATTTGAAATTGGTTTACTTGCCGAAATCAGCTCAAATTTTTATTTGGGATTTCACATCTCAAATCCCAACCAGGAAAAATTCCAATACACGGATTACGATGAGCCTATTCCCACAATTGGTCGGTTTGGATTTTCATGGAAACTTTCCAATGGAGCAATGATCTGCTCCGAAATACAAAAAAATCTAGATGATGATCTCCAAGTAAAAGCTGGCATTGAATACCCTATTCATAAAAAACTATCTCTGCGTGTCGGTGTACATAATCATCCAAACTCGATTTGTTTAGGCCTTGGTTTCAACTTTAGCCATTTAAAAGCAAATATTGGCTTCTCTCGCCATCCTGTTCTTGGTTACACCCCTTCTGCCGACATTAGTTTTCAATTTTAAATCCAGAAAATGAAATCAATTCGAATCTTATTGCCAGTTTTAATTTTGATCTGTTTTTTGAAGGTCGCACAAACCCAGAACACTGCCAATGAACAGGATATCATCGAGAATATCATTGAAAACATTGCGGCACAGGATGAAAACAACACAGATTTCACAAATTTGCTGGAAGAAATTCGCAGCTTGATTCAAAATCCGATTAATGTAAATACGGCCCATTCGCGTGAATTAGAGAAGCTTTACCTTTTAAATAAAAACCAAATTGAACAACTTTTAAAATACCGTGAAGAGAATGGAGAAATTCTAAGCATTTACGAACTGCAATTAATTCCAGGTTTTTCAACTGATCTTCTGAGAAATATCGCACCACTGATTTCTACAAAAACAAAGCTAAAAAGCTACCAGTCCAAATCCTTATGGCAACTGCTCTTGCTGCGAAGCGAATACAGTTTCGAAAAGGAAGAAGGATATTTCACCGCAAACAGCAATTCGAGATATTTGGGAAACGCCTGGAAATATTATAGCAGATACCAGCTGGAAACACCAAAATCAGGTATTCAATTTGGTATCACTGCAGAAAATGACAAAGGCGAGGCTTTTTTTACACATCCAAACTCCACGGGTTTTGATTTCTACTCTGCTCATTTGCAGAAAAAATCGAATGGATTTATTCAACAAATCAATCTGGGCGATTACCAGGTTAAATTTGGGCAAGGACTAATTTTATGGTCGGGAATGGCCGGTAAAAAATCTTCATTTACCACCCAAAATGCAAAGAAATACCAGGGGATCAGAGCCTATAAATCAAGCGATGAAAATCGTTTTTTTCGAGGAGCTGCAATAGTACTCAATCCTTTCAAGCAAATTCAACTGGCTACTTTTGCTTCCTATAAAAAAATAGATGCAAGCACTGAAGATGTTCCAAACCCTACTTATATTTCGAGCATTGTAAACACCGGTTTGCATCGCAACAGAAATGAGATGAAGCAAAAAGACGCCTTGGAAGAAAATCTTTATGGCGGATGTGTAAACTGGAATATCAAGAATTTCGAGCTCGGGATCTCCTACATCCAATACACTTATTCACCAAAAATTAAAATCAATGAAAAGGCCTACTCCCAGTATTATTTCAAAGGAACACACAATCACAACTTAAGTTTTACCTACCAATGCCAAATCAGTAATTTTCATTTGTTTGGAGAAATTGCCCAATCAAAATCCGGGGGCAAGGCAATTTTGCAAGCTGCAAACATCCATATCCATCCTAAATTAAATCTGGAAAGCATTTATCGCAAGTTCGAAAAGGATTACCATGCACATTTTTCAAATGCTTTCTCGGAGCAAAGCAAAAATCAAAATGAGGAAGGATTGTATTTTGGCATCACTTTTCATCCTTTTCCTAAGTGGACCATTAAAGCTTATTACGATCAGTTTGAGTTTCCATGGTTGCGTTACAAGGGTAGTGCTCCAGGCACGGGACATGAGTATTTCTCACAAATTGAGTATACAAAAAATGAAAACCTATCGCTTTATTTTAGATACAAACAAGAAAATAAAGCAGAGAATACAGTTTCCGAATTTATTAGTACGCCGCTGGAATTTGAAAAAACACAATATCGTCTTCACCTTTCGGCAAAACCAGGCAGCCAGTGGGAAATTAGAAACCGGGTGGAATTTTCACATTATAAACAGTCAGAAAAAAGTGAAAATGGATTCTTAATCTACCAGGATATTATTTACAGAATGCAGCAAATCCCCCTGCAATTTAGTTTGCGATATGCCATATTCGATACAGATTCGTACAAGACCCGAATTTACGCCTATGAAAGCGATATTTTATACGCCTATTCGGTTCCTGCTTACTACAAAAAAGGCAGTCGATTTTATTTCAACATGTCTTACAAAATCAGCAAGAAATTAAGCCTGTATGCAAGGTATGCACAAAGCAAATATGCACATACCGAAGGCATTGGCACAGGCACCTCGAGAATAAAAGGCAATGTGAAATCCGACTTAAAAGTTCAGCTAAAATTCAGATTTTAGATTTTTCTCTATCGAATACTTGTTGTACTTTCGAACTCATAAAATTGAGAATAATGAAAAAAATAATCAACCCATATCGTTCCACTGAAAATGGCAAGTGTTTTGGCTGCTCCACTGATAATGAGCAAGGTTTACAAATGGAATTTTTCGAAGAAGGCGACTATGTGATCTCTGAATGGGAACCAAAATCCCATTTATCTGGTTTTAAGAATGTACTACATGGTGGGATTCAAACTACCATACTGGATGAAATTGCTTGCTGGGTTGTTTTCGTAAAGTGCGAAACAGCTGGTGTGACCACTGCTTTAAATGCAAAATTTAAAAATTCGGCTTTTACCGATAAAGGAAAACTTACGGTTCGTGGCAAACTTATTTCCAAAGACAGACGGTTTGCAAATATTCATGCCGAAATTCTCGATCCGGAGGGAAAAGTTTGTTCGGAAGCCGAAGTTCAGTATATGATTTTCCCACAAGAAATGGCCATTAAAAAATTTGAATATCCAGGAATTGATGCATTTTACCAGTAGGCATTAGACCTTTTCAGTTTCTGAATTGTATTTCAACCATCGCTTCTCCTCCATTTCCATAAATCGACCGAATTTATATGGAGGATCGATGGTAATTCTCATCTCCTCTGAGCTATCGGGATGGATAAATTGCAATTCGGTGGCGCATAAAAACAAACCTTTTCCCCTCAGAATTTCACCTTCGGTACCATATATTTTATCGCCCAAAATTGGATTTCCCAATCCTGCCATATGAATTCGCAATTGGTGTGTTCTTCCAGTTTCGGGATACAAATCAACCAAACTTAAAAATCGGTTTCGAATGGAAGGTGACTTTTTTACAAGTCGGAAGGTACTTACCGCATCCTTACCATCGACCTGCATATCAATTTTACCTCTCTCGGGTAGAGAGCCGATTACCACGGCAGTATATCGTTTTTTGATGACTCTTTCCTCGAACTGCTGTCCCAATTTCGCAGCAGCATCGCCCGTTTTTGCGATCAACAACAAACCACAGGTTGGACTATCAATTCGGTGAACCGGGCGAAAAACTGGCAGGGCATTCTTCCTCATAGAAGGACGCAAGTTGTAGGACAAAGCATTTTGAATGGTTCGAAATTGATTTCCACTCACCGAAATTCCACCTGGCTTATTAATCAAAGCGATATAGTCATCCTCGTAAATAATTTCCAATGGCAATTTATACACTTTACTTGGAGGGAGTTCCAGGTCGCATAATTCAATTTTAAATCCTGCTTTTACCCATAAACCAGTTGAAGCTTCACTACCATTTACCCTGATCAATCCTCTTTTTATGGCCTTTTTAATTCCTTGATTGGTATTGATACTTTCGAAAATTTGCAAAGCATATTCTTGCAATCGAATGGTTTCCGTTCCTTCTGGAACAACGTGAGCTTCAATGACTACCATGACTCAATAAAATAGTTAGGAAATGTGATTTCTTTATAAAAGATAGCAAATTCGGAACAAAAAATAATTTTAAATAAGATATCAGCAATGTAAATGTAAAGAAAGTCCGAAATGTTAAGACTAGCCCAATTTTAATTCAATAAAAATTAAAACTACATTTTTTTAAGGTCTCGAATCGGCCTTAAAACAGGACATTTGGGACAAACTGTTTTGCAAATCGTCTTGAAACAATTTTGAAATTTAAAATTTTTACTATTTTTGCCGCTCATTAAAAAATATCATCTGGGAAACTGGTAATTCCCGATCCGAAGAAAATCTTCAGGCTCGGGCCAAAAAACGAAAGGATGAAGAAAACCAATGCAGCCCGTATACTAGACAGGGCAAACATAGAATATGCGATTATCGATTACGATACAGATCCAATCGAATTGGGAGCTGAACGCGTAGCCGAGAAAACGGGTCAGCATATTCGTCACATCTACAAAACTCTTGTACTTTCCGGAGACAAAACGGGAGTTATTGTTGCCTGCATACCTGGTTCATCCGAACTCGATCTTAAATCCATCGCACAAATTAGCGGAAATAAAAAATGTGCAATGGTTCCTATGAAAAACATTCAAGAACTTACCGGTTACATCCGTGGTGGATGTTCTCCCCTTGGCATGAAAAAAGATTACCCTTTATATCTCGATCAATCGGCATTAGAAATGGATTATATCCTGATAAGTGCTGGTTTAAGAGGCAAACAAATCAAAATAGATCCTACCGATCTTCATTCGGTAACCAAAGCAACCTCTTGTTTCATCTCAAATCCCAAAAGCGAAAAAGCATGTTAAATTATAAAGCATTCATATGGGATTACAACGGAACTTTACTCGACGATTTATCGATTGGAGTTTTGAGTATCAACAAAATGCTTGAAAAAAGAGGATTGCCTTTGCTAACCATTGAACATTATCGTGAGGTTTTCACTTTTCCGGTGAAAAGTTATTACGAAGCTGTAGGATTTGATTTCGAAACCGAAGATTGGGATAAAGCGGCAAACGAATTTATAGATCATTATACTGAGTTGTTGCCACAATCCGGAATTTTCCCGGAAGCCATCGATCTGCTTTCGCTTTTTAACAAAGAAGGCAAAAAGCAATTTATTTTATCGGCAATGGAACAAAATATGCTTCACAATTCGACACAAAGTGAAGAAATCAGCCAGTATTTTGACGAGATATCAGGAATTGATAACATATACGCAAGCTCGAAAATTGACAACGGCTTACAATTGATGAAAAAACATGAATTACAAGCAAATGAGGTATGCCTTTTTGGCGATACGACTCACGATTTCGAAGTGGCAAAAAAATTGGGTTGCGATTGCATTTTAATTGCTTCCGGTCATCAATCCTATCAAAAATTAAAGGAAACTGGTTGTCCTAAGGTAGTCAACCACATTAAAGAGATCATAAAGAATTAAACAACCATTTATAATATTTTTACCTAATTAATTTCTATTAAACAATCATTTTATTATGAAAAAACTAATTGCAATTTTCGCTGTTTTGGTATCTTTTGCTGCTAATGCACAAAACTTTCAAATTCACCGCGATTTCGACAGAGGTCATTTCACTTCTACTTTTGAAATGTTCAAAATGGACAAGTGGGGTAACACTTTCACATTCATCGATTTTGATTACGATGCTGAAAACGGAATCAACCAGGGTTACTTTGAAATTGCTCGTGTATTGAAAACAGAAAAAATGCCTATCGGTTTGCATATTGAGTACAATGGTGGTGTAGGTAGCGCAGAAACACCTGTTGGTAATTTTGGTTACACAATCAACAATGCATGGATTTATGGTGTAAACTATGCTAAAGGTGGTGCTAAGAGCGGTTTCTCAACTTATGCAGGTTACAAAGCAATTAAAGATGCTGGCGAAGCTAACTTCCAAATCACTGGTACATGGTATGTTAACTTCTTCGAAGGTAAAATGACTTTCTCAGGATTTGCTGATCTTTGGACTGAAAATGGTTTGTCTGATGACACTGTATTCCTAACAGAGCCACAATTGTGGTACAACTGTTCTAAAAACATCTCATTTGGTGGTGAGGTTGAAATTTCTAACAACTTTGCAGGTGGCGATTTCGAAGTTCGTCCAACCCTTGCTGTGAAATGGAATTTCTAATCAATTTTAAAAACAAAACATCATGTTAGATAAGTTTTTTAACATTACAAAACAGGGTTCGAACGTAAAAACTGAGGTTGTTGCCGGTATCACTACCTTTATGACAATGGCATACATCCTAGCGGTGAACCCGGATATTTTAAGTGCAACCGGAATGGACAAAGGAGCTGTATTTACTGCAACTGCTATTTCGGCGATTATCGCAACTTTGGTAATGGCCTTGGTTGCCAAACTTCCTTTCGCATTGGCTCCAGGTATGGGTTTGAATGCATTCTTCGCTTTTACCGTAGTATTGGGAATGGGATACAGCTGGCAATTTGCATTAACAGCAGTATTTCTTGAAGGTATTATCTTCCTTTTACTTACAGCGTTCAACATTCGTGAGCTCATAGTAAACTCCATTCCGTTAAACCTAAAACATTCTGTTTCGGTAGGTATCGGTCTATTTATTGCATTTATTGGTTTAAAAGGAGCTGGTGTAATTGTTGATAACCCTGCAACATTGGTAAGCCTTGGCGATATGAAAAGCCCAAGCGTAATTGTTGGGTTAGTTGGTATCCTTGTAACAGGTGTTCTTTTTGCAAGAAATGTAAAAGGATCTTTGTTAATCGGTATTCTTTTCTCAACAATTTTAGCACTGATTTTAGGTGTAACTCAAATGCCGGAAAACTACAAGTTTGTAAGTCTTCCGCCATCTGTTTCTCCAATTTTCTTCCAGTTCGATTTCTCTCAGATCTTGACCATTGACATGGCTATCGTACTTTTCACATTCTTATTTGTGGATATGTTCGATACTGTTGGAACTCTTGTTGGTGTAGCTTCTAAAGCTGATATGTTGGACAAAGACGGTCGTGTACCACGCGTGAAGCAAGCATTATTTGCTGATGCTATTGGTACTTTCTTCGGATCAATCTTAGGTACTTCAACCGTAACTACTTACGTAGAGAGTGCTGCTGGTGTATCTGAAGGTGGTAAAACGGGTATGACTGCTCTTACAACAGCTGGTATGTTTGCTCTTGCATTGTTATTTGCTCCTGTATTTATCATGATTCCTTCGGCTGCTACTGCTCCTGCTTTGGTTATTGTAGGTTTGTTCATGATGTCGCCAATTTTGAAGGTAGACTTAAACGATTTTACAGAAGCAATTCCTGCATTCCTTTGTATCATTATGATGCCATTAACATTTAGCATCGCTGATGGTATTGTATTCGGAATGTTGGCATATGTAACCTTGAAGTTACTAACTGGTCGTTACAAAGAAATTAGTCCGGTAATGCTTATAATCGCGGTATTGTTTATAATTAAATTCTATTTTGCCTAATTGATAGCTTAATTCAAAATAGAATTTTCCATATTCAAAATCCCTTTTCACTTCGGTGGAAAGGGATTTTCTTTTGCCCACAATGCATCTCTTTTCAACAATATCAAAATCTATTTGTTACAAGAGAGATAGAAATTAATAAAAACTCCAGCTATGAGATTAGTACAATTCATTGCAATAATTATGTCTGTATTCTGTTTTTCAAGCATTAAAACAGAAGCTCAGAATAAAAATCAAGAGCGTAAATTTTTTCTGAAACTGTATGGTGGTGGAAGCCATGTTTCCAACATGAATATCAACGGACAAGATGCTGAATTGTTGAATTCAATAAATGTAGATACAAAAATTGGTTTTTCATCGGGCATCTCGATCGGATATCAATGGAACGAAAAAATAGCAACTGTTTTGGGCTGGGAATACAAATCAAACAGTTCGTCCACAAGTATCGACAATATGGAATACGATGGAAATTATGCCTCAAACACCATTTATCTAGATGGACTTTATTCATTGTACAAAAATGACAAATCAACCCTTTATACCGGGGCAGGATTGGCGATGATAGAAGAAATAGATTTAGATTATGAAACCAATGGTTCAGAAGTATCATTCTCAGACTCTGGACGTATTGGGGTTCATTTAATTCTGGCATACGATTATGAATTAAGTCGAAGATGGATACTCAACACTGAACTGAGAAAATCCTTTTTCTCAAAATTCGACCTTAAGGAGGAAGGCGGTTCAAACCAAACACTTGTTGATTTAAAATACAACCCAACGACTTTAAATATTGGCATCAAGTACATGTTCTAATGCTTGCTTGTTCTTACTTCAAAAACATTTCAAGTCATCTGCTTGATTTTATTCTTGTATAACTTTTCTTAAACAATTTCGTAAACCTCTGCATATCACCCTTAAAGAAGTTGCTGTATGAGGATAAGAAAAGAATTATGCTACTTTGTAGCCTCTATTATCATGTTTGGCTCATGCGATTCTACAGAGCACGAATTGGAGGTCAACATTACCAACCCGGTAAACGTTGAAGAAAATGCCATGGTAAATTGCATTATCGAAAATATCTTAAACGAAGTTGAATACAATGTTCTGAGCATTGAAAACGGTTTTACCACAAAGCAAGATTCCCTTCCACAGGTTAAGGTTGTATATAATGACAATTCAGATCAGGCAAGTTCCGTAATTATAGACTATGGCAGCGAAAACAGAGCTGATTACCTGGGCAGATTAAAGAGAGGAAAAATCAGCACCAAGCTAGATGGGATTATCTCTGACAAAAACTGTTGTCTCGCTATTGAGTTCCAGCATTTTTACATCAATAATCTTAATGTATCCGGGCATATCGAACTGAATGGTTCAGGCTTGTCATCCAATCAGAATTTACAATTTGAAGTAATATTTAATGATCTGATTTTTACCGACGAAAAAGGCAATTCCTATTCATTGGAAGGTACAAAAACAAGAGAATGGATTGAAGGTTTCGAAACGGCGGATAATCCCTGGGACGATCAGTTTCTCATTGGTGGAATAACAACAGGTGTCAATTCTGAAGGCAGGGAATACAAATCAGAGATATTAACACCATTGTTAATAAGTCATGCCTGCCAATTTATTCCTGTAGGCGAGGTTCTTTTTTCTCTCAAAAACGAAGAATGCACCTACAATTATGGCTCAAACTTATGCGACAATAAGGGTTTCTACATCAAAGAAGATGAGAAAATAGACTTCGAATACGGAAGGTATCAGTTCCGCTACCAAAGCAAGTAAACACATCCATCAATTGAATAAAATAAAAAAGCCCCAAAAAGGGGCTTTATATATAAAAGGGATGTTAAAACCTAAACTAAGATTCAGGTTAACAGAATCAAATTTAATCAATTTTTAACAGAATACTTATTAAAAGAGCAATTATTTCAATAAGCATCTAATTATCAGCTATTCTTTTACTTCACTTCCTTTAATTGGATTCGATTTATCTGGCAATATCAGGTTTAACACAACGCCTACTACCGAAGCCAAACCAATTCCTGCTAAAGAGAAGTTTCCATAACTAATTTGAGCACCACCAATACCAACTGTTAAAACAACAGAGATAATTACCTGGTTTCTTGTTTTTGTAAAGTCGGTTTTTGCATCAATCAATGTCTTGATACCAATACCAGCAATCATACCAAAAAGCAATAGCATAATACCACCCAATACAGCCTGTGGAATGGTTTTTAAGAATGCACTTACCTTACCAATTAAAGAGAAAACCAAAGCGGTAACCGCCGCAATTCTCAATACTCTAGGGTCAACAACCTTTGTTAATGCAATTGCACCTGTTACTTCCGAATAAGTGGTATTTGGAGGTCCTCCAAAGAATCCTGCAAAAGCAGTAGCAACACCATCGCCCAATAAGGTTCTGTTTAATCCTGGCTTTTTCACAAACTCTTTGTTTGCTACACCACCAATTGCGTACATATCACCAACGTGCTCGATAATTGGGGCAAAAGCAACCGGAATCATATACAAAATTGCACTCCAGTTTAATTCCGGACGAACAAACTCAGGCAAAGCGAACCACGCAGCTTCTTGAATTGGCGTAAAATCAACCTGTCCTAAAACCACAGATACGACATAACCCACAACAATTGCCGAGAAAATAGGAATCAGCTTAAGCATTCCTTTGGTATACACAACAATTAAAATTGCAGTTAACAAAGCAACCGAAGAGATAATCCAGTTGGTTTTAGCCATATTAACAGCAACTGGTGCCAATGACAAACCAATAATCATGATTACAGGTCCAACCACAATAGAAGGGAAAATTTTCTCAATTACTCGCAATCCCCAAACTTTAATAATTCCTGACACCAGGCCATAAACCACACCAACGGCGATTAATCCCGATAAGGTTCCAGGCAAACCATAAAGTTCTGTTGCTGCAACAATTGGAGCAATAAAGGCAAAACTACTGCCTAAAAAAACAGGAACCATACCTTTTGTGATTAAATGAAAAATCAAGGTTCCGATTCCTGCTGTAAATAATGCGACTGCTGGGTCAATACCAACTAACAATGGGACTAGTACTGTTGCGCCAAATGCAACAAAGAGAAATTGTACTCCCAAAACAATTCTTTTCGTGGGACTTTGGAATCCCGGAGCCGTAGCTTCTTGAGTAAGGATCATAAAATGGATTTAAAAATTCACAAATTGGCGCAAAGATAATAAGCTTCGCGAAACTGACAAATTTGAAACCCCCAATAAATCAACGCAAAGGAGTGCATGAATCAGAAAAATCTCAATTAGATCCTTGATTAGAAAAAATTAATCTTTTAATCTGTTTTTTCTTAAACAGATCGAGACTAATTAAACTGTAAACAATAATTTTTGGAAGTATAAATTCTAGAATTTAATATCGCGAACCATCAATTGGGTCTCCACTTTCCCCATATATTCATTCTCTTGTACCGAGTAACAAACATCGAAAGGTGAACCGCTTGATATTTTAGAATACAAATTCCCCATCGAAAAAGCAATACCGCCTTTTACATCTCCTTCGCGGATATCATCAACCACCGAAAGTTTCAGGTGTTCCTTATTTCTGCCAACTGGTCGGCTGTAGCCATAATCAACCACTTTCTCGCTAATAAAAACAGGAGTCATATTTTTAGGACCAAATGGCTCAAATTGTTTCAAGATGCGGAAAAATTTAGGTGTAATGTCAGATAGTTTAATACTGGCATCAACCTTAATTTGAGGAACCAACATGTCGTCGGTAATGTTCTCGCAAACATACTCTTCGAAACGCTGTTGAAATGCACTTACATTTTCAATTTTCATGGTTAATCCGGCTGCATATTTGTGTCCACCAAAGTTTTCCAACAAATCACTGCAAGCCGAAATGGCATTGTACAAATCAAAGCCATCAACCGAACGGGCACTACCCGTTGCAAAGCCATTCGATTCGGTAAGAATTACTGTTGGCTTGTAATAGGTTTCGATCATACGAGATGCTACAATTCCAATTACTCCTTTGTGCCAGTTACGATCGAATAGAACAGTACTTTTCTTTTCAAGTAAGGCTTTGCTTTTTGCAACACGATCCAGGGCATCATCGGTAATGGTGTGATCCAACTCTTTTCTATCCTCGTTTAAACCATTAATGGTATCTCCAATTAAAGTTGCAGCTTCTTCCCTTTCGGCGATTAGCAACTGCACGGCATGATTTCCAGACTGGATTCGACCTGCTGCATTAATTCTCGGGCCGATCTTAAAAACGATATCATTCACACTTAAATCCTTGGTTACCCCTGCAAGATTTAAGATCGTTTTTAATCCCAGGCGTGGACTTTCATTCAGCTGCTTTAAACCAAAATAAGTCAACACACGATTTTCGCCGGTAATGGGAACAATATCCGAAGCAATGCTTACCGCGAGTAGATCAAGCAAAGGAATTAAAGTTTCAAAGTCCCAGTTTTTCTTTTGGGCTAATCCTTGCATCAATTTAAATCCAACACCGCAACCCGAAAGTACATCACAAGGGTAGTCGCAATCACTTCTTTTCGGATCAAGAACTGCCACAGCATCAGGCAGAGTTTCATCTGGTGTATGATGATCACAAATGATAAAATCTACCCCTTTTTCGCTTGCATAGGCAATTTTTTCGATGGCTTTAATACCACAGTCCAAAGCAATTATTAGGCTGATATTATTTTCGGCAGCATAATCGATTCCGGTTTTCGAAATTCCATAACCTTCCGAATAACGATCTGGAATATAGTAATCGATAAAATCGAAATGAGATTTTAGATAAGTGTATACAAGAGCAACAGAAGTGGTTCCATCAACATCGTAATCGCCATAGACCATTACGCGCTCTTGTTTTTCCATAGCAGTCACCAAACGATCTACTGCATGGGTCATATCTTTCATCAGGAATGGATCGTGCAGATCTTCAAGACTGGGACGAAAAAAAGCCTTGGCCATTTCGAAGTTTGTGATTCCTCTCTGAACTAACAGATTGGCAATCACTCGGTCAACACCCAATGATTCCATTAGTGCGCCAACCGTTTCTTCTTCGCCCGGCTCATTTATTACCCATCTTTTTTCCATACCCAAGATTTTAGCTAGCCAAATTAGTCAATTTCCAGCTTCATATCAAACAGATTTGCGATATGATTTTTTAAATTATGTTTTACCTCTTCAATATCAAGCTCTTTGCCTAGCTCTTTTTTTAATGAAGTTACACCTTTATCAACAAATCCGCATGGGTTTATGTAATCGAAATACTTTAAATCGGTATTTACATTGAAGGCAAAACCGTGCATACTTACCCAACGGCTTACACGCACACCTATGGCACAAATCTTTCTCACTCTTGGAGTACCTACATCTAACCACACACCAGTTGCACTATCAAGGCGTGTTCCTGTTAAGCCATAATCAGCAATACAGTTAATCACGGCCTGCTCTAATGTTTCGATGTATTTTTTAATTCCCATATCGTAAGTTTCCAGGTTTAGAATCGGATATCCCACAATTTGTCCCGGACCATGATAGGTGATGTCGCCACCTCGATTTATTTTATGAAAACTTGCCTCTTTTGCTTGCAACTGCAGCATATTAAGCAACATGTTCTGCTCTTTTCCACTTTTCCCTAAAGTGTACACATGCGGGTGCTCACAAAACAAAAGGTAGTTGTTCGATAATTTTTTCTCTTCTGCAGGAAGATCGGCATTGGCCTGACGCGATTGTAATACTTCCTGAAACAAGTTCTCCTGGTAATCCCATGCCTCTTTATAATCGATTGAGGCCAGGTCTCTGAAAATCGTATTAATCATTTTTTAAAGCCTGCTTTAAGTTCAGCGCATTCACATGTCGCTCTGCATGATATGATGAACGAACAAGAGGTGTACTTTCCACAAAAGAAAATCCTTTTTCAAGTCCTACTTGCTCATATTTTTTAAACACTTCAGGTGTAATATACTCCTGTAACTCAAGATGCTTTCGGGTTGGCTGTAAATACTGACCTATGGTCATAACTCTTACACCTACTGCCAACAAATCATCCATGGTCTGATATATTTCCTCTTCGGTTTCACCAAGCCCAAGCATGATACCTGATTTTGCAACAATTCCCGAATCTGAAATTTGCTTCAGAACCTTAAGGCTGACATCGTAACGTGCACGACTTCTTACCTCTGGGGTTAGTCGGCGAACGGTTTCCAGGTTATGAGAAATTACCTCAGGTTTTTCTTGAATCACGCGATCCACATCTTCTGGTTTCCCATTAAAATCGGGAATCAAAACTTCTAATGTAGTACCAGGAGTGGTAGCTTTAATCTCTTTGATACATTCTGCCCAAATTCCTGATCCTCCATCTTCCAAATCGTCACGATCTACCGAAGTAATTACAGCATGTTTTAGTTTCATCAGCTTAATGGAACGAGCCAATCGCTTTGGTTCTTTCGTATCCACCGGAAGTGGTTTTCCGGTTGGAACATTACAAAACTTACACGCCCTGGTACAAATATTCCCCAAAATCATGAAAGTAGCCGTTCCATTTCCCCAACATTCTCCTACATTCGGACATTTACCACTAGAACAAATGGTATGCAATCCGTGTTCCTGAACAATGCCGTTTACATAGGCATAATCATCTCCTTTTGGCAACTGTATTTTTAGCCAATCCGGCTTTCTTTTTATTTTCATTTTTACTTCTCCCTATTTCAAGCGAAAATCGGTTTTTACACCTGATTATCAAGCTAAAAATTCTACAACAATATGAATTTTTGCAATAAAATTTCAGTTCATGCAAAGGTATTCGAAAGGATTGAATTAGCACTCAATTTCAAAAGTTTTTTCCTTGTTTTTGAGGATCGATATTATTTTGATTCAATCTAAATACCGTTAATTATGATGCAATATTAAAAAATAAAATTTTGACTACCATGCCATTTGCATGGCAATTAAGAATTTTTAACCCGATGGGCTCTAAATCTGCAATTTGAGTGCCACTATTTCCGTAAAAATCACAACTAGTTTATTTTTTTACAAGTATTTATAGCGATGAATTCACAAATTGCTCAGGTTATTATATCTTTGTGCCCGAATAAACTTTATTGAGATTAAGATGAATGCGTTAGAACTTAGTGAACAAGAGATCATTAGAAGAAATTCCCTAAAGGAAATGCAGAGTTTGGGTATCGATCCATTCCCTGCGGCACAATATCATGTAAACAATTATTCTACAGATATTTTGAAAGACTTCGATCCTGAAAAAAACAACCTACAAGAGGTTTGTATTGCAGGTAGAATTATGAGTAGAAGAATTATGGGTAAAGCTTCTTTTATTGAACTTCAGGATTCAAAAGGAAGAATTCAGGTATACATTGCCAGAGATTCAATCTGCCCTGAAGAGGATAAAACTCTTTACAACACAGTATTCAAAAAGCTTTTGGATATTGGTGATTTTATTGGAATTAAGGGATACGTATTTAAAACCAAGGTTGGTGAAACTTCTGTTCACACCACCGAAATGACTGTTCTTTCAAAATCAGTTCGTCCGCTTCCGATTGTAAAGGAAAAAGATGGAAAAGTATACGACTCATTCAGTGATCCTGAATTGCGTTACCGTCAGCGTTATGTAGACCTTGTGGTAAACCCGGATGTAAAAGATGTGTTCCTGAAGAGAACCAAAATTATCAACTCAATGCGTGAATTATTCAACAGCAAAGGATACCTTGAAGTTGAAACTCCAATTCTGCAGGCAATTCCAGGTGGTGCATCGGCTCGTCCGTTCATTACACATCACAATGCTTTGGATATTCCTTTGTACATGCGTATTGCAAACGAGTTGTATCTGAAAAGATTAATTGTTGGTGGTTTCGAAGGTGTTTATGAGTTTGCAAAAGACTTCCGTAACGAAGGTATGGATAGAACTCACAACCCGGAGTTTACGGTAATGGAAATCTATGTAGCTTACAAAGACTACAACTGGATGATGGATTTCACCGAAGAGATGATTGAAAAAGTTGCTTTGGATCTTCATGGAACTACAAAAGTTCAGGTTGGCGATAAAGAGATCGACTTTAAGCGTCCATTCAAGCGTATTTCGATGATTGATTCGATAAAAGAACACACCGGAATTGATATCAACGGAATGGATGAAAGCCAGCTTCGAGATGTTTGCAAGCAATTGGAAATTGAAGTGGATGAAACTTTTGGAAAAGGAAAGTTAATTGATGAAATTTTTGGGGAGAAGTGTGAAGGAAACTACATTCAGCCAACTTTCATTACCGATTATCCGATTGAAATGTCTCCTCTTTGTAAGAAACACAGAGAAAATCCGGAATTAACAGAACGTTTTGAGCTGATGGTGAACGGTAAAGAAGTATGTAACGCATACTCTGAGCTGAACGATCCAATCGATCAGTTGGAAAGATTCCAGGAGCAAATGAAATTGAGCGAGAAAGGTGACGATGAAGCAATGTTTATCGACATGGATTTTGTTCGTGCTTTGGAATATGGTATGCCTCCAACATCGGGTATGGGAATTGGTATCGACCGTTTAGCCATGCTGATGACAAACTCTCAGTCGATTCAGGATGTACTTTTCTTCCCTCAAATGAGACCAGAGAAGAAAGCTGCTGTTGACAGCGATGAAAAATTTGCTGAAATTGGAATTGCACCTGAGTGGATGCCAGTAATCAGAAAAGCAGGTTTCCAAACAGTAGAGGCATTGAAAGAAGAGAAGCCAACAAAACTACACCAGGACATTTGTGGTTTAAACAAAAAACTAAAAATGGGCTTAAAAAATCCTAGCCAGGACGAAGTAAAAGCGTGGTTAGCTTAAGCTTATTTTTATCAGAATATTACATGATCGGAGGTCGGGGATTTTTCCCTTCCTCCGATATTTATTAAATTAGAGATCTGATACTTACAAAAACAACTCTCTATTTAAAACAGACTTAGCATTATTATATGAACGAATCTTCGAGAATTGCCATTATTGGCGGTGGTAGTTGGGCAACAGCCATAGCGAAAATCCTTCGCGAAAACGAGCTTAAGCTGAACTGGTACATGCGAAACCCTGACACCATCAGTCAATTTAAACAATTGAGTCACAACCCAAGATATCTTACAGGAGTAGAGTTTGACCTGGATCAGATTGATTTCTACAACAACCTGGATGAAGTGGTAAAAAATTCGGATGTGATAATTTTTGCAGTTCCTTCGGCCTTTCTGAAAAATGCACTAAAAAGATTAACTGTTAGCATAGAAGATAAGTTCATTGTTTCGGCCATTAAAGGGATTGTACCCGATGAAAATATGATTATCGGTGAATTCTTTAATGAACACTATAATGTACCTTTGGATAGCATTGGTGTGATATCAGGCCCTTGTCATGCCGAAGAGGTTGCCATGGAAAGATTATCATATCTTACCATTGCCTGCCAGGATACCAGGAAGGCCCGTTCGCTGGCCTTAAACCTTGAATGTCCTTACATCAAAACTACCATATCAGATGATATTTACGGAACCGAATATGCAGCCGTACTAAAAAATGTATTTGCAATTGCAGCAGGCATTTGTCATGGCCTTCGATATGGTGATAATTTCCAGGCTGTATTGATATCGAATGCAATTCAGGAAATTAAACGTTTTGTAGATACAGTACATCCAATTAGCCGTGATATCAAAAGCTCGGCTTATCTTGGCG
Organism: Marinifilum caeruleilacunae; assembly: GCF_013141825.1. Taxonomy (GTDB): domain Bacteria; phylum Bacteroidota; class Bacteroidia; order Bacteroidales; family Marinifilaceae; genus Marinifilum; species Marinifilum caeruleilacunae. Next base: position 100,097 of record NZ_RZNH01000003.1, read on the forward strand.
ATTTGCTGGTAACCTGTTACTCGCAATTTAGTCGTAACCGTACCTTTGGAACCATGATTGGGAAAGGATACACCGTTAAATCGGCACAACTTGAAATGCATATGATTGCCGAAGGTTACTATGCTGTAAAATGTATCAAAGAAATCAACGACGAGTACAATGTAAACATGCCAATTACCATGGCAGTTTACAACATCTTATACGAACGTATTTCTCCAACTATCGAGATTAAATTATTAACGGAAGATTTACGTTAGACTAAAATATTCGCTGTATTTTTGCAGCTGATTATCGTAAAAATTAACTTTTTAAATACAACTTTTACATTCTGCAACTGTCAAACTATTTGGAGGGGTATCGGTTCGGACAGCAGCAAAATGTAAGGCTTAATTTCTACACAATGGAACACATTAAATTGAGTATCGACAAATCTCTTGATTTTGTTAGTAAGGAAGAGATTTTCAAGTTTGAAGAAAGCAGTAAGAAACACCTTATTTCCCTTCACGAAGGAACCGGAAAAGGGAACGATTATGTAGGTTGGGTTGATCTACCATCGAGAATTACCGAAGCTGAATTGAACGACATAGAAGCAACGGCAAAATCGTTGAAAGACAAAGTAGAAGTATTGGTAGTTGTTGGTATTGGTGGATCTTACCTTGGTGCCAAAGCTGTAAACGATGCACTTGCTCACTCATTCGATCACCTGAATGCAGGCGACGAAAATCCTTTGGTGCTATACGCAGGCCAGAACATTAGCGAAGATTATTTATACGAGTTAACTGATATCCTTAAAAGCATTGAGTTTGGGATCTGTGTAATTTCAAAATCGGGAACTACAACTGAGCCAGCTATCGCTTTCAGATTGTTAAAAGAGATGTTGGAAGAGAAAGTTGGTAAGGAAGAAGCTCGTGAGAGAATTGTTGCCATTACCGATGAATCGAAAGGTGCTTTAAGAACTCTTGCCGATCAGGAAGGATACAAGACATTCGTAATTCCAGATAATGTTGGTGGACGTTATTCGGTTTTAACTCCGGTTGGTTTGTTGCCAATCGCTGTAGCGGGACACGATATTAAAGCTTTGGTAGCAGGAGCAAAATCGATGCAAGATTATTCGGTTGCTGCAGCTTTTGATGAGAACCCTGCTTTGCTTTATGCGGCTACAAGAAATGCTTTATACCAAAAAGGAAAAGGCATTGAAATTTTGGCCAACTACAATCCAAAACTTCACAATGTGGCTGAGTGGTGGAAACAACTTTATGGTGAAAGTGAAGGAAAAGAAAACAAAGGTATTTTCCCGGCTAGCGTTGACTTTACCAGTGATCTTCACTCAATGGGTCAGTACATTCAGGAAGGGCAAAGAAATATTTTTGAGACCGTAATTTCTGTTGCCAAGCCAAATCACACAGTTTTAATCCCGGAAGACAAAGATAATCTTGATAAACTAAATTATCTTGCTGGAAAACGTGTTGATGAAGTAAATAAAATGGCTGAGTTGGGAACTCAATTGGCTCACGTTGATGGTGGTGTTCCTAATCTTCAAATTGAAATGCCTCAGCTAAACGAATTTTACCTTGGTGAGTTGCTTTACTTCTTCGAAATTGCTTGTGGAGTAAGCGGGTACATTTTGGATGTAAATCCGTTCGATCAACCAGGTGTTGAAGCATACAAGAGCAATATGTTCGCCTTGTTGGAAAAACCAGGATTCGAAGAGGAAACAAAGAAAATTAAAGAGAGATTATAAGATTAATCTTAATGATATGATAAAGACCGGTTTTAGGACCGGTCTTTTTTTGTATCTGTAAGTTCAACTTCTTGTTTTAGTTTTTTGGCATCGAAATAAATTCTGGTTTTCTTTCCTGTAAATTGCCCTAGAAAAAAGGCTGACACCATAATTGGATAGGTGTACAATTCGAACCCCAATCCGAAAAGGTGACGAAATAAAACGACAAATGGTATTGGAGCATGAATGGCAATAAACCACATCACTGAAAACTTCTTATATCCCTGCCGCACATATCCGAAGGGCACATTTAACACATAAGTTGCAAGTGCCGCCAATATCAAATTCATTTCCATACGAACGAATATATCAATAATAATTGTCAATGCGCAGCACACGCTTAGAAATCATTAAAATTTAGATACATTTGTGGCCGTAAATTCTAGTTCTTATGGGTAACAAGTCGAAGCTAAAAGGGATTGTTCTGGCCATTGCTGCCACCATCAGCTTTTCAAATGTATATTTGTTTAGCAAAATGGCCATGGAAGACAGCAACCTGGCTTCTTTTGGGGTGCTTTGGTTTGGCCTGGCTTTGGTTTACAACTTGATTTACAATCGTTTTTTTACCCAACGAAAAAGCTTTGGTGCATTAGCGCGAAAATCAAAAAAAATCCTACTTCTGATTGGTTGCTCTGAGTTCATTTCCATTTCAGCCTTTTTCCTTTCCATTCAGCTCACCGAGAATCCGGCAATCGTATCCTTTTTGGCCAATACCAGTCCGATATTTGTAATCATTATTGGTTTTTTATTCTATAAGACACGATACAGTTTGGTCTCGATATTAGGCGTTGTAATTACCCTAAGTGGAGTTTTGATCATGAACACGTCGGCATCGGAATTCAACTGGCAAAGTTTATTGAAGCCTTCGAGCATTAGCGCATTGATATTTGCGTTGTTTTATGGGGTAAGCCTGGTTTTGGCACGATCAGAAATTAAAAATATTCCTACCACAATGATTAGTGTTTGCCGAAACCTGTTCCTTTTTATTGGTTTTACCATTTACCTTTTGTGGATGTGGGAAATGCCTCAATACAGTTCGGAGTCGGTATTTTACATAGCTCTTGGATCGCTACTTGGCCCATTTCTTGGCATTCTTTTAACCTATGCATCACTTCAATTCGTCGATGCCTCCATCACCACACTAATTGGAACTTCGAGAAGTATTTTTATTGTAGCAGGTGCATTTGCATTCATGGGAATATTGCCCAGCACAAATCAATTGTTGGGTGGCACTTGTACCATATTGGGGATACTAATAATTACCATTGCCGATATCAAACTGGCAAAATCGACTTAGGCCATTGCTTTTCGCACCTGGCTAAAAAACTCTTCCTTGCTAAAAGGTTTTATTAAATAACCATCGCATCCGGCATCTAAACAACGCTCCTCCTGTCCGTTTAAAACAAAGGCTGTTTGTGCAATTACCCTGGTCGAAATCTCCGTTTTTTTTATCTCATTCAAACACTGCATGCTATCTCGCCCGGGAATATTTAAATCCATAATTAACAAATCGGGTGAAGTTTGTTTTAACTTATCCAGCATCACATTGCTGTTCTCGGCATACAATATTTCCACATCCTCATCATCAAATAACTTTTTCACGTACAAAAATGAGTTGTAGTCGTTTTCAGCAATCAGTATTTTTTTTGAAGTACTGGATTCAGAATCGATTGCCGACCTCTTTACAAATTCATCACTTAATGGTATGCTAAAATAAAAAGTGCTTCCTTCTCCAACTTCCGATTCAAATCGAATTGTTCCTCCAAGTAACTCAACCAATCCTTTACAGATGCTTAATCCAAGGCCTGTGCCATCAATAAAATGTTCCTCATCGCCTTGTCTAAACCTCTCAAAAATCACTTCATGTCGATCTTCTGGGATACCAATTCCATCGTCTTTTACATACACTTCGGCAAATGCACTGTTTTCTTTTTCAATCAAATTACAACCAATTTCAACGATGCCCGAATCGGAAAATTTAATGGAGTTATCAATCAGGTTATCCAAGACTTGTTGAATTCTAGTTTGATCAGAACTTAAATCCAGCACTTCCAGTTCAGGATTCGATTTGATTCTTACATCGAGGTTTGGTTTGCTTCTTAGCTGTTCACTGTTTTTATGAATTTCAATACACTCACGCATCAGGCAAAACAGGTTAAACTCCGAATTTTTAACTGCAATCTGATTCATTTCCAGTTTCGAAAGATCTACAATATCATCAATAATCTGTAACAATCTATTTCCCGATTGCTGAATGATATTTACGTACTGCATGCGCTCAACCTCTTCGATGCCGGAATCGATCAGAAGTTCAGAGAATCCCATGATAGCATTCATAGGTGTACGAATTTCATGACTCATATTGGCCAGGAAAATCGATTTTAACTTGTCCGATTCTTCGGCTTGTTCTTTAGCTCTTCTTAACTCTTCTTCAGCCTTTTTAATTTCGGATATGTCTCTGGAAACTCCCAACACTCCAGTGATATTGCCTTTCGAATCGTACATTGGGGTTTTTATGGTTTCAGTAAGAATTTCCCTGTCGTTAGTCGCCGATTTTGCCACATTAACGAATCGAACCGTACTGGCCGATTTAATGACATCAAGGTCTTTCTGAAAATAAAAGTCAGCTAATTCCTCACTATCATAAATCATATGATCTGAATGTCCGATCAAATCTTTCTCTTTTACCCCCAGAAAATCGGCAAAATTATTATTGCAAGCCAGGTATTTTCCTTCACGATCTTTCAGCCAAATCATTTCAGGAACTGTTTCCAAAATGGTTTCTAATCGGGCTCTCTCATTGTCGATTTCATTCAGTGCATTTACCCTAATGCTAATATCTCTGATAATGGCCCAATATCCTTTGGGCTCATCATATTCATCTCTCAATAAATGAACTCGAAGTTCAACAGGAACAATGCTGCCATCTTTTTTCACACATTCTTTTTCATACAAACGCGAACTCCCCTTTTGATGCACTTCCCGGGTGATATTTTCATCAATATCCAGCCATTTATCCGGCGTAATCTCTTTGCAATTCATTCGCAATAGTTCGGCCTCAGAAAAGCCTAGTATCTCTTGAAGGGCATAATTGCATTCCATGATATTGTGTTCGATATCCATTACCACATAAGCATCGGACATACTTTCATACAGTTGCGAATATTTTTCTTCTGTATTAGACAAATTGGATCTGTTTTGGGCATTTTGTATTTGTCGGTTCATAAACAAACCCAGCAGCATATTTACAAAAGGGTAGATGGTTAATAGCGGCAATACCATATAGGATAATACAGCATATATTTTCTCTGAAGGCAAGAGGAAAGTACAAAATAGCATCACAATATGAACCACGAATCCCATTAGGAGCAACTCGATCCATTTTAGCTGATTTCCAATTCTGGGGAACATATATTTCCAAATAATCCCAATACTTCCCGAACAGATGATTACCGCAATTCCCATGACTACGCCATCACCTCCCATCCATAAACGATACAAGCTGGTAATCAGCATGGCAACAAGGGTTGGAATCGCACCAAAAAATAATCCTGAAATTGAAAGGGCAACAGACCTGGTATCAAATACAATTCCCGATGATGCTTTCCACGAAGTCATCATGAGAATAATACAGATAACACCGAATATCATCCCGAAAAGCACTTGTTTGCTTCGCGAATTGGTTTCGGTCTTATTCACCCACAAATACTCGTTAAGAATGCTCAGGCTCAACAAAATTGCGGCATTCTGAACGAGCCCTAGAAGAATAGAGTCGCTCATAAGTTAGTCTTCAAATAGTAGTTTTTTAGTAATAGTCGTTTATTGCTTCATCTTAGGGGCAAAGCAATATATTTTATACTCGAATTCTTCAAAAAGGTTATCATGAATTGAACTATTTTATAACATCTTGTTAATTGCTCTCCTCTTTTCACCAAATCTATTAAAATTAAAAGGGAGCAGTTCTAAAACCACTCCCCTTATTTCACCTTTAATCAATTATTATAATCACTCAACAGTTTCTTCAACTAGGTTATGCTCTTTAACAAACTGGTTAATAATGTGTGACATTTTTGGATATCCAATTTCTTCCAAATCGTAATACACTCGTGTATTCGGCTTCTTAATATTAATGATACGATTCAAATCTATCGGAGTACCAATAATTACGGTATCGCAATCACTCGCATTAATGGTTGCTTCAAGATCCTTTAATTGTTGATCTGAATAACCCATTGCAGGAAGAATATTGCCAATCTCAGGATAGATTTCATAAGTTTCTTTCAACTTACCAACCAAATATGGACGAGCATCAATTTCTTCTGCGGCACCAAACTTACGAGCTGCAATTGTACCTGCACCAATCTTCATTTCACCGTGAGTCAATGTAGGTCCATCTTCTACGATCAATACCTTCTTACCACGAATCATTTCAGGATCATCAACGCTGATAGGCGATGCACCGTCAACCACCTGGGCAGTTGGATTTGCATAAGCAATACTTTCACGAACTTCCTGAATTCCTTCAGGAGCAGCAGAATCCATTTTATTAATCACAACAACATCGGCCATTCTTAAATTTACCTCTCCAGGATAATAGCTCAATTCAGCTCCCGGACGATGTGGATCGGCAACAGTAACTGTCAGGTCAGGCTTATAGAATGCGAAATCATTGTTTCCACCATCCCAAAGAATTACATCACATCCATCAGGATCTTCTTCGGCAGCTCGAACAATTGCTTCATAATCTACACCTGCATATATTACATTACCTCTTGTTACATGTGGTTCATACTCTTCCATTTCTTCAACAGTACATTTGTGCTTTTTCAAGTCTTCAACTGTTGCGAAACGCTGAACTTTCTGTGCAACCAAATCGCCGTAAGGCATTGGGTGACGAATTGCAATTACTTTTAATCCTTTTGCCATTAACTCTTCTATCACCTTACGTGAGGTTTGAGATTTACCGCAACCTGTACGAGTTGCAACAACAGCAATAACTGGCTTATGGCTTTTAATCATTGTATCACCAGGACCTAATAACTTAAAGTTCGATCCGGCAGCATTAACAATCGCACTTACGTTCATTACTTTCTTATACGACACATCCGAATAAGAGAAAACGCAGTCATCAATACAATATTCCTTTATCAACTTAGGCAGATCTTCTTCCGCATAAATTGGAATTCCATCCGGATAAAGCGAACCTGCTAGCTCGGCAGGGTATTTTCTTCCGTCGATGTCAGGAATCTGAGCAGCTGTAAAAGCTACAACATTGTACTCTGAATTGTCTCTGAAATAGGTGTTGAAGTTGTGAAAATCACGACCCGCAGCACCCACGATAATGACATTTTTTTTAGCCATAATTTCTCTTTCTTTAGTTTAAATTCAACATTAGGTGTATGAGTTTATAAAATTATTACTTTAAAAGAATTTTGCTAATTTTATCGACCTTTAGTTCCTTATTTAGAGCGTGTTGCTTAACACGGGCAAAAAACTTGACATTGGTTAAAAATCGCCGTAACTTATAAAGTTATGCCCTGTTTAAATAATCATAACTCGCCTTTTAACTGCATCAATTTGCTTTTTTGTATTTTTGCTTCATGAATTTTTTAGCGCATTTGTATTTGTCCGGGGAATCGGAGAAGGTTAAAGTGGGAAACTTTATCGGTGATTACATCAAAGGAAAAAAGTATATGAACTATCATCCTGATGTACAAAAGGGGATTATTCTGCATCGGAATATTGATCATTTTACCGATAAGCACCCTTTGGTGATTCAGAGTTCTCAAAAATTAAAAGATGGCTTCGGAAGGTATTCGGGAGTGGTGGTTGATTTGATATACGATCATTTTCTGGCCAATTACTGGTCGGAATATCATAGCTCTTCCATTGAGCAATTTGTTACAAAATCGCATGAGATACTGGTAAAAAACTACCTAATACTTCCCAATAAGGTGAAGATGTTTCTTCCCTTTCTCATTCAAAGCCGACGATTGGAAAGCTATGCCCATCTTGATGGATTACAAACTGCCCTTGACATTATGGCACGCAGAACAAGCTTACCAGATCAATCTGAATATGCCATTGACACTTTACAGGAGCACTACAAAGATTTCGAAGAGGAATTCAAATCATTTATGAAAGACATGTTAATATACGTTACCAATGAACACCATATTAACGTAGCAACTCCAAACGGTTGGCATCCAAACGAAGGAAGATAAATAACAGAATGGTAAATGACCAAAGTGAAGATCCACCATAGCTAAAAAATGGCAGAGGTATCCCAATTACCGGTGCAAGACCAATGGTCATACCAACATTAATAGCGAGGTGAAAAAACAGGATACAGGCCACACCATAACCATAAACCCGGCTAAATGATGATCGTTGTCGCTCAGCCAAAAACATCAGTCGCAATATCAGCGTAAGCAATAAAAGCAAGACTACACTGGAACCAACAAAGCCCCACTCCTCGCCTACGGTACAGAAAATAAAATCGGTACTTTGTTCCGGCACAAACTTAAATTTAGTCTGTGTTCCATTTAAAAACCCTTTCCCGCTAAATCCGCCCGAACCTATGGCAATTTTCGATTGAGCTACATTGTATCCCGATCCGTAAGGATTTGATTCAATTCCCAGCAATTCGTTGATCCTGGTTCTTTGGTGAGCTTCCAGAATGTTATCGAAAATATAACCTACCGAGAAGGTGTAAAAGATGCTTCCGAATACGATTAAAACGATCCAGGCTACATTTTGCAGCTTATTTTTATAGGTATGAACCAAAAAAGGAATGGCACATAAGACTAGTGATATGATTAGAATCAAATAGTTCGACAATTCTATTTTCAGGCCTTTTGCAGCCAACCAAATTAATCCTGAGCTAACAGCCAACATGGCCAGAGCCTTGGCAAAGGCCAACCATTTTAGCCCACTGGCTTTCGCTACCAAAAGACTTACTCCTACAATAATTATTAGCACTGTGAACTTCGGCCATATAAGGGTAAACACAAATAAAAGGGCAGCCAGAAAAGCTAAAAACAGTACAATTCCCGAAAGGCCTTCTCGATACAAAACAAGCAGAAACACAGAATACACCAGGGCCGAACCAGCATCACCCTGCAATACAATAAGGGCCATTGGGGTAAACAATATCACTCCTGATATAAAGAGGGATTTAATATTATGAATTTTGAAATTGTACTGCGTAACGTACCTCGATATGGCCAAACATGTAGCAAACTTCGCAAATTCGGCAGGTTGAAAACGAATTGGCCCCAACTCGAACCACGATTTTGCTCCCTTAATATCGCGCCCAAGCACGAGCACTGCCACCAGAAGAACAATCATGAATATATAGGTGGGATATGCAAAGGCGGAGTAAAATTTACTCTCAATTATCAAGATAATGATGGCCAGCACTGCCGCAGCACCTATCCACAACAATTGTTTACCATATCTTTGACTAACATCTAAAATACTCTGGTGCTCTTCGTTGTACACCGCTGCATATATGTTGATCCATCCCAAAAAAACAAGCACGGCATACAATAAAATTGTCCACCAATCTAAATTTTTTATCAAGCTTACTCTCCTGGTCATATCTCTTCTTAGTGATTATTCGATTCTGAAATTTTCTTCTCTGCATCTGCCTGGTGAATCAGGTCAGCTTCCAACATGCGTTTCTCTGTCCATTTTTTACTATCGGATATGTCTCCACGAATGTATTTTTCTATCATTAAACCGGCAATAGGCGCACCGTATCTCGATCCCCAAACTCCATTTTCAACATATACCAAAATGGCAATCTGTGGATTTTCACGAGGAGCAAATGCAACAAATACAGAATGATCGTCGCCATGAGGATTTTGAACGGTTCCTGTCTTACCACAGACACGAATCCCTGGAATGGCTGCCAAGCCTCCGGTACTTCCTTCACCTCCGGTAATTACCATTTCCATACCATCAATAATTGGAGTGAAATACGATGAATCGACACTGGTTTCGTTTCTTTTTATGTATTTCTCATCAATGCCTTTTTCTTCGCCTACGGCTTTAATAATATGAGGTGTATAGTAATATCCTCTATTGGCAATAGCAGCACACATATTGGCCATTTGCATGGGTGTAATTAATAGCTCACCCTGCCCTATCGAGAGAGAAATTACATTTAATGCTCGTAAATTCTTTCGTCGGTAAAGCTTTAAATAAGAATCGAGAGTCGGAATACTTCCTTTCAACTCGTGAGGCAAATCGGTACCCAAGGATTTCCCAAGACCAAATGACATGACATGATTTCTCCAAACATCGTAACCATTGTTAACCGAACCAAACTTTGGTGATTCTACGATATAACGAAAGGTATTCGCATAGTAAGCATTACATGAATGCATAATGGAGTGTCTCATATCCAAAGGTGAAACATGGGCATGACATCCCATGGTAAAAGAACCTACATGATAACCACTGTGGCATTCGAACCTTGTAAAAGGGCTTATCACCTTTTCCTGCAGCCCGATTAAAGCATTTACCATCTTAAAAATAGATCCTGGCGGATATTGAGCCATTAATGCGCGATCGAACAATGGATTTAAACTATCGTTTTGTACCAATGCTTTGTAATTTTTTCCCATGACTCTACCCACAAGCATTTCAGGATCGTAGCCCGGACTGGAAATCTTGGCTAAAATCTCACCACTTGAAGGTTCTATAGCAACAATACCTCCTTTTTTATTCTGCATTAATAGTTCACCATACTCCTGCAGGTCGATATCCAGGGTAGAAACCAAATCTTTTCCTGATACGGGTTGCTTATCGAATTTTCCATCGCGATAAGAACCTTTGATTCTATTGTAAACATCCACCCAATAGATTTTCTTGCCTTTCTCTCCTCTCAGGTCTTTCTCGTAGGTAAGCTCGATACCACTTTTACCAATGTAATCGCCTTGTTTGTAGTAAGAGTCGGCCTTAATTTCTTTATTATTTACCTCGTTTAGGTAACCCAAAGCATGGGCTGCACTCTGGCGAGGATACTTTCTAAGGGTACGTGGCTGAACGAAGAATCCGGGAAACTTATACAGTTTTTCCTGCAGCACAGCATAGCGCTCCGAAGACAACTGTTTTAAAAAGACAGATGCTTTTCGACGGGAATATTTTTTTGCTTTTGCCAATTTTTTAATGGCATCGAGCTTTTCGATTCCCAGAAGATTGCAAAAATCAAGCGTATCGAAAACTTTAACCTGCCTTGGAATAATCATTACATCGTATACCGCCTGGTTGTACACCAGCAACTTTCCGTTACGGTCGTAAATTAATCCCCTTGCGGGATATTGGGTAACCTGTCGTTGAGAATTGTTCTCTGCCGATAATTTATAGGAGTCGTTAACAATTTGGAGGTTAAATAGTTTGATCATAAAAATCAGAACAACCAGAACAAAGATTCCTCCTATTACATATATTCGATTTGAGAAATTATTCATTTGCTATTGTGTTGATCTATTTTTTGAACATCAAAAACTGAGAAGTGATTATTAAGGTTAACGTGAAAAAGGTACTAAAAATTATACGCATTAATGTTTCGCTAAAGTTAGCAAACGAGAAAGCTTCGATAACAAACAGGAAGGTATGATGTGCTACAATAAGTGTAAGCGCATATTTAAAGAACCATGCAAATCCGAAATGAGCAATTCCCGGATAGGTTCCCACTTCGTATCCATCGCGAAGCGAAAGGTAGTTTAGAATATAAGGGCGAATATATCCCATAAATACACAAGCCGAGGCATGCATTCCCACAGTTCCACTAAAAATATCGATGCTAAATCCTAAGAAAAAGGACAATACCAAAAGCAGCCAGTTCGGAATTTCAAATGGCAACAACAGAATAAACAAGATATACATGTATGGATTCACAAATCCACTCACCTGGATATTGTTTAGGATTGCTACCTGTATCAAAACAAGAACTACAAAACGAATGATATTTTTTAAAATGATGTTCATTCTTCAGCTTCCTCCTCTAATTGTAAACGCTCTTCCTTCATCAAATCGCCAACTACTTTCACATAAGAAATGCTTTTAAAATCGTTGGATAGCAAAACCTTCACATCCTGAAAATTGCTTCCCGATGATGATAAAACCTCATCCACAACACCCAACTGCACACCTTCAGGGAAAATTGCAGAAAAACCACTGGTAACAATAGTATCTCCTTTGGCAATATTTACATGAAAAGGAATATCTTTTAACAAAGCTTTACGGTAATCGACTCCATCCCAAGTTAATGAACCATGGTAGTTGTTCCCTTTTAGTTTTGCAGATACCCTAAGGCGATTATTCAAAAGCGAAATCACCGAAGAAAAATTCTCCGAAACACTTTTTACTACCCCAACAACACCATTATCGGTAACAACTGCCATTTCTCGCTCTATTCCGTGAACTTTCCCCTTATTTAGGGTGATATAGTTCAACTGTTTATTAACAGAGTTGTTAATAATTTTTGCAGTACGATAAATGTATTGCTGTTTATAAAGAGTATCGGTAAAAGTAAAAGAAGAATCAGCCGATAAAGAGTAGGATGATTTCAAAAGGTTTCTCAAACGCACGTTTTCGCGATTTAATTCCTCATTGGTTCTGGCCAGGGAAAGATAGTCAGTAACGGAGGATACTTTTTGGTAGATTCCTCCGCTAATGGCATTACTTGAATTCAGGAATTGTGATTTTTGATAGTTGTTGTAGTTGACCAATAACAACAAACAAAATATTTCGAATACAATAAATAAAATCGTAAAGTGAAAACGTACGATAAAGTGCAACAGATTCTTCATTCGAAAATCAATTCCTGACTATAACATATGGTTCGTTCCCGATTATCTTCTCAGGAACGAAAATTTATCAACATTCTTAAGGGCTATTCCGGTTCCACGTGCTACCGCTCTTAACGGATCTTCAGCAATGTGGAAAGGAATATTAATCTTATCGGTCAGTCTCTTATCAAGACCTCGCAATAAGGCTCCACCACCGGCAAGGTAAATACCTCTGTTTACAATATCGGCGTACAATTCTGGCGGGGTTTGTTCTAATGCACTTAGAATTGCAATTTCAATTTTAGAGATCGATTTCTCCAAACAGTGCGCTATTTCCTGGTACGAAACCGGCACTTCAATTGGTAATGCAGTCATTTGGTTTGGACCCTGAACACGGTAATCAGCCGGAGGATCTTCGAGCTCCGACAATGCCGATCCAACGTGGATCTTAATTTCTTCCGCAGTTCTCTCACCAATTTTGATATTGTGCTGATGACGCATGTATTCCTGGATATCCACAGTTAAATCATCACCTGCAATACGGATTGATTTATTGGTAACAATACCACCTAATGAGATAACTGCAATTTCGGTGGTACCACCACCTATATCAACTACCATGTTTCCTTCCGGAGCTTCTACATCAATTCCGATACCTATAGCTGCTGCCATTGGTTCGTAAATCATGTAAACATCTCTACCGCCTGCATGCTCCGAAGAGTCGCGTACCGCACGCATTTCTACCTCGGTACTGCCCGATGGAATACACACTACAATTCTTAATGATGGAGGAAACAATCGTGGCTTTTTATTGATCATCTTGATCATTCCACGTATCATTTGCTCTGCCGCGTTAAAGTCGGCAATAACACCATCCCTTAGTGGACGAATGGTTTTTAGATCTTCGTGTGTTTTACCTTGCATTTGGCGAGCTTTCTCACCAATCGCAACCATTTTTTCGGTGCGGCGATCGAGAGCTACGATCGAAGGTTCGTCAACAACAATTTTATCATTACAGATAATGATGGTGTTAGCGGTCCCCAAATCAATAGCAATCTCCTGAGTTAAAAATGAAAATAATCCCATATGGTAGCTATATCTCTGTTATCTTATATATGTTGTGATTCGGATATGGTGTGCGTATCATATCCGAATCAGCAAATTCTTTAGTGTTTAAAATGTCTCATTCCGGTAAACACCATAGCAATACCGAATTCGTCAGCAGCTTTAATTGAATCTTCATCCCTAATCGATCCACCTGGCTGAATAATTGCGGTAACACCTGCTTTATGAGCTGCTTCAACACAATCCGAGAATGGGAAGAATGCATCAGAAGCCATAACGCTTCCCTGTATTCTTTCTGCTCCCTGGCGAATTGCGTTTTCCAAAGCCCAGATGCGACTCACCTGTCCTGGTCCAACACCAGTTGTGGTTTTGTCTTTTGCTAAGGCAATACCATTCGATTTTGCATGCTTCACGGTTTTCCATGCAAACATCAAGTCTTCCATCTCTTTTTCAGATGGCTGTCTTTTGGTAACTACTTTTAGTTCTTCTCCGATCAATTTCTGATCCTGATCCTGAACCAATAATCCACCCAATACAGTTCTGCCTTTCATTGCAGTATAATCTGATTTTAGGATTTCTGGCAATTCCAAAAGTCTTAAATTTTTCTTCTTGGTCAATACTTCAAGAGCTTCCTTGCTAAACGAAGGTGCAACAATTACTTCCAGGAAGATGCCGCTCATGATTTCAGCTGTTGCCTTGTCAATTTCGCGATTCGCTGCTACAATTCCACCAAAAATTGAAACCGGATCGGCATCATAAGCTTTTTGGAATGCTTCAGAAATGCTATCTGCACTCCCAATTCCACATGGATTTGCATGCTTGGCAGCTACAATTGTTGGCTCATCGAATTCTTTCAATGTTTCCAATGCTCCATCGGTATCACCAATGTTGTTATACGATAATTCCTTACCGTGAATTTTATTGGCCGCAGTTAATGTACCTTCTGTCTCTTGAATTTGAGCGTAGAATGCAGCATTCTGATGCGGGTTTTCTCCGTAACGTAAATCTTGTTTCTTTTCGTATGTAAGCGTTAAAGTTTTTGGCGATTTCACATTCAATTTTTTATTGAAATATCCTGAAATCAATGCATCGTAGTGTGCTGTGTGTTCAAAAACCTTAGCTGCCAGGTATTCTTTTGTTTCGTGGCTTGTATCACCTGATTCTTTTAGTTCTGCAATTACTTTTGTGTAATCTGCAGGATCGGTAATTACCGAAACAAAATTATAATTCTTGGCTGCTGCTCTTAACATGGTTGGTCCACCTATATCGATATTTTCAACAATGTCTTCGTGGCTTGATTCCGGGTTTAAAACAGTTTGCTTAAACGGATAAAGGTTACAAACTACAATATCGATTGGATCAATTCCCAACTCAACCATTTGCTTTTGATGAACTTCATTATCGCGAATTGCAAGAATTCCACCTTCTACATGCGGATGTATGGTTTTTAAACGACCATCGAAACATTCCGGGAATTTCGTTACATCCGAAATATCCATTACAGGGATTCCTTCTGCCTTAAATTTTGCAGATGTTCCGCCTGTAGAGATAATTTCCCAACCCATTTCGCTTAGGTCTTTTGCAAACTCAACAACATTTGTTTTATCAAAAACACTGATAAGAGCTCTCTTCATAATTCTTTGTTTTGGAGGTATTTTATAAAATGGTATAAATTAAATTTTCCTACGAAAATACAATTCTGGCTCATCGATTTTGCAAATCATTCACTTACAATAATTTACAAGACCCCTGAAAACCTCATGCAAAGTTAAGAAAAACCTAAAAAAATCCACTTCATGAAAAGAGTTTTTATTGATCTTTTTTTCTTCATCATAATAAACCGAATGGTTTACAATAAGCATTGAAATCCAATTGGGAATATTCAATTCCTCAATCAAAAATTATAAAGAATTAAAGAAATAGACACTAATGCCAAAATAAATGAAAATACCTACAATATCGTTCAATGTTGTAATAAACGGACCAGTTGCCAAAGCA
Organism: Marinifilum caeruleilacunae; assembly: GCF_013141825.1. Taxonomy (GTDB): domain Bacteria; phylum Bacteroidota; class Bacteroidia; order Bacteroidales; family Marinifilaceae; genus Marinifilum; species Marinifilum caeruleilacunae. Next base: position 115,742 of record NZ_RZNH01000003.1, read on the forward strand.
GGGTCAATTTTTGCCTTATTTAGCATTAATGGAATTAAGGTTCCCGCAATTGCCGCAAAAATAATAACTGCAAATAGCGCAACCGAAACAGCTATGGTTAAGGTAAAATCTCCAGAGTAAAAGTAATTGCATACGAACAGCAGCAACGAACAGGTTAAACCATTAATAATAGCTCCTCCCAGTTCACGCATAATTCGGCTAAAAACACTTTCGAAACCTAAGGAATTACTTGCAATACCTTGCACAATAATCGCCGATGACTGAACCCCAACATTACCTGCCATTGCCGTAATTAGCGGAATAAATATTGCCATTTCAGGATTCAACCCGATATCACCTTCGTAGTTATGAATTACCATTGCTGCAAAAATTCCACCAATCAATCCGATTACAAGCCATGGTAAGCGTGCTCGTATTTGAAGCCAAACAGAGTCACTGGCTTCAACATCTTCGGTAAGACCCGATGCCATCTGGTAATCTTTCTCTGCCTCGTCACGGATTACATCTACCACATCATCGATGGTGATTCGTCCCATTAAACGGCCAATACTATCGACTACTGGAATTGCTACGAGGTCGTACTTTTCCATGATCAAAGCAACTTCCTCATCTTCTTCGTCGGTATGCACTGACATAACGTCTGGTGTGTAGATATTGATAATTTTAGCTGAGGTCGGACTCAGAATCATTTTCTTTAAGGAAAGGGTTCCTTTTAGAATCCCATCATCATCTACAACATACACATAGTAGATCTCATCTATATCTTCGGCCTGTCGACTTAGTTCTCTCAAACAGGTTAAAACGGTCCAGTTTTCATTAACAATTACAAGCTCTTTGGCCATCAGACCACCGGCTGTATCTTCATCGTAGTGCAAAAGATCCACAATATCGCCAGCTTGCTCAATATCTTCAATATGGGAAAGAATCTCCTCCTGTTTCTCATCCGATAAACCGCCAATCACATCGGCTGCATCATCGGAATCCATATTGTCGATAAACTTTTTGGCAACTACCTCGGCAGGCAGTGCTTTTACGAACCGCTCACGGTCGTCTTCTTCCAATTCTGCCAGCACATCGGCAGCCGTGTCTCCATCAAGTAAAAGGTATAGGAATTTTGCCTCATCAATACTCAAATCGTCGTAGATTTCGGCAATATCTGCTGGATGCAATTCTTCCATTAAACCAATTGCCTCAGCTTCATTCTTTTCTTCGATTACTCTTTTTATTTCATCGATATATTCGCGAGTCAATTCAAATTGCATAACAAAAAATTTTAGGTGTAAATTTTATTCTCTTAACTGCGTATTCAGTAACTCCTGAATTTTATTGGTCAAGTTCACAAACTCTTCGATACTTAACTGTTCAGGTCTTTTCGACATGATTTCGTCTTCAAGCTTGTGTTCTCCCAATACCGGTTTCAAGGAATTTCGTAAAGTTTTACGGCGTTGATTGAACCCCGTCTTCACGACTCGAAAAAATAATTTTTCATCACACTCTAAATTAGAGGTTGTATTGCGCACCATTCTAATTACAGCGGATTTTACTTTTGGAGGTGGATCGAATACCTTTTCACTTACAGTGAATAGATATTCTATATCGTAAAATGCCTGCATCAGGACACTTAAAATTCCATAGGTTTTATTTCCCGGAACCGCGCTCATACGTTCAGCAACTTCTTTCTGTATCATTCCCACAACTTCAGGAATCTGATCGCGGTGCTCCAGAATCTTAAAGAAGATTTGTGAAGAAATATTGTATGGGAAATTCCCAATTACAGCAAATGGCTCATCGAAAAGAGATGCCAAATCATATTTCAGAAAATCTTCACCAATAATTCGATCTGAAAGTTCAGGATAATTCTCCTGCAAATAAGCTACCGATTCGGTATCAATTTCCACTACATGCGTTTGGAAATTATTGTTTTGTAAAAGATATTGAGTCAGCACACCCATACCAGGGCCAATTTCAAGGACTTTGGAAACTTTATCGGCCTGCATTCCTGCCACAATTTTTTTAGCAATATTGAGGTCTTTCAAAAAGTGTTGTCCCAGATTTTTCTTTGCCCTAACGTATCCCATACCTATCCTTTTTATTCTCTTTTTACGTAAAATCCCAGATTAACAAAAGTTAAATTCGGAATCTTTTCAAAGGAGATTACAAACATTTACTTATTTTTGTAGCTTATTTTAATGCTCGGCAAAATTAGGACTTAATACCGAATAAGTCGGTATTCGCGCCGAAAAATTAATCATTGTTAGTTTTTTCTGTAAAAATTCTAACATTAAAAATATTAAAATTGAAGAAAAAGCTCGCAAATACTCTCAAATTTTTAATCTTCTTTTCGATAGGAGCCTTCTTATTTTGGATCACATATCGCGATCAAAATGCATCGGAACTGCTTCACACGATTAAACACGATGTTAATTATTACTACATTTTACTTTCATTATTCTTTGGTTTGCTCAGTCATATCAGCAGAACCATCAGGTGGAACTTATTAATCGAATCGCTGGGTAAAAAACCACGTACAGTCAATACTTTTCTGGCTGTTATGGTTGGGTATTTTGCAAATCTTGCACTGCCCAGAATGGGAGAAATTTCGAGATGTGGGATTATCAGCAGGTATGAAAAAATTTCCTTTTCGCAGTTGGTTGGTACCGTAGTACTCGAACGCGTTCTGGATATCATCATGCTTTTCGTTTTCCTTTTGATCGCCTTATCTACACAATTTTCGGTTATCGCGAACTTCTTTACCAACAATCCTGAGGTGAGCGAAAAACTATCAAATGTTTTTGCTTCGGCATATACCTTATATACTGTATTGGCAATTGTTCTTGTTGTTTGGCTGCTTCGAAAAAAATTCAAGCACACAAGATTTTTCAAAAAAATAGATCAAACCCTAAAGAATTTCATGGATGGTTTCAGAACCATCAAAAAAATTGAAAACAAATGGCCATTTGTACTGCATACCGTTTTTATCTGGCTGATGTATTACTTAATGACCTACATTTGTTTCTTTAGCTTTGGATTTACTTCTAACCTTCCGGCATTGGCAGGTTTAACTGTTTTTGTAATGAGTGCATTTGGTATGGTAGCTCCGGTGCAGGGTGGTATTGGTGCCTGGCATTTTATGGTAATAGGAACATTGCTTGTTTACCTTCCGGGTGTTCAAAATATTGAAAGCATGTCGAGAAGTTTTGCCTTGGTAGTTCATGGTGCACAAACAGCCATGATTATTATTGTTGGGGCACTCTCTGTAATTGCTCTTCCTTTTGCCAACAGAAAAGAATTAATCAAAAACAAAGCTCAAGCTTAAGATGGGAAGTTTTACGATCATAGAGGTAAACGATGATAAATCCAGAAAGGAATTTCTCGAATTGCCTGTTCGATTGTATCGAAATGAAAAAAACTGGGTAAGACCTCTCGATTTTGAAATCGATAACATTTTTAATCCTGAAGTAAATAAAATGTTTCAGCATGGAGAATGTGGTCGTTGGATTCTAATGAACGATTCCAATGAAACCATTGGTCGTGTTGCCGCTTTTATCGATCACAAAACAAAAGATTTGAATGATCAGCCCACGGGTGGAATGGGTTTTTTTGAGTGTATCGAAGACAAAGAAGCTGCTTTTTTTCTTTTCGATCATTGTAAAAAATGGCTACAGGAGAGAAATATTGAGGCAATGGATGGCCCAGTCAATTTTGGCGAAAGACACCAATGGTGGGGATTACATGTAGAAGGAGATCATCGTCCGGTGTATAACATGCCATATCACAAAGCTTATTACAAAAGTTATTTTGAAGAGTATGGATTCCAGGTTTACTTCAAACAGTTTACCTACAAAACCATATTTTCTCCTGATAGCGTAAGCGATATCATCAAATGGAAGGCTGATCGATTAACAAAAAATCCGGATTATAAAGTAAAGCACTTTTCAAAATCAAAAACAAATGGGTTTATTAAGGATTTTGTACATATCTACAACGAAGCATGGGTAAAAGAAATACCCGGAATCGAAGGCATTAGCGAGTATCAAACCCAAAACTTGTTCGCCGAACTTAAGCCAATTATTCACGAAAAACTAATGTGGTTCGCCTACCATAAAGATCAACCCATTGGTTTCTTTATCATGATTCAGGATTTAAATGAATACCTGATGCATATCAATGGTAAAATTAATTTGTACGGCAAACTTAGGTTTCTGTACTATAAATATTTCCAAAAAAATAAAAATGCCATTGGATTAATATTTGGTGTTGTGCCAGAATTCCAAAAGCGTGGAATCGAAGCTGCCATGATTTATGAGTTTTCAAAATCTGGTTGGGATAAAAGTTTCCCATTCAAAACACTTGAAATGAATTGGATTGGCGATTTCAACCCTAGAATGAGTCATTTAATGAAACACATCGGTGCCGAAGTGTACAAAACACACCATACCTATCGAAAACTATTCGATGAAAAGAAAAAATTTAAACGATCGGAAATCATAAAATAAAAAGAAAGGCTGCAAAAATTTGCAGCCTTTTTCTGTAATATATTCATGTGTTTTTACAAACCATTTTCCGAATGAAACAGGATTCGCATCAAACGAATATCTTCTTCCGAATAATCTTCCTCTCCCAATTCATCCAAAGCATCATCAATATTATCCGAATCAGCTTCGTAGAAATAATCAAGGATCTCCTCTTGCTTATCTTCATCAATTACCTCATCAACGTAGTAATCAAGATTTAACTTGGTTCCCGAATAAACGATCGCCTCCATTTCTTTCAGCAGATCTTCATATTCCATCCCCTTGGCTTCGGCAATATCTTCCAGGTCCAGTTTTCTATCTATACTTTGAATAATATAAACCTTAAACTTCGATTTGTCAGCAACCGATCGCACCACCAAATCCTGAGGTCTTTCGATATCATTTTCCTCAACGTGCTTCCCGATTAAAGCAATAAAATCCTTTCCAAATCGCTTGGCTTTTCCTCCACCAACACCTTGTATATGTGCCAATTCTTCAATTGTGGTTGGATAATGAATGGCCATTTCTTCCAGGGAAGGATCCTGGAACACCACATAAGGAGGCACATCTTTTTGCTTGGCTACCTTCTTTCTTAAATCCTTAAGCATCGATAATAAGGCCTCATCCACTGCTGCAGTACCACCACTCTTCGGAGCTTCGGCATCTACTCCTTCAAAGTCATGATCATCGGTTAACATGAATGGATATGGACTTTCCAAAAATTTGTGGCCTTCTGGTCGAATTTTAATTACACCATACTGCTCAATATCTTTCTCGATAAATGAATTGATAAGTGCACGACGGAAAACCATATTCCAGAAATGTTGATCTTTCTCATCGCCACTTCCATATTGTTCCAGCAGATCGTGTTTGTATGATTTGATAGCTGAATTTTGCGATCCGATTAAAATATTCACAAGGTGATCCACCTTAAATCTTTCCTTTACTTCTTTCACCAGATTTAAAGCTTTCACAACATATTCTTCTCCCTGGAACTCCTTTTTCGGATGCAGACAGTTGTCACAACTTCCGCAATTTTCTTGTGTATGTTTCTCTCCAAAGTAATGCAATAAAACAGTTCTTCTACAAACTGCCGATTCGGCATAGGAAACGGTTTCCATCAAGAGTTGCTTCCCAATTTCCTGTTCAGCAACTGGTTTCCCCTGCATAAACTTCTCCAGCTTCTGAATATCTTTATAACTATAGAAAGTAAGGCATCGCCCTTCGCCGCCATCGCGACCTGCTCTACCCGTTTCCTGATAATATCCTTCCAAACTTTTCGGAATATCGTAATGAATCACAAATCGCACATCTGGTTTGTCAATCCCCATTCCAAAAGCAATAGTAGCCACCACAACATCTACATCTTCCATCAGGAATTTATCCTGATTTCCCGAACGGGTTGATGAATCCATACCAGCATGATATGGTACAGCCTTGATTCCATTCACCTGTAGGGTTTCAGCAAGCTCTTCTACTTTCTTTCTACTCAAACAGTAGATAATTCCCGACTTGCCAGTATTTCCCTTTATGAATTTTATGATTTCTTTGGTTGCATTTACTTTTGGAAGTACCTCATAATACAAGTTTGGTCGGTTAAACGACGATTTAAAAACCGTTGCATCCAACATACCAAGATTCTTTTGAATATCATGCTGTACTTTGGGTGTTGCAGTTGCTGTAAGAGCAATAATAGGTGCATTTCCTATTTCCTGCACTATTGGCCTGATTTTTCTGTACTCTGGTCGGAAATCGTGCCCCCACTCAGAAATACAATGAGCCTCATCAACAGCATAAAAAGAAATCTTTACCTGCTTTAAGAATTCAATATTACTCTCCTTGGTTAAAGATTCTGGAGCGACATACAGTAATTTTGTACGCCCTTCTATTACATCTTCTTTCACCTTCAAGGTTGCCGATTTAGACAAAGATGAGTTCAAGAAGTGAGCAATTCCATCATCTTCCCCGAAGTTTCTCATTGCATCAACCTGATTTTTCATCAGCGCAATAAGCGGAGATATAACGATTGCAGTACCTTCTAACATTAATGAAGGTAACTGGTAACAAAGTGACTTTCCTCCCCCTGTCGGCATCAACACAAATGTGTCGTTCCCATCTAGTATATTTTGAATTACAGGCTCCTGATTCCCCTTGAAATGCTCGAATCCAAAATACTTCTTTAAATTAGATGATAATTCAAAGTTTTTTCCCATGCTTTATTAGATATGCTTACAATTTTGCTATGCGGCCCGCTAAATTAATATTTTATTAACGACCGTAATTTTTTTTACCAATGATTTTTACATCATCAGCAATCCCCGAATTACAAAAATTAGATACTTTTGTATTTTAAATTTAGATAAACACTTGTACAATTCAAAACGATTTTAGCTTTTAACAGATTTTAACTGGAAAGTATAAATCGAAATAAATGAGTTTAGTTAGCTTTGTACAAACAAAAAATCAAGCTACTGTGAAGTCAACAGAGGATATTAAAAATATTGCAATAAAAACGATAGAAGAGGAAGCAAATTCCATTTATCAATTAAAAAATTACATTGACGAAGATTTTGTAAAAACCGTTGAGTTAATACTGGAAAGTAATGGAAGAGTTGTAATTACGGGCATTGGAAAAAGCGCTAACATTGCGAATAAAATTGTAGCAACCCTTAATTCAACTGGCACTCCGGCTCTATTCATGCATGCTGCAGATGCAATTCATGGAGATTTAGGGATGATTCGTCCAAACGACACAGTAATCTGTATTTCAAAAAGTGGAAATACTCCAGAAATCAAAGTTTTGGTGCCACTTATCAAAAATATGGGCAATAAACTGGTTGCAATGGTTTCCGGACTGGATTCGTTCCTTGCTCTCAATTCGGATTATGTATTAAAAGCAAAAGTTGAAAAAGAGGCTTGTCCAAATAACTTAGCACCTACTAATTCAACTACAGCCCAATTGGTTATGGGCGACGCCCTGGCTGTGTCACTTTTAGAATGTCGTCAGTTCACCGATAGAGATTTTGCTAAATACCATCCAGGAGGTGCATTGGGTAAAAAATTATACTTACGTGTAAGCGATTTGGTATCCAGCGAAAATCCTCCAAAAGTGGCTTTAGATGAAAAAATAAGACCAATCATTCTTGAAATTTCTTCGAAAAGAATGGGCTCAACGGCTGTTGTTAACGAAAATGATGAGCTATTAGGGATTATTACCGATGGTGACTTGCGAAGAATGTTGGAAAAAAACGAAGATGTAAGCCACCTTACGGCTAAAGATATTATGACAACAACTCCAAAAACAACCAGTTCGGATGTATTGGCCATAAATGCATTCCAAACCATGGAAAAACACAACATTACAGGATTAGCAGTTGTTGACGAAGGAAAATATATCGGCATGGTTCATCTGCACGATATTTTGAAAGAAGGAATTGTTTAATATCTTAGCTTCACAAAATAATTAACTATGTCAGAAAAAGAACAACAGTCGGAAGAAAATCAAATGAGCTTTCTGGAGCATCTTGAAGTGTTAAGATGGCACCTGATGCGCTCTGTAATTGCGGTACTTGTTTTTGCCGTTGCGGCTTTTGTATTTTACGATTTCATTTTTGATTATTTGATTTTAGCTCCTAAAAATCCAGATTTTTTCACCAATAAAATGTTCGCAAAACTTGGTGATTTTACTGGAGTTGAAGCTTTAAAAATTAATACTGCACCATTCCAGGTCATCAATATCAATATGGCAGGACAGTTTGCCACACACATTAGTGTATCGCTGGTGGCCGGGATTATTGCAGGATTTCCATATATTTTTTACGAGTTCTGGTGCTTTATTAAACCAGCACTATACTCAAACGAAAAGAAACACGCACGCGGATCAATTTTTTACACCAGCTTTTTGTTCGCCTTAGGTGTTCTTTTCGGTTACTATGTTATTACCCCACTATCGGTTCACTTCTTAGGATCATACAGCGTAAGTGATCAGGTGATGAACCAAATTAATCTAAAATCCTACATCTCATCGGTAACTTCAATTGTGTTGGCAAGTGGAGTTATTTTCGAGCTACCAGTTCTAATTTTCTTTTTAAGTAAAATTGGTTTGGTAACTCCTGATTTTTTGAAAAAGTACAGAAAGCATTCTGTGGTATTAATTCTGATTTTATCAGCAATTATTACTCCTCCTGATATTTTTAGTCAGGTTTTGGTTTGTATGCCTTTAATGTTGCTTTACGAAATCGGTATTAAAATCTCGAAGCGAATTCAGAAGAAACAAGAAGCTGAATTGGCTCAAGAGTAATACAAACAACAAATAATTGTATTAAACATTATTTAAGTCTGAGTGTTATTACTCAGACATTATTTATTTATGAAGATGCAGATATTAAAAAAAGGATATTTCTTTTTAATCGTTCTTTTATTGTCTCTGTTCAGCTTTAATGCTGCAGGTCAATCTACCAAAGTTAGAGGGCAGGTTGTTGATTCCAAAACCAAGCAAGCTTTACCATTCGTAAATATTGCTTACAAAGGAACCACAATTGGTACCACTACCGATTTTGATGGAAATTATTTCCTGGAAACCAGAACACCAGGAGATTCCATTCACATTTCTTTTGTTGGATACAAAGAAAAAGTGTTTGCCGTTCAGAAAGGCAAGTTTCAAACCTTAAATGTTGAATTGGAAGCGGAAACATTCGATTTACAAGAGGTTGTTGTTGTGCCAGGCGAAAATCCTGCTCATGTTCTACTTCGTAAAATCATCAAAAACAAGAAAAAAAACAATCCGTCGCGATTTAATTCTTTCCAGGCCGAAACCTATACAAAAATGGAAATGGACCTGAACAACATCAAAGATGATTTTAAGGACAAGAAAATCATGCGCCAGTTCCAATTTGTTTTCGATTATATGGATACCTCTGTAATTACAGGGAAACCATATCTTCCAATCTTTATTACAGAATCACTGTCCGATTACTATTACCAGGATAAACCAAGAGTTGAACGCGAGGTAATTAAGGCATCACAGATGTCGGGTATTCAGGACAATGCCAGTTTGGCTCAGTTTACCGGACAATTGCATCAAAATGTAAACATCTACGATAATTTTATCGATTTATTCGACATGGGTTTTGTGAGCCCGATTGCAGATGGTGGATTGCGATACTACAAATACTATCTAACCGATAGTGCATATCGCGATGGAAACTGGTGTTATCACATGTCTTTTAAGCCAAAAAGAAAACAAGAACCAACCTTTATTGGAGATTTTTGGGTTGCTGATACCACCTTCGCCATCCAGAATATGCAAATGCGAATTGCCAAAGATGTAAACCTGAACTGGGTAAAAGATTTGGTGAGCAACAGTGAATTTCAACAGCTGAATGATACCACCTGGTTTTTAAAAAAATCCAATCTTTTTGTCGATTTCATGCTATCCGAAAAAGATTCCACAAAGCAAATGGGATTCTTCGGAAGAAAGACTGTCTCCTATAAAAATGTAAAGGTAAATGTGCCTTTGCAGGAAGAAATTATCAAGCTAGATAACAATGTAATTGTTAATGAGGATGCTTTAACACAACCCAAAGAGTATTGGGACAATGCTCGTCCATATAAATTATCGGAACGCGAATCGGGCATTTATGCAATGGTAGACTCCATACAGAATGTTCCGCTTTATAAGAATATTGTCGATGTAGTCACCACATTTATTACAGGTTATTATGTACATGGAAATTTTGAATACGGTCCTTATTATAAGCTATACAGTTTCAACGAAATTGAAGGAAACCGATTCATGTTTGGGGGTAGAACCTCGAATGCCTTCAGTACCAAAATCATGCTAAATGGCCATTTGGCTTATGGAACAAAAGATGAAAAACTGAAATATGGCTTAGGTTTCCTTTATATGATTAACAAGCTACCAAGAGAAACCTTTGGAATGCAATACAAGCACGATATTCATCAGCTTGGAAAAAGTCCGAATGCATTTACCGAAGGGAACATCCTGGCTTCTTTGCTAAAAAGAAATCCGAACAACAAACTAACCATGTTGAACCAATTCGAAACTCATTATGAGAAGGAGTGGTTTCAAGGTTTTTCAAATACATTAAAATTTCGATATCGAGATATCAAGCCAACAGAATTTGTTCCATTCCAGGATCGATTTGGGGATCCAATATCCCGAATTACAACTTCGGAGCTGGAGCTGAGAACTCGTTGGACCAAAAACGAAAAAGTGGTAATGGGCGAATTTGAAAGAATTCACCTGGGCGGACCAGTACCTATCATTAACCTATATCTAACTATGGGAATGAAAGATGTACTGGGTTCGAATTACGATTATCAGAAAATCGACTTAAGTGTTGAACACACATTTGAGCTGCCACCACTTGGGAACCTGTATTTTCTTGCTTCGGCCGGAAAGCTATTCGGTAAAGTGCCCTACCCTTTATTGCATTTGCACGAAGGGAACGAGACCTATGCTTTCGATCCTTACGCCTTTAACATGATGAACTATTACGAATTTGCAAGTGACCAATATGCAAGTTTATTTGTAGAGCATCATTTCAATGGCTTAATTCTTAATCGCATTCCATTGTTCCGCAAATTGAAGTGGAGAACCGTGGTTTCGGGGAAAGGATTGATTGGAAACTTGAGCGACAAGAACAATGGAGCTTTGGCAAACAGCGAAGCATACATGCAATTTCCACAAGGCTTATCGGATGTGAGCAAGCCATATTTTGAGGCAAGTATCGGAATCGAAAACATTTTCAAATTTATTAGAATTGATGCCATGTGGCGATTGACCCACCTGGATGATAATCCGTACCAGGATTTTGAAGATTTTGGCATTCGCGCGATGCTACAAATCACATTCTAATGATATCTTTCCTATATTTGCAAAACTCCACATGATTAAAACAATTGGACAAGAATGATATTAAGAGCTGAGAATTTAATTAAAAGATACAAAAGTCGTACGGTTGTAAAAGGCGTATCGGTTGATGTAAAACAAGGTGAAATTGTTGGATTACTTGGTCCGAACGGTGCAGGTAAAACAACATCTTTTTACATGATTGTGGGATTGATTCAACCCAATGGAGGTAGAATATTCCTTGATGATCGTGAAATTACCCAGGAACCTGTTTATAAAAGAGCTCAGCTTGGTGTGGGCTACCTGGCCCAGGAAGCATCAGTTTTTAGAAAGCTAAGTGTTGAGGACAACATTAAGTCGGTACTGGAAATGTCCGATTTCTCAAAAGAGTACCAGGAACACCGACTGGAAGAGATGCTAAACGAATTTAGCCTTCAAAAAATCAGGAAAAGTTTGGGAATTCAGTTGTCTGGTGGAGAAAGACGCAGAACCGAAATTGCACGAGCTCTTTCTATCAAGCCAAAATTTATTTTGCTGGACGAACCCTTTGCAGGTGTAGACCCTATTGCAGTAGAAGACATACAGGATATTGTTCGTCATTTAAAAGACAAGAATATTGGAATTCTGATTACCGACCATAACGTACAGGAAACACTTTCGATTACCGAAAGAGCCTACTTGTTGTTTGAAGGTAACATCTTAAAATCGGGAACTGCCGAAGAACTGGCTGCCGACGAAGATGTAAGAAGAGTATATCTAGGAAAGAATTTCGAACTTAGAAAACCAGTAAAATAAAAGGATACAGTTGGTTCCGGCCACTGTATTTTACTTATAGATTTTTACCCCTGATTATTCTGTAAAAAAATCTTCATTTTTTTTACAATTGCTATTGCAAATTATAAAAAACAGCTCTATATTTGCACCGCAATTAACCCGCGGATGTGGCGTAATTGGTAGCCGCGCTAGACTTAGGATCTAGTGCCGTAAGGCGTGGGGGTTCGAGTCCCTTCATCCGCACTACAGAAAAAATAACCTTAAACCGCCCATACTTAAGATACGATGTATCGATGGTTGAGCGGTTTTTTTTCAATTAATAAGGTTTTATCTTTTAATAGCTAAAAAATGAACATCACAAAAACCAACATTGATGATTTAAACGCTGTAATCAAATTACAGATTGTTAAAGAAGACTATGAAAGTCGTGTAAACGATGTTTTAAAAGACTATCGTAAAAAAGCAAATATCAATGGTTTCCGCCAAGGTAAAGTACCTATGGGTGTGATCAAGAAAATGTATGGTACTCCTGTTTTAGCTGACGAAGTGAACAAACTTCTTAGCGAGGAGCTAATGAAGTACATTCGCGAAAATGATTTGAAAATTTTAGGCGAGCCACTTCCTAACGAAACTGAGCAAAAAGAAATCAACTGGGAAAAAGATACCGATTTCGAATTTGCATTCGATATTGCTTTGACTCCAGAATACACTCTTAACCTTAGCAAAAGAGATAAGATGACTTTCTTCAAAATTGCTGTTGATGAAAAAATGATCGAGAATGGTGTTGAAATGCACGCTCGTCGTTTCGGATCAAACGAGCCAGCTGAAGCTGTTGAAGAAAAAGAACTTTTGAAAGGTAACTTCGCACAAGTTGACGCAGAAGGCAAACTTGTTGAAGAAGGAATTACTAGCAACGATGTAGCACTTTCATTAGAATATATGGCTGATGAAGATGCGAAGAAGAAATTTGTTGGTGCTAAGAAAGATGATGTTGTGGTATTCAACCCAGCTAAAGCTTTCGCTAACAAAACTGACTTGGCTTCTATGCTTAATATTGCTAAAGAAGAAGCTGAAAACTTAGATGCTGATTTCCAATTCACAATTACAGAAATTAACAAATTTGTTAATGCTGAGTTGAACCAGGAATTATTCGATAAAGTATTTGGTGAAGGAACTGTTTCTTCTGAAGAAGAATTCAAAGCCAAAATCAAAGAAGATATCGAAAAACAATTGGTTAACGATAGCGATTACAAATTCTTGATTGATGCAAAAGAGAAATTGGTGAAGAAATCGAAAATGGATCTTCCTGAAGCATTCTTGAAGCGTTGGATTATTGCAACCAACAAAGAAATGAACGAAGAGCAAGTTGAGAAAGATTTCGCAAACTACGTTGACGAGTTCAAATGGCAGTTGATTAAAAACAGATTGACTGAAGAAAACGAACTTAAAGTTGAGCAGGAAGAAATTATGGAATTTGCTAAGCAACAAGCTTTAATGCAGTTCCAGCAGTACGGTATGATGGATGTACCAGAAGAGTACTTGACAAACTACGCTCAGCAAATGATGCAAAATCAGGAAGAACAAAGAAAGATCTACGAAAGAATGATCGACAACAAAATTGTTGAGTTCCTGAAAGGTGCTATCAAAATTGAAGAAAAAGAAGTTTCTACAGAAGAATTCAACAAAATGTTTGAATAAGAGAAACTCTTACAATACAGAAAAAACCACGCTTCATTGAGGCGTGGTTTTCTTTTTGATCCTTAAACAGGTTTTTGTTAAATGTTTCTTTTCAAATGGAGAAATTTTAACTAATTTAGGTCTACGAAATTTAAAATCATATCTATATGGTACCAAAAGACGAATTCAGAAAATTTGCCACACAGCACATGGGCATTAACAGCCTGACATTAGATAAATATACTTCGATTAGCAACAGCTATATTTCTCCAACAATTATTGAAGAGAGACAGCTAAACGTTGCATCAATGGATGTTTTCTCTCGTCTGATGATGGATAGAATCATTTTCCTTGGTGTTCCGATTGATGACTATGTTGCCAACATCATCATGGCTCAGTTATTGTTCCTTGAATCTACCGATCCTTCGAAGGACATTCAGATTTATTTTAACTCGCCAGGTGGTTCGGTTCATGCTGGACTAGGTATTTACGATACAATGCAGTACATTAAGTGTGATGTTGCCACTATCTGTACTGGTATGGCTGCATCGATGGGCGCTGTATTGCTAACTGCCGGAACAAAAGGCAAACGTTCTGCATTAAAACACTCAAGAATCATGATTCACCAGCCAATGGGTGGTGCACAAGGTCAAGCTTCGGATATCGAAATTACCGCTCGCGAAATCTTGAAATTAAAGAAAGAATTGTATACCATTATTGCTGATCATTCAGGAAATACTTACGAAAAAGTAGAAAAAGATTCCGACCGTGATTACTGGATGACAGCCATGGAAGCTAAAGAATATGGTATGATTGATGAAGTGCTAATGCGCGAGAAATAATCAATCATCTCAAAATCAAAACAAACCTAATGCAGAGTTAATCGTAAAATCATTAACTTTGCATTTTTAGTACTATAAATCAATATCATGGATAAATGCTCGTTTTGCGGGAGAGAGAAGAAAGATACAAATCTTCTGATTGCAGGAATCAGTGGTCATATCTGCGACAGCTGTATTGACCAGGCGTATTCTATTGTACAGGAAGAATTAAAAAATCGTTCGGATCTTAACCTGAAAGAGATAAAATTGTTGAAACCAATGGAAATTAAAGCTTTCCTCGATCAGTATGTAATTGGTCAGGAAGAAGCTAAAAAATACCTTTCCGTTGCGGTTTACAATCATTACAAAAGATTACTTCAGGAGAGAGATGATGAAGATATCGAGATTGAAAAATCGAATATCATTCTTGTGGGTGAGACTGGAACCGGCAAAACGCTTTTGGCAAGAACCATTGCTAAAATGTTGCATGTTCCTTTTACCATTGTTGATGCTACTGTATTAACAGAAGCAGGTTATGTGGGTGAAGATATTGAATCAATTCTAACAAGACTTTTACAAGCTTCGGACTACGATGTTGAAGCTGCCGAAAAAGGAATTGTATTTATTGACGAAATCGATAAAATTGCTCGTAAGAGCGATAATCCATCAATCACTCGTGATGTTTCGGGAGAAGGTGTTCAGCAGGGATTACTTAAATTATTGGAAGGTTCGGTTGTAAACGTGCCACCTCAGGGAGGTCGTAAGCATCCTGATCAGAAAATGATTCCGGTGAACACGAAAAACATTCTTTTTGTTTGTGGTGGAGCCTTCGATGGCATTCAAAGAAAGATTGCGCAAAGAATGAACACCCAGGTTGTTGGGTTTAATGCAAGTAAGGAAAAAGAGCAGGTTGATCAGGAAAACTTCCTACAGTATATTGCTCCTCAGGATTTGAAATCATTCGGATTAATTCCTGAAATTATTGGTCGTTTGCCAGTATTAACTTATTTGGAACCTCTTAATAGAGAAGCGCTTCGCAACATCTTAACCGAACCAAAAAACTCGATTGTAAAACAGTACACCAAGCTATTTAAGATCGATGATATTGAGTTAACTTTTGACGAGAGTGCGCTTGAGTATATTGTTGATAAAGCAGTTGAGTTTAAATTGGGTGCTCGTGGACTGCGCTCAATTTGCGAAGCCATTATGATGGATGCAATGTTTGAATTGCCTTCGGGAGAAGAAAAGAAAATTTCGATAGATAGTAAATACGCTAGCGAGAAACTTGAAAAAGTAAATCTAAAGCGTTTAAAAGTCGCATAACCGATACCAGGCATTAATTGTATCGGAATCAGATAAAAAAAATACCGGAGAAAAGCTCCGGTATTTTTTTATATCAAGATTTGTAATCTGTTTACAAACTAATGGTAATGGTCGATCCTTCGGCGCTCACGCTTACATCACCATCGCAATCGTCAAAGCTATCGCCTCCCCCGTAATTTACGATACCTTCGCCTACATTTTGCAGGGTAAACAATGCAGTGCCTCCAATTACATTTTTACATGTATAAGCATAAGTCAGGTCCGACTGACTGGTTAAAGTCATTAGTGCCCCATCAGGATAAGTAATGGCAACATCATTGGTGATGGTATAGATATCATCCACATAATCCATATCATCTTCCTCGCTTCTCACATAGGTATATGTGGCCTCGTACGAGGTCATCGGAAAAATAATATCATTTTCATCCGAATCTTTAAACGAGAACTGAACATTTGTAGCAGCAACCGAAAAATTTCGACCTGCTTCTCTTCCTATCACGTTAAAGCTCATCTTTCCACTTACATCAAATCCATTCACCACTAGATCGGTAAACCTGATTTCAAAATCCAATAAGTTTTCATCATCAGGATCTACAATTACTTTACCCGTATATCTTCCTCCTATCGAGGTACAATTTGATGTTCCATAATCAATCACTACCGAATCAATAATGCTATTCGTACGATGAATCACCGGAGTAACGCAGTCTGCA
The DNA here is from genome assembly GCF_013141825.1 of Marinifilum caeruleilacunae. Taxonomy (GTDB): domain Bacteria; phylum Bacteroidota; class Bacteroidia; order Bacteroidales; family Marinifilaceae; genus Marinifilum; species Marinifilum caeruleilacunae. Next base: position 132,438 of record NZ_RZNH01000003.1, read on the forward strand.
ATTTCATCGTCGATGGTATCCTTTACAGTTTCGAGGTTGTTCATAACTATGGCATTTACATCCATAATAATGTCGTTCATTCCATTATTAATTAAGAGGCAATACTCAGCCGGAACCGAAAAAACTTCCTCTATTATATCCTCCGGATCGGAACCTGTTGAACATGAATGAGCCGTTCCCAAAAAGAACAATGCCATCAACGCTATTTTTAAAAATCTAAAATTCATTTTATACCACTTATTTTTGATTTACCTGGTATTATTTTCTTACGTAATCGATAAATGAATATGGATATTCATTCTTTTCGTCGGGCATACAATCCACCCTTGCTACCGATTCCCATTCTTCAGCTTTTACTTCTGGAAAGAAAGTATCGCCGTCAAACTCCTTGTGCACCAGGGTAAGGTACAATTCATCGGCCTTTTCCATAGCCTGTTCGTAAATTGTTCCTCCTCCAATAATAAATACTTTTTCCTGATCTTTTACCGCTTCAAGTGCTTCTTCCAAAGAATGAACCACAATACATCCTTCCTGCTTGTAGTCTTCCTGTCGGGTAATAATTACCGATGTGCGGTTTGGCAGTGGCTTTCCAATAGAATCGAAAGTTTTTCTTCCCATAATAATGGTATGCCCGGTTGTTAATGCTTTAAACCTTTTCAAATCTGCCGAAAGGCGCCATATAAGCTGGTTATCTTTTCCGATAACATTGTTTCTTGATGCGGCAACTATAATAGCTATATTCATAGAATTACGAATTATTAATTACGAATTACGAGACTTTATTGTCTTTTGGATACTCCCAATTATTCTTAATAACTCTTCAGTATCATCTAAAAGACTTTGTCCTTCACCATTTGTTAAGTAATGAGTTGCTGATAGCAATCTCACCCAATAATGTGTTTCTCTTGTTTCTTTATATGCTATAGTTAGCTTTGCAAAAAAATCCTTTTCACTCTGTCCTCCAATAGCTTCTTCAACATTAGCCCCAATTGAAGTACCTGAACGCAATAGCTGTTTACTTAAGGTATATTCCTTTTTTTCCTCATTTAAGTACCTACACAAATTCACAATCCGAACTGCAAAATCAAAACTTTTTTGTTGCAATACATTGATCTTTTTCATTCGTAATTGTTAATTCGTAATTAAACCGATATCGCTCCTTTAATGTGAGGATGAGCTTCATAATTCTCCAGACTGAAATCTTCATATTTGAAGTCGAAAATGCTTTTCACATCAGGATTAATTTTCATTTGTGGCAAATTCTTTGGTTCCCTGCTCAACTGCAATTTCACCTGCTCAAGATGGTTCATGTAGATATGAGCATCGCCTAATGTATGCACAAATTCTCCCGGTTCAAGATCACAAACCTGTGCCATCATCAAGGTAAGTAATGCATAGGAGGCAATATTAAAAGGCACTCCAAGAAAAATATCTGCGCTACGCTGATACAGTTGGCAGGAAAGTTTTCCATTTGCTACATAAAACTGGAATAAGGCATGACAAGGTGGCAAAGCCATATTTTCAATATCGCCAGCATTCCAGGCACTTACAATTAACCTGCGCGAATCAGGATTGTTTTTAATATCGTGAACGACCTGCTTGATCTGATCCAAAGACTCTCCGTTCTCTTTTGGCCAGGATCTCCACTGGTAACCATATACATGGCCCAAATCTCCATTTTCATCGGCCCATTCGTTCCAAATGCGAACCCCATTATCCTGAAGGTACTTTACATTTGTATCACCTTGCAGGAACCAAAGCAATTCATGAATGATCGATTTTAAGTGAAGTTTCTTGGTGGTCAGAACTGGAAAACCTTTTGACAAATCGAAACGCATCTGATGCCCGAAAACACTAACTGTTCCGGTTCCTGTTCTGTCTTCCTTTTTATTCCCTTCCTCAAGAACTCTTTCTAATAGTTGAAGATATTGTTGCATAATTTTACAGCTCGAAATTTTAATTTTTAAAGATACATTAATTCACAAATAGTATCTAGCATATCACAATTACTTTAACTTTTTTTACCAATTGCCTTTTTAATGTATCGCTCCAGTCGGCACATCCAAACTACCAGAATTCCCAGTAACAATCGGGGTATTATCATCCAGCCTAATGGAACACCAATGGCGGCAAAAAGCAATGGATCTTCCAATTGCGAATGCGATACAGCAATATGATGGTTCAGCAAATCAGCATCATCCTTACTCATTTTTCCTTCTTCTACCTGTTCCATGATAATGGCAGCGCCGTAGGCCAAGCCTAAAGTATTGGCAACAATCCACGAAAATGATGTCGACTCTGGCAATCCCATCACCACTTGTAATGGTTTTAAAAACCTGGAAATCCACCTGATGATTCCAAAAAGCTCGAGGATTTTTTGAAAAATCATTAATAAAGTAATCAGAACAATGACTTTTACAGTTAGAATTAGTGATGATTCGGCCCAATTCATAAACATTACAGAGAATGATTCCTTTTCTAGATTTATACTACTGATATTTTGAATTGCTTCGCCTGGTAAGAGCCAATTTAAGACAGCTCCTATGGCAAAACTTCCCAGCAATCGCAGCAAAATCATGCGGCTAACAGAAGATCCTGTTTTCTTTAAAACTGCCGTTTCAATCACAAAACCATGGGCTACCAAACACATTACAGCCAAAATGGTAACTACCCTGCCCTGCATTTCGAGACTGGTAATTACGGCAATTGCCGTGTAAATATTGGTAAATATGCTGGTTAATAAAACAAAGGCCGATTCGCCTGGCAAACCAATTAATTCAAATGCCGGAGATAAATAAGACGATACCATTGCCAAAATTCCGGTGTAATTTAAAATCATTACTCCAAAAGAAACTGGTAGCATAATACTTAGCAACCATTTACTGGTCGAATAAGCTTTGGGCAAGGCGATTCGCACTGCTTCTTTTACTTTTTCTATTGCCGACTGTTTGCTTTGGTAACTTTTGTTTAGCTGCATCTGCTCATTTGTTTTAGGGAGCAAAAGTATCATTTTTTGAAATGATTATCAGTAAGATTCACGATTTATTGGCCTGCTTTCCAGCTTTTAATTGATCGCTTTAAGCGAACACTTTTACCTTTCTCCTTTTTTTGTTAGATTTGGATCTTTTAAAATTGATATGCAATTCGTTGTATTAATTTTGAACTACTAGAACAACCAAACCATTTAGAAAAACATTTACTAATCTTATTTATTTAAACGACGAATTATGGGAATTAAAGGTCGATTGACGCTACTAAACTTCCTACAGTTTTTTATCTGGGGAGCATGGCTAATAACCATTGCAAATTATTGGTTTGGAACTAAACAATGGTCGCCTGCTGAATTTGGTGCGGTTTTCTCAACCATGGGAATTTCATCACTGTTTATGCCTACACTAACCGGTATTATTGCCGACAGATGGATGAATGCCGAAAGACTTTATGGTATCCTTCATCTATTGGGTGGTATTGCTTTGTTGTATCTTCCACAGATCGAAACTCCGGCAATGTTCATTACGGTAATTTTATTGGCAATGATATGTTACATGCCAACCATTGCCCTGATGAATACCATATCGTACACGGTTTTAAAGAACAACAATTACGATGTAATTAAGGTGTTTCCTCCAATTCGTGTATGGGGAACCATTGGTTTTATTGCAGCCATGTGGGTAACCAACCTTACAGGATCCAAAGCATCAGAAAATCAGTTTTATATTGCTGGTTTTGTATCTTTCGTTTTGGCAGCTTACTCTTTTAGTATGCCACAGTGTAAGCCACAAAACAAGGGACAAAAAGGTGCTCCTTTGGTTGAAACTTTAGGTTTAAATGCCTTCAAATTGTTCAAGAACTACAAAATGGCCTTGTTCTTCATTTTCTCAATGTTCCTTGGTGCAGCATTACAGCTTACAAATATGTACGGTGATCGATTCTTGTCAGAATTCGAAAAGATTCCTCAATATGCCGATTCTTTTGTTGTAAAATATTCGACCATTATCATGTCGATTTCTCAGATCTCTGAAACCTTATTCATTCTTGCTATACCATTCTTCCTAAAGAAATTTGGTATAAAGAAGGTAATGCTGATCAGTATGGTTGCTTGGGTTCTTCGCTTTGCATTATTCGCTTATGGCGATCCTGCAGGAGGCTTATGGATGATCATTCTATCCTGTATTATTTACGGTATGGCTTTCGATTTCTTCAACATCTCGGGTTCATTGTTCGTTGAAACACAATGCGACTCAAGCATTAGAGCAAGTGCACAAGGATTGTTTATGATGATGACAAATGGTTTTGGAGCCATTATGGGATCATGGATCAGCGGTATTATTATCGGAACATTCTTTACTGGCAGCGATGGTAATTTTATCTGGATGGATATCTGGAATACCTTCGCAATTTACTCGCTTGTTATTGCAATTTTCTTCTGGATTCTGTTCAAACACAAACACGATCCTCAGCAAGTAGAAAATATTGCACACTAAAATACAGCAGAAAGGCAGGTTTAAAACCTGCCTTTTTTTATTCGATTCCGTGTTGCTTAAGCCATTGGTTTCTTTCCAATAGTAATTGCTGAGCCTGATCCAAATTCACCTCCTTAAATTTAATCTGATCACCAGGTTTCATTTGTCCCAGTAAAGGCAAGTCGACCGAAATGACCTGTGCTATTTTGGTGTAGCCACCTACTGTCTGATGATCCGACATCATGATAATCGGCTCTCCATGCCCAGGAACCTGAATGGCTCCAGTTACAATTCCTGAAGAGATAATATCGGCCCCATTGGCATGTTCAATTTTCTGTCCTGAAAGTCGGTAACCCATTCTGTCGCTCTGCGGACTTATGCTGTAAACCGAACAGAGAAAAGTTTTGACTCCATCCATGGTGAATCGCTTGATCTCTGCACCCGATGTAATCCGAATTTCAGTAAAATTGGAATAATTTGGAATCAATTCTTCAGGCACAACACCCTTTAGGCGTCTTTCATAGTCTGCAATTTCCAGCTCATCGCCTGCCTTTAGCGCACGACCTTCGAAGCCTCCTAGATTACCCCTAAGGTAAGTCGATTTACTTTCCATCAATTCCGGGATATCAAAACCGCCGGCAATGGCAATATAAATTCTGCAGCCAGTCTGAATGCTTCCAAAACTTAACACATCGCCAGCGCGTACCTTAATTCCGGCATTCATATTTATTGCCTGCTCGTTTACGAAAGGCTGAATAGTGGCTCCGCTTATCGCAATATAGGTATCCGATTGAAATTCGATTGTTGGCCCCAATATGGTTGCTTCAATACATGCCTCATGAGCAGGATTTCTCACACACCAATTGGCCAATTGCAAGGAGTGCAGGTCCATGGCTCCTGCAACAGGCATTCCATATTGCTGATATCCAAAACGACCTCCATCCTGAATGGTACTCAACAAACCTGGATTCAAAATCTTTATCTTTCCCATGATTAGTCGTTTTCGTTTAATTTATAATACTCTTCTTCGCTTATCGGGTAAAACTTAAGATAGTCTCCGGCTTGCAATAGAAACTCTGGCTTTCGATTCGGATCGAAAAGTCGATATGGCGTGCGGCCAATGATTTGCCAACCTCCCGGACTTTCAATTGGGTAAATTCCGGTTTGTTCCGCCGCAAGTCCTACCGATCCGGCCAGTATTTTCTGACTTGGCACTTCCTTTCGCGGTGTAGCAATACTTTTATCCATGCCTCCCAGGTAGCAAAATCCAGGTGTAAAACCAAGCATATAAACCAGGTAAGAATTCTGTGAATGTTTCTCTATAATCTCCTGCTCTCTTAAACCTGTATGTGCTATTACAGCATCCATATCTTCCCCAAAATTTCCACCATAACAAACTGGTATCTCAACAGTTTTTGCCTCGGGAATTTCAATCTCCGAAATGTTTTCAGCCAATATTTTCAGCTCCTTCAATAAACTTTTGTACTGAATCTTCAAAGGATCGTATAGCACCATCAAATCGGTATAAGATGGAACGCACTCTATAATCCCTTCCAATTTCTTATTGCTTAAAGCGATAAAGTAAGCCCTTACTTTCCGGTTGATTTCTTCAGAAATTTCGTTTCCAAATTTGACCAGAAATGCAGAATCTCCCGATGGAATATATTCAATCATCTTAATGCCCTTATTTGAATTTCATTCTCTGCTAAACACTCGTAAATCCTTACTGCCAATTCGAAGGCTGCAGGATTATCTCCATGAATACAAATGGTATCAGCTTTTAAAGCAACTTCTTTTCGGTTTATGCTTTTCACCTTTCCATGTTTTACCATTTCCAAAACCCTTTCACAAACCATATCGGGCTCATGAATTACAGCTCCTTCTCTACTTCTTGGTACCAGCTTTCCTTCATCGGTATAAGCTCTGTCGGCAAAAATTTCCGAAGCGAATATCAATCCAACACTATCGGCAGCTTCCTGCATGCATGAATTTGCCAGCCCCATAAATATAAGATTAGGGTCAATTTCCTTGATTCCTTCTGCTATTGCAATTGCCATATCCAGATTGGCTGCCGCCTGGTTGTACATGGCACCATGTGGTTTTACATGTTGTAGTTTGCCTCCCAAACTTTCCGTCATTCCTTTAAGTGCCGAAACCTGGTACTTCACCATGGTTTTCAACTCTTCCAGGGAAACCGACATGTTTCTTCTTCCAAATCCAATCAAATCAGGGTAGCCCGGATGCGCACCAATGGCCACTCCATGTTTCAGGGCCATGCGAATTGTTTTTTCCATAATCAATGGATCTCCGGCATGATATCCACAAGCAATATTGGCCGAACTGATGTATTTCATCAATTCTTCATCCATACCAATTTTGTAGTTGCCAAAACTCTCTCCAAGGTCACTATTTAAATCTATACGAATCATATTGTTTGAATTAAAATACACCTGCAACATGCAGAATACTCTTTATGCCTAAACCTATCATGATACAAACCACGATGGCTCCAATAATATTTTGAACGATTTTGTTTCTGTGCTCTCCCAACACCTTTTTGCTATTCATAATAAGTAAAAGATATATGGCGATTACCGGCAGTAAAATTCCATTGGCAATTTGTGCAAATACAATAGCCTTTATCGGGCTAAAACCAATGGCTGAAAACACAATGCCGATCAACAAAATGAGCATCCAAACGGCTTTGAATTTAAAGGATTTCAGATCTACTTTCCAGCCCAGGATTCCTGCTGTGGCATAAGCTGCTGCAAGAGGTGCTGTAATGGCCGATGAAATTCCGGCAGCAAACAAACCTACCGACATAATAATTCCTGCCCAATCGCCCAGCAAAGGTTTAAGCTGAGAAGCCAAATCGCTGGCTCCTTTTATTTCAGCTCCTGTACCAAAAAATGCTGCCGCAGATGTAATCACAATCGACATGGATATGACACCACCCAAAATCACAGAAAAAAACAAGTCCGTTCGGGCGGTAGAAAGGTCTTCTTTTTTCGACCACTTTTCCCGAACCACCGAAGCATGCAAGAACAAGTTATAGGGAACCACTGTTGTTCCAATCAAACCAATTAACATGTATACACTTTCGGCTGGTAAGGATGGAACAAACATTCCTTTTAGAATGGGTAATAAGTCTGGGCCAATAATAATCATGGTAGAAATAAAAGAAATACTCATCAGCAATACCAAAGCAATAAGAATACGCTCCAGGCTTTTATAACTGCCCATTACCAGAAGAGCGAAGGCAATAAGGCCAATTACTGGTCCCCAGATCTGAATCTCACCCCCACCCAGGTCGACAGTTGAAATTCCGGTAACTTCTATCATTCCCAGTGAAGCACCAAGAATGTTTCCTGTTTCATATGCCGCATTTCCAATTAGGATGGCTGAAAGTACAAGTACTATAGCCATTAATTTTAAAAACGGATTTCGAAACTGATGGCGCAATGCCTCTCCCAAACCTTTCTGACCTATGATTCCTAAACGGGCTGTCATCTCTTGAAGCACAATGGTTGCCAGCACACTGAAAACAAGTCCCCAGAGTAGGGCATATCCGAATCCGGCACCGGTTAAGGTACAGGTTGTGATGGTTCCCGGACCAATAAATGCAGCGGTTACTAGTATTCCCGGTCCAAGATTTTTTAGTTTTTCTTTTAGCTTCATAGGGTTATTTAGGGTTTGTTGTAGAGCCTTAAATTTAGCTTTTTATTCAGTTTTTTATGATTTGAGAATCAAGTTTTTTCATGATTCTTATCACAAATATGAATCTACCCTAAAGACAAGCTAAAACCTAAAATGGGTGAATAAAAAAAGGCAGGTAACTTACCTGCCTCTGTTCTTATTTTATCTTTTAATTATTCTCCTCTTTTGTCCAGTTCGTCTCGAATTAAAGAAGCTTTCTCATAATCCTCATCGCGAATGGCATCATCTAGCATTCCTTGTAATTGTGCGATTGAATAATCGCTAAACTGACTGCTCGAACTGGATTCAGTCGCACCGTAATCTGCCGTTGGAGCAGTAATAGTAGGCTCCTGAGGCTCGCCTTCTATTGATAAAACAATACCAGCCTTATCAATAATTTCATCGGTCGTGTAAATTGGGCATTTAAATCGCAGGGCAATGGCCACAGCATCCGAAGTTCTCGAATCGATTCGAATTCTGTTTGCACCTTTCTCACAAATCAATTCGGAGTAGAAGATTCCTTCTTCCAAACGATATATATTTACCTCGATTACATTCACCGCAAAAGCCTCAGCAAAACTTTTAAATAAGTCGTGAGTTAAAGGTCTTGGCGGATCCAACTCTTCCAATTGTATGGCTATCGATTGAGCCTCAACTCCACCAATAATAATGGGAATCCGTCTATCGCCATCTTCTTCGGACAATACCAATGCATACGCACCGGTTTGTGTCTGACTATATGACAATCCAAGAACGTTTAGTTTTATTTTACCCATAGGTTTCTACAAATTTCCATCTTTCGTGTAGCAAATATAATAATTGTTTTGAAGCTTATTAAAAATAAAGGAAATCAAGACATTTTTATTTATTCGCATTCAGTTCGTCCACTTCACAAACCCCTTTTATCAGTTACATGAAGTCGGATTTGCAAATGTATTATATGAAGATACAATTATTAGCCTACATAATCCAAACATGAATCGGGAAAGTTTCTACATTTGCAGGTAAATCATCTTGGATTTTGTAACATAGGAAATTACAAATGAAAAAAGTGGAGAAAATCCTTCATTTCTATCCTTAAAACTTTGTTTATCAATTATTCTTTTCTATTTTTGCAATCCGAAAAATAAATTTCTTCGGGGGTTCACCAAGAGGAATAACTTGATTAGCAGGTTGCCCACCCCCTGGAACAAACCGTAAAATTGTATTAAAATGTACGCAATTGTAGAAATCGCGGGTCAGCAATTTAAAGTTGAAAAAGACCAGAAGATTTTCGTTCACAGATTAGAAGCTGAAGAAGGTGGACAAGTTGAGTTCGCTAAAGTTCTTTTAGTTGATAATGAAGGTGAAGTTGTAGTTGGTGCTCCTGCTGTTGAAGGCGCAAAAGTAACTGCAAAAGTTTTATCACACATGAAAGGTGATAAGGTTAAAGTATTCAAAAAGAAAAGAAGAAAAGGATACAAAAAACTGAACGGTCACCGTCAGTACCTTTCACAAATTCAAATTGAAGAAATTGTAGCTTAATCCTTAAAAATATTACAAAATGGCACATAAAAAAGGAGTTGGTAGCTCGAAGAACGGTAGAGAATCGGAAAGTAAACGATTAGGAGTTAAAATTTACGGCGGACAATTTGCACAAGCTGGAAATATTCTAGTACGCCAAAGAGGAACTAAGCATAACGCAGGTGAAAACGTAGGTTGTGGTAAAGATCACACTCTATTTGCACTTGTTGATGGAACTGTTGTTTTCAGAAAGAAAAGAGACAACAAATCTTACGTTTCTATTGAACCTCTTGCTGAATAGTTAATTCAGTATTAAAATATTTAAATCTCCTGCTTTATCAAGGTATAAAGACAGGAGATTTTTTTATTTTTACACTTTCATAAAAATCAGGGAATAATCATCAACAAAAGAAAATAGATGCTAAGCCTAAAATATTTACAGGAAAACCAGGAAGAAGCCATTAAGGCTTTAGAGATCAAAAATTTTGATGCCAAAGAAATCATCGGAAAAATTATTGGTCTTGATGAGAATAGAAAAGCTACCCAAGCTGAACAAGATGCTATGCAGGCTGAAATGAACAGTTTATCGAAAGAGATTGGTATGCTTTTTAAAAGTGGAAAGGCTGAAGAAGCCAATGCTGCAAAAGCAAAAACAGGTGAGTTGAAAAACGCCATTGCAGAATTGAGTTCGAAGCAAAGTTCCATTGTTGAAGAATTAAACGATTTGCTTTTGCAAATTCCTAACATTCCTCACTCATCGGTTCCTGCAGGTAAAGGCGAAGAGGATAATGTGATTGAAAAAACTGTTGGTGAAGCTCCAGCTTTGGCTCCAGGTTCAGTTCCACACTGGGAATTGGCAAAAAAATACAATCTGATCGATTTCGATTTAGGGGTGAAAATTACTGGCGCAGGTTTCCCATTGTATCGTGGAAAGGGAGCAATTCTTCAGAGAGCATTAATCAATTTCTTCCTTGATGAAAACCGCAAAGCGGGTTACGAAGAAGTTATTCCTCCATTGGTGGTGAACGAAGATTCTGGTTATGGTACAGGTCAGTTGCCTGATAAGGAAGGGCAAATGTATCATGTAACGGAAGACAACTTGTATTTGATTCCAACAGCCGAGGTTCCGGTAACCAATATTTACCGCGATGTAATTCTTAAGGGAGAAGAATTCCCAGTTAAGAATACCGCTTATTCGGCTTGTTTCAGAAGAGAAGCAGGATCGTACGGTAAAGATGTAAGAGGTTTGAACCGCCTACACCAATTCGATAAGGTAGAGATTGTACAATTGCAGCACCCTGAAAAATCATATGAAACGCTTGATGAAATGGTGAAGCATGTTGAAGGAATTATTCAGAAGCTTGAATTGCCGTACCGTCTATTGCGTTTATGTGGTGGCGATACAAGTTTTACAGCTGCTTTAACTTTTGATTTTGAAGTGTACTCTGCAGCCCAAGACAAGTGGTTAGAGGTAAGTTCTGTTTCCAACTTTGAATCGTACCAGGCAAACCGCCTAAAACTTAGATTCAAAGACAAGGATATGAAGAAGCCTCAATTGGCTCACACCTTAAATGGTAGTGCATTGGCATTGCCAAGAATCGTTGCTGCTTTATTGGAAAATCATCAAACCCCGGAAGGAATCAAAATTCCAAAAGCATTGGTTCCATACACAGGATTCGATATGATCGATTAAATCAATATTCAAAATATTTGTCAAAGCCCGAACATTAAAGTCGGGCTTTTTTTTATTTTTATGGTGGCGAATCCTTAAATATTACATTTTGAAAAAGATACTTACAAGCTTATTACTGATTTCTCTGATATCCGGAACGCTTTCTGTTTTCGGACAATTGAACATTCAATCGGGAAGTTCATTGGCCTTTAAATATTTTCGTGATAAAGAATACAAACCTGCTTCTACTCTTTTTTATGATTTGTATGATGTTACAAAATCAAAAACCTATTACAATTATTATATCGATTGTTTGCTGGCGCTTGAAGAGTTTAAAGACGCAGAAAGTTTTGTAAAGAAGCAGATTCGAAAAAATCCGAATGACAATAGTTTTCTAATCAGCCTGGGATATGTGTATAAAAAGTGGAACCAAGAGGAACAAGCAGTCCTTCAATTCAACAAAGCAATTGAAAAATTAAAACCCATTAAGGTAGATATTAACAATGCTGCCAACGCCTTTATCGCAAAGCGCGAATACGATTTTGCTGCCAAGGTGTATCAAAAAGGCCGCGAACTATTACAACAGCCTCATCTTTATCATCTCGAATTGGGTAATATTTATCTCTACCAGAGAGATTTTGAGAAAATGCTTGCCGAATTCCTGATTGCAGTTTCTATCGATCCCACAAAAGTAAGCACGGTTCAAAACCGTCTGCAATCAGCATTAAATCAAGATATCGATTCAAGCCTCGACCCCATAATTCGAAATCAGCTCCTGAATAAAATGCGTACCGAACCCGACAATTTTGCCTTAAAGGAATTGTTGCAGTGGTATTTTATGCAGAAAAAGCAGTTTCAGCCGGCATTAGCGCAGGCCAGATCAATCGATTTGATTAAAAAAGAAGATGGTTTCAGATTGATGACATTGGGATTCACCGCCAGAACCAATAAAGATTTCGAAACAGCTATTGAAGCCTTTCAGCTGGTGATTGATAAAGGTCCGGAAGTTTCCAACTTTCTAAGAGCGAAAATTGAGCTTTTGGAAACCAATTATTTGCAGTTACAAGAAAGCAAAACTGCCAAGCAGGAAGATTGGCAAAAACTGGCCACTGACTACGATTCATTCCTAAACAAGGAGAAAAACATTGGGCAAACCAGCAAGGCTATTGTGCGATATTCGCATATCTTATCGGCTTATTTAAATCAAAGCGACAAGGCCATCGAAAAGCTGGAAGCTGTGCTAAAAGTTCGCAGTATTCATCCGCAATACAAGTCGGAAATTAAAATGGAGCTAGCCGATATTAAATTGTTTGCCGATGAAAAATGGGATGCCATTCTGCTCTATTCTCAATTGGAAAAAGCGAATAAAAACAATACCATTGGTTTCGAAGCAAAATTTAAAAAAGCAAAGGTTTCTTATTATATGGGCGAATTAAAATGGGCTAAAGCTCAGCTGGATGCTTTAAAAGGAAGTACATCGAAATTAATTGCCAACGATGCCATTGCCCTTTCTCAATTAATTAACGACAATACAACCCTGGATACGAGCTATACAGCAATGAAAACCTATGCTGAAGCAGATTTCCTGCTCTACCAAAAAAAGGAAGAAGCAGCACTCAATAAATTGGATGAACTGATTAGAAATCAACCAGCACACAGCTTAATTGACGAAGTGTACCTGAAAAAGTATGAGATATACTATCAGCAAAATCAACTGGAAAAAGCTTTGGAAAACCTTGAAAAGATCATTAACGATCACCCCTGGGATTCGCTAGCCGATAAAGCCTTATTCAAAAAAGGTGAATTATTGGAAAAAATGCAAAATGCAAGTGCTGCCATGGACTGTTACAAATCGATAATAACAGATTATCCAGACAGTATTTTTTCGGTTGAAGCAAGGCAAAAACTGAATGCACTGCGTCAGTAATTGATTGAAAATCACAAGCGAAAATGATATGAATCCACGTCAATATTCATAACTTTAAATGGGTAAGCAAGAATATAAAAGCTGAACTACTTTTATGAGTTTGCGACATCTGTGGATTTTCATACTTTTGCCCCACTTAAAAAACGTAAGACTATGTTATTATACAATACAAGCTATTTATTCGATCAGGAACTGGAAAAAGAATTTGTTGAATGGATGAAGATCAAATTTATTCCACTTTTAAAGGAAACAGGAACTTTTTCGAAGAGTTATTTCTGTAAGGTGATGGTTGCACAGGAAGATGGAGGCTTAACTTATTCTTTACAACTTTTATTCAATACTCCTGAGCAACTTGAAAAGTACATCAATAGTTTTGAGCCTAGAACCAAGGCAGTTTTTGGTGCAAGGTTCCAAAACCAGGTTATCAGCTTTTCATCACTTTTACAGGAAGTTTAAAGCCGTTTCATTGACAAAGCAAACAAGAGCATACACATACGCTTTATTGGCAATTTTATGCTGGTCTACCGTGGCAACAGCATTTAAAATTGCGCTAAATGGCATGGACTTTTTGCACTTGTTATTGATCTCATCGGGAACCGCACTGCTTTTTCTTTCGGTGATCCTAATCCTGAAAAAGCAATTCACACAAAGTTTTTCGGTGAGCAGGAAGCATTACCTTAGTTCTGCAATATTAGGATTTCTGAACCCATTCCTGTACTATTTGGTACTACTGAAAGCCTATGCCATTTTGCCGGCCCAATTTGCCATGAGCCTGAATTACATTTGGCCCATTACACTGGTATTGCTTTCTATTCCGCTTTTAAAACAGAAAATTGGCCTTAGAAGCATTCTTTGCATCCTGCTTAGTTTTTGCGGCGTAATTGTGATTGCCAACAAGGGTTCTCTTGCTTCTATCGAAACACCCAATCCATTTGGGGTTGTATTGGCCATAGGTAGTTCCATTTTCTGGGCCTTGTACTGGATTTATAATGTAAAAGACAAGAGAAAGGAAGTGGCAAAACTGTTTCTGAATTTCATTTTTGGATTTATATACATTGCCATTACCATTGCCCTGTTTTCGAAATTTACCCTTCCAGATTCCAAATCTTTCCTGGCAGGAATTTATATTGGAATTGTTGAATGTGGAATTGCATATGTACTTTGGCTTAAAGCGATGAAATTAAGCAGCTCAACCGACAAAATTGGACACCTGGTTTTCCTGAGCCCATTTGTTTCGCTGATTTTTATTCACCTGATTCTCGGAGAATCTATCTATCTTAGTACACTGGCAGGATTGATCCTGATTATCGCAGGAATTGTGCTGCAAAAACTCATTCAAAAATCCAATTCAATTGAGTAACGACAGAATTATTATGGGAATTGATCCGGGAACCAATTTAATGGGATACGGATTGATTAGAGTGGTAAACAAAAAACCGGAAATTTTGGTTTCGGGCGTGCTTGACTTAAAGAAAATTGACGATCCCTACATCAAACTTCAAAAGATCTTTCAGCGCACCCTACAGGTAATCGATGAGTATCATCCCGATGAACTGGCCATTGAATCCCAGTTTTTTGGTAAGAACATACAGTCGATGCTGAAACTTGGTCGTGCACAAGGAGTTGCCATTGCCGCTGCATTACAGAGAAATATTCCCATTTTCGAATATGCTCCGCGAAAAATTAAACTGGCCATTACGGGTACAGGAACGGCTTCTAAAGAACAGTTGGCTGTCATCCTTCAGCGCTACTTTAAGATGAAAGATTTTCCTCAAAATCCCGATGAATCGGATGCTATTGCTATCGCACTTTGCCATTTCTTCCAGGATAATGCATTGGTCACTGCAAAAAAATCCAGCTCATGGGCCGATTTTATAAAGAACAATCCCAACAGGATTAAAAAGTAAATTTCTTGTAAAATACAGATACAAAAAAAGCCGCTCATCAAGCGGCTTTGTTATATATGCTATGAGATACTCTTATTCCAAATTTTTACGGATTGCCTCAGCAACTTCTGCCAATTCTTCCTGACTTGGTGATAATTTCGGACTTTCGAAATTCAAATCACCAATACGATTTAATGGTACCAGGTGGATATGCGTATGCGGAACTTCCAAACCAATAACGGCAACTCCAACTCTTTTACATTCCACACTTTTATCAATTGCTTTTGCAATTTTCTTTGCGAAAAGGTTTAAACCGGCCAATACATCATCTTCCAAATCGAAAATGTAATCCACTTCCTGTTTTGGAATCACCAAAGTATGACCTTTAGCCAATGGACTAATATCCAAAAAGGCAAAATACTTATCGTCTTCAGCAATTTTGTGGCAAGGAATCTCGCCCTGTACTATTTTTGTGAAAATTGAAGCCATTTATTCTTGTTTTACGAAGTTTCCTTTTTTGTTCTATTAGATAGAGATTTCGATAATTTCGAAAGGAATAATTCCGTTAGGAACCTGGATATCTACAATATCACCCACTTCCTTACCAATCAAACCTTTTGCAATTGGGGTGTTGATTGAAAGTTTTCCTTTCTTAAAATCTGCTTCACTTTCCGATACCAAAGTGTAAGTCATAACAGCACCATTTTTCTGATTTTTAATGGTCACCTTATTCATCATCTGAACTTTTGAAGTATCGATTTTGGTTTCATCAATTACTCTACTGTTTGCAATTACTCCTCTTAACTGGGCAATTTTTGCTTCCAACAGTCCCTGAGCTTCTTTAGCAGCATCGTACTCAGCATTTTCCGACAAATCCCCCTTGTCGATTGCTTCTCCAATTTGTTTTGAAATTTTTGGACGCTCAATTGTTTCAAGCTGTTCCAATTCTTCTCTTAGTTTTTTTAAACCATCTGCTGTTACGTATGAATAACCAGACATAATATCCTCCTATTTATTTTTTCTTGATTTCTGAATTCCCAGATCGTAAACGACCTATAAAACAAAAAGAATCCCGAACACTCGGAACTCTTCAGAGATTCAAATATACAAAATTTATATTTTATGCTCCTGTTCTATCCTATAACTGGGACTTATAAAAGTACTAAAAAATTAAACTAATTGTACTTTCTATCTAAAATTTCCTTGTAAATTATTGCCTGACGCCAGTCAATCTCCTCTCTTTCTACTTCTTCCTCATCCTCTTCATCGCTGTACAGTTTCTTAAGGGCATCAAAAGAAGAAATTTTTCGCTCTTCGTTATACTCAATGCTCGTTTCAAGCGGATTTTTTTGTTCGGGTACCGAATCTAAAACCGTTTCTTTCTCTGCAAATATCTCCTCTTCTTCCTCTTCCCATTCGGTTTCTTCCTGGTAAGGCTGTGGCGCAGGCTGTCCTAAAAGAGCTTCGAATACCGATTCGAAATCGCTTTCCTGCTTAGGAGGCTGTGGAGCTGTTTGCTCCGCCACTTCTCCATCGTCGGGTGGCGACATAGGAATTGGTTTCTTCTTCTTTTTTAAAGAGCTAAAAATACCTACAATGGCTGCTATAATCAGGTAAATTATATTTCCCCATCCGTCTTCCATGAGAGTTCTGATATTTAATTGTTAGATTTACACTTTGGCAATACTAAGCAGGCTTTTCCTGCGTTTAATAATGCAAACTATAAATTATGTCAGTCAACAAATCAAATTTACTATATTTTTTCGTTTTCTTTTCATTGTGCCTAAGTATTTGTTCGTGCAGCTCCGATTCGGTTGATGTGAACGATATTGTTCCCTACAGAAAAATCGATGTGAGCTTAAATCTCGATTATCACAATGAATTGACCAATAATACCGCGCTTTACTTTAGCGATGTTTACGGACAAAGTGTGGGGTACAGAAACCATGG
This sequence comes from Marinifilum caeruleilacunae, assembly GCF_013141825.1. GTDB lineage: Bacteria > Bacteroidota > Bacteroidia > Bacteroidales > Marinifilaceae > Marinifilum > Marinifilum caeruleilacunae. The sequence continues at coordinate 149,535 of NZ_RZNH01000003.1, forward strand.
TATTATTGTATTCAGAGCCAACGACCAATATTACGCTTACGATGCCACCTGCACACACGATGTTGAGGCCGATGAACATGTTGAACTCAACGATCCGGATGATCCGGATGCATGGGAAGGTGTTGCAGTATGCCCGATTTGCGAAAGCGAATTTTTAATCCAGAATGGAGCCTTTCCAATTAATGAATCTGTGGCCAAACATCCATTAAAATCATACAGAACCAGTAAATCTGGCAATATGCTTAGGATATACAACTAATCAGTATGTAAAAGGCACAAAAAAATTAGTCCCATTTGCAACAGAACTAATTTTGACATCATAAATATAACAAAATCAGGATACAAAGCAAATCGACGAAAGTTTTTCTGAATACATATTATTCAAAAAAAACCTTGACACAGTAAACAATAATGCATAATTTGATAGGAAATTCACCTATTCAAATTAATTTTTTAATCTTATGAAGAAAGCATTATTACTACTTGTGTTCGGGGTATTATTTGCACCGTTCGCATCTTTCGCAAGCGAAGCCGATTTGGTAGTTCCTGATTTAAGACAGAGTGTTTTTGAGGGAATCGGAGGCATGAATGGCTGGGACTTGCTCCTCTACGGAATTATCATTATTGTCCTTGGTTTATTGTTTGGGATGGTTCAATTCAACAGAATCAAGAAGCTTCCTACCCATAAATCGATGGCAAAAGTTTCCAATATTATTTATGAAACTTGTAAAACCTACTTGTTACAGCAGGGTAAATTCCTGATCATTCTTTTCGTGATCATTGGCGTTGCCATTGGTTACTACTTTATTGGCCTTGCCCATGTTTCAGTTCCTAAAACCATGTTAATTCTGTTATGGACAGTATTGGGTATTTTAGGTTCATATGGTGTTGCATGGTTCGGTATCAGAATTAATACCTATGCAAACAGTAGAACTTCATTTGCAGCATTAAAGAAAAAGCCTTTCGATGTAATGTCGATTCCGCTACAAGCAGGTATGAGTGTTGGTTTACTATTGATTTGTGTTGAGCTGATCATGATGATTGCCATCCTTCTTTTTATTCCTGGCGAAAGTGCTGGTGCTTGTTTCGTTGGTTTTGCAATTGGAGAATCGCTTGGTGCTTCTGCCTTAAGAATTGCCGGTGGTATCTTTACTAAAATTGCTGATATTGGAGCCGACTTAATGAAGATTGTATTTAAAATTGGAGAAGATGATCCAAGAAACCCTGGTGTAATTGCCGACTGTACTGGTGATAACGCAGGTGATAGCGTTGGGCCAACTGCCGATGGTTTTGAAACTTATGGTGTAACAGGTGTTGCATTAATTACCTTTATTATTTTAATGTTTGGCGAAACGGGTCTGATTCCTAATGTTGGGTTCGCATCTACTCTTATTGTTTGGATTTTTGCCATGCGTGTTCTGATGATTTTCACCTCGGTTCTTGCCTATTTGGTAAACCAGGCAATTGCAAAGGCAAAATATAGCAAAGCAGATAGTTTCGATTTCGAAGCTCCTTTAACTGCATTGGTATGGATTACTTCAATCATCTCTATTGTTGTAACCTATGCTTTGAGTTATGTCTTAATTTCCGACCTTCCTAACGGATTGTGGTGGAAACTTTCTACCATTATTTCCTGTGGTACTTTGGCGGCTGCCATTATTCCTGAATTTACAAAAGCCTTTACAAGCTCGAATTCTCGCCATGTAGGCGAAGTAGTAAGTGCTTCTCGCGAAGGTGGCGCTTCACTTACCATTCTTTCGGGTATGGTTGCAGGTAATTTCTCGGCATTCTGGAAAGGTATGGTCATGATGGCATTAATGGCCGTTGCATTCTACACGGTTCAGGATATCGATGTATTTGGTGAGTATCCTGGTATTTTTGCATTCGGTTTGGTGGCCTTTGGTTTCCTTGGTATGGGGCCGGTTACCATTGCGGTTGACTCTTACGGACCGGTAACCGATAATGCTCAGTCGGTATTTGAATTATCGCAGATTGAGAGCATTCCTAACATTAGCGAGGAAATTGAAAAAGACTTTGGTTTTGCACCAAACTTCGAAACAGGAAAACACAACCTGGAAGATAACGACTCGGCAGGTAACACCTTTAAGGCAACAGCTAAGCCAGTATTAATTGGTACTGCGGTAATTGGAGCAACTACCATGATTTTTGCCATCATTCTATTGCTAAAAGGAACCATTCTTTCTACGGGAGAATCCTTGCTGCAAATCGAACTGACCGATCCTTCGGTAATTCTTGGTCTGATTACCGGTGGTGCTGTAATTTACTGGTTCTCGGGTGCTTCGATGCAAGCCGTAACAACTGGTGCTTACCGTGCAGTAGAGTACATCAAGAAAAACATTAACCTCGATAAAGCTGAGGCTGATATTAACGACTCGAAGAATGTGGTAAAAATTTGTACCCAGTATGCACAGTCGGGTATGTGGAACATTTTTGCAGTAATTCTGAGTTTGACCCTGGCATTTGCATTCTTTAGCCCGAACTTCTTTGTGGCTTACCTAATTTCAATTGCCATTTTCGGACTGTTCCAGGCAATGTATATGGCCAATGCAGGTGGTGCGTGGGACAATGCCAAGAAAGTAGTTGAAGTAGATCTAAAAGAGAAAAACACAGCTCTTCACGATGCTACAATTGTAGGTGATACAGTTGGTGATCCTTACAAAGACACTTCGTCGGTAGCATTGAACCCAATTATTAAGTTCTCTACCCTATTTGGCTTATTGGCAGCCGAAATTGCAATCGAGTTGATTATTCATGCAGACAAAACAGGCGAAGCAAATATGGCTCCTTACATTGGTGGTGTATTCTTGTTAATCGGATTGTTCTTTGTATATCGTTCGTTCTACGGAATGAGAATTCCTGACAAACCAATTGGAGAAGGAAATCCAACACCGCAAGCAAAAAAAGAAGAACCTGGAACCAATCACCAGGAAGATGTAAAAATAGAAGCTAGTAACAACTAATAATTTGATTTCAATACGAACGGCCCCGGGGATTTTCTTCGGGGTTGTTTTTTAGCCTACACTGATAAGTCTGAACAATAGGACTTGCTTCTTATTCCTTTTTCAGATTTGTAAACATGGAGATCGATAGTATTGAAATGCATAAGATAACACTAGAATTAAAAGCTGTCATGGGAAAATGAAAGTAATCGAGAACGATTAATAAGGATACTGTATAGGGTAGCCACAAGGATATAGCAATTACAAAAAGGACTCTGCAAACTGCTTGAAGCCGAAATACTTTTTGAAGCTGATCGTTTAATGGATATTTCCATATTAAATAGTTGGCTAAAAATACAATTGCTATAATAAAATAACTCATAATTTACCTCCCTCCTGCTTTTAATTATTACTCCTTTCTTTGCCTGGCTCCAAGCCTGGGAACAAAAAGAACCACTCCTGTGATAATAGTAGAATTTACAACGGACTCCATCAGACTTTCATTGCTGCTCCACTGAAAAAGAATGGTAAAGGTGCTTATGGATAGAAGAGGTAAGAGAATATCATTTACTATTTTTTTCATATGTTGCTTGCTTTCATTCTAACTTAAACTTATCTGCTTTAAAAGCCGAATTATGAATACGAAGTACATTTCCTTCATTATCGAAAAGCAAATATGTTGGTAAAGAAATTTCAGTTGAATAATTCGGTATCAGATCATTGATAAACCTTTCCAATCTATTCCAATTCATGAACTCGGTTCCATATTAATTGATAGCATTGGGTGAGAGGCAAAATCATATTTGTTCAACATTTTTCGATCTGAATTGACTTCCAACCAATCCACACTAGAGATAAAAATAATTTCAATCTCATCTCGCTTTTGAAGATAAAAGCTCCTTAAGTCAGGCATAGATTCATGACATGGAATACACCAATGTGCAAAAAACACCAGCAAAACCTTTTTATGCTTTGAAGAAGATATCAGTTCCTTTACTTGATTTGAATTTACACTATAAGCTACTTCGGTTTTATCGTAGTAATCCTTTTTACTCATCAATTCAGGCAAAGCAAATTTCTCCTTCGTTCTTTTAGACATCTTAACATACCTGGGATTTATCCAATAACCACAAGAGGTTAGCAACAAAAGCTGGAAACACAGCAATAGACAAATAACTCTCATACTAACAATTCAAGATTAAATAAAGTATGTTCATACCTGATAAACAAGCGATATCGACAAACATAGCCTGAGCATCGACAAGTGAGCACCCGTGATCGACAAAGCTGATTTTCAACAACTTTTGTGACACTAAAAATGCTTTAAAAAAAGCAATGAGAAAATTTGTAGGTAAAGAGAATTACAGAAAAAGTTATTGCAGCCTGTCACTTTTTTGCTTTCATCACCATCTGATAAATAAAAGGACAAAGTATATTGCCTAAACTTATGGATATAAAAACAACTGCTATTTCTATAAACTCGTCATAAATATTGAGATAGAAACCCAAGATCGCAAATAGTAAGTTTAGCAATACTACAGTTAGTAAAACAAGCAATTTTTTCATGACTAAGACATGCTTTAAAATAATTAAAGAGAACACAGAGAAAATTCACAAAGCTTGTTTCTATTTTTTCTTGTTTAATACTCTTATAATATCTGCTCCAACTCCCCCAACAATTATTGCATTAACTATTGAGTATGCATCAAAAGTGTATAGCTGTAGATGGTAGAATATAAAATTCAACATGAAAAGAAATAGAGCAAATATTAGCATTCCTATCACAAGCTTCATGTTGTTTGCTTTTTGTTCATAATTCGAATTAAATCAGCCTGCCAACCTCCTGAAAATTCCGACTTATTGACTCCCTAAATCAGCTTCCTCTATGGTAAATTTTATATAACCTCTAATATCTGGATCCGTCGTCCTGTTTATTCCCCAGGATTCCTTATTATAAGGGCTGTGTCCAATTTCACCTTCTCTTATAAACCATTTCTTTAAAATAGTTTCACCATTATGCACAATATATCCTTCCCTATTATAATTCTCTAAATAATACTGTATCGGGTTGTAACTCATATCTTCGGAACTTACATCGCTTATGCTTACAGTCGAATCTGGTAATAGTTTATAATTCTTAAAAAAATCATTAATATCAATTTCAGTGGTGTCATAACAAATTTGAAAGAAATTAGTGTCTCTTGTTCCATTTTGAATTAAAACCTGATATTGGTAAGTTTCTTTTATTTGATCAATTTCAAATAAAAAACAAGAACCTAAGGAAGTCATCAATAATAACAATAAGATATTACGACAAATAACCTTACTTTCACGCTTGTCATGAAGGAAGATTATAGTCATCCTTATATATTTCATCAATTTTATCATCATAAATAGTGGAGGTTTTTAGTCTATCTCTTAATTTCGGAAGGCTCGTAACGGAGTTTGTCAAACAATAAGACACCTCTTGTATCGTTAAATCAGGTATCTCATTTACCGCATCTTTTAAAAAGCCGGGTGCGTAATAATCTTCATCTGCTGTCCACCCAGGAGATGTTGATACTCCATACATATCCCTATAGAAATAATCTGCACAAAAGTTCGCCCACATTTCTCCAACAACGCAATATCCTGCATTTTTTTTGATTAATAATGGCAGGAGAAATTCCCGAAATTTGACTTACAGCAAGCATTTGAAACTTTCTATTTTTAAAGTCTCTATCACATTTGCATTGGTAAGGAATTGCGTTTTATTCGGCATTTGTAACCGAAAGAAGAGTATTCAAAACGAGTCGGGCTTAACAGTAAGCTAGAATAAATAAAGCCTGTTAAGATTTTATAAGCAAGCGATATCGACAAACATAGCCTGAGCATCGACAAGTGAGTGCCTGTGATCGACAAGACTGATTTTCAACCACTTTCTTGAAGCTGAAAATGTCTTAGATTGAGGAAGTGATGAGAAAATAAGATGGGGAAATGGCACAATTTGCACCCTGCCGAAGCAGAGATTCGGCTACAGAATAAAGGGTACAGCAATACAGAGCACGAGGCATACTGTACTTACAATTGATTATAGAAATGGAGTTTTATTGGAGCAAATCCAGAACAGCCTGCTTGTCTTTTGCCAATTGTGCCTTTAGTTCATCAAGGGAGGCAAAAAACTGCTCGTTTCGAATTCTCTGGTAAAAATGAATGGTAATGTTTTTGTAGTAAATGTCCTGGTCGAAATCGAGTATGTGCACCTCTATTGATCGATTATCCAATTGATTGTTTACCGTTGGGCGCACACCAATGTTTAGCATGCCCAGGTAACGCTTGTCGCCAACATCTACCTTTACGGCATACACGCCATCTTTAGGTACAAGTTTGTAGCTTTCCTGCGGATCGATATTTGCTGTTGGGAAGCCAATTTTGTGGCCCAGTTTTTTCCCATCGACCACATCGCCTTTGATAAAAAATCGGTAGCCCAAATACTTGTTGGCGGTTTTAATATCGCCTTCGCCAATGGCTTTACGGATTTTGGTAGAGCTCACATTAATGGCATCCATATTGAGCACATCTTGTCGCTCAATTTTGAAGTTCAACTGATCGGCAAATACTTTTAAATCTTCGTATTTTCCTTCACGATTGTGGCCAAATCGGTGATCGTAACCCACCACCAGGTATTTCATACCCAATTGCTTGACCAAAATCTGTTCAACAAATTCGATATAGGAAAGCTGAGAAAACTCTTTGGTAAATGGGTAAATTACCAGGTGATCGATACCGGCCGCCTCGAGTAGTACTTTTTTCTCTTCCAGGGTGTTAATCAGGCGAAGACCATTGTCCTCTTTGTTTAGCACCAGGCGCGGATGCGGATAGAATGTAAAAATTACGGTTTCCCCTTTTACCCTGTGTGCCAATTCCTGTAATCGGCGAATTACTTTTCGGTGTCCCAAATGAACACCATCGAAGGTTCCAATGGTAACCACAGGGTTTAGTGCAGAAAAATCTTTAAGATCCGTATATATTTTCATCCGTAATAGCTCTTGTAATGGGCGAAACTCTTTTTCTCTCCTCTTTCTCCTCTTCGAACTCAGCCAGAATATTTCCCCCTTCTAATTCGAAAGCAAAAATATGAAAAATTCCCGAACAAGATCGATTCCTATAACATCTCGCACGACTCGATAATGATTATACAGGAAATTATTAGTAAATTTCCGCCTGAAGTTTCGCAGCCCTTTGGCTTTGGAAATGGATGTAAAATCGTTCAATACTTCCAAAGCTTTTGATTTTAAACATTTTGATAGCGAAACCTAGCTTAATAGCAGTTTAAATAACACAATCGAGACATCGTATGAGAAAACTATTATTTGTACTTCCACTGGTTTTATTTTGGGCTTGTGGCCAAAAAGGAAATGTTAGCATCGAAGGAAAAATTGATAACGCAGAAGGCAAAACTTTGTATTTGGACCATTTACATGTTGCCAATACAACAACTATTGATTCTGTTACACTTGATGAAGAAGGTAGATTTGAATTTGATGTAAATGTGATTCAACCTGAATTTTATTTGTTGCGTTTATCGAATGGTAAATTGCTAACCCTTTTGGCTGAAGAAAACGATAAGATGCTGGTATATAGCAAGGCCGAAAACATGAACAAAAAGTATATTGTTGAAGGATCGAAAGGTTCGAAGCTTGTAAAGCAAATTAACGATACTTTAAATGTTACTAAGGCGAAAATTGCCAAGATCCGTAAGCAGTTGGAAGAGAAGAAAAAGGATGCTGATTTCTCGACTGTTTCGCAAAATTTAGTGGCTGAATATGTACAGGCCATTCAGGCGCAGAGAGAGTTTTCTATCGATTTTATCATGCAAAATGCTACATCGCTGGCAAGTTATATGGCTTTGTACCAGAAAATCGATGACAAAACCTTTACCCTGAACGAAAACAAGGACATTCAGTTCGTGAAAATTGTTGCTTCGTCGATGCGTGCGCTTTATCCTGAGCATGAATACACCAAAGCAATTTTGGCCAACTATAAAACATTGGAAAAAAGAATGTCGAACCTTAACATTGCCAATATGATTAAGGAAAAAGGCAGAAACTTTCCAGAAATTAAGTTGCCTGATACCAATGGCAAAGAGGTGGCATTATCGTCTTTAGACGGGAAATTTATCATTCTAAGTTTCTGGGCTTCCCAGGATGCCAATTCTCGCAAGCAAAACCAAACCTTAAAGAAAATCTACGACAAGTATAAAAACAAAGGTTTAAGAATTTACCAGATTTCGGTTGATCAGGATGAAGAGCTTTGGAAAAAGGCCATTAAAGAAGACAAGATGAACTGGATTAATGTTTGTGATCCTAAAACCGGTAGTGGTTACGCTGCCCGCTTGTTGAATGTACAACGTGTTCCTGCCAACTACCTTATCGATCAGAGAGGTGAAGTTGTTGGGAAAGATCTGTTTACCAGACGACTGGAAGAGAAAGTTGCCGAATACGTAAAGTAATACAACAATAATATATTAAATGCCTAAAGTATAAAGGTGAAAACTTATTTTCATTACTTTTAAACTTTAGGCATTTTAAGTACTTGATACTTTCATATGAGTGAGAATAAAAAAATATATTTCGCATCGGATGTACATTTGGGTGCGCCAGCTTTGAATAACAATCGCGAACGCGAATTGCTTTTTGTAAAATGGCTGGATATGGCAAAAAAAGATGCCGAAGCCATTTACCTGATGGGCGATATTTTTGACTTTTGGTTTGAGTACAAACGTGCTGTACCAAGAGGTTTTACCAGGGTTCTGGGCAAACTTGCCGAAATTACCGACTCGGGCATCCCGGTACACTTTTTTACCGGAAACCACGACATTTGGGTTTTCGATTACCTGCCAAGCGAAATTGGAGTAATTGTGCATCGCGATATTGTGAAAACACAGCTTCAGGGCAAGAAATTTTTTCTTGGACATGGCGATGGCCTTGGACCTTACGACAAGGGATATAAGTTTCTTAAAAGCATTTTTACCAATAAATTTTTACAATGGTCCTTTGCCAGGATTCACCCCAACTTTGCCATATGGCTGGCACACAAATGGTCGGGCCACAGCCGATTGAGCAATGGCATGATAGAGGCGGAAAATTTTAGAGGAGTAGATAAGGAATGGCTGGTGCTTTTTGCAAAAGATGAGCTAAAGAAAGAACATTTCGACTATTTTGTATTTGGGCACAGACATTGGCCCTGCGATATCGATTTGAATGGGAAGAGCAGGTACATTAATACCGGCGATTGGGTAACCAACTTTACCTATGCTGTTTTGGATAATGGGATGATGGAGCTAAAGGAGTTTGAAAAACCGAAAGCCAAATAAAAGATCACGAATTAAACGAAAAGACTCATAACAGTTTATCAGGCAAACTTTATTTGTGTAAACAATAAAATAAGATGGAATATTTATATATCGGAATTGGAATTCTAAAAGGCTTCATTATCGGGTGGTTGGTAATGAGAAAAAAAGTGACCCAACAAGCCACTCTGGGCCGCGAAGAGCTATTGAAACAGGAGAATGATTTTATCAAGGAAAAATCGGAATTATCGCATCAATTATCGATACTGGAAGAGCGATTGGCTAACATAAAACGAGAAAAAGAAGAAGCCGCGAATTTATTGAGCGAAGAAAGGGAGAAAAACGATAAGCTCACCCGTTCGGTCTCGATTTCGGCTACCGAAAGAAAGAATTTAGAGGAGCGCCTGGAGAACCAGAAAAATGAACTGGAAGAATTGCAAAAGAAATTCACTACCGAGTTCGAAAACATTGCCTCTAAAATACTGAAAGAAAACACCAAAGAATTTACCAGTTCGAACCAAAAGAATATGGATGATATTCTGGGTCCGATAAAGGAAAAGTTAAGCTCCTTTGAGAAGAAAGTTGAGGAAACCTATGATAAAGAGCTGCGTGATAAGATAAGCCTGAAAGAGGAAGTGAAGAAACTTTACGACCTGAATGCTAAAATTAGCGATGAAGCCAATAACCTGACCAAAGCCTTAAAAGGCGATGTAAAAAAACAGGGAAATTGGGGTGAAGTTGTACTGGAAAGAATTTTGGAACGCTCGGGTTTAACAAAAGGAGAAGAATACGAGCGCGAAGTGGTGACCCAAAACATCGAAGGACAGACCATTCGCCCAGACGTAATCATACGTTTACCAGAAGAGAAGCATGTGATTGTAGATTCGAAAGTTTCGCTGGTTGCCTACGAAAGATTTGTGAATTCCAATGGGGAAGAAGACAAGGATAAGTTCCTGAAAGATCATATCACTTCGATGAAAGCACATGTGAAGGAATTGGCTGACAAGCATTATCAAAGTTCAGAGGAATTAAATTCGCCTGATTTTGTTTTGATGTTTGTTCCAATTGAATCTTCATTTGCCATGGCGGTGCAAGCCGACCAGGAATTGTTCAGCTTTGCGTGGGAAAATAAGATTGTAATTGTGAGCCCTTCTACCCTGCTGGCTACACTGCGCACCATTGCTTCGATCTGGAAACAGGAACACCAAAACCGAAATGTATTGGAGATTGCACGCCAGGGTGGAGCACTTTACGACAAATTTGTTGGTTTTGTGGATGATATGATCAGCCTGGGCCGTCAAATGGATACAGCTAAAAAAACCTACGCCACATCGATGAATAAATTAACCGATGGTCGTGGTAACCTGGTTAGAAGTGCCGAAAAAATTCGAGAACTGGGTGCTAAAGTGAAGAAAAAGCTGCCACAGGCCTTAATCGACCGAATGGATGATGCTCCAACACTAAATGAATAATTTAATCAACAGATATTTCTAAAAGCCGCGAATTTTCGTGGCTTTTTTTGTATCCATATGATTCAAAAACTGTCATTCTTCGAAAAAATTAAATCACATTTTGATAAACTGATAAAAATCTTTATGTTTGATTATCAATAAAATTAAATTACCTGCCAGTAATTTATTGAACCATGTAATCAAAGACCAAAAAACCACATCATGAAAAAGTTATTATTGGGAAGCATTGCCTTCTTTTGTGCTTTTTATCAGCTCAATGCACAAGATCGAATCCTTAAAACAAACCAGGATACCATACACTGTATCGTAAAAGAGATCAATACCGACGAGGTAAAATACATTCTCCCAGAAACCTCCAGTAGTATCCTTTTTGGGATCGATAAGAATGACATTATCAAAATTATTCTGGAGAATGGAAAAGAGTTGAGTTTTTCTCATTCATTGTATGGTGCAAAAACCTATGAGAACCAGAAAAAACATGCCATAAAACTGAATTTTCTGGCTCCCTTAACAGGTAACACCACCATATCTTATGAACGTCTAATACGACCTTCGAGAAGTTGGGAGGCCAGTCTGGGAATTATAGGACTTGGAGTGGATAATAATGATGAAAATCCGAGAGGAGCCTTTGCTAAATTTGGAATAAAGTATATCAAAAATCCAGATTTCTATTTGAAAGGAATGCGATATGCCCACGTGCTTAAAGGTACTTATGTGAAACCAGAATTATGCTTCTCGGTTTATTCTCTGGACAACAGCTATGATTACTATTGGGGCAGTATGCTTTCAACCCGAGATGAAAGATATACAAATTGGGCAATAGCTTTTAATATTGTTGTGGGTAAGCAATACGTTTTTAACGATAATTTCCTCCTTGATTTCTACATCGGTGCAGGATATGGATACAGACATGATCATGACGATGAAGTTTATCATTATGGATTTCTGGGAGCTGATTCGGATACCCCATTAACCATTACGGCAGGATTGAAAATTGGTTTGTTGCTGAAGTAAAATTTATCAACAATTCACAGACAATACTACATATTACTTAATCAAAACAATGAATCTTAAATCAAAACGTAACACAATCATCAAAAGAGTTTTACCATTGATGATTGCATTCTCTTTTTGTGCTTGCACAGAAAACAAATCAGAGCTTACTACACTTTGCGACAGCTATTCGACAGATGCCATCTCATATTTTTCCGAGGTTGGATTCAGGGATCATCAAAACATGCAAAGATGGGCGAAGGATATTAAAATATTGGTAAGCGAGAGCAACAATCCAAGCGATTTAAAAGCCATAGATGATTTTATTGAAACTTTCAACCAATATGCATTTGGAATTAGAATGAAAAGAGTAACGAGTGAGGGAAATCTTGAAATAAAATTTCATGACAATGAAAAACTGAATCCCAAAAGACTAAATGGATTGTGTACCACTGAAGTACCTATGTTTTCAAATCATATCACATCGGCAAACATTTTAATTGTACCATTTAATAGTGATGAGACAAAACGCAGAGTTATTCATAGAGAACTACTAAAAGCAATTGGTTTAAAGCCAACAAATCAGGAGTACGACGAGTACAATTTAATGGGTAAATACACCTTTAAATCAATTGAAGATAGTGAGAATAAATTATATGATTTTCGAGTTCCAAATCTTGATAAACAAGCCATTCGCTTACTCTATGATTACAAGTTAGAAGCAGGATTGAAAAGAGATGTATTTCTAAAAGCTGTAAATGGCTAAATGTTTTAAAACAATAAATAGCTGTATCGAAGGAAATCAACTCCTTTGATACAGCTTCAATATTTTAAATTTCCTCCAAGGCAGTTTCTATCCAGCCTTTCAATTTTTCAATATTTTCGATTCCTACTGAAAGTCGAATGGTTCCAGGCAGTGGATATTTCGCACCCCAAACCGGCTCTACTGGCAACAATATAGTGTCTACTTCGCCAAGTGTTGGTACCAATGGAATGCTGTCTTCCAGAGCAGCTACAAATCGATTGCATTTCTCTCGTTTGTCTTCATCCGATTCGCCCTTGATATCGAAAGTAACCATGCCTCCAAAACCTTTATTGCCAAATAAAGCCACGGCTTCTTTTCGGGTTGGGTGCGATTCCAAACCTGGGTATAAAACTTCTTCAATTTTTGGATGTTTTTGCAGGTATTCTGCCAAAGCAAGCGCATTATCGCAATGTTGCCTGAAGCGCAATTCGAAACTTTTAAGCTGTGATCCCAATCGGTAGGCATCATCGGGACTTAAAAAATGACCAGCCCATTTACGATACTCGATTGCTTCCTTCAGTAACTCCTCATCGTTTCCACAAATTACACCGGCTGTAATGTTTCCATGGCCGCTCATGTATTTGGTGGCCGAATGAATTACAAGGTCGGCTCCGTCTAACAATGGTTTCCACAAATAAGGTGTTCCAAAAGTATTATCTACAATAATTTTACAATCGTGCTGCTTGGCCAGTTCCATAATTCGTTTTACATCGGCAACAATTAACATTGGGTTCGAAACGGCTTCGAAGTACAAAAATTCCGGCTGAATTTCCTTCAGCATTCTTTCCAGTTCTTCAAAATCGTATAAACCATTGTTGGCATAAAATCGATGCACATCCAGGTTACGGCGCTTAATCAGTACGGTATCAATAAAGGAGTTGGTTCCACCATAAATTTCGTGAAAGAAGAGCCATGGTCGGGTATCTTTTCCTTTTTGAAAAACTGATACGGCAACATCAATGGCAGCCATTCCGGTTTCTACCAGTAATGCCCAATTACAGCATTCGAGTTCCATAATTTGTTGCTCAACTGCTACGGTGGTTGGGTTGCGATATCGTGAATAGATATAGTTTTCGGGCTCGTGCGGATGATCCAATTCTGCAGCAAAAGCCTCTTTTGTGGTTTTCGAATCTTTTAGGTTGAATCCCGCTTCACGATAAAGCGGAGTGTGCGATGCATTGATGTTTTTTTTCATGGCATATGAGTAATTGTGTGTCCCAATAGTTATCGAGAGTTAGATTGTATGATTGAGTAAGTTTGAATCTTCGTAATTTTTAACTCGTCATTCTTAATTGTTTCTCCGGTGTGATCACATCCGATTCATGATAGAATTCTGCCCTATCGATAATTTCGCCAACAAATACGATTGGTAATAGGATGGCAAGGCTTTGTTCCCATTCTAAATCAAATAGAAGATAAGGGATGAATAAACACAAAATTCGAAGCAGTGAAAGCATTGGAAAATAAGTAATATTCTTAGCTCTTAATGATATTTTTCTCCATGCGTACAAAATTGCTTTTAAAAGGATCATTGTCTCCAGTATAATAGAGATCCCGCCTATCCAGGCAAAGAAAAAGATGCCTGTAAGAACAACCATTCCTGAGTGGAGTAACAAATTGTCCTTTCTCTGCAAAAGTTTGTATACCATATCAACCGATATCAAGGCAAGAATTCCAAAAATCGAAGCTGCAATTCCGAACCAAATGTTGCCTGTAATTAATTGCAATCCTGTAAGTCCCAGAAATCCCGAAAAGGAGAATATTTCGCGACTTAACCATGAGCCTTTTAAGTTGAGAATAAAGCGCCACATGCGCATTTTTTTCCCAATGTGTAGCGATGTTAAGGCAATTGCCAGCACAGAAAGAATACTGAAAGGAAGCAATTGCATTGGCAAGAAGCTTAATAAATGAGCCGCCTGCCAGGCAAACAAACCAGCTACTGCAATGGTAAAGAGTACCAGTGTCCATTCCTTATCGAGGGCCACCTTATCTTTTGCTTTTGGTAGCCACTCCTTTATTTTCTTCGGGTCAATTTCTACCTTATCGGTGTTCTCAATTTTTGGAGTTGAGTGTTCTTCGCGTAATGGAATCAGCTGAATGGATGGTTTGATGCCCATATCAACAAAGCCAGGTGTTACACGATCTTCCTCTTTTAATGCCAGCTGACCGAAATCAAGTGCACCTACCGGACAAGCTTCGACACATGCAGGACGTTTTCCATCTGAAATTCTGTCGACACAGAAATTACATTTCTCGACAATTTTTGTTGTCGGGTTAAATTTTGGAGCATCATACGGACATGCCCAGGTACAATAAGTACAACCAATGCAAGCTTCGGCATGATGAATAATTGCACCCGTCTTCTCGTCGCGGGTGTAAGACAGTGCAGGACAGTTTTTCATGCAAGGCGCATCCTCACAATGGTTACAGGCCAAAGAGAAATGAAAGACAGGCAATCCTGGGTGTTTGATTTTATTCCCTGTATTTACCTCGCGCCAATTTACACGGAAATCGGTTCCATTTTCGATGCTGCAACCAGCCACGCAAGCATTACAAGCTACGCATTTGTTCGTATTGAATATGAATGAGTTTTTTTCCACGACCTCTAAAATTATAATTTCAAGTCAAACTTTTCTTTATCATTATTCTCAATTAGGACTGGTATCACTTACTTGATCGAAACAGTTCCTTAATCCAAATACTCGTTGATCATTGATCATTACTCATTATTAATTTTTTTAATATCGATCCAGGTATTGTGAAAGGCAGTTCCGTGCCCCATATCGGTTTCGCAGCCTTTGGTAAACAAGTTAGGCGCAGCTCCCAAATGCGACTGATGACCATTGGTCAGAACTACATTTTTTCGACGCAAGCCCATATCGTATTGAAGTTTTACTTCCGCTCTTCCCTGCTGGTTATACATTTCCACTTTTTCTCCATTTTTCATGTTCAGCTCTTCTGCATCGAGCGGATGAACGAAAAGATAAGCTTCAGGTTCGAATTGTTTGATCACATTCAGATTTCCAAACTGAGAATGAATTCTGTTTTTCGAATTGGGAGATATCAGTTGAAACTGAAATTCACTTTGCTTTTCCAATGGCACATAATCGGGCAATTCATCAACTCCCCACATATGTTTTGCCAGTTTGCTATACAGCTCAATTTTTCCCGAGGCTGTAGGAAAACGGTGATCCGAGAAGGGAATTTCTTCGAAGCTATTGGCCAATTGTGGCCTTTTCTTCAATTCCTCCAGGCTCAGCTCGGGAAATTCTTTTAAGAATCCGTTCAGGTATTCTTCAACGGCTTCATCTGTAGGTTCGGGTATATTTTCTTGTATCTCACTTTCCTCGAAGCCCAACTTTTTTGCCAAAAGGTAATAGATTTCACTTTCAGGTTTCACTTCTCCTGCCGGCTCCATTACTTTTTGTCGCAATTGCACATATGGATTCCAGTATGAACCAATGATATCGGTCTGTTCGAACATATTTTTGGCAGGCAGAATTAAATCAGCCTCCAATGTGGTATCAGTCATAAACTGATCCACAACAACTCTAAAATCTGCCTTTCTAAATGCTTTTCTGATTTGATTGGTATCCGGATTTTGAGATAAAGGATTTCCCCTTTCCACCCAAATGAATTTGACCTCAGGATCGGAGATCTTCAACAAATCTTCACCCAATTTGGCTACCGATATCTTTCTTCTAAAACTTGGGTGTTCGCATCCCGGGAAGTATGATTCCGGTTCTTTCAAATCATCGAAAACATAACTCTGCAAGTTCGCATAGTGAAAGCACGCTCCTGCTTTTCCAATATTTCCGGTGATTACCGATAGGGCCAAAATACAGCGTGTTGTCTGGCCACCATTCTCGTATCGTTGCATTCCATAACCCGGAATGAGGGTCATGGCATCGCTGCTTCCTATTTGACTGGCCAATTCCTGAATGGCTGCAATCGGAATACGACATATTTCTGATACTCTTTCGAGTGTATAAGTTTCTACTCTTTCTTTAAATTGCTCGAAACCATTCACATATTTGCTGATGAAATCATGATCGATCCAATCATTCTGAATCAATTCCCTGGCAATTCCCAGGGCCAATGCCCCATCGGTTCCCGATTGAATCTGGAACAAGGAATTGGCTCTTTCGCTGGAAGGTGTTCTGCGGGGATCAACTACAATGAGTTTTGCCCCTTTTTCCTGTGCTTTTTCAATCGGGATCATCTCCTGTATATTGGTCTCGGCAGGATTTTTCCCCCACAATACAATCAGTTTTGCATTTTCGAGATCCCAGGGTGCATTGTGCTTGTTGGCTCCCAATGTTAATCTTGTTGCCTCTAAACCTGCCGGCCAACAAAGGTTCCCATAGCAGGTTGTGGCGCCTCCAAACAGTTTCCAGAAATTTGCCCCAACACCATTCAATAGGCCAGACATGCCACTGGCTGCGAAATAAAGAACAGAATGTGGCCCATCAATTTGCTTGCAATCAGTCAGTTTATCACTAATAATTTCCAATGCCTCTTCCCAGGAAATTCGATCGTATTTTCCCTCTGCAATTCGCTTCAGCGGATATAAAATCCTTTCCCTGGAATTGGCTCTTTCTACATAAGCCAAACCTTTAATACATGGTCCTTCGGGTGTAGCCAGATTTTCAGGATGTGGATCAATTCCAATCACTCTATCATTTTCTACACGAACTTTAATGCTACAAGTACTGTAGCAGTTTCTAGGACAAGCTGTTGAATAGGTTTTCATTGTTTCAAATCTGAAAAATTCATCGAAAATTAATTAAAAAAAAGAAAAGGGAGTATATACAGACTGAATCATGTAAAATACACCCTAATGTGTTCTTTAAATGCAACGAGCTAACTACACCAAGTTACTTAGAAAGAATTAAAACAAATGAAAAACGATCTTCGTTAAAATTTACCTGCTGTCTGTCGTATAAAATACTACTTAACTTGTTGTATCTAAAATCAAATCTGGCATTAAACTTTTTGAATTTCTTTTCAACACCCATACCAGCCCAAAGACCAATTTGACTTTTATCCGTACTGAAGAAATTCAAAAGCTCTTCTGGTTCGGTATTCAAATCATTGGTTCTATAGATCATTGTGTAATGATCTATATTGAAATTAATATCTGCTACAAATCCAGCCAAAGCATGCCAATTCAATTTCTTCGTATGCAAATCATATTTCAAACCAAGTGGAATACTCAACTTTGTTGTTTTGATAAAATGTTCTTTATATGTTCCATAAAACGATGTGCCTTTAGCATCCAACTTGCATAACTGTGCTTCAATCTGGAAGCTAAATTTTTCGGATAGCCTTGGTGAAGAAATATTATAATATAATCCGATAAATGGAGACGTATGATTAAAATCATCTATGTACGAAGAAGTTTTAGCTTCATCTAAATAGAATCTATGAATATTTACGCCACCCACAGCACCATAATGAGTAATGGCCCAGGGAATATCTGCTTTGGTTTCTGTATATTCTTTTCCTCCTTTAATGTTATATTTTCGAACCAGCTCGGTCAAATACTTTTCTGAAAATCTGAAGTTTTTGCTATTTACCTGACCTTCCAAACGATCTTTAACCAGGAATAACATAATGCCTTTCCATCTTTTATTCTCAGTCTTTACCTCCTTGTCTTTAAGATATTGTTCCAAAATGTGAATCTCTCCACCATTTTTCTGCACATAATAAACAAGGTCTTTTTTGTAAAGACTAATTTCTCCTTCAATCAATGTTTCCACAAAAAAATCAGGAACTATACCACTGGCAAATGCCCTGATTCCATCTATGGAATATATCTTTAATTCAGCAGGTGAGTACTTGGTGATACTTTCACCTTGCTTAAACGTACAGGACTTGTAATTTTTCGATTTTAAGGTATATGCAATCTCACCTTTTATGGTGTCTCCATTGGAAGTTACAATATAACCTATTCTAAAATCGCCTTGAGCAAAAGACGAGAATGTGAGTAGACTTAGCAGTACGAAAAGTACGATAAAATGCTTTTTCATAATTCAATAGGGATTAGTAAAAATATAGTGCTTTAAACTATTATTTTTACATTACTTTTCCTATTATTATGTACTTAAAATAACTCTAAATTAAGCCTTTGTGTAACTTAAAATAAAATTTTATACCAGACACTGATAGAATATCAACATCCATCAGTGTCTGATCATATTTTATTTTTCTTAATCGATTAGCAAGTCTCAACCGCCACTTCTGCTTCGATAATTTCAGCCAGGCGTTGAATTCCTGCAATGGCCTTCTCGTTGTTCACATAAGAGAAGTTCAAACGCATGGTATTGCTACCTCCTCCATCGCAATAGAATACATTACCTGTTACGAAAGCCACTTTCTTTTCAATGGCTTTGTGGAAGAGCTCCATTGCATCCATATCTTCAGGAAGAGTGATGAACAGGAACATTCCTCCTTCTGGATGCGTCCATTTCACACAATCAGGCATGTGTTTTTCCATTTCGGCCAACATCACATCTCTGCGCTGGTGATACAAATCGATGGTTTTTTGCAGATTTTCTTCGAAAACACCAGATTGCATGTAGCGAATTGCTATTTTCTGAACAAAAGTTGGGGTACACAAATCAGACGATTGTTTGGCCACCACAATTTTATCATTCACATCTTTTGGTCCAAGAATCCAGCCAATGCGGAATCCCGGAGCAAAAATTTTCGAGAAAGTACCTAAAGTGATTACATGATCATCCTGATCCAAATCGTACATCAACCTTTGTGGTTCTCCATCGAATCTTACTTCACGGTACGGACAATCTTCAACAATCAGCACATCGTATTTGTGTGCCAAAGCAATAATTTCCAGACGACGAGATTCAGGCATGGTAATTCCTGTTGGGTTTTGAAAATCAGGAATAATGTAAATGAATTTCGGTTTGATGCCCTGATCTCTCAACTCAACCAATTTGGCTTCCAGAAGCTCAGCACTCATACCATACTCATCCATTGGTACACCTTCCATTTTGGCTCCATAAGCCTGGAAAGCACTGATACCGCCCAAATACGAAGGCAAACCACAGATAACTACATCACCCTGGTTTACAAAAACTTTTCCTACCAAATCCAAACCTTGTTGCGATCCGGTGGTTACAATCATATTCTCAAGTGAACACTGTACTCCCTCGTTCTGATACTTTTGAACAAGTAATTCTCTTAATTCGGTAACTCCCTCGGTTGCATCGTACTGAAGAACTGCTGCACCTTCTTCGCGCAACATATCCGAAACAATACTATCTAAAGCATCTACAGGAAATGATTCTGGTGCTGGTAAACCTCCTGCGAATGAAATGATCTCAGGATTTTGAGTCAATTTCAGAATTTCGCGAATTGCCGATCGCTTGTTGTTGTTACTGATTTGGGAAAAAGTTCCTTTTAAATCACTGATCATGTTATTTAGTTTATTGTTGTTTTGGTTTTGTTTATTGTTTCAGCCAATTGCTTACAGCCAATTTTTACGCATTCTTTCCCACTTCTTATCGCGGTTCTCAATTACGCATTGAATATCTGCATCGCTCATGTGCTTGAATCTTCCTTGTTTTTTCAGATAGTCTTCTACCGACCTGAACTCCTTCGGATTACGATTCAATTTGTATTCACCATCTTCGTATTCTGCAAGAAAAATCAAACCACAATCCACTGCATCCTTTGCAATTTCCACCGAAGTTTCGGTTGGTGTTCCCCATCCTGTTGGACATGATGCATACACATGAATAAAAGAAGCTCCTTTTACATGCTTGGCTTTGTTTACCTTATTCAGAAAATCCTGAGGATAACCAATACTAGCGGTGGCAGCATACTGAATATCGTGGGCAGCAATAATCTCAAACAAATTTTTCTTATGAGTTACCGTTCCCGGGATATTCTGACCTGCTGGAGTAGTAGTTGTTTTGGTTCCATAAGGCGTTAATCCACTTTTTTGGATTCCGGTATTCATATAGGCTTCGTTATCGTAACAGATATACAATACATCGTCGTTACGGTCTATCATTCCCGATAGCGCCTGAAAACCAATGTCGGCTGTTCCACCGTCGCCGGCAAACACTACGGTTTTGAAATCTTCTTGTCCCAAAGCTTTCGCTCCAGCAGCAATACCTGCGGCCATACTAGCCGAACCCGGGAAAGTTGTAATAATTGCATTGGAGTTGAATGCCATTTGAGGATAAATGAATCCTACTGCCGACATACATCCTGCTGGCAGAGCTGAATAAGTTCGCTCGCCCAATACTTTTAAAGCCAAACGTACAGCAATACTACCGCCACATCCGGCACAAGCTTTATGACCGTAGAAAAATTCCTTTTCGGTCATGTTTTTTGCATTCACTTTTGGGATATCTAATACTTTAGTCATTGCTTTCTACATTTAGGCTGAAAAATTCCACTGTTTCTTCACTCTTGTTTTCAAGTCCTGCGTATAACTTGTTATACATGTCTTCGATTTCAGCTTTGGTGATATCACGACCACCTAAACCGCCAACAAAATTGCTCTTGAATACATATTTATCGATTTGCGAAATGGCTGAGTTCACATTGGTGTATACTGTTCCTTCGTAACCAAAGGAAATGTCTTTGTCTATTACTCCAATTGCTTTCACTCTTTTTGCCAAATCTTTCACTTCCTCAACCGGGAATGGGCGCATGTAGCGAATTTTTAACAATCCAACTTTTTTGCCTTCTGCACGCATTTTGTCGATTACAACACGAACCGTACCGCAAACACTTCCTAATGCTACCAATACTACATCTGCATCTTCGCACATGTACTCTTCCACCATACCGTGGTATTTTCTGCCAAACATATCCGCAAAATCCTTATCGGTTTTGTGAATTACATCAATGGCATTAAACATGGCTTCGTTTTGCTGATATTTAAATTCGGTATTGTCATCAGGACGAGAACTGAAACCTAAATTTTTAGGATTCTCAAAAGACATTTTGTTTGGCGTTTCGAAAGCTGGCAAGAAATGATCTACCATTTCCTGATCAGGAATCTCTACCAATTCGTAAGTATGAGTCAGGATAAAGCCATCCAAGTTTACCATCATTGGTGTTAATACATCTTTGTGCTCCGCAATTTTATAGGCCTGAATGATCATATCCAATGCTTCCTGCGCATCTTCAACATATACTTGAATCCAACCCGAATCTAAAAGAGAAAGTGAATCTCTCTGATCGCCATAAATACTCCATGGCAAAGCAACTGAACGGTTGGCATTCATCATCACTACAGGCCAACGTCCGCCACTACAATAGTGTAAACCTTCGGCCATGTACAACAAACCTTGCGATGAAGATGCTGTAAAAGTTCTGGCGCCAACTGCGCTGGCACCCATGGTAGCAGAGATTGCAGAGTGCTCAGACTCTACGTGCATATATTCCGCATCCATCTCGCCTGCCTCTACCATTTCGGACAAACGTTCAACTGTGATGGTTTGCGGGGTAATTGGGTATGCAGCTACAACATGAGGACGAGATAATCTCACGCCCTGGGCTACTGCCTCATCACCTGATATAAAAACCTTATTATTTTTCATTTCGATTGTTTCTTAATTCTGTTTGCCAAAAACTGTTTAAATCAACACCTTTATGGCTCACCACTTTCAGCTTTACTTACTCTTTTTCCATTGCAATTGCATCTTTCGGGCACTCGTGGGCACAAACGCCACATCCCTTGCAATAGTCCATGTCAATTTTAATTTTGCCATTGTCTTTCATGATGGTTCCATCAGGACAAAGCAAATAGCAACGCAAGCAGTAAATACATTCGTCGTGATTTACTACAGGCTTGAAAGTTCTCCAACCTGCATTCTTTTCAGGAAGAAATCCAGCATCGTACTGAGGCCCGGTTGGGTAATCGTTTATGTGTTGAGGAATTTGGTATTCCGTATGTTTAGGACGACTCATTGTAATCAGTTCTTAATTGTTCATTAGTTCAAATGCTTTTTCTACAATCTGCTCATTTAGTTGGGCAAGTTTCGGCTTCATTTCGGTATGAATACTGGCAATTGCAGCTTCCTTACTAACCAAACCCGATGCAGCTGCCAAAGCTCCATACATTGCTGTATTGGTAATGGGTCTTCCCAATACTTCCATCGCTAAAGAAGTGGCATCGATCCCTTTCAATTCGAAGTCTTTTAGCTGTTCTGCGTACTGACTTACATCCTGGGTATTAATCAACACACAAGCGCCCGGTTTAATTCCTTTCTCGAATCCTGGAACAATTAAAGTTTCATCCATTACCACTACAAAGTCGCTTTCCTGCACCTCGCTGCGATCATGAATTTTGGTTTCATCAATTTTAGTGAATGCCAATACTGGCGCACCTCTACGCTCAGGTCCAAAAGATGGAAAAGCCAAAGCGTGCTTTCCGCCATGAACACTGGCAGCAATTCCTAACAAACGAGAAGCAGTAAATCCTCCCTGACCTCCTCGTCCATGCCATCTGATTTCTTTCATTATTTATTTAGTGTTTGTTTTTTCTTTTACTAAAAATTACACCTTTTACTACGGCTTTTTTCCCTTTTGGGGAGAAACTAAAAATCAAGAACCAAATCATGATTTATTCTTAATTGTTAATTCTTAGTTGAACATTGGCGTAATATAGTCTTGTAAAAATACCTAAGAGCCAAATGATTTACTAGTATTTAAAATAAATACAGAAAACTAATCTAGAAGAAATACATTTACTTAGAATTTATATCTTTACAAAAGCGCAAAAAAGGCATATCAATAGAAAAATTTTCTCTTATGGAAAATCTCGACAGAACAGATCGTAAAATTTTGGAACTGCTGCAGCAGGATTGTAGAATCACCATCAAGGAGTTAGCTGAGAAGTTACACCTGAGTAACACACCAGTTTATGAGCGGGTAAAAAAATTGGAAAGAAGTGGAATTATCAAGAACTATGTTGCCATGCTCGATCCTGAAAAAATAGACCGAAGCATGACGGTTTTTATCTCCATATTGCTCACCAAACACACCAGGGATGTGGTTGATTCTTTTCGTGAAGAAGCTTTGGCCTTACCCGAAGTGATGGAGTTTTACTACACTTCGGGTAATTTTGATGCCATGCTTAAGATTATGGTGAAGGATATGAACGAGTTTCAATATTTTATCCAGGAGAAACTTTCGAAATTTGAATTTCTAACTCGTTTCAATTCTACCTTTGTAATTGCTTCGTCGGAGAAGGTTGGCTTTGATTTGTGAAAGCACACCATTAAAATTCATATAACAATCACATATTCAATAAAAAAGGCCACCTAAGGTAGCCTTTCAATTTATAGTTTTTTCTTTTTCAGGTCTCCAGCATAGGAAATGATACCGGCATCTTTGCTGTTATCATTGAGCCAGGGTTTGATGCCGTCTGATTGATCAATTTTATCTCTCTCCTGATCCAATTCATCCTCGGAATAGGAATACATCATATCGGCAGAAAGCACATTTTTCATGGCCTGAATCTGCTTTAATTTGGCAATTTCTTCACTGATTCCTTCTCCTTCGATTGTGACAATTATTTTCCCCTCATCATGCAAATGGTAATCGCACAAATCACTCTCTTTAAGTTTGCCTACCAAATGTTCGGTATTCTCTGGCAATACACGAACTACTACACTGGATATATTCATCTTATTCCTCCTTTTGAGTGCTTACAAAGTTTGTAGAAATTTTCATCTAAAAAAATCTACATCATACTACTTTGGCTGTTGGATTTTTACAACTCACCAACAGCCAAATGCCAATTATTAGTTATTTACTCCGTCTCCAATATTATCCTGCAAATTGGATTCTTTGATCCCAAATTCTTCCCTGAATTCAACGGTAAACAGGTTTTCGATATCAATGGTAACTTCAGCCTGAGGTGCATGGCATTGCGAACAATTAAAATAAGCCATATTTAAATCTTTCACCTCTTTTACAAATACCTTATTGTCTTCTTTTGGATTTGAATACACGCCATCTTTCACATCCATTTGCGGACGCCAGCTTTGAAAATGGGTTTTCGAAATTTCACGTGCTCCCGACTCTTCCACTTTATCGGGCATGTGACAGCTCAAACAAATGTTATTGTCCATTTTAATTGGGAAAAAGCCAGCGGTTGTATGTGGAATCATAGGTGGCGCATTTTCAAATGAGCGTTCTATGGTTACTCCTACCTCTGGTTTTTCTTCATTAAAATTGGCCTTCATTTTAAAATTGGTTTCATCCGAATGCAAATCTGCATCAATAAAACCCAACTGATCTTCATCAATTGTTGTCTCTTTTGCCTGATTACAGGCTACTAAAAAGAACAAAGCAATTAGGGCTAGATATTGATATTTCATGTTTTTAGATTTTATTTTTATAATCCTGAAGTTTAGCTTATACATTATTTTTTAAGATCGAATTTTAGCGAATATTTCATGGCATCATCCTTACATACTTCTATGCATCTTCCGCAGTTGGTACAAGCTCCGCCACGAATATAATCGCTTTTCTTTCCTACGATAGACAGTACAGGTTCTTCCACACATACATCGAAACAGTCCATACAATTAGTACATTTTTCTTTGTTGTGTTTCACCTTAATTACAGCTTGTTTTCCCACAAGAGAATAAAAACCTCCCAACGGACAAATGTGTCCGCACCAACCTGCTTTTAAGATGAACAGGTCGACCAGGAAAACCACTGCAACAATTGCCCATCCGGCTCCCGAACCAAATACAATGGCCCTGTGAAGCATGGATATCGGACTGATTATTTCGAAGGCAGCCAAACCAAAAATTGCCGACACAATCAGGCTTAAAGCTAGAATGTAATACCTCAAATTTCTTGAAAGAGAGACTTTCGAATCACTTTCAATCTTTAAGATTCTGCGCAAGCGAAATGCAATATCAGAAATGATGTTCATCGGACAAATCCAGGAACAGAACATTCTTCCTCCTATTAATACATAGATCAGGAAGATGAGTAATGCTCCAAATAAAACCGAACTCGATGCAAGGAAACCAGACACTAAAATCTGGAGCACCGCATAAGGATCGCTCAAATGCAATGAATCTGCAATGATGGCTGAACTGTAATTGCCTCGCAGCAATTCCCATCCAAAATAGTTTCCTCCAACAAAAAGGAAGAGAATGGAAAGCTGAATGATTCGCCTTAGTAGTAAAAACTTCATATTTTTCATCAGCTTTTTATTTAGTCATCAATTAAATCATCATCATTTAAGTAGTCGATGGCAGATTTTACATCCTTATCGTCATCTGCTTTTTCAACATCCTCATTGATTCGTTGTTCATCTTTTTTCTCCCAGCTCTTGATGTAATGGTCGCCCACTTCTCCTGTTGATTTATCGAGAGGCAATACGAAAATGGCAGCTTTTTCGGCTACACAAGCCTGTTCGCATACGCCGCAACCTGTGCAAACATCGGAATGCACAATTGGAAGCAGTTTGGCATGTTTACCGGTTCTTTCGTTTACTTCATAATCGAGGGTAATGGCTTTATCAACCAAAGGACAAGCTCGATAACAAGCCTCGCAACGAATTCCCCAATAGGCCAGGCAGGATTCTTTATGAATCACTGCCAATCCCATTCTCGAATTAAGGATATCTGCCTTTTCATCTTCTTTGGTAAGTGCTTTTAAATCTAAAGCACCCGACGGACAAGAATCGGTACAGGGCATATCGGTGCAGAGGTAACAAGGAATTGTTCTGGGTTCGAAAAAAGGTGTTCCATTCGCAATACCATCGCCAGGTTCTGCCAGCTTTAAGGTATCGTAGGGACATGCTTCAACACATTGCCCACACTTGATACAAGCTTTCAGAAATTGTTTTTCTTTCAAAGCTCCTGGAGGACGCAGGACATAATCGGCCTTGGTGCTTGCGTTCACGGATTTCCCCCAAAGCAAGCCTCCACCGCCCATAAATACAGCTCCTTCCAGCATTCTTTGAATCACTTTTCTTCTTGTGGCCATAGATTCTTCTTTCATAGATATGAGTTTATAGAAGTGAGACAGGAGATATTCTCATATCTCACTTCTCATATCTTGTTTACGCTTTGCTTATTTTCACTGCACACTTCTTAAAGTCTGTCTCTTTCGACATCGGACAAGTGGCATCCAAACAAAGTTTGTTTACAAATACCTTCTCATCGAACCAAGGGATATAAATCAGACCTCTTGGCACACGATTTCTTCCACGTGTTTCGATGTGAGCTTTAATGCGTCCACGTCTGGATTCTACCCAAACTAAATCGCCTTCTACCAGGCCTTGCTCAGCAGCATCTTTTGGGTGAATGTAACAAAGAGCTTCCGGAACTGCTCGGTACAACTCTGGTACACGCATGGTCATGGTTCCCGAATGCCAGTGCTCCAATACACGACCTGTACACATCCAGTATGGATACTCTTTATCTGGCACCTCTGGTGCTTCCATATATGGTCTGAAGAAGATCTTTGCTTTGTTTGCCAGATCGATTTTTGGTTTAGACATATCAGGTTTTGAAATGGATCCCTGTGGCATTTTCTTCAATGCTTTTCCGTAGAATGCAAATGGTCCAACTCCTGCTTTTTTGGCATACACATCATATTCTGAGTTGAAACGCCATAAGGTTTCTTTTCCATCAACAACAGGCCACTTTAATCCACGACAGTGGTGGTAGGTGTCAAAGTCGGCCAAATCGTGACCATTTCCAATACCAAACTGGCGGTATTCTTCCCAAATGTATTTGTGGATAAAGAATCCATATCCTTCAAATGGTTTTCCATCAGATCCTTTTACCTTACGCTTATCACCTGCTGCTTCGGTGTTGATTCTGCCTTCTCCAATTGGATCTGGCCAAGCATACTTCTTGGCATCTTCGTTGGCAAACAAGACATCGTAAAGGGTATCATCAGGTGAATAACCCATTGCTTTTGCGCCTTCTAAAACATCAGGAAGTCCATCCTTTAAACCAGGAACTTTTTGTGCTCCCCAAACTTCGCTTAGCTTGAATCGCTTGGCGAGTTCTACAAATTGCCACACATCAGGCATTGCTTCACCTACTGGCGTTACCTGCTGTTTCCAGTGCTGGGTTCTGCGCTCTGCATTTCCATATGCGCCCCACTTTTCGTAAATCATTGCCGAAGGCAAAATCAAATCGGAAACTTTGGCCGAAATGCCAGGGTAAGCATCGGAACAAACAATAAAGTTATCCATTTCACGTGCTGCACGAATCCAGTGGTTGGCATTGGCAGTATTCATATATGGATTACAAACATTGATCCATGCAAATTTGATTTTTCCATCCTCAATATCGCGGTGGATTTTCATTAAATGACTACCCACTTTTGGATTAATGGTTCCTGCAGGAACTTTCCACAATTTCTCGGATATTTCACGGTGTTTTGCATTGGCAACAACCATATCAGCTGGCAGGCGATGTGCAAATGTACCTACCTCGCGAGCAGTTCCACATGCCGATGGCTGGCCTGTTAAACTAAAGGCACCATCACCCGGCTTCGATTGTTTTCCCAGTAAAAGGTGAACCATATAGGCTTGCTCGTTTACCCATGAACCCCTTGTATGCTGATTGAATCCCATGGTCCAGTAGGAACAAACCTTTCGTCCTTCTTCAATATATAAATCAGCCAAAGCTTTTAGTTTCTTCTTGTAGTCTTCCATCGATTCTTCAGGGTCACCTTTAGAAACGCTGGCTACATAATCCAAATCGTAAGGCTTTAATGCTTTCTTAAACTCCTCGTACTGAATAATCCAGTGATTCACAGCCTTGTTACGATGTTTCATTTCCATCATATCACCTTCCTTGTAACCAAGGTATGCTAAAGCTTTTCCTTCATCAGCAGTCAGCTTCTTAGCTACTTCGTGCTTTACGGTTTCTTTTTCCTTATCGGTGAATTTTGGATGATCAGGCGTACGCATTCCATAGCCTATATCCACAAAACCTGTTGCAAACACGGTATATTTCTTTACAAAATCCCAATCGATTGCCTCTGGCTGATTGTATACAATTTCGTGAGCAATGTAGTTCCAGATTGCCAAATCGGTATTTGGTTTGAAGATGATTTCGATATCAGCCAAATCGGAAGTACGATTGGTATAAGTGGAAAGGTTCACCACCTTGGTTCTATCTGGATTACTTAATTTATTTTCGGTAATTCTCGACCAAAGGATCGGGTGCATCTCGGCCATATTTGCCCCCCAGGTTACAACGGTATCGGTAATTTCCATATCGTCGTAGTTTCCTGCTGGCTCATCGATACCAAAGGCCTGTATAAATGCCACTACGGCCGATGCCATACAATGGCGGGCATTTGGGTCGATATTGTGAGAACGGAAACCTGCCTTCATCAATTTTGATGCTGCATAACCTTCCATAATGGTGTACTGGCCTGAGCTAAAAATTCCGATTCCGGTTGGTCCCAATTCCTGCATCGCCGATTTCATGTGCTTTTCCATTTCGTCGAAAGCACGTTCCCAGCTTATTGCTTTAAACTTTCCGTTTTTACTAAAGTTTCCATTCTCGTCGACACGAAGTAAAGGTTTTTTCAGACGGTCGGCACCGTACATTATTTTTGCATTAAAATATCCTTTGATACAGTTCAACCCACGGTTTACAGGAGCCAGTGGATCACCTTTTACAGCAAGTATTTTATCATCTTTTGTGGCAATCATGATACCACAACCTGTTCCACAGAAACGACATACAGCCTTATCCCATGTCCAGCCACTTTCGGCTTCGCGAGCTTCTGCTTTCAGAGTTTCAGGTACAGCAACTCCAACTGCGGTTGCAGCGGCGATTGCTGCCGAACTCTTTAAAAAATCACGCCTTGCAAGTTTCATATATTTTGATTTTTTTATTTTCTACAATTATTACTTAAGCCTCTTCTATTTATGATTCTTCTCGTGCTCTTTTAATGTTTCTCAATCCGAACACGATAAACAGAAGTGCAAACCACACTCCAAACACCGAAACGAAAAATGTGATTTTTAACCAGATAGGAGCCATTCTGTCTGTACTCCAAATGTGACGTCCTTCGATGGCTGAATGAATCTCTGTTGGCATTGCTATGGCTAGATCTTGCTGAACTTTTGCTCTTGCAAACTCTTTGGTAGCTTTTACCAGTACATTTACTTTTCCTTCTGCATCACCAGGAAGTGCAGGGTCCACATCTACATAGGCAATTCCCAATTCATTGGTTTGTGCCTTGCCCAATAAATGTTTCCCAAAAGTTCCCATTACATAGGCGCTTACGCTTACTTCGGCTTGTGGTAGTTCCTCGGCCAGTACTTTAACCACCAGTTTGTCTACATTCTGATCGAAACTTAGCTTCATTGCATATACAGGAATTTCAACACCTTCCATATTTGGCAATTGCTGTTTGTAGTTTTCATTAAAGCTTCGAATGTAGGCTACAATGTTCCACAACTCGTCATCTGCGAAAGCATCTTCGAATTTTGGCATGCTTGCACGGCCCATTTTAATTTTATAGAACAAGGAGCCGTCGCTTTGAGCCTGAAACTGCTCAGCTGCCGGATCGCCCGGAGGTGGAGACATTGGGGTAAAATCGTCCTGTCCAGGTGTTCCGTGACATGATGTACAGGAGTTTTCGTAGGCAACTCGCCCCTCCAGTATCATATCATCATCGAAAAGGAAAGGGCTTAGGTTCTCGTTATCTTTGGCAGGTACTTGCCAATCGCTTTGTGCATTCACATTCGCCACAGCCAAAAAGCAAAGGCAGAACAGAATGATCAGTTTATATCTTTTATTGTTCTTCATCTTACTTGTTGTTATTGTGGTTCATTTCCTCTTTCACTTCCCAAATTGGAACAACTGGGAATAATTTTGCCAGTACGGTAATAATCATCAATACCAAAATAAATGATGCAATGGTAATGGCAATTTCTGGTGTAGTTGGTGAATATCCGCTCCAAGCTTCAGGAACATTTTGAATTGGATAGTAAGGTGCCAACTGTGTAGGAACTACAATCAATACTCTCTTGAACCAAGCTCCGGCCAAAATAATTACCGCAATAATGGTTAATGGCAGTGGCTTTCGCATTGGTCTGAACAATATCAGTAGGAAAGGGATAACCAAGCCGCCCAACTGAACCAGCCAGAACATTACAGAATCGTGTCCATAAAGCATTTCGTGTACATGCTTTGCATCGGCGGTATTGGCTTTATATCCGGGAACGATAATTTCATTGATATTGAAATATACATACACAAGGGCAACCAAAACCAATAGTTTACCCATACGGTCGAAATGATCGCTGGTGATATAATCTTTAAGTTTATAGTTACTGCGGAAAAAATACATGGCAATAATTACGGCTGCACAACCTGCTACGAATGCTCCCGATACGAAATAAGGACCAAAAATTGGAGAATCCCAACCCGATCGCAAGGTCATTGCAAACAACCATGAAGTTACGGTATGAATGGACAGTGCAATTGGAATAATCAAGATTAGAAGCATGCGTGTGTAGCGATTCATCAAACGGAATTGCTTTGCAGTGTTGTTCCAGCCCAATGACAAGCGCTGATACATTTTTTGCTGCCATTTTGGAACATTATTCAGCTTATCGCGACAAAGCGCAATATCGGGCAACATTGGAATATAAAGCAGTAAAGCACTAATGGCCACATAGGTTACCACCACAGCGATATCCCAAACAATTGGCGATTGTACTCTACCATGTATAAAAACGTTCAACAGACGATCGGGGCGACCCATATCGGTAATGATAATTAAACCTGCTACCATGGCGAAGGCAACAGCTACCAACTCGGCAATTCTGGAAACGGGTCTTACCCAGTCTACCTTCATCATTCCGAGTACCGATGAAACCAACATCCCGATAAGAGAAGTGGCAACAAAGAAAACAAAGTTGGAAATATAGATTCCCCAGGATACATAGTCGTGAAGACCTGTAACGCCCAATCCGTTTTGCAATTGTTGGTAATAGTAATACAAGCAGATTATAAGTGACACTGTAAGAAAGCCCATCCATAGCTTAAATTTGCCTCCCCAGTTCACATTTTTTAAAAGATCCTGATCAATTTGCTCCTCGCTCAGGTGTTCTTTTGCTATTGTTTCAT
Source organism: Marinifilum caeruleilacunae (assembly GCF_013141825.1). Classification (GTDB taxonomy): domain Bacteria; phylum Bacteroidota; class Bacteroidia; order Bacteroidales; family Marinifilaceae; genus Marinifilum; species Marinifilum caeruleilacunae. Next base: position 181,226 of record NZ_RZNH01000003.1, read on the forward strand.
TCATGTTATTAGTAATTAGTAAGTGGGTATTAGTCAATGAGCAATTGTATCCTTAATTGTTCATTACTACTTATTAATTGATTTATCCCTCACTCTCTCTTGGAGGCAAATAGTAAACGCTAGGTTTTGTTCCCAGTTCGGGCATAAGCGTATAGGCCGCATTCTCTTCCAGTAAGTGACTTAGGCGCACAGTTTTCTTTGTGGTTCCATTGGTAACCAAATCTTCGTTCTGATCGCCAAAATAGTATACCCCATTTGGACATGCCGATACACAATAAGGAAGTTTCCCATATCTTAACTGATCGGCAGAAAATGCACACTTGGTAACGGTACCTTTCTTCTGTGGAACATTCAGTTCCATATCGTAAGTAACATCAGCCATTTTATCGGAATTCTTAGGTTCTGTCCAGTTAAAGGTACGAGCCGAGTACGGGCAGGCTGCCACACAGAATCTACAACCTATACAACGCTCGTTGTCGATTAATACGATTCCATCCTGACGCTTGAAAGTTGCATCAACCGGGCATACCGATACACAAGGTGGGTTATCGCAATGCTGACATGTTTTCGGCATCCAGTAAGAGGTTTTCTTTACCGGATCTTCCATTTCCAGAACATTAAGGTGGTGCATTTCGGGTTTTAGCTGGTGTGCGCTCTGGCAGGCTTTCATGCACTTGCGGGCATTTTTACACTTGGCCAAATCAACAACCATTACAAATTTCTTTCCCGGAATTCCTTCGCGACCTCTTTTCTGTAGGTACGATAAATCCTGAATTTTATCTCCAGGTTTTAGGTGGGCTACGTCTACTTCTACCAATTTGTTATCGGCAGTAAGTACTTTTACTTTGTTACCGCTGGCTTGGTTTGAATCGCTACACCCCTGCAATAGCAAGGCCGATCCGGCAACGGTACTCGCTCCTGCAATACCCAATTTTTGCAGGAATCTTCTTCTCGACTTGTCGTTTTTGTTCGCCATGTTCATCTGTGACTTTTAGGTTTTCTTTTTTGCAGATGGAACATTCCGATGATGAAGGATCATGTCATTGTAGTAGCTTGATCGATCCTTGAATCACGGACGTTTCATAGATTTATTATTGAGTCTAGCTTTCAATAGATCTAATAAATATATGAATTATAGGCCTCTATGACTCCCGTTATGTTTAGATATCTAGATGTGTATTAATTAATAGTTTAAGATAATAAACTCTGAATACCCCATTTTTAAAACGATATAGCGCATTTTCGGATATAAAGATAATCTCATCGTTTTATGCAGTTTGTATTTAGAATAAATTTAGATTGGAAGGTTTAAAGCATGAATTGGTTATTGAGTTGAAATCGTAAATAAATTATAGTCTTGCAGAGCTTCTTGTATTCACAATTGGAAAAGCAGAGAAATATCCTTAATAATCTTGTTTTGAATATGTTTTGTTAATACATTTGAAATGATCGGATGAATTTAGGAGCATTCATTTCGTTTTGAATCCTTTAAAACAATCCATATCCTCCTATTTTCTTTATTGACAAACCTCCTGTAATAGCAATAAATATTGAGCAATTGAGATTTTGATTTTTATTATTGGAGAGCGATCGCTTAACTATAACTTTACTTATAATGAAGAACATCTACCTAAAGTATCTCATTGTATTGAGTGCTGTTTTTACCTGCTTTGGAAGCTATGCCCAAGTGGAAAATATGGTGCTTAATCCCAGCTTTGAAGAGTATGAAGAATGCCCCGAAAGCTACACTTTTATGGATAAGACTCACAAGCTGATTCCGAATTGGACCTATCCATCATTTACCACTCCCGATTATTTTAACGAATGTAGTTCTGGAGAAGTGGGCGTGCCCGATAATTTTGCAGGCTATAGCAAAGCCAAATCAGGCAAAGGCTACATGGGAGCCATTCTTAGTGGGAGCAATCGAAACTTCAGGGAATATTTTCAGGGCACTTTAAGCAGTCCGATGATTGAAGGTCAGAAATATTGCGTTTCATTTTGGTACAAACTGGCATCGGGAAGTAAGTTTGCGGTTGATCAGTTGGGCATGCATTTTTCTGAAACGAAAATCGCGAATGGCAACAAAAGCCATTTAAATTTTAAAGCTCACTTAAGCAATAAGGCAGGCCTTTTTCTTGATAATACGGAAGAATGGGTTCAGTTCTGTATGATATATACTGCCCAAGGTTACGAGGAGTACTTTATTGTAGGAAACTTTAAGAACTATGAAAACACCAACTATGTAGTTACCGGTCGTGATACCAAAAACAAAAAAGGCAAATCTTACGCTTACTACTTTTTCGACGATTTTGAGATTCGTCCTTTAGTTGATTGCACCTCATGCGCATGTGTTCCCAAAGGCTTGGAAACCGTAGTGATTGACTCTTCATATACAGGAGGTAAAAATCCTGTAACAGGCCAAATCAGCAAAATTATAAACGATGGTGTGATTAGCTTAGGCATATCAGGCGGGCAGCCTCCGTATAATATCGATTGGAGCAATGGAATAAAAAACAGCACAAAACTTAGCAATCTGGAAGCAGGTACATATACCTATCACGTAAGTGACCAAAACAATTGCCACTCGCATGGAAGCATAACTTTTATTGAGCCCGAATTGCCCAAAGATTTATTTAGCGAAGAGCTACGAAAAATTGAAGAAGGAGCTGCACTTGTTTTAGACAATATCTTTTTTGAAACCAATAAAAGTACACTTCTACCAACCTCTTTTGAAGAACTCGACAAGGTTGTTAATTTCTTACAAGAAGGAATTGTGAGTCAGATTCAGATTAGCGGACATACCGATAATGTAGGCTCAGATGAATTGAATGAGGGTTTAAGTCAGCGACGTGCCGAGGCGGTGGTAAAATACCTTGCTGACAAAGGAATCGATGCCAACAGAATGAAAGCCGCTGGTTATGGAGATTCAAGGCCCATCGATACAAATCAAAGTGTTGAAGGACGATCGAAAAATCGTCGTGTAGAATTTTTAGTCTTAAAAAAATAAGCCCCTACTTATGATTTCAAGAAAAATAAATATACTCATCCTTTTCATGCTAGTATCATTGCTTGGTTTGGCACAAAATCCGAAAAGGATATACAATAATTCTTTATTTAAAGGCATGGAAGCCCGGGCTAAAGCTGATATTGACAGTGAGTTTGCCAAGGCCAAAGCTAATTTTGAGAAAGTATTGGCAAAAGAGCCTGAATCACCAATGGCAAATATTGGAATGGCCGCAGTTTACGCTTTCGATCAATATTCTGGTAAAGATTACTTTTATGCCTTACAATATTTTCAGAAGGTATATGAGGCAAAACCTCAGTTTTCTGAAGAAGACAAAGAAGTTTTAAATGAATTGTTTACGAGACAAGATAAGAAGCGCAAAAACAGGCCCATAGCTAAAAACATGGACTGGGAATATCAATATCTCGAGGAGAAGTTAATCAAGTTTGTGAGGGAGGAGAACAATGCCGATCATGCAAAGAGATTTTTAAAAGAATTTCCAGAATCGAAATACTACACCAATGTGTCGCACATATTAAGCTACATTAAATTTCGTGAAGCAGAGACGCAAAATTCTGTTGAGGCTCTTGATCAGTTTTTAAAAGATTATCCTGAATCGGCTCAAGTTAGTATTGCAACTAAAATGCGAAACGACCTGGCTTATCAGCATGCGATTAGTAAAGGCACATTAAACGATTTGCGCATTTTTGTGACCAATTACCCTGAAGCACAACAAGTAAATGCGGTAAAGAAACGCATGGCAGAATTGGCCTTTAAGGAGGCATCTGCACAAAAGACACTTGAGGCCATCGAGAATTTTATGGCAGACTTTCCCAATTCTTCGAAAATATCAGCAGCTAAAATCTTAAAGAAGAAATTGCTTTTTGAATGGGCCAAAAGTGTAAAAAGTTTGGAGGCTTACAACAAATTTGTGTCTTTATATCCCGAAGGAGAACAATACATTGATATTTTTAATTTGAAAGCCAGCATTTTGGGAGAAGAGATGCTGGCAGATTTTCCAGGGGAAAATTACCAATTTGCTAAAGGATTTGACAATCAGGAGTTCAAGGATTTTGGGGGTGGAATTGCCACACGCCCCAATGGAGAACTTGTGGTGGTTTCGGCCACTCCAAAAGCCGAAAGAGAAATGTACGACTCCTGGATTTTAGGTCTGGATGCCAATGGAAAAATGCTCTGGAATAAGATTTTGGGAAATCCCTTCGATGATATTGTAAATAAAGTGAGCGTGAGTGCTCAGAATGAAATTTATGTGGCAGGCATTACCAATGCCATTGTTGATAGTGTGGCAGGGCAGGCATGGATTTACAAGCTTGCTGCCAATGGGCAGAATGTATTCAATCAGAAAGTAAGCATGGCTGAAGCGCTCGATTTTATAGTGTACCCCAACAATAACATATTAATTGCCGGCTATACCAAAAATGCAGAAGACTCCTTGTTCACTCCTGCCCTTGTAAAGCTAAATGCCAATGGCAAAAAACTGTGGTCGCGTAATTATACTAATAAAGGCAAAGTGTATGCTTTGGCAAGCGATACTGTTTCAAACAATGCTTTTGCCGCAGCCGGGAACTGGATTTTTGCCATCGATGCGGCTGGTTACTTAGAATGGGATGTCGTACTGCCCGAAGATCAGCAGGCCACTGCCATTGGCATAAATGCCAACAAAAAAGTTCTCTTTTCTGGATCGACGGCTAATGGCGCCTATGCGGCAACTTACGACTGCCTTGGTAAAAAACTTTGGGAAACGCCACTAGCGTTTTCAGGCGAAGGCATGCCTGAGCACGTGGTGACTTTGGCCGATCAAAGTTTTGTGATTGCCGGCACCTACAATAAGAAAATAAAACTGGTGCAGATTGATGAACTGGGCAATGTGAAAAGTGAAAAAGAATTCAGTTTGCCGCAGGGTGTAGAACTGAATGATATTGCAGTCTGCGATGCCAATGCTGTAGCCATTAGTGCCAGCCGATTAGGAGACAAAGCTGATTTGATGGTGTTTAAATTGATATTGTAAGCAAAAAATCACGATAGAGTGAAGGGCGAGCTTGTGGCTTGCCCTTTGTTTTTTTCCATAGAAAATTCTAACTGGCTTGTAATTTTCGATCATCTATCAAATCACTCCTTTGGAATAGGCAAACCTTGCATCCTCAGAAAAGAAAGCTTATCCCAATAGCCTCGCTGCAGAATGATTTTGTCGCCTGAAAACTGGAAGAAACCACAGCCTCTCAGACCGAGTGGATCTTTCCACTCCAATATGGCCCAATCGCCATCTTCGAAAATATTTTCTACAATGCAGGTCATATCTGCGGCAGCAAATTCTTCGGCAAACATATTTCGAATGGCTTCTTTGCCTTTTACAGGTTCGTTGGCCACCTGGTGGTTTAGGGCATCCTGGTGGTAAAAGTTTGCAATCTGGTCGGCATCGCCTTCATTAAAGGCCTCAACCCAGTTTTGTAGGATTTGTTTGGGTGTCATTTTATTGATTGATATTGGGGTTTATTTATGAGTTCTTTTGTAGATTATTTCAAAATCAGAAGTAAGGCAACAATTAATAATACACTCACCACAAAACTGGCAATGTAATACCTTCTTTTTTCGAGCATGGCTTTGCTGCGAATTCCTTCTTTCAGGATCTCCATTTCTGCTTTGGGGATCTTTTTAAAACGCACAAAGGTTCGGCGCTTCTCCTTAATCGGGATATTCTCGCGAAAACCTTCCTTATTAGAGGTCAGTTGAGATCGGTTGCCTCTTAGGCGGCGAATCATATCAAATATGTGACCAGCTGAAGACATGAAAAAGATTTTGAATTGTTAGCAACATAAAAGATAAGAATTGCAAATCATATACTGATCATATTTCCATTAAAATCTCAACTTAAACACCGTTTGTTTTGGCTTTGAACTGCAATACAAACTTCCGCCGTGAGCACGAAGAATTTGTCGAGAATAACTCAAGCCAACACCGCTGCCATTGGTTTTGGTAGTAAAGAATGGAATGAAAATTTCATCGGCAATTTCGGCGGGTATTCCCGGACCATTATCGAGCACATTGATTTCACAATTTTGCCCTTTCCTACTGCAATTCACAACAATTTTGCCTTGCTCAGCTTCTCCATTAAATGCTTCTTTTGCGTTCTTTACCAGGTTAATAATTACCTGTACAATCATCTGTTCATCGGCAACAAAATCGAATGATCTTTTTGGAGTTTGAATTTCCAAATTGCCAGCAAACTCCTCCTTAATCGGCGAAAGCAAAATGCTTAAGCGATCGAAAAAATCGATAGAATTTACCTTACCCATAATTGGTTTTGGTGGTTTCGACAGCATTCTGTACGATTTTACAAAATGAATCAGTGCCTCGCTCATTTCGGTAATCACCCCCAATCCGCTAATGGTTTTTGCCACATTCATGTCATCCTTTTGCGCCTCATCTTCCTTCACTTGTTCTTCCCAAATCCGCTTTAGCGATTGAGCAATAGAAGTAACCGGAGCCAGTGAATTCATAATTTCATGGCTCAAAACACGAATCAGTTTGATCCAGGCATCCACCTCTTTGCGTTCCAGTTCTCCGCGAATATCCTGCAAAGTAATTAGTTTTATCAGTTCGTTATCGATACGAATTTCGGAGCAAGCAGTACTAATCTGAACCCGCTCTTTGGGTGTCGAAAGTTCCAAAACCTGTTTCTGTTTGTTGCCAATCTCAAGCAAAGCTTTTGTAAATCGGGTATCCATTCTGTTGAGCTGACTGATATGGGTAAGCGCAGGCAAGCCCAACAATTCGAGGGCAGCGGAATTCACATCGCTAATGTGTGTATTTTCCGATAAGACCATCACTCCGGTTGAGATGTTCTGCAAAATCTCACCAAAATACTTTTCCCTGATTCTCGATTTGGTTTGTACCTGTTGCAGGATGCCATTCAGCTCGTTTAAACTGCTGTGTAGCTCGTTGATTATTTTATTGCCCGATTTTTCGGGGAAACGCAAGCTGGTATCTTCATTTTTAATGGCTTTGATAAAAAAATCGATCTGCTTGTGGGTTTTGTTCAGGAAGCGATGCAATTCCCAGACTTCCACCATCAGAAACAAAGCAGAAAATCCAATGCTAATGTATGCTGTTGTGGCTATTGAATGCCCACACCAAATGGCGGTGATCAACAAAACTGAAATTCGCAGAATAAGCGCCAGGTTGTAGTTTTTATAGCCCATATTTCTTGATTTTATTGTAGAGGGTTTGACGAGAAATTCCAAGTTGGCCTGATACGGCAGAAAGATTGCCGGCATGTTTTTCAATGGCCGAAGCAATCAGCTGTGCTTCCATATCTTCCAGGGTTCCTCCAAAATTGTTCACATTGTTTAGTTCATCATTTTTGAATACAAAATCGTTGGCCGCTAGCTGTGGATGATCCGATAAAATCACCGCTTTTTCGACCGAATGTTGCAATTCTCTTACATTTCCCGGCCAGGCATAATCTGTAAGCTTTGCAATGGCCTGGCTGGTAATTTTCAAATCTTTCCCATACTTATCGGCATATTTCTGAACAAAGAATTCGGCCAGTTCCGGAATGTCATCTTTCCGATCGCGCAAAGGTGGCACTTCAATATGAATGGTGTTGATACGATACAAAAGATCTTCCCTGAATTTGCCATCGCTTACCATCTGTTGCAGGTTGCCATTGGTTGCACAAATCAAACGCAAATCGACCTTGGTTTGCGAATTGTCTCCCACTTTTGTAAGCAAACGATTTTGCAGCACCGATAACAATTTGGCCTGCATGGGCATGCTCAAATTTCCAATCTCATCCAGAAAGAGTGTGCCTTTGTTGGCCGCTTCAATCTTTCCCATTCTATCAGAATGTGCATCGGTAAAAGCGCCTTTTTTGTGTCCAAACAATTCGCTTTCAAACAAACTTTCAGCCACAGCGCCCATATCCACACTCACCATTACTTTATTCGATCGTTTCGACAGACGGTGAATTTCTCTGGCAATCAGCTCCTTTCCCGTTCCATTCTCTCCTGTAATCAGCACATTGGCATTGGTATCGGCAACCTTTCGAACCATTTTCATGGCACGTTCCCATGTAGCCGACGAGCCAATCAAATCTTTGCTATTTCCATTAATTTCTTCAATCAGCTGCTTTTCTTTCAGCTGCATCTTTTTCAATTCCTTTTTCGATTGACTCAATTTGCAGGCCGTATCAACGGTAGCAATCATTTTTTCGTTGTCCCAGGGTTTCAGCACAAAATCGGTAGCTCCCAAACGAACTGCTTTCACTGCCAGTTCCACATCGCCGTAAGCGGTAATCATTACAACGCTTACACGCGGATATTGCTCCAGAATCTGGCTCAGCCAGTAAATGCCTTCATTGCCGTTGTTAATTCCGGCGGTAAAGTTCATATCCAGTAAAACCACATCGTAGTCGTTCGATTGCAATTCGGCAAACAAGGTTTTGGGCGATGATAAACATTTCAGATTTGCGCAATAAGGCGATAGTAAAAGGTCAAGAGCACTCTGTACACTCCTGTTGTCGTCGACAATTAAGATGTTCGATTTTTTCATGAAGAAAAGATAGGTTCGGGTTCGTCTATTATGATTGTTCCCCTAAATTAATCAGCTTTTCAAAATATTTGACATACACTGTCTAATATTTTTACACCCTCATGCCACAAGCTACACCTTACATGTTGACTTTCTGTTTGTTACAGGTTTCGGCACAGCATTCGCAATGCTAAGCAATAAATTAATGAATCCATTATTTATAAAACAAAGAATATGATTTCTATTAAGAATTTATCGAAAGTTTTCAGAACTGATGAAATTGAAACTTTGGCCCTAAACGATGTGAATCTGGACATCAAAGAAGGCGAATTTGTAGCCATTATGGGACCTTCGGGTTGTGGCAAATCTACTCTTTTAAACATTTTGGGGTTACTCGACAATCCATCGGAAGGAGAATACAATTTTAAGCAAACTGCTGTTGCGAATTTAAAAGAAGGTCAGCGTACCGATTTGCGAAAAGGGAATATTGGTTTCGTATTTCAATCTTTTAACCTGATTGATGAGCTAAATGTTTCCGAAAATGTGGAAATGCCATTGGTATATCAGCGTATCAGCTCTAAAAAGAGAAAAGAAATGGTAAGTAATGTCTTGGATCGCATGAACATGAGTCACCGAGCAAAACATTATCCACAGCAATTGTCAGGTGGTCAGCAACAGCGTGTTGCCATTGCCCGTGCAGTAGTTTCCAACCCGGGTTTGATACTTGCCGATGAGCCTACCGGTAACCTCGATTCAAGAAACGGACAGGAAGTCATGGAACTGCTTACAGAACTAAACCGCGAAGGAACAACCATTATCATGGTAACTCACTCAACCAAAGATGCGGGTTATGCACACCGAATTATCAACCTGTTTGATGGAAAAGTAGTCACCGAAGAAAGTGTGGTTGCCGATCAGGTATTTTAGAGTTCAAACCTACTAACAATCCTATTTCCTAACTCTCTAATTTCTTTATCATGATATCAAAACATTTAAAAACCTTCCTTTTACACCTTTGGAAAAACAAACTGTATAGTTTCATTACCATTTTTGGTTTTTCCATTTCCTTAATGTTCATTCTACTATTAAGCATTTACATTAAGAATGAATATTCTGCCGATCAGTTTCATGAGAAAAAGGATAGAATTTTTAGATTGACACATGGTGAAGAATGCGGCTTTGCACCTCCATCGGGACCTCTTTTGATGGACAAATTTCCAGAAGTTGAAAACTATGCCAGAACCAGAGCTTTCGACGGATTCTTAAAATCAGGAGATAGTTCAAAGTTGAAAGCAAGCCTCATGTTTGCTGATTCTTCCTTTCTGAACATCTTCACTTTTAAGATGATAAAGGGGAATTCTAAAAACGCTTTGTACCGAAAAAACAGCATAGTTCTTACCAAAACATTTGCTTATAAAATGTTTGGTGGGCTTCCCGAAATTGGAACAAAAGTTACTTTAAACGACATTGCCGATCTGGAGGTGAGTGGAATTATAGAGGATGTCCCAACAAAAACACATTTTAAATCATTCGAAGCACTTATCCACTTCCCAAGTATGGGAGAAATTTTTGAGATTGAAAATTTTCTTACTTCATTCGGGAGTAATTCCTACGGATTGTACATCCTGGCCAAGCCTGGCACTCATTTTCCCGCTAAGGCTAACGAAATTCTTACATTATTCAAAGAAGTAAACTGGATGTTTAAACAAGGCTACGCAAAGAGCCTGGAAGTAGAGCCCATTGCGGATTCCTATTTTAGTAAATCAACTTCATATAATTCCCAAAATAAAAGCAAACGCTTTGTTTTGGTTCTATCGGGAATTGTGATTTTAATTTTAATACTCTCTATTTTCAATTACGTAAACTTAACGGTAGCACAATCCTCATTCCGCAGTCGGGAAATTGCAATTAGAAAGCTTATTGGCGGCAAAAAGCACATCTTACTAATGCAGAGTTTATTGGAATCAATCATTGTCTGTTTTATAGCTCTTGTACTTGCTATCCTATTAAGCTTTCAGGTCGAAACCATATTCAATTCCCTTTTAAATACTGATATTAACCTGTGGAACGAAATTAACGTGGCAAATATCACCAGGCTCATACTTTTTATGGTACTTGTAGCCTTAGTGGCAGGAATTGTTCCTTCCCTAAAAATTGCCAGCTTCGATCCTATTGAAGTTATGAAAGGAAAGTATCGCATGAAGGAAAAGAGTGTCTACTCAAAACTCATGATTTGCTTCCAATATGTAATTATTATCAGCCTGATTACCTGTGCTTTTTTCATTCATAAGCAAACCTCTTTCATGCGGAACTATCAGTTGGGTTTCGAAAAGGAAAACATGCTGACCTTTGAATGCGAGATCCCTGCAAAAAAGCAGAGAGTTCTACAGGAAATTCTACAAAAAATTCCAGGTGTAGAACATGTTTGCCTGACTTGTGGTACTCCTTTAGATGGTGGTAACAATAGCTGCTTTACCTACAATGATAAGCAGGTGAGCTTTCAGTACTTTTATGTAGATACTACTTTCTTTAAAATGATGAATATTCCGGTTCAAAAAACCGGGGTTGGATATGCAAAGAATATGTGTTGGATCAACCAAAAAGGTCTGAAGGAATTAGGCTTGCCAGAAAACGCGAGCAATTTTAAACGAAATGACCAAAACTACCCAATTTATGGTATTGTTCAAGATTTTCATTTCAGAGATTTGAAAAGTGAACTGGGACCAGCCCTGTTTCGAATTCTTAAGCCTGAGGATGCTGCATGGAGCTTTACCATTAAAATGAATGGTGCAAACAATTATGAAACCATTCAGCACATCAAAAAAGCTCATAGCAATTTCACCAATGGCGTTCCTTTAAAAATTGATTTTTTCAACGAATCGGTTCAATCCTGGTACGATAAGGAAGAAAAGACGGGTAAAATCGTGAAATATTTCGCTTTGCTTACCATTATTATTTCGGTAATGGGATTGTTCGCCATGGCCTTGTACTACGTGCAGCAAAAACAAAAAGAAATTGGTCTTCGAAAAGTAAATGGCGCCAAAACGCATGAGATTATGAGAATGTTGAATAAAGACTATTCCAACTGGGTGCTTATTGCCTTCGTCATTTCATGCCCCATTTCATACTTTGCCATGAACAGATGGCTCGAAAACTTTGCTTACAGAACTGAATTAAGCTGGTGGATTTTTGCCTTAGCAGGAGTTATTGCCATGGGCATTGCGCTGCTTACCGTTTCATGGCAGTCGTGGAGAGCTGCAAGGAGGAATCCTGTTGAGAGTTTGAGATATGAATAGTACAAGTTTGCTTAATCACAAATAATCTGTCCTAATGATAACAAGCATATTAAAATACAAATTCAATAAATTTTTCCATTCTGACAGGAAGGTTCTAGTTAGTTTGTTGGGTCTGGTAATCGCTCTTATGGTCGTTATCATTATAGCAGGCATAGCTCATTTCGAATTGGGTTTCGACAAGCATTACAACAACTCACAGAACATTTACAGGATTCAAAACAATCGTATCTATAGCAAGCTCGAAGATAGAAGTGCGGGTTGTCCGCCGGCAACAGCTCCAAGCATTAAACAAGAAATCAGCGGAGTTTCTGAAGCAACAAGAATACGCCCCTTGTTTAATTGCGTACTAAACATTACGAAGAATGGCATTCCCAATCCTTTTAATGAAACAGGAATTTACTATGCCGAAAGCTCATTCTTTAAGATCTTTAATCAGGATTTTCTGTTGGGAAACCCGACCGAAGCTTTGAAAGAAGCAAATACTGCAGTTATTACAGAATCCTTTGCCGAAAAACACTTTGAAAGTAAAGATGTTCTTGGAGAATCGTTTACCTGTAATAGTGAAGAAGGAGAAGTAAAATTACGAATTGTTGGGATCATTAAAGATGTAAGGCCCGATTCCTATTTTCAATTCAATTGCCTGATTTCATATCCAACATTAATTGAGCACAATGCCGATGCTCAATATTCATGGGGCTGGAATGCATTCAATACATTTGTTCTTGTAGAGCCGACAGTTTCTATCGGCCATATCGAACAACAGTTAGAAGAGCTTGTAACAAAATACCAATTATCGCGTGACGAAATGAAACGTGTTTTCACACTTCAAGCTTTAACTGATATTCATTTAAACTCAAAGTTGAGACATGAAATAGGGGTTCGCGGAAATTTGTTCTCATTAAAGGTTCTAATTGCCATTGCTCTCTTTATTTTATGTGTTGCCTGGATCAATTACATTAATATTTCATCGGCCAAATCGAAAAAAGAACTCATGGAAGCCGAAATGAAAGCCATTTTCGGAAACAAAAAATCTTTACGATTTATTGAGAGTATTTTTGATTCGGTATTACTGAATACCATAGGACTCATTGTATCGATCATTTTACTACAAGTTCTTAGTGCTGAGTTGAATCAGCTTTTCCAGATTAGCTTGCCGAAAATTTCCATTTCAAAATGGTTTCTTCTCATTGCTTGCACCTATCTAATTGCAATTATTTCTGGCTTAATACCAGCCTTTTATCTTGAAAGAAGCTTTACATTTAAACGCAAGGCGAAAGCCAATGTAAATCAACGTTACTTAGGAGTAAGGAATGCCTTGGTGGTGTTTCAGTTCACGGTTTCAAGCATCTTTATCATTACCACTTTGCTTGTGCTGCAACAAATCATGTTTATGGATAAAAAGCAGGAGAAGCTTAATCTTAAAAATATTGCCACCATAAGTTCGCTCAACTCCAGTAAAGATCTGCAGAAAGCACAGAGTACTTTTATGCAAGAACTAAGCAGAATACCAGAAATTACATTTGTTTCTACATCCTCATCAATTCCTGGTGGAAATTATTCAAATGTAATTGGTGGCATCAGGCCAATTGGAGTGGACTTAGACAAAGGAATCAAGTGTCATTTTATTGATGTAAGTGAGAATTACTTTAAACTCTACAATATTAAGCTGTTGGCTGGAAGAACTTTTTATTCCAACACAACAAACCCGTCCAATTCAGTAATTGTGAACCAAAAAGCAGCCTTGATGCTAGGTTATGAAAAGCCGTCCGAAATAATCGATAAAGAGATCGTGATGGAGGAGTTTTTTGGACTGAAAAGAACGATCATTGGAGTCGTGGAAGACTTTAATCACCAAACTTTAGATGAACCCATTCAACCACTAATTTATCATTACAAAAAAAGCGGACAGTATATCTCTATTAAACACAACGCTCCATTAAGCGCTGATGTAACACAAAAAATTAAATCTATCTGGAATACCTACTGTCCACAACAGGCTTTTGAACTGCAAAATAATGATCAGTATTACGCATTGAAATACGCCAAACACAAAAAATTCAGCAAACTCAGCAGCACTTTTGCGCTCTTAATTATTCTAATCTCCAGCATTGGTTTGTATTCTCTTGCCCTTTTTTCAATAAGCAGCAGAACCAAAGAAATTGGGATTCGAAAAGCCAATGGCGCCAAAACTCATGAGATTGTAAGTATGCTCAACAAAACATTTATCCGCTGGGTTGTGCTTTCTTTTGCCATTGCTTGTCCAATAGCATGGTATATCATGAATCAATGGTTGCAAAGTTTTGCATACAGAACTCAAATTAGTTGGTGGATCTTTTTCCTTGCCGCAGGAATTTCAATAGGAATTGCACTCCTAACGGTTACCTGGCAATCGTGGAAAGCCGCAAAAAAGAATCCTGTTGTGAGTTTGAGGTATGAATAAATCAAAAAAGAAATGAATATGATTGGATACTATATAAAATCAGCCATAAAGAGCCTTTGGGCCAATGGAAAATTCTCATTGATAAATATCATTGGATTCTCCTTTGCCATCTCGGTTTGCCTGGCCATAAGCCTGTTTGTGATTCATGAGTATTCCTACGATAAATATCATGAAAATGGGGATAGAATATACCGTTTGGTAGATTCAAAGCTCAAATCGAGCAGTATCGATTACCGCACGAAAGATTTGTTGGTGGAAAATTTCCCTGAAATAGAAAAAGCATGCATTCTGCATTGCACCTACTTTAAGCCCATTATTAATGTTGGAAATCAATCCTATTATATGGATCAGTTCCTGTCTGCCGATGCGGACCTATTCCAGGTATTCGATATTCCTTTAATCCTGGGAAACAAGGAAAAGCCATTTACAGATTTAAATTCTGTGTTGATATCGGAAAGTACTTCGAAACTGCTTTTTGGAGATGAAAACCCGCTGGGTAAAGAGATTCTTTACCAAAGAGAAACCCGCCTGGTGGTTACGGGAGTATTTAAAGATATGCCCGAATCGTCGAGTATAAAGGCCAGGTTTATTGCCAATGCCGCAAAAAAGGAATTTCGCTTTTCCTTCTCCTGCACTCAATATGCCGATAAAAGCACACACCGATATCCATTCAGGATCTACTTTTTACTGAATGAGAAGAGCAATCCTGAAGATTTCAGAAGCAAACTTGTCGAGAAATCGGCAGCCTTACAACCTTATGTGCATGAAGCCGATTTATTGGCATTAAAAGACATGTATCTTTTTGATACGACCAAAGGGAGTCAAAATAAAAGAGGCAATTACAAGCTATTGCAGATATTGGGTTCCATTGCAGTAATCATCCTGATTTTAGCCATTGTAAACTACATAAACCTGGCATTGGCACAGCAGAAAAAGAAGAACCGAATTAGTGGAATTAAGAAAAGCTATGGCGCATCGGGCAGCCATTTGTGGGGACAATTTATTACAGAGGCCATCCTGATTTCAAGCCTTGCCTTTCTGTTTGCATTCTTGCTTCTTTGGATGCTTTCGCCTGTTTATGCACTGGTCTTTAACATTCCTTTCAATATCGATATTTTTGTGCATCCATTTTTGATTCTTGCGCTTTTTGCAAGCATTTTATTGCTTGGTTTTCTGAGCGGATTTGCTCCTGCCTTTATTCTTTCAAAGGTGAGTCCCATAAGCGTGATGCGAGATACCAACTCAAAAGGATCGAGTAAATCTTACTCCAGGAATGCGTTAATCGTATTCCAGTTTAGCGTGTCCATTGCCTTAATTGTTTGTGTAATTATTGTTGAAAGGCAGATGTATTACGTAAAGCATAAAAATCTTGGTTTCGAGCCTGAATTATTAATTAGGTTACATTCACCTATGCAAACGCCTAAAGATTTTCAGCTGCTAAAAAGCTTTGTATCCGAAATTCAAAACAATCCAAACATTGAAAATGTAAGTCTTACCAAAGGAAACCCCGGTGGTGTAACCTTATGGATGGGCGTGGGAGAAGATTACTGGGATCAGGAAACCTACATCCCAACCATTGAAGTAGATACTTCTTTCATTTCCACTTTTAAAATTAAGCTGATAGAAGGACGAAATGCCCAACCACACGAAATGGGTAAAGTATGTCTTGTAAACCAAACTTTTTACGATTACTTCAGAATGGATAACATCATTGACAAGAGATATGCAAACTACGACGATGATGAAGGCTACAAAATTATTGGTGTGTTTGAAGACTACAACTATTCGTCATTACACGAGAAAATTGAGCCAATGGCGATGATTCTGCAAGATGATCAACCCAATGCAGTTTCGCTGAGAATCAATTCCAACAATATTTCCGAAACCATGGATTATTTAAAAACGAGTTGGGACCGAGTCCTTTCTTATTATCCGGTTTCCATGAGCTTCTACAAAGAAAGGTATAACAAGATGTACAAGAAAGAGGAGCGATTGGGGAAAACAATTAGTCTGTTCGCCCTTTTGGCCATAGCCATTTCTTGTTTTGGCATACTGGGTCTTTCCATTTTCTCGGCCGAACAGCGCACCAAAGAAATTGGAGTAAGAAAAACCAATGGAGCCAAAACCTACGAAATTATTCAGATGCTGAACCGCGATTTCCTGAAATGGGTAGCACTTTCTTTTCTCATTGCAAGCCCAATTGCCTGGTATATCATGAACAAATGGCTGCAAAACTTCGCCTATAAAATTGAACTCAGCTGGTGGATTTTCGCCCTGGCCGGAATCATTGCCCTGGGCATTGCACTGCTTACGGTTTCGTGGCAGTCGTGGAGGGCAGCAAACAGAAATCCGGTGGAAAGTTTGAGGTATGAATAATGAGAAACTTAATCTATTGAAAAATGATTTTATACAATATTAAATTGGCAATCAGGTCAATCGTTAGAAGCAAATTAATCTCCGGGATTAACATTTTAGGATTAAGCCTGGGAATTACGGTTTGCATGCTTGTTTTCGGTTTTGTGAACAAGGAGTACAGCACCGATAAGTACCTACCCGAATTTGATAATATTTATGCTATTCTGTTCGATGATCATGCCAATATATCCCAACCCGTTGTGAATATTTTTAACAACAGGCTTTCGGAAGTTGAAGAAGTTACGCATTATACCCACGAATGGGCTCCACAGGTGTATTTGGAAGATGATGCAAAAAATACCTTTAAGTTGAATTACCTGATGGTTGCCGATACAGCTTTCTTTAGAGTTTTTCAATTCAAAACCTTATATGGCGAGCCAAAGAAAAACCTGGTAGGTCCTAATAAAATTGTACTGACCCAATCGCTGGCACAAAGAATTTTTGGCAAGTCCAATCCAATTGGGAAGACCATCACATACAATTCCACTTACATTCAAAACGAATTGGTTGAAATTGTCGGGGTTATCGAGGATCTTCCTCACAATTCCTCCTGGAAATTTGATGCGGTTTTATCCATGGAAACCGATTATAAAATGAAAGGTTTCAAGGCCAATCAAACCGCTTGGGGGAATGAGAATTTTAATGCCTACTTAAAAACCAAAGAAGGTGCAGATAAAACTGCCCTGGAAGAACGTTTGAACAAGTTGTTTAAGGAGCATGCCATAGAAAACTACAAGCGATTCAGCATCAAAATTATTCCTTATCGCGATGTATATTTTCACCAGCACGATCTTTCCCACCAAAAACATGGCAACGAGTTCAATGTGAAAATCATTAACACCATTGGCTTGCTGATTTTTATTTTGGCCATTTTTAATTTTATCAATCTGGATACTGCACAACGTGAGAAAAAATTAAAAACGCATGGCGTAATAAAGCTCTACGGTGGCAAGAAAAACAAGATGCTTCGATTCTTCTCTACCGACTCTTTTTTGGTAGTTTGCGCTGCCTTCTGTTTGATGCTCCTGCTCACCACACTGATTCTGCCATACTATAACAAGCTTACAGAATCGGATTATATCCTCCTAGATTTTTTCAAAGGCTGGAATCTTGTTTTCCTCACAAGCATTTTTCTACTAACCATTATCATTACCAATTTCGTTCACACGGTTCTTAACCGAAAGCATCGTATTTTGGATTTGTTAAGGTCCAACAAAAACGTAAAAAGAAAGAATTACCTGCGAAATTCGCTATTGCTGATACAGTTCGTTCTGTCAATTATTCTAATTACAAGCATCATTGCGGTTCAGAAACAGAATTACTACGTTAAAAATTTTGATACAGGATTCGAGCTGGAAAAAATCATTTACGCCAACACCAATAAAACACTAAGCAGTAAAATCAATGCTTTCAAAGATAAGTTGTCCGATTTGCCCGAAGTTTCAGACATCACCTTCTCTGGCGAAACCATTGGCTTTATCGATCAGAATTGGAGCTTGTCCATTAACAACAGGGGAGAGCGACAGCAAGTGAGTTTTGCAAAAACCGATGTCACCGAAAACTTCTTCGATTTTATGGGGATTGAATTTCTGAAAGGAGATGCTTTCCGACCAGATTCGCACAAAAGAGTAGAATTTATTTTTAACGAGGCAGCATTTAAAGAGTTTAACATCAAAAAGCTGGAAGATGCAAGGGTGTTGATTTCCAATGATAACAGTCGCGGTAGAATTGTAGGTCAAACCGAAAATTTCCATTTTGAATCCGTTCATTCCAAAATCAGGCCCATTGGCTTTATGCATTCACCAGATGCCGACAAGGTGGTTTATATCAAGATTAAATCGGATCAGATGAAAAGCATGCATACTACCATCGAAAAAATAAATGCCATTTGGAACGAGCTCTCTCCTTCTTTCCCATTCGAGTTTCATTTTCTGGATCAATCCTGGGAACAGCTTTACAAAAAGGAGATTCAGTTTACCAAGATATTAAACCTGGCTACCATAGTCTCGATTCTTTTAACCTGCATGGGATTAATAGGCTTAAGCTTTTTTGTTGCCGAAAATCGAACCAAGGAAATCGGCATTAGAAAAACCAATGGTGCCAAAACCCACGAAATTAATCTGATGCTCAATGGCGATATCCTGAAATGGGTACTTATTGCCTTTGTCATCTCATGTCCAATATCTTATTATGCCATGGATAAATGGCTCGAGAATTTTGCTTACAGAACCGAACTCAGTTGGTGGATTTTCGCCCTGGCCGGAATCATCGCCCTGGGCATTGCCTTGTTAACGGTTTCGTGGCAATCGTGGAGGGCGGCCCGAAGAAATCCAGTTGAAAGCTTACGATATGAATAGATTACCATTAACAATTATCAATGATCAATTAATAATTATCAATTATTAAGAATTTTCAGTTCTGGAGCTATTAATGATGGAAAACAAAATCTTTAATAGCTCCTGATTATCATGATCCAAAGATTTAAACAATTTCTCTTCGATATATTCTGTATCATTCAATAACCTTATCCAGTAATTGGTTTCCCTGGCTTCTTTATAAGCAATAGACATTTTAGAAATAAAGTCTTTTTTCGAAATGCCTCCTATTGCTTCTTCAATATTAGCTCCGACTGATGTTCCGCTTTTCATCAGTTGCCTTGATAACACAAACTCTCTCTTCTCTTTATTCAGATATTGACAGAGCTTTACGATTCTAATGGCAAAAGCATATGATTTTTCAACAATAACATTATGAAACTCTTTTTGCGGCATCCTAATTGATCATTGATAATTCTTAATTGTTAATTGTATTTTCTCGTTTGTACCAAGTAATCTCATCGCCCTGATACATGAATTTGTCTACCAGTTTCAGGCCTAGTTTATCGAGTACTTTCTGAGATTTTTCGTTGGTGGTTAAGGTCATGCTGCAAATTTCTTTGATATCGAGCTTTTCGAAAGCATATTCGATGGCTGCTTTAGTTGCCTCGGTAATGTAGCCTTTGCCCCAAAATTTACGCAGCAATCGGAAACGCAAATCGTAATAATTGCTGTAGCCGTTTAGCTCTTCTTTTTCGAGTTTAAAACCTGTCCAGCCCATAAAATTATTGGTTTCCTTATCGATAATGGCCCAGCGCCCAATCCCATTCTCCTGGTATTGTTGCATGATTCCTTTAATCATTTTTCTGCTCTGGTCGATATCGCGAATGGGTTTGCGCCCTAAAAATTTGTAGACTTCCGGATCGGAGTCCATTTCGAACATTTTTTCGTCGTCGCTTGGTAATATTTCTCGTAGGTATAGTCGGTCGGTTTCAAGTATAATATTCATTTCTGATTTCTCGTTTTTTAAAGCCTGATTATACATTGGGACTTCCTAATGCAAATTACAGGTATTGATTTAACTGAATGATTTAATCTCGTACAAATCTGCGAATTGTGCAAGTTTTTCTTTAGAATAATTCTAATTTAGAACGACAAAAATGCTTCAATTGTCTGATTTCCCCTGTATATTCTTATGTTAGGAACACTCTCCAGTTTTTTAGATCAATATTGGCAACAGGCATAAAAAAAAGCGACAACCTCACAGGTCATCGCTTTTATATCTTAGTCAATCCTTATTTATGGATTATACATGCTTTAAAATGTCTTCCAAATTCTCAAATTTGGTTTTGTAATCAGCCATCGAACGAGTGATCACTTCATGAGCTTCCTCCACGCCATAAGTATGGGTAATTTCAGCCTCACTATCTAAACCTGGCATATCCTTATAGGTTAGGAAATAATGCTTTAAACGATCCACAATTACATCTGGCATGCATTTAATATCAGTAAATTCACCATAAGTAGCATCGTTTATTAGCACAGCAATAATCTTATCATCAGCTTCATTTCCGTCAATCATTCTAAATCCACCAATCGGACGAACTTCTGCAATAATATCTCCATGCGAAATTGATTTCTCGGTAAGAACACAAATATCCAAAGGGTCTGCATCACCTTTAATATCAGGTTTACCCGATTTTTCGCTACAATAATCACCAACCGACTGTCCACAATAGGTTTGCGGTAAAAATCCATACAATGCCGGAATTACATTCGAATATTTCTGCGGACGATCAATTTTCAAGTAACCACTTGTTTTGTCAACTTCATATTTAACGGTATCGGTAGGAACCATTTCAATAAAAGCCATAACCGATTCCGGCGCCTCATCACCCACATCAAGTCCATGCCAAGGATGCGACTTGTAACGCAAGCCCATTAGTCTTGCAATCGGATCGTTTAGTTTATTTCCCATAGTTAAAAATTTCGTTTGTTGTTTTAGCACAAACAACACAATTCGTTAGCGTATAGCAAATGTAGTAAAACAATATAAAAATCTACCCTGAAGTCTTTTTCTTTTACACTTAATTCATAATAATGGGTATTTTCCGACAAGCAACTGTCCTAATTCAATGATTTCTACCTGCTAAACACATTCCTGCAAGCATTTCAAAAACTCTTTTCACCAAGCAGTTTAATAATTTTTAACAATCTTTTACAGTCAAATTCGGCAAATGACAGATTTCTGTTAGAACTCCTACTCACTTTTGTTGCAAAAAGTAAGAAGAACCAAACAGATTTCATTTACCAGCATGATTTGTAAGATTAAATTTATCCCAGCATTCATTTGCATTGTACTGATTCATTTGAGCCATGTAACCCACGCCCAGTATAGCGATTACTACACTTTTGAAGCCAAGAAAGAAAAGAAGAAAAAATCGAACATGCCACTCACCATAGCAGGCGGAGTAATAGGTGCCGGTTTGCTTTTGGAATATTCCGGGGTATTCAACAAAAGTAAATTCCAGGACCAGGTATTGTACCGCTTCCCCAATGTTACCACCAGTATCGACGATTACTTTCAGTACACACCCATTGCCATTGGCATGGGATTAAATGCTTTTGGCGTAAGAGGAGAACACAAATTCACCCATCAGCTAAAACGCCTGGCTTTTGCCGAGGCCATTTGCAATGCAACAGTCTTTACCATTAAAACCCAAACCAAGCATACCCGCCCCGATGGTTCGGCTGCCAACTCTTTTCCTTCGGGACATACAGCACAGGCTTTTTGTGCCGCAGCCTTTCTCGATCGGGAATATGGCAAAAAATACCCCTGGTTGCGCTGGCTGGGTTATGGCATGGCCACCACAACAGGAGTATGCAGAATACTTAAAAACAGGCATTGGGCCAGCGATGTGGTTCTGGGCGCAGGTATTGGCTACCTATCGGTCGATTTAAGTTATCGCCTCTTCGACAGGTGGGAAAGGAACAAAAACCTGCAAATTACACCCATGGTGGGGAATAAAACTTATGGTTTGAATGTGGTTTATAGGTTTTAGGTGGGGTGATGCAATTCTGTTCCCCCACCTAAATCATTATTAATTACTCATTAAAAATGATAGCCTATTCGTAACCTTATATTTGGTGCAGGACCATCCATGTTATGGCTAAAGCCAAGATCTTTGGTATATCGACGCTGAAAACCCCAACCTGCGCCAATTTCATAATCAAAATGTTTCCCTATTGCTCGGCGCATCCCGATAGATGGAATGCAAAGAAATGCTCCCATTTTTTCTTTCCTGCTTCCAACTTCAAACCAGTCGAAAGTATAACTGGTTTTTAGTGCCAGGAAGAAGCCTTTATCTCTATTTTCCTTTGAATACCACCTGGGCTCAAGAGTAAAAACAGGAGAAGAAAATAGGAATGACCGGTCATCATAGAACGACCCCCAAGCTCCTATATCAATTCCCATTTCACCCCGAATGGCAACTTTATTTAGAACTTCATATTCACCATAAATCCAAGCCCCTAAAAATCCGGCCTGAAGTCCAAATATGCTTTTGTCTTGATTTTGCAATTCCTGTTTTTGCGATTTAGCAGGAACGCTTAATACTAGAATTGATAAAATTACGATTACTTTTTTCATTTTATGATTAATTTATGAAATGATTAATAATCGTAGTGTTATTATTTTAATAAGGTCTTCTAATCTAGCAAATATTTTTAATTACCAATAACTTAATTTGATATATATTCCCGAAAATATCAAAAAATATGATTAATCCGGATTTTATTTATCCGATCAACACACTAAAATAAGATCATACATAATTAATTTATTTTTATTAAATTGCCTTAATTTATTTTAAGGCAAAATCTCGCTCATATAACCTCTTTTAATTGTAAATTTGATGAAACACATATCCATCACAATTTGTTTTATTATTTATTCTATTGTGACTTTCGCACAATTAAGAATATCAGAAAATTCTGGTTTCCCAGAATTTGACACTAAAACACAGATAAAAGAATTATTGGTAAATTATTTCAATTCCAGTCCTGATAGTACTTACAACAACCCTTATTGGACTGAAATAGAGAAACAATCGTATAAACATTTCGATTTTCTTAGTAAAGAATTAAGACCAAGTATATATATGGGCTTACCTGTTCATATACTTCAAATTGATCAGGTAAAGGATTCTCTATACAAAGCAAAGGTGATGTTCTATGGGGTACAAAAAGACAATACCCCATACGTATTAGGCATTTTTAATTATATGATCGATATCAATAAGAAAAAACTTTCTAATGCCTTATTCTACAATAGAGAATATTGGAACAAGTTTGAAGTAGGAATGATAGATTACTATGTTTCCCCTAAAATTGCTTTTAATAATAAGGAAGCTAAAATCATGCTTCGTCAATCTCAAAATCTCTGCAATTATTTTGACAAGCCAATGAAAAAAGTTGAATATTATTTTGCGGATAATTACGAAGAGGTTTTACGAGTAAAGGGAATTGATTTTTTATATGGCGCCGGTGGTTCTAAAAAACCAACAGGAACAGCCTTTCAAGGCAAGATATTTTGTTCTGGTCAGAATGAAACCTACGGACACGAGATATTTCATATTTTAATTGATCCTCATTTTGTGAATAAACATTATTACGTGAGTGAAGGAATGGCTTGTTTACTATTTGGCAGCCGTGGTAAACCTTTGAATTGGCATCTCCAAAGAGCACATCACCATTTGAAAGAGCACCCTGAAATTGACTTAAGTGATTTTTTCAATCTATACGCTATAGATGAATATACTTCTTACCCTTATATTATAGGAGGACTTTTTTGTTGGTTGATTTACGAAGAACATGGCAAAGAGGGACTCTTGCAACTCATGAACTCAGGCAAATCGGATATGGAATACCAAAGACACATCATAAAGACCCTTCGGCTAGAAGGGAAAGATTTGAATAAATATATCAGAAAAAAGATAGAGGAGAAATCGCAAAGAACACAGAATGTATTAAGACAACAAATTCTTGATTCCTAGCCTTTAATAACATAAATACCTGAACTAATAACAAATAAAATATCAGAAGAAAAGTTCTTGCAGAATCAACACTTGAAAATCTCAATCCAAAACGTAATCCGTCATCAATTGTGAACTAGAGCAACATATTCAATTCACCTCCCAAAAAATCATTACTAATTACCAATTGCCATCACCCTCCCCAGCCATCACGATCCAGGCTTCGGTATTGAATGGCTTCGGCCAGGTGTTCGCTTTCGATGTCCTGCGATCCGGCCAGGTCGGCAATGGTTCTGGAAACTTTCAGGATACGGTCGTAAGCACGGGCCGAGAGTCCCACTTTTTCCATGGCATTTTTGAGCAATTCTTTTCCTTCGGCTTTGGGCTGACAGTATTGTCGCAAAAGCTTGGAGGTCATTTGGGCATTGCAATGCATTCCTTCAATTTCCTCAAACCTCTCTTCCTGAATTTGCCTTGCCTTTTCTACCCTTGCCCTAATTTCTTCGCTCTTTTCAGACAAGCGGCTGTCCGATATCTTCTCGAAAGAGACAGGAACAACTTCGATATGAATGTCGATTCGATCTAATAAGGGGCCGCTGATTTTACTCAGGTATTTTTGCACCATGCCGGGCGCACAAACGCAGTCTTTCTCGGGGTGATTGTAATATCCGCAAGGACATGGATTCATAGACGAGATGAGCATGGTACTGGCTGGGTAATCCACAGTGAATTTTGCCCGTGAAATGGTAATGGTCCGATCTTCGAGAGGTTGGCGCATTACCTCTAGAACAGTTCTTTTGAATTCGGGCAATTCATCGAGAAAGAGTACACCATTGTGCGATAAGGAAATTTCGCCTGGCTGGGGAAAGGTTCCACCTGTTAATTTTAAAACAAAATGCTAAAAACGACAAATAAATCATGACTTTTTATACAAAAGAAGGTGCAAAAACTATAAAATTATTAACAATAACACTTTAATATTTACAAAACATGATGCTAAATTTTAATAAGCGTATAAGAGAAATTCCCTTAAAAAACTCCTCTTTATCAGGCGTAATTAACTCCTCTCAGATAAATAAAATTATTCAATTTGAATCATCATTAGAGCGTGATTTCATTTATCTTCTAGAGTTTGATATTTACGTTGACAAATATTTAGAACAACCTCTAGAGATTTCATACAATGATACTATAGGTAATTCTAAAAAATACATACCGGATTTCGCTATTAGCTATCTCGATGATAGACCAAATGAAATAATAGAAATTAAACATTGTAGTTCACTACAAGAAAAACAGGAAGAATTAATTCCTAAATTTAGAGCTGCAGAACAGTTCTGTGAAGAAAATAATTCAATTTTTAAGGTAATTACCGAGGAACATATAAGAAAAGACAAAGGTATTGAACTTGAAAATTATAAGTTTTTATCTAGGTATCGTAATTATTTTAACAATTTAAACTCTAATAATAGCGTGTTGTTTACTCAAAATTCAGATCATCTTGTTTTATACAATAGGATGTTTGAATTCAAAAAATGTACTGTAAAGTATCTGATTGATCAGTGTACCTCGGATTTTGAGAAAAAAGCTGAATTATTATTTTTAACTTGGTGTCTAGTCGCAACAAATTTCTTTTCAATTGATTTTACTAAAAAAATCAATACTAATTCTATAATATGGTACAACGAATAGTCTTTGAAATTGGTAACAAAGTAGAGTTTAAAGGAAACCATGCTGTCATAATAAAGATAGCTGACATTGATAAAGTAAGCATACAAATGTTAGAAACAAACATTGTACATACTGTCAAAACTTCAGAAATTAGATATGTTGAGAAATCTAGACAAATTAAGTATAGACCGTTCGATGCTTTAACTGATAAAGAATGGCATATTGCTAATAAGAGATATAAAATCATCAAACCTATACTGGAAGAGAAAGCCAGTTTAGATAAAATCAAGCAGATTGCAATCGAAAATCATGTTCATTATACTACATTGTATCGATGGATAAAAGCATATCGAAAAGAAGGGTTAATATCTGCATTGGCATCACAAAAAAGGTCTGGTGGTAAAAATAAAAGTAGATTATCTATCCTTGTTGATACTATAATAGATGAAACCATTGTTAATGTCTATTTAACCCCTTCAAAGAAATCCATTTCAAAAGTAATAAGAACAATCATTATGGAGTGTAAAGATCAAGATATCAATCCTCCACATCCTAATACCATTAGAAATCGAATTAAAAATCTTTCTGAGGAAGAAGTTCTGAAATCAAGGTATGGTAAAAAAATATCAAGAGATAAATTCGAACCAATAAAGTCACATTTCCCTGGTGCTAACTATCCTCTATCCGTTGTGCAGATAGATCATACTTGTGTAGATATTATTTTGGTTGATGAATTATATCGAAAACCTTTCATGAGACCGTATATAACAGCAGCAATTGATGTATATAGCCGTATGGTCGTTGGTTTACACCTATCATTTGATCCTCCTGGAGCAATGGGAACAGGTATGTGCCTTGCGAATGCAATATTAGGCAAAGAAATGACATTAGAAAGGCATAACATCAAAGGCGAATGGCCTTGTTGGGGAACAATGGCTACAATTCACGTGGATAATGCAAAAGAGTTTAGAGGTCATATGCTCAAACGTGCATGTATGGAATATGGAATAAATATTGAGCATAGACCAGTTGCAACTCCTCACTGGGGTGGTCATATTGAAAGAGTACTTGGTACCTTTACAAAAGAAATCCACAACCTGCCTGGCTCCACATTTTCAAATGTAAAAGACAGAAAAAATTATAACTCTCAAGTAAAGGCTGCACTAACAATCTCAGAATTTGAAAAGTGGTTACTTACATATATAATAAATGTATACCACAAAAAAATACATTCCTCAATTGGAGTTACTCCATTAGAAAAATTTAAACAAGGAATTCTAGGAGAAAACGGAACTGGTCTTCCTTCTAAGATATTTGATGAAAGGCGGGTGCGATTAGATTTTATGCCATTCTTTGAAAGAACAATTCAGGAATATGGCGTTGTTATAGATCATGTCTATTATTATGATGATGTTCTAAGAAAATACATTCACTCAAGAGAAAAAAGCACGAAATACAGCCCTAAAAAGAAGTTTGTTTTTAAACGAGATCCACGAGATATCAGTCAAATTTATTTCTATGATCCTGAACTTAACGACTATTTCGACATCCCATACCGTGATACATCTAAACCTCCAATTTCCATTTGGGAATTCAATGAAGTAGTAACTAAACTTCAGAAAGAAAATGAATCAATAAATGAAGACATGATATTCGAAGCTTACAGGGATATGGAAAAAATTGAACTTAAAGCAATTCGTGAAACAAGGAGGCTTAAACGGTTTTCTCGCCTTTCCGATAAAAGAAATGAGAATATACACGATGAATTAAACAGGCAGGAAGAAATCAACCAAGATAATAAAGCGAATAACATTCCAAATATTTTACCATTTGATGACATCGATGATGAAGCATTTACATCCTAGAACAGCAAAGATAGTAGAGAATTTCACTGATGAAAATCGGATCTTTTCCATAAAAAAACCGAAATGGATAGGCTATACTCATGCACATACCATTCTAAAAAAACTGGAGAATCTTAGAGATTATCCAAGGAATTTACGCATGCCAAACCTTTTATTAGTCGGTGATTCCAACAACGGAAAGACTATTTTACTTAATAAATTCACCGAAGAAAATAAAAGCTACGTTGAAGAAGCTAGCCAAGAAAAACGAATCCCTATTTTAATGATACAAGCCCCTCCTGATCCTGACGAAAAAAGATTTTATAATACAATTTTAGAAAGTCTATTTGCCCCATATAAATCATCTGAAAAGATAGAGATGCGACAGCAAAGAGTTATTCACCTTTTAAGGAAAGTTCAACTAAAAATGCTTATTATTGATGAAATTCATCACTTGTTAGCCGGCACTATGGCAAAACAACGATCCTTTCTAAATGTACTTAAGTATTTGGCTAATGAACTAATGATTCCTTTTGTATGTTCAGGAACGCGCGAAGCTTTACACGCCATTCAAACTGACCCTCAACTTGCAAATCGATTTGAACCAAAAGTTTTACCCAGATGGCAAAATGACGAAGATTATTTGAGGCTACTAGCATCTTTTGAGCGTATACTTCCATTAAAAAATGCTTCTCTACTAATAGAAAACTCTCTGGCAAGTACAATTCTTTTAAAAAGCGAAGGATTAATTGGTGAAATCTCAAAAATATTGGAGTTATCATCGATACTTGCTATTGAATCAGGAATTGAAAAAATTAATCAAAATATTTTAGAAAATATAGATTACACCCCTCCAAGTGAACGTAAAAAAATGATGTATCGATGAAATCTTTTAGGGGAAATAAACATATTTGGCCAGGTTATGTTCCCCCAAATAAAAATGAATTATTATCCAGTTGGATATTTAGAAATTCAAGAGAGCACAAAATTAAGCCTCATTCTTTTACCAAGTATTATTTGGATACATCAAGTTTCTGGACTAGAGATGTTGATAAATTTATCAATAATAAAATTTTACATTTAATTTATAATCAAACTCCATTATCGTTCAATCAGATCAAGAACATGCAGCTTACTAGTTATCAAGATATTATTTTCAACGGCGAGCTCTTAACTTCATATTCACAAGGAATATCTAACCTAGGTATATATCATAGAAAAAGAAAACAAAATGGACTTTTAATATGTCCAACTTGTTTAGGACGAGATAAGTATTATAAAAAAAACTGGAGGTTATTAACTTCTATTGGGTGCCTGGTGTGTAACTCTTATTATATTGACTGTTGTCCCAAATGTCTTTCCCCAATTATATTTCAACGACTTGCCATTGGAGAAAAGGCTATTTATAATGAATACCCAATGTATTTGTGTTGGAAATGTCTCTATGATTACAGAAAAATAAGACAAACTAAATTACCTCAAATAGTATGGGACTATCAGAATTATATTGATAAAACCATTTTTGACGGTTATAATACACACATAAAATATTCATTCTTATATTTCCAAGTAATATTCTTAATTCTTAGAAGAGTTCAATCAAGTTCTATTCTATGGACACGAATTAGAGATGCTTTTATTAAAGAGTTTGACATTTCGGAGCTTGAATTATTTCAGAGAAGTCAATTCCCATCTTTTAAACTAAGATCGAAGATTCTTCCCTTAATTTTTGTCATATTGGAAGGCTGGCCTGATAATTTTGTGACTTTTTGTAAAAAGTATAACCTTAGATACTCAGATTTTACAAGAGGGGAACAGGAGCTACCGTATTGGTTTTACAAAGTTTTCAGAGATTTCTTTTAATTCTACCTTGAAAAAATAATATTGGCAGAATCTTCAAGAATATCCTTGCTCATAGCCTTTTATTTTCTTCATCCTCTAGTATACTTCTATTATGCTTTACTCATATTAGAATTGTTATTTCACATTCACACTTTATGCACCCCAAAATTAAGAATAATCTATTTAATGCTTTTTACAAATTTCTCGATAAGGAACGGTCAATTATCAGAAATAACACAGATTATTAGATCTACTCAACAAGTTGTATTTTGCCTTAATTTAACGACAATTTGCACATTAGCGAAAAAATATGTATATTTGTCTAAAATAAAAGACAAAATGCACTTATGATAGCAGAAAAGAAAAAAACACGCACAAATGTGGGATTATCTAACATTGAAGAATATTTAAAGGATGTTCGATCAAAGAGTTCCGATGCTTTATCGTCAGAATGGGCTTTTGTCACGATTTTAAACAAAAATCTTTCAGCAGATGATTTCAGTCTATTTTACAACAAAGCATCAGAATTAGGAATCTCTAAAAAAGAGTACGCTAAGGTTCTACACATAAACGTAAGAACATTAGAAAGAAATCTTAAAAATGAATTTACTCTTAAAGTTGACAAATACGAAAATGCTGTACGAATCTTCTCTATGATGATTCACGGCATAGAAGTATTTGGTGAAACTGCTAGGTTTTCAAACTGGCTAAAAAACCATAGCCGAGCATTAGGTTGTAGACCTGTAGAATTACTTGAAACTATTGCCGGAATACAGATAGTAGACGATGAAATTACTCGAATAGAGTATGGCGTTTACTTCTAATTCTTGATATTCAATTTAAATTTTAAAAACCAATGAAATGAGATACGACACAAGCTAAAAAAACATGGGGAAAGTTGAGCAACTGGAAAATATCGATGGGTACTTGACCTAATAAGACTCAACGTAAAGATAACGATATATTAAATTTTAGATTTTTGATACATGAAGAAAACAATTACTAGTCCTGATTAGCTCCAAAAGTAGTAGGCAGGCATAAATAGAGAAATTATGCAAAAAAAGGTATACAGGATATGTCCAACAGTTAGAGCTGAAGACATATCGGGTTATGGTTCAAAGATGGTAGGTGGCCGTTTTAACTCAAAAGGAAGAGCTGTAGTTTACACATCTTCCTCAATTTCTCTCTCAATAGTTGAAGTGCTTGCACATTACTCTATTGAGACAAGTCCGAAGGATTTGTCTTTAGTGACAATTTCCTTTCCGGAAGATTCTATTAAGATTAAAAGTGCAGAAGATTTAGATTCAAGCTGGAAAGATACCCCAGTAAGCACTTATGCTAAATCTATTGGGGATGCTTGGATAGACAGTTTAGAAAGCTTGGTTCTTGCAGTTCCAAGTGTTGTAAATCCTTACGAAGTTAATTATATCATTAACCCAAATCACCCAAGGTTTAATGAAGTCACAATAGAAAAAGTTGAAGATTGGTTCTTCGACGACAGATTAATAAAGTAAACAATCAAAAAGACAACAATAAAAAAAAGGAGACTTGACAAGTCTCCTTTTTTTTAGTTTTCAACAGTTCGTACAAATCAACTAGGTTATCCTTGTCTTACTGAGTAATTCAAGTATTCTCAACTTGCAAACAAACCCTAATAATAAACCTATTTTACAATACAGTAACACTTCCAATCAACTAAACTAACGTTAGATCATATTTAGGCCAAAAAGGAAGCGGCGAAGTTACAATAGTATATAATGGGAGTTCAACCGAATTAGATAAACCTCTTATAGTATTTGAAAGATTTGATACATGGAAAATTCTTACTCCTAATGCCTCTAGCACTAATGTGACTTGGGATGATTATCTCAACAATGAACTTTTCTGATTCATTTTAATGATAACTTTCAAGGAGATTTAAACGCTAGAGGTTATGATTTAGTTTTTGTAGACTATGAAAATGGTACAGAATATATTCAACGAAATGCTTATTTACTCCATAGAATTCCTACAAATCTGTGACAAACTGCATCCATGTTGTAGCTTATAAATTAACAGATTATTCAGCTTTAAAAACAGATTTCATGCTTGATAGACCAGTAATATAACATACAGATCCAAAGTATAATCTTTATGAATCCTGCTTGCAACGAGTTGTGATATGTCTTCATCACTGCAAAGAGTCTTATTTGCTTCATTATTTACACAATCTCATTCTTAACGCCTTTAAATGTACCACTTATTGCATACTAAAATTGTATTTTTGTTCATAAATTATTTTTAGACCTTTGTTTGTTATTGAATTTTCAGTTATTTCTCATGACCGTGTATTAAAGTTTTAGTTTCTAAAAATTTTAAAACTTAAAAAATATACAGAATTAGCACTCTACTAACTCGAGCTCGCCATAATATATAGTTTAATTGATCCAATAAAACTCTTACACCAATCCAATGTCAAATGTTTTAATACAATTAAACACAACTTTTTCTTCTATGTTTTTATGTATTTTTACATATTTATTATTTAGGATCCTTATAAATTTCATAAATAATTATTTCGTAATATTATCCTCTTTCCCGCACTATTGCTCAAACATTGTGTTTTAACCTTTTACGGGCATTGATTTCGATTTAATTTATTATTTATCAGCTAATGAAATTTTATTAGATTTAGTTATTAGAAATTTTTAAAAAGCCTACAACAGCTTACCGTTGTTTTTTATGTTTTTTCGAAATTTTGCTGACTTGAAGCAATAAAGATATGGGATCCCTATTATTAATTTTTATTAACTTTTAATTTTTTTTAATTATGAATGATTTATTAGGTTTTGAATTAGTAGATCTAAGTGACATTTCTCAGCTTAATCTAGCAAAAACTCCAACATGTGGTGGATGTGGAGGAAGTAATGGAAACTGTGAAGGCGGAGGATGTGGCAAAGATTGGGGCAATTGCGGGGGAGCAAAATTAGAATAGTGACACAAATATAAAGACTTTAGGGTAATAACCCTAAAGTCTAAACTTCTTAAAACACACCAAAAAATGCTAGAAGATTTTCATTTTATAAAGAATAAAACAACATATGTAGCTTTTCATATCCCATCGAGCAAATTTTTTCGATTAACATCTAAAAGTTATAGTCTGGCTGAAGATGTTGCTAATGATGAAAACATATCAATTCTATCTAAGATTCATAATTTGTCAGAAGATGATATTATGATGTTTGTAGATAACCTTAACAGTTCTGTACCTACTATTAATAATGTATCTTCAAAAAACAAAAAAAAGATTGCAAGAGTGACAATTCATGTAGCAAATGATTGCAATTTAGCTTGCACTTATTGTTATGGTAATGAAGGCACTTATAATCATGAAAAAAAATTAATGAGTGCTAAAACAGCTGAAGATATTGCTTATTTCTTAATAAACAACTTTACAGAAGTAGAAGGAATTGTTTTTTTCGGAGGCGAACCACTTTTGAATCCTCAAATCATAAAGTTAATCTGTGAAATATTTAGGAAACATGAAAAAGAGTTTCCTATACCAAAGTTCAGCATTATAACCAATGGCACGATACTTAATTCTTGCATAATTGATCTTATTGATGAATACCTCGAAACTGTAGTGGTAAGTATAGATGGTCCACAAGAAGCAAATGATTTACACAGGAAATATAAAAATGGCAATGGTAGTTATAATAAAATTGAAAAGTTCATAACAACCATAAAAAGCAAGACTAAAGCGTTAGTAAAATTTGAAGCTACTTACACAAATGATCATTATAGCAGAGGTTATTCAAAACAAGCTATAAGTTCTTTCATAAAAAATACGTTCAAAATTCAAGGTTCTCTTGTTGAAGAAATGTTTGATGATTCTTATGATGATAGAGTTTCAGATACTCCAACATCAAAAGAAATTAAAGAGTTATTTTACTCTTCAAATGGCGAAAATATCGTATTAAGTGAAAATTTTATTGATATAATCCTCTCTATTGCAAAAGGGGCTAAAAGGCAAATGTGTCCAATTGGAGAAGATATAGTCGCAATTTCAGTTGACGGTGAGATCCTTCCATGTCACGTTTTACTTAACGATGATAAATTCAGCTTTGGAAATATTTATTCAGAAAACATATTTAACAACCCATCAATATACTATGACCAATTTCCATTTTTAAAAACTAGCTCATTAAAAATTGGCACATGTAGCTCTTGTTGGATAAGGAATTTATGTGGCGGCTGTGTTTTAAGATGGTTTTACGATAATAATAAAAAGGTATTCTTTAATAATCCACATCCAGAATTGTGCAAAGCCACCAAGAGCTTTTATGAAGAAATTATTTTGAATTTAGCAGAGCTTCAAAAAGATAATGATCAATACATTAAGTTTGTTAATGTATTGACAAAAGAATTAAATCCATCGACATGTTCAATGTGAAAATCAATCATAAATATAGTGTCCTAATTGGATATTTTCGACAACATAAGAAAAAAGCCCTTTGGGGAGGGCTTTTTATGATGCTAAATGTATTATTGATTCTTCCAACACCGCTGATTACAATGTATTTAATTGATACAATATTACCAGCAAAAAATTATAATTTATTAGGCATTATTAGCATGTCAGCAATTGCACTAATTGCATTAAAGGGAGTTTCAAATTCACTTCAGCATTTATTTTTTCAGAGCTTTAATGAATGTGTTATTTTTAAAATTCAATTAGATCTGTTTGAAAAAGTACAAACAATACCTCAGTTTATTCGAAAGAAAATGCATACTGGATATATAATGTCCAGAATTAAAGAAGATCCAGAAAGATTACAAAGTCTTTTAATTGAGTCTTTTTTTACAATAATTAAAGATGGGTTGACTTTTATCGTTGGAATAAGTATTATTTTCTATTTACATTGGAAATTAGCATTAATTTCTGTGGTACTATTACCTTTATATACTCTAACATTACAATTTTATAGTAAAAAAGTTAAAAAAGCTTCTCAAATTTACTATGAGCATAAAGCTATAGTGTCCAAGAAAGTTCAAGAATCTATTTCTTTG
The DNA here is from genome assembly GCF_013141825.1 of Marinifilum caeruleilacunae. Lineage (GTDB taxonomy): Bacteria > Bacteroidota > Bacteroidia > Bacteroidales > Marinifilaceae > Marinifilum > Marinifilum caeruleilacunae. The sequence continues at coordinate 215,685 of NZ_RZNH01000003.1, forward strand.
TTAGATTTGTTTAAACAATTTAATGCACAAAAATATGATGCTATTAAATTTGTAAAATTATTGAAAAATTCCACAAAAAGTAGTCTCAAAAAAACAATGCTAAATGCATATAGTTCTATTATGGTGGGGTTTATAGGTGGTCTTGGTCCTATTCTCATTATATGGTATGGAATAGCAGAAATTATGAATGGTAATTTATTATTAGGTGAATTAATTGCATTTAACTCATTTCTAGGGTATTTATTTGGCCCAACAGATAGACTCACAAAACTCAACATAAACATACAGCAATCTTTGGTGGCCTGGGATCGTATTTATGAATATTTATTTGAATTATATAAAGAACCGATTTCTTTATCTAATAAAAATATTAGTAAAACTCTAATTGGTGAGATAAAATTTAATGAAATTTCGTTTTCATATGATTCAAAAAAAATACTGAACAAATGTAATTTATTTATTCCAGGAAAATCAACAGTTGCTATAATAGGAGAAAGTGGATGTGGAAAATCAACATTAGTAAGTTTATTAACCTTGGTTAACACAAATTACGATGGAAGTATATTAATCGATAATCTTAATATCAAGGATTTAGATTCTTTTAAGTATAAAGATCAAATAGCTATCGTGACACAGGAACCTATGCTTTTTCATAACACCATTTATAACAATATAGCTTTAGGCAAAAATTCAATTACATTAGACAAAATAATTTATGCTTGTAAAATAGTAAAAATACATGATTTTGTATCATCACTGCCAAAAGGTTATGATACTATTCTAGATGAAAGGGGTATTAATTTATCAATAGGCCAAAAACAAAGAATTGCATTAGCAAGAGCAATTGTTAGGGATCCAAAAATTCTCATTTTAGACGAACCAACCTCAAATTTAGATTTGGAAACGGAAAAATTACTATTCAATGACCTTAACAACTTTATAAAATCACGAACTACAATTATTATCACTCATAGACTTGACATAAATCTAAGATTGGATTACCTAATAACTTTAAAATCGAACCAAATCACAGTATCTGAAAAACTGAAAGAATCTCTTAGTTCCTTAATCTAATAAACTTCTCATATTTACACTGCATGAAAAATTCATTTTTAAAGATCGCTTTTAAGAATATAATTAATGAAAAAGTTAGTTCTGCTTTTAATATAATTGGATTTTCGCTTACACTAACAACAGTATTGTTGATTTCTTTTTATGTAATTAATGAATTGAGTTATGATACCTTTCATAAAGATTATAAAAACATATTTCGCAGTACGATAAAAAGCACTTTTGAAAATGGAGAGGTAAGCGAAACAGCAGGTGTAATTCATTCCATAGGACCTCGAATAAATGAAGAAGTTCCATCTATAGAATCCTTTACTCGAATTTATCCAGAATGGCAAACATTGGTAATTAAAAATAAATTAAACTCTTATTCTGAGTCGGAAATAGCCTATGTTGATCCAGGCTTCTTTTCTGTGTTTTCATTCCAATTTATAGAAGGTAATTCTACTCAATTTATCAAGAAAAATAGCTTGATAATAAACAAAAAAACGGCGATTAAGTATTTTGGCAATAAATCAGGATTAAATGAAATATTAACAATAAAAAACATTGAATATAGGGTAATTGGAATCATAGAAGACTTTCCTCCAAATTCACATTTTGATTTTAACTTATTAATACCAATTTCCTCTAAAGATTTTGGAGAGAATTTATTTTATCAAGGAGGTAGTTTCTACACATATTTCAAAATTAAATACCAAGCTAATCAAGTTAATGTTCTATCGCAAGTTAATTCAATTGCACGTAGATTATACTTGGAATACGATGAAAGAAAAAAGAATGAAACTAGATCAATACAAATGGCTTTACAGCCATTAAATAGAATTCATCTACACTCTCACTTTAGAAATGAATTAAAAGTCAATGGGAATCTATTCTATGTTAAGATTAATATATTCCTAGCAATACTTTTACTTTTAATTTCGACAATTAACTTCATTAATACAACTACTGTTATATCAGAAAAAAGATCAAAAAGCATTGGAATTCAAAAAGTTCTCGGAGCATCAAGAATTCAGTTAATCCAAAATATAATTCTTGAGATAATGATACCGCCTCTGATTGCATTAATTATCGCAATCCTATTAGCGTTTAGTCTAAATAATTATTTCATGCCACTATTAGGGTTTTCAATTCCATTAAGTGCAATATTATCATGGAAATCTATAATGATACTAATTATTTTAGGCATTATAGTTATTCTCCTATCAACAGTATATCCCGCTTTATATCTTTCAAAACTACCAGTATTAAATATTATGTCAGGATATAGTGCAACAGGAATTCATAGAAATTCACTATTATATAAAATTTTATTATGCTTTCAATTTGCATCCTCTATCTTTTTAATAATTTCCTTATTGCAGATTACCCAACAAATCAATTATTTAAAGAAAAAAGATTTAGGATTCAATAAGAACAATGTTTTAGTTTTTACAAATATTTCGCATCAAACAAAGAAAAAACTACCTATTATCCAAGGTGAGCTATGTAAATTACCATTTGTTAAAAATGTATCTAGCTCGAAACAAATTCCAGGCGAAAGAATGCCCGAGGCTGAATTCAAATTATTTCAGGCCCATGATTCTAAATGGTCCGAATGTAATGTTATAAGAGGTGACTGTCATTATATCCCTACACTTGAATTAAACTTACTTGAAGGAAGAAACTTTAGAAATTACAAGAATTTAGATAAAGACGTAACTATAATAAACGAGAGTGCAGCGAAAGCAATTGGAAAAGAAAGTCTATTAGGAACGCAAATTAATCTAGATGGGAAGATTTACTCCATCATTGGAATTGTACAAAATTTTCATATTGAATCACTTCATAATAATATTAAACCTATATTTATTGTTTTAGGAAAATCCGGCACAACTGATTTAGCTATAAATATTAATTCAATAAATCAAAAGAATAATATAAATCGCATAAAATCAATTTTTAATGATATTGCTCCTGAGTATATACCGTTTTCATACTTCTTAAAGGATCGATTCAATCAAATGTATAAAAGCGAAGATCAAATCCAAAGAATTTTATTAACATTTTGTTATATTGCCATTATCATTTCAATAATGGGAGTATGGGCATTCTCATCTCTTTTTCTTCAAAAAAAGCAGAAAGAAATTGCAATTCGAAAAGTATTGGGAGCAAACAATATAAACTTATTTACTTTATTAATAAAGAATTTTTTACCATGGATACTAATTGCGTTTATTATATCATCCCCTCTTGTTTTTATATTTATATCTACTTGGTTAGATGCGTATATTTATAAAATAGAAATTTCCATATTATATTATATATATACTATAATTAGTGTTATTGTAGTAGTTATTATGGCAGTAATCTATCACTACCTTGTAATGATTAAAGCTCAGCCAGTTACAATTTTAAAGAAGGAATAAAAATTAAATCTTACTCGTTAGTATTTTGTCTAATCATAACATCCAAGGGTAAAATCACAAACTCCACTTTAAAGAAAATTACATTAATTAGATTTTTCAACTGAAATACTTTTAGAGAGGGAATTTTTAATATCATATAAATACAAAAGAGAACATTCAAGTATTTTGTTGATATTTTCTCACTGTATACATTTTTATTATCAAATTCTTTCACAGCTTTTATTATTTTAGATGTTCCTTTAGCATCTCAAAATTCCAGAGATAAAATAACTTCAAATTCTAATATATTTTAATGATTCGAAATATTATATAGAATTGCCACTTATATTAAAAACTATCAAAATTCTTTTACTAAAGAAGATTATAAGATTTTATTTTCTGTAATATGTTCCCATATAAATTCAATTAGAGTAATTGAATCAAACTTGGATGATCATTAAAGTATTGTAGAGTAAAATAAAGTTCATAAAATCGTCCGTTTTATAAAACAAATCAGATAATCAAAAATAATCATAGCTTAATAGTTACATTTTCCGTTTTATTTAATAGTTTTATAAATTATGCATTTATAAAACTAATTTATGATATTTGGATATGCTCGGGTCTCTACTCCAGAGCAAAACATTAGTAGTCAAATTTCGATGTTAAAAGATGCTGGTTGTAAGAAAGTTTATACTGATACTGCAAGTGGAGTTAGAGAAAATAGAAATGGTCTCAAAGAATTAATGCAAACAATTAGAAAAGGAGATACTGTAATTGTATATCGCGTTGATAGAATTTTTCGATCACTCAAAAATATGGTCGAGTTAATTGAAACATTCAATCAAATGCAAGTAAACTTCACAAGTTTATCTGAACCACAATTTGACACAACCTCTGCCAATGGTAAATTCTTACTTCAGATTTTTGGAGCTGTAGCTGAATTTGAGCGTAATCTAATTAGTGAAAGAACTAAAATAGGTCTAGTTAATGCCAGAAAAAGGAAAAAGTTATTAGGAAGACCTAAGGGACCTACGAAAGATAGCCTTGATAAATACGAATACGCCTGTCATTTATATGAAAATAAAAATTATCCTATTGATAAAGCATGTCAAGCAGCTGGGATTAGTAAGACAACTTTTTATCGTATAGATAAAATGAAAAATAAATAATCATGGATGTAGAAGGATTGCCTGATTATATCTATCAATTCATGACTTCGATGTTTGTAGTTTAATTTTTCTAAATATTAATTTATATCCATATCATGCTGAATTCCTCCTCCATTCCATTTACCTGTCACTGACCAAATTTCATAATGAAGTAACCATTCCGATATCCATGGTACCAATATATCAGCAAGCAACATGCTTGTATCCCACTCTCTTGCCCTTTTATAATAAAGACATAACCATTGCTTATCCTCGCTGTATAAATGATTGAAATCGTCTTCTTTTTTTCTTTTTCTTAAAACTGGTGAAAGGACATAAACATTGGGAGATTTCCCTAGCCTGTAGATCAATTTAATTTTATACTTTTCACTTAATGGACTTGGCTGCAAGTTATGTTTCCATGTAAGTACATTTTTGCTAATTGTAACAGTAGAAGAGGGAAATAAACTCTTCAATTTCCCTCTTTGTATTCCTAAATTAATGATATTTTTTTTTATTTTATCCATGAAAATTGTGGTTTTTTACTGTTTCTCCTACCGCTCCTAAAATTCCAGTTCCTCTTGCCATTTTAAGGGCGCCTACTTCCCGTTTTTTCAAAAGTCGCTCTCCATAAGCATTAAAAGCCTTATTCATAACATCTTCACCAAAGGGCCTTTTAAGAGATTCAACAATTAATGGTAATGAAGGTTTCAGTGATAGAGCACTTATATCTTTTTTTACCTGATTTAACCAAGAATAAAAATTTTCCTGCTTTTTAGGATTCTCTGGCCATTTATCTGCAAAATTTTCTTCCTGATTCACAGGATTTCCAATCCATTTAATCATTCTTCCATGCTCTTCGGAATATCTCTCTTCAATTTCTAATTCCAATTGATTAACAATATTTACAAGAGCATCCATTATATTTCCTTCCCTTCGGTATGCCTTAGCCGAAAGTGTTGTAATAATGATTGAAATTGGCTTGTGTTCATCTCCATTAAACATGATGTCACGATGTCGTTTTAATATCTGGATCACGCGTTGTAAGGGCAATTTATTCTCCTGGTATTTTGGAACAGGTTGAACTGCCTCACTCATCCAAATAGCTTTTTTAAAATCAATGTTTGCAATATTGAAAAACCACTTGCCGTAACCAAAAGGATTGCTTTTCATCCAATTAAGATGATTGGTGTCTGAATAATAATTCTCATCCTGATTATCCGTAATTCGAATTGCCAAATCGTTTACCTCTCCTAGATCAGTTGCAGCAAAGGCCTTTTCTAATACTTCACGATAACCAGAGTCTACTACTGCAGGAAGAATATCCATATGATATCGTTCTTTTATATTTGGCGAATCCTGACGATATTCAAGTGTCCAACATCTCCTTCCTTCATCGTCAAGCATTTTTTTGTAAGTTTCGTTATCTTTTATGCGATCACCTACTTTTTGTTTTACTCCGTACTGAGCCCAGTTTGGATTTTTTCCTTTTAATTGGCAAACCAGATCAATATCCATATCATCATTTTCGTTAATAGGCTTGATCATAGTTCCAAGCATAAAAGAGCCTTGAGGTAAAATTTCAGGCATATAAGGTGCCAAACTTGATTTCTCATCCGAAAGCCATTTTCCTACTGCCTGATAACTGTCAACAGCTGCGTTATATTGTGTCTCATTAATGTCAAGGGATTCTCCCAAGTTTTCCAACAAATCATTAATTTGTATTTTCTGTTCAGGTGTCATCATTTTCAATTGGGTTTTATTTCAATAGTTTTTACAAATCCTTTTCTCTTACTGTTTTGGTCATAAATTAACATTCCCATATCTGCTTTAGGCATCCAAACTCTTCCCAGTTCAACCGCAGTAGCAACAGGCATTGAAGGGAAAATATTTAAAACCGTATCCTGTCCATGTTTTGCTTTAATTTCATCAAAAGCATAACGCATAAGTTTCCTAAATTCCATAAGTTGATTTCTGGTTCTTAAAAAATCATTGCTAGGGGAATCTATTTTTATTGACCAAATAGAGGTATCCTCACCAAGGACAGATTCAATTCTATCGTCAGTGATTGTTGCACTAAGTTCAAATTTTAAGGCTACTTTTTTTGTTATTTTATCTGGAGCAACCAATCGAAATTTGATCAGTTCCGTTTCATCAAGCCACTTCCATGTTGAAGGTTCCCGGTGTAATTGGTAAACTTCAGCAGGATAAATATCATTTAATAGGGTACCTAATTGAATCAACAAGGGTTGAGGAGCTAATGCAAAAATAGAGTAATGGTGGTGTGGACTGTTTTCTTCTAAATATTTTAATTTTTCAGAAAATTGATTGTTTAAGTTTTCTCTTTGAATTTCCCAAAAGATTTCTTTATCGTCCTCAAAAAGTGTATTGTGCATACCAAGATCTATAGTTTTATATTCCGCCGGAAAATAGTTTGGTATTACTGCTTCACGAACACGATTATAGGACAAAGGAGTATCATGAGTTCCTACTTTTGCACCAAACAAAACAATGTGTGACTTCTTATCCGGACTGATACCTGTTAATAATTCAATTCTTTCCTCATGATCCTTTTTCATTTGGATTAATCGTATAGCAGAAAATTCATCCTCGCGCTTTTTATCATCAATTAAACGATGGCATTCATCGCATACCAGCATCAAATTAGAAAAATCGATTTCCAATTTTGGAGATAAGACTTCATCGTAGCGAGGTCCATTTGGAGAATAAGCATAAATATGTGCTATATATGAAATATTCATTTGATTCATAGTAGCACCATGGCGCCAAAGCGGTTTGTTACAACCTTCAAATTGACACCGACCTGCAGAACTTGTCCACAATTGGGTTTTTACTAATACTGGTATTGAGGGCCTGCTGTTAGATTGTTTTTTTGTCATTTAAAATACTAATTCATTTTTATATTAATTTACCATGTTTGAAGCCATATCCAATAAATATCATTGCATCCTTTATCATACTTACAAATCATATCGAATTTTATTTATCACATAATTATATTTTTTGTACATTTAAAAATTAATTATTGAAAATTTTCGACACCTTGCAATTTCAATACGAAAATCGTTACCAACGCTTTTGCGTATATAATATGAACAGGCATAATGATCCAATCATTACAATTAAAAAAAGTAGATACACAAGAGCTAATTCTTCAATTTCAAAATATTAAGTCTTCAGAAGAAAATCGGGATCAAGCTTTTGCAGTTTTATGTACTCGTTTTAGAGAGAGAATTCTTAATAAATGTGAGATAAGATGTAATCAATTTGGTTATAATATAACTGTTGCTGAGACAATTGCAGAAAGAACATTTTATAAATATGCTAAAAGCCCAGGGTTTGATATTACAAAATCAAAAGCTTCAAGTATTGATATTGCTTTTGAACTGTATCTGCTTGGGATTGCTAAAAGAGAGTTAACAAATTATTTTAGAGAAGAAAAGAAGAAACTAAATGGCACTTATTATGATGGTAATGAGCAAATTATTGAAAACTTACCTAAAGTTGACATTAGTAAAATGAATCTCAAAGCAAGAATTATGCATTTGGCTATTTTATCACTCCCTGATAAACATCGAACTATATATCTAACATATAAATACTATGAAAAAATTGGTTGTAATTTACCAAGATCATTACTCTCTAAACTCCGTGAGCATCTAGGTGTTAGTCAAAACACTATCCGTTCATATAAAAAGGAGGCCATTGATAAAATCAATAGTTATATTGAAGTTATGGAAGCAACTAAAAACATTTCAAATGAATAATTCTATTTTTGATGATTATTGGGGAGAAATAGGAATTGATTTTCCTAAAAATGAAGCTCAATTAAATTCTTTCAATAAACAGTACTGTGATTACTCGTTTGAGGGAAATATTAATGCTATCAATCCATCGTCAATACTCAAATCTTTAAAAAAAGAATCAAAAGTTATATCCGGTGTTGACTATCACAAAAGAACTATCCTAGCTGCTGAAATTGTTTATCAATTACATAAGGAGTTTACGATGGGGCATTTAAAACTTCAGAAACTTATTTATTTGTGCGAACAATGCACTAATATGCAAATACACACAAATTTTTTAAAGCAAGCAATGGGTCCTTTTGATCCACATATGATGAGATCAATTGATAAACAACTTAAAAAAAACAAATGGTTTAATTTCACAAAAAATGATTTTCCTTTATATAAACCACTGGATAATATTGGAAGTCATAAAATCTGGTATGATAGATACTTTGAAGATTATTCTACTCAAATTAATTTCTTAATTGAAACCTTCCGTAAAAGTAAAAGTGACAAAGTAGAACTGGTTGCTACTATTTATGCATGCTGGCTAGAAGCAATTGACAATAATCAAATTGTTAGTGAAAATTTACTGTTAGAGAAAGTTTATAAATGGTCTAAAGAAAAAATTAAATTTCCTGCCTCAAGTATCCAAAGAGCTATAAAATGGATGGATGAAAAAGGCATCAAACCATCTGAAGAGGTAATTATCTAACAATTTACAACAAACCTCTCCATAATTTTTGGAGGAGAAGTATCATTTTTTATTATTAGCAATACAATCTTGCATAAATAACAACAACCTTTGTTGAACATACGCAAATAGTTTATCGCCATTCTCAGTCAAATAGTCATTCACCATGATTTGATTGTAATTTTTTCCATTTATATCTTCATAAGAAAATAATGGATACCCCTCTTTCATTGTGAAGTAATTAATTAATAATCTTCCAAGCCTTTTATTTCCATCAATAAATGATTGATGCAGCCAAATAAACTTTGCTAGTTTTACGCCTTTCATAATAGGACAACCATTCCCAGAATTAATTTCATGAATTATTTTATTCATATTCTCGTAAACATCATTTATCGAACTTAGTGGTTCGATTTTTTTAATTCCAAACTCCGGAGAATAAATAGATAGAAGATTATCAACTTGTTTTAATGAATAATTGTGTTGTTTATTTTCCTTAGCTTCAAAATAATAAACATCATCTTCCCAGAATTCCTCAAATAAAGAACCATGCATGTTAATAACCAATTCTATTGAAAATTTCTCATTTTGGTTTATAGCTTGTATCATCCGATTTAGAGCCCTAAACATTCCTCTCTGCTCATAGATATCCCTTACTTTTATATTTTTTCCTGAAATAAGACCACTACCAAGCAATTGAATAGTTTGTTCAAGGGTTAATTTATTTCCTTCCAGACGATTTGTGCAGTTCACATATCTGCACTGCTCTAAAAATTTATCCTCCTTTGATTGTGATAAATCTAATTTACGATATTCTTTGAAAACATTCTCTATGTCAACTGATCCCATTCTATTTTTTTCATTTAGCAATTAATTCTCTAAATTTAAGGAATTAGTACATTAAAAATTTATAGGCTTATTACACTCCTGATGTAGTTCCAATTTTGGACTATAGTTATCAACACCACTAACTCACAAAAGGATAGCTAATTAGTTAAAATAAAAGAATCATTTTCTAAGTTCGTAACTTTAAATGGAAAAATGATCTAATTATAAACTCATAAATCCAGCAAAAAGATGAAGGTAATAATAGTTAAAGGAGATATTAAAATAGATATTGAACTTCCAAATGAAACTTGCAATAGACTTAACTTAAGAGAAGATATTCAGTACAATTTAAATCTTAGAAATGGAGTAATTACTTTTACCCCAATTAGAAGGAGAAAGTATATATTGAAGAACCTATTAAACCAAATCAACGATTCCAATTTACATAACGATATGTTATTTTAAAAAAGCTTCAGGAGTTTAAAAAATCCAGAATATATGAACAGAAAATGTCCTAAATGTGGAAGCTCTAAAATAAAAACTATTAAGCCGATTAAAATTGATCTGTTTGTGAGCTATTATTTAGTAAGTTGTGAAACTTTCGATCATGAATTTGAAATTCAAAAATCCGATTGATTACCTTATTACGACATTTATAATAGTGCAGTTAATTATTATAAATTTTTATTAGGTTTATTCAAATTTGTAACAATCACAATATGGAAATTACATCATATTCAGATTTCAGAAGGAATTTAAAAAATCATCTAGATGCACTATGTGCATCCAATGCTCCCTTATATATAACTAGATCGAAAGGTGACGATATTGTTGTTATCTCTAAATCAGAATATATGAGCATCCAAGAAACAATTTATTTGATGTCTAATCCGAGAAATGCTCAAAGATTAGCTGAATCTTTGGATGAATATCAGAAAAGAGAAATTAACTAGTTTAGTAATTACTTTTAACAATTTTATAGCCTGCCTTATCTAATTCATGATAAATATCTCTAACTATTTGGTTACATTCTTCAGGAGTTAAAACCGCAGTCATCGAAGTTTTAGCCTCATTCCATCTCATAAGATATATTGCTTCAAACAATGCTAATTCAACCTTTTCATTTTTATCTTCACTATTTCTCATCAGTCCAAATTTGTAATAATATTATTTTACCTATTCGAAACCTTTTAAGTTTACTTTTCTTAAAATAAGTAATTAAAATTGTCTCCAAAAAGTTGTATCAAACTCTTTAGTTTCAAATTCGGTTTGAATAGCTTCAGGGTATGTATCGAAAAAATCATATCCTGTTATTGCTTCAAGATAATCTATTGTAACAGTGTATTTAAATATATCCTTCTCAATATAATCATTCTTACTATCATGGTGTGGAAAATAGAATACAATCACATGTGGAAAGTCAGCACCATTCTCCATCACAACAACTTTATAGAAGTAGTCTGGAACAAAAATTGAATTATTATCTCCAACCTTTTCAGCTTCTCTGTCATCAATTAAAATACCTCCAGAATAAACCCATACTTCATTTCCTTTAGCAACGATATCATCCTGTATCCATCTTTCAGCCTTAAACCAAACTCCACCACTACCGTTGAGTCCATAATGTAGCTGAGGCACTATATTAGACATATAGTTGCCTTCAAAAATTGTTAATTCATCGTCTATATCTGACATTTTTTTGTCAAAATTGGCATATTTCCCATCTTTATCCCTATCTCCTCCAAGAACCTTATAAGGGCAATAATGACCACGAGCATAGTTAAAGGCTCTGAATAATCCATCATATTCATTATCCTTAACTGCATCATTAATATCGGGATCCTCGCGAAATTTCTTAAAGCGTGATTTTCGTTCTGGTGTTTTTAAGTAATCAGGAATTATATGATATACAGTATAGTTAGGGATTCTACATTCAGCATTAAAACTATTTACATAAGCAGTACGTACCAAAATTTTATTATTATCCGGTTGTCCCCATTTCATATGCTCATCATATAAGGATTTCTCTCTAATAGTAAGCTCATCGAAATACTTTTGTGCAATTGCAGTGCTTGAATAAAACGAAGTAAAAAATACTATAAGAATATAGAACTGTTTTTTAAAAGTCTTCATGTCTTATTGATCTATTTTAGTTAATAATTATTGGCTTGCAGATGATTAGTTCAAGTTATTTTCAATATTATGCATTTCGATATATGTAAATTAACACTCAAAACTTTTTACTTTACCGCAATATTATAGTACATAAGTTATAACATATTTTGAGAAAAAAATATATTCCTCTTCTAATATTTTTTTTGATTATCCATATTTTAGAACTAATTACTTGAAAGAAAGTTACCGCTTTCATATTTTCCGGTAATAGACCATTCAAACTAAGCATTTTTAGTGGAATAATCAATAACTCTATTGATTTCAACATTATAGGACCAAGAGAAAGTTGGATCTGCATTTCTCGTATAATTATAAATTATAATATTTGGATGAATTGCTTCTGAATATGCTGTACCAAATTTAAAAGCCAATGATATTAGGTCCTGCATAAAATAAATGCCCCCTCTTAATTTTATCTGAAATCACTTTTTTATTTAATAAATGTTTTTAATTTTATAATGCAAAAAAAATCACAAATCTCATTAGTAATCTATTACTTAACTCTTGCAAAGAATCCCCTTAACTTTATACAACAGTGCAACACATAGATGAATCAATTAGATATATTTTAGATAAAAGTAAGGAGGATAGAATTTTCTTTTCAAAATGTGATAAATGGTTCGATTACAGGAAGGCAAGCGAAATATTTAAAATATTGGAGGACTTACTAAAACATCCACCTGTTCTCCGCATGCCAAATCTACTAATTACAGCAGAGACGAATAATGGAAAAACTGCATTAGTACGTAAGTTCTACTCAAAATATAAGCCACATGTCGAAATTGAAAATAATAGAATATCTGGAAGAGCAATATATGTGCAAGCCCCTCCAATACCAGATGAAAGAAGATTTTACAACACCTTACTTGAAGAACTAAATATTTCATACTGCATTTCAGATAAACTCGAAAAAAAAAGAATCCAAGTTCTTAATGCTTTGCAAAACTTAGGAACGAAGATGGTTATTATTGATGAAATTCATCATATACAAGCAGGATCGCTTGTCAAACAAATAGCATTTATAAACATGCTTATAACACTATCTGATCTTCTTCAAATTGTGATAATTACAGTGGGTATTTTTGAAGCACATAGCTCTTTCGCAATTTCCTCTCAATTCTCCAATCGCTTCGATTGGATTTCTTTGCCAAAATGGGAGTTGAACGAAGACTATTTTCGACTTTTAGAAAATTTTGCAAAGTTTCTGCCTCTGCATCATCCATCAACTATACAAGATCCCAAAATAGCTTCAAAAATACTAAAAATGAGTGAGGGCACCATTGGTGAAATATCAAAAATACTTACTATTGCGAGTATAAAAGCCATTATTTCTGAGACAGAACAAGTTGATAGTCATATTCTAGAAAATATCAATTATTTGACACCATCAAATCGGAGAGCTTATTCATCTTTTTTTTGATCAATTAGAATACTCTTTCTGTAACAATTAGTAACACCTTCACGATTTAAATATCTGTATATTGTAGCCCTAGATTTATTTAATATTTTAACGATCTTTTCAACTTCAATTCCTTTTAAATACATATTTTTGGCTTTTCGAGCTGCAACCTTATCGTAATTTCCTTTAATTCGCCCCCCTACCACTCCTTTCAATTTAGCTTTTGCAAGACCAACTCTCGTATCCCGTAGATAAACGGAATCTTTCATATCAATAAAATTTCGGCAAATTACGAGAAATTGCCTATTTGTCTCAGTATTAAAGCATGGCTCTGAAAGACTTTTATAATGAATTCCCATTCCCTCTAATTCCAATAGAAATCGGATAAAATTAACTACTTGTATGCCTAAACGATCATTGGAATAGACTACCAGAGTATCATCACGATAGAGAGAATCTTTAATCCTTTCCAATAAAGACCTTTCTCTTTCACCCTTTATGTAATTAAATTGAATAATTTTTTCACACCCTTCTTTTTGAAGAGCAATGATATCGTTCTCTACTTCTCCATCTTTAAAATAACTATAAGTAAAGCCTATTTTCATGTTTATAACTTTAAATTTAAAAAATTAAATTTTTATAAATTTGGAATATTGTTTTATATCGGAGAAATGGTATTAGCATATGTTAATGTAAATTTGCAAAAGCAATTGTATTTTTGCATCTTCTAATGTAAATGACACCAATGTTCCGGCAACCGAGTGAATTTTGGTGGTTTCCAATGCTTCCTGCAGACTCAAAGGCGGTAATATTCCGGGAATTCGTTTGGCCAGCATGGTTTTTCCTGCACCCGGAGGACCAATCATGATGATGTTATGCCCACCGGCTGCCGCAATTTCCAAAGCTCGTTTTACATTCTCCTGCCCCTTTACATCGGCAAAATCGTGTGGGAACTGATTCAGATGAGCGTAAAATTCGGCCCTGGTATCTACTTCGGTAGCGGGAATTTCTGCATCGCCTTTTAAAAATCCGATCACCTCGCTTATATTTTCTGCCCCATACACTTTTAGCTTGTTGACCACTGCAGCTTCGCGGGCATTTTCTTTGGGCAATATCAAGGCTTTGAATCCTTCTTCCCGGGCCTGAATGGCCATTGGCAAAACTCCTTTTATGGGCACCAAACTTCCATCCAATGACAGTTCGCCCATAATTACGAATTCCTCCAGATTCTCGCATTGCATCTGTTCAGTTGCTGTTAATATACCAATGGCAAGTGGCAAATCGTAGGCCGACCCTTCTTTTCTGATATCGGCAGGAGCCATATTGATAATGATCTTCTTCCCGGGGATTTTATAGCCGGCTTCTCTCAAAGCAGAATCGATGCGTTGCTGACTTTCCTTTACTGCATTATCGGGCAATCCAACAATGGAAAATCGCACACCGGGAAAAACATTCACCTCAATGGTAATTGTAGTTGCATGAATGCCATAAACAGCACTTCCGTAGGTTTTAACAAGCATATATCCAGATTTTTAACAAACAAAATATTTTTGCTGAATATAACAATAATTTTTACCCTCTAAAAACATCTTATTAATTTATAGATAAATAGATTGATGAAGCATGAAACAAAGTGCCAAATCATTTCACAAAAACTCCATCATTCAAGTCAAACCTCTTGTAATGTTTTACGAATATTATTTTGTTTAACTATATGTAATCAAATCTTTGCAATCGCAAAGCTAGCCTATCATACAGAAAGTTCATTTATTACAAATTCCACAAAACAACTTAAACTTCTCATTTTTTATTTGTTACAAATTCTCTATTTTCTATAATTATAATTTTTAAATCTCATCTTTAAACGCTATTATTACTTATCAATATTTTTAATCAATAAAAAACCACACAAAATGAAAAGTAAATTTATTTTAATTCCCCTCTTATTTTCCTGTTTCTATTCCATTGCCCAGGAATTGCCAACAAATCCAAAACCAGGAAAATGTTACGTTAAATGCATTACCAAGGATGTATTCGAGGAAATCGAAGAAACAGTTGAAATTAGTCCGGCTTACACGAAACTGGAAATAGTTCCGGCGGTATACAAAACTGTTACAGAAAGAGTTTTGGTAAAAGAGGCCAGTAAGAAGTTGGTTTATGTGCCTGCAGTGTATGAAACCATAGAGGTAGCCTATACTAAAAAAACAAAAAGAACAGACCTGGAGGTAATTCCCGCCAGCTTTGGGAAAAGTTCAGAAACAATAGAAGTTTATCCCAAAACATCAGGTTGGGAATACACAGAGATGGAAGACTGCCCCTCGGTAAATAAAGAAGATTGTGTAATTGCTTGTTTTGTTGAATATCCTGCCCAACACACAACTGTTCCAACAATTACCTTAAGCAAAGATGCCAGCACACGGAACATTCCCATAAAAGAAGAGCATTCCACCTATAAAAAGCAAGTCATAAAGGAACCTGCCAGAATGGAAGAAGTTGAAATTCCCGCAGAATATGCCATGATCGAAAAGCAGGTACTTGTTTCGCCGGCTAGCACAAAAAAAGTTGAAGTTCCGTCGAAAATGAAAACCATTAAAAGAACGGTTCTTGTTGAAAAAGGAGGTATTAGCAGCTGGGAAGAAATTGAGTGCGATTTGCTTCAGCCTAACCTGCTGCCTATTTATTATGAATTGGGTAGCGCAAGGTTAACGCCCGATTCCAAGAAGACAATTGATAAAATTCTCTTGCCAATTTTGAACGAAAAACCTGTGAAAATCGAAATTATGGCTCATACCGATTCAAGAGGAAATGACGATTACAATATGGCATTATCGCAACAAAGAGCGAATGCGGTGGTGAATTACCTGGTAACGCAAGGAATTGAACGCAACAGGCTTACGGCAAAAGGTTATGGCGAAACCCGTCTGATTAACCGTTGCGCAAATGGTGTAGATTGTTCGGAAGAAGAGCATCAGAAAAACAGGAGAACCGAATTCCGCATTGTAAATCAGTAATCATGAATGATGATTGATTTAAACACTCTCAAATTAAAAGTCCTTCCTTTGGGAGGACTTTTTTATGATTCTGTACACCGGGAATTCATTATGCTCTTCCACGAGTTTTATGGAATAATTATCCCAGGCTTGCTGTTTCATTAAATCGAAATATTTATAATGCAAGTGCCAATCGTGTAGGTCATCTGAATTGATAGATGAATTCAAGACAATTGGTTTATTTACCGCATAAGCAATGTAATACACAAATTCTTTCACACTTAAATTATCAGCTTTTATTTCTGTGTCACTCAATAAAACATCTGCACTCTCTGCTCCCCAATCATACTGGTGGCAATCCCACAAATGAGCATCCGATTGAAGATGAAATGTCAGATAATCTCCCACTTCAGATTTTGGAATGATGTTTAGATGAAAATAATTGAGCAAATAATCTTTTACGTCTTCTGCATTTACAGCATGGTTTAGACTAAGAGCACAATACTGATCCAAATTTTTATCCACCTGAACCTGCCTTTTATGAACACCTATAAAATAGCTTAGTAGCACTGATAGTTTGCCTCGAAATATGCGATGGTCTTTTTTGTGTAAAATTTCAAGATTATCTGTTCCACTATCTTCCACCTCAAGTTGAATCCCATCCACCGAAACAGCAGTTTCCGATTCTGCAACAATTGTTTTTTCCTGTACCTTCAGTATAGAGTGAACATTTGCTATAGCCATATTGCTTCGCAAAAATTTCTTCACCAAACGGTCGTTTAGATCGGCTGCCTTTCCTTTCCAAAGAACCTGCCCCTTTGTATTCATCAAAACCCCGTAGGGAAGTGTTTGAACTTTAAACTTTTCGAAAGTTTGCCCATTAAAATCAAGTGCAATAGCTAAACGATTCTCCTTCTTAGCCAGGTATTTTTCTATTCGATGAATGGGTTCGTTAAACAGGGAAACAATATAAAAGTTGCGCGGATTTTGCTTTTGCAAAACAGCCAGGTATTTTGCTACATGCACACATGGTGCACACCATGTTGCCGAAAAATCGATGTAGTACAAGCTGTTGCTACTGGTCTCCACAATCTGATTCTCTTGAAGGATTTCATCAAGCAAAATCTGTCCTGACAAAAACAGGGGAAAAACAAACGATAAAACAAGTACAAATATCCTTTTCATTTTCAGAGAATCAGTAAAAAAACTTTTAAATCTAAGCAAACATAATTAAAATCTGAATTTATCACCTCATTATTTCAGGATATCAAAAAAAAAAGCTGCAACTTTTTAAGCTGCAGCTCTATATATTTTATCAATCTTTATTTTGTTTTTGCTTCGATGTACTGAATCAGGCAATGAATTACTTTAATGTGAATTTCCTGAACCCGATCGGAGTAGGCTTTCCACGGCACCCTGATTTCAACATCGCACATTTCTGCCATTTCGCCCCCGCTTTTTCCTGTTAATCCAACAACAGTCATTCCTTTTTCTTTGGCCGCTTTAATGGCATTAATTACATTGGCCGAGTTGCCAGAAGTGCTGATGCCCAAAAATACATCTCCTTTTTGTCCCATGCCTTCTACATATCTCGAAAAAATATAGTCGAAACCATAATCGTTACCCACACAGGTAATATGGCTTGGATCGGAGATGGCTACGGCCGCCATTCCAGGACGATTATCGCGGAAGCGCCCCGTTAATTCTTCGGCAAAATGCATGGCATCACACATCGATCCACCATTTCCACACGAAATTATTTTTCCGCCATTTTTAATTGAATCAGCCATTAATTCCCCCGCTTTTTCAATGGCTTTAAAGTTCTCGTCATTGGCAAGAAATTCATTCAGAACCGCTTGTGCATCAAGAAAACTTTGCTTTATATCGTTTATGATCATGCTTTAAAATTTTTATCAAAAGTAAGAAATGAAGCTTAGAATTAAGAATTATGCCATTAAAAATATGGATGCTGCGCTGAACAACAACGGCAAAAGCTTGTATGCCGGCATCGAATAAAAATGGACTTTTCAAGTTTTATTTCTAAGTTTACTATAAAATCCAACAATAAACCTATGCTACCAATAAGACAACGACTTTACGAGGTAATTTTTGAGGCTGACACTAAAATCGGAAAGTTTTTCGATCTTTCTTTACTCATTGTAATTCTGCTGAGTATTCTCTTTGTAATGTTGGAGAGCGTTCCATCCATCGAAAACAAATACCACGATATCCTGAAAATTGCGGAATGGATCATTACCATTATTTTTAGTATTGAATACATCGTCAGGATCTGGATTGTACGACATCCGCGAAAATACATCTTTAGTTTTTATGGAATGATCGACCTTTTATCGGTCTTGCCGAGTTATTTGGCATTGGTTTTTGCCGGAACACAAGGTTTAATGGTTATTCGTGCATTACGTTTGCTTCGTGTTTTCAGAATCCTGAAACTCAACCGATATTTAAAAGAAAGTGCCGTTATTATTCGGGCATTGCGCGAAAGTCGTTATAAAATTTCTGTTTTCCTGTTTGGTGTACTAACCCTGGTCATCATTATTGGTACAGTAATGTATTTGGTAGAAGGTGCCGAACATGGCTTTACCAGTATTCCCCGCGGTATTTACTGGGCCGTAGTAACACTTACCACAGTTGGCTATGGCGATATTTCTCCTGAAACTTCTGTAGGACAATTTTTGGCAAGTATGGTAATGATTATTGGTTATGCGATTATTGCCGTTCCAACCGGGATCGTTACTGCCGAGCTGACCAAACACAGTCAGAAAGAAACCTCAAGCCGCGTATGTCCCGAATGTCTTACCGAAGGGCATAATCATGATGCAAAATATTGCAACGAATGCGGTACAAAACTCAATTAAATCGAAAGTGATTTTTTGCATTTTTTAACGTAGCTATCCTTGTAAAATATCCGAATAATTTCAGATTTTATCGGTATATTTGTACGTCTCATTCATCAACAGGCAATCGGCAAACGAAAAGTCTGTTGCGAGAACAAACAATTACCTATACCACTTATTAACAACAAGGTATAAAACAACTTATTATGGGATTTACGAGCGGTTTCTTTAAAAGACCACAACATAAACGATTCAATTTGCAACCTCGATACTGGGACCCTGCAAAAGAAGAGAGAGAAGATCGTGAGCGAAGAATAAAATCGGAGCTTGGGATTAAGGATGAAGATGGTCAGTACGTTCCAAATATCAAAGGCAGAATGAGAAGTGAACTTCGTCATAAGCTCTCGGATGCCAGTGGCGCAAGAAAGAAATCGAACATCCGATTGCTTGTCATTTTTGTGATTCTTGCCGTTGTTGCCTATGCCTATGTTTTTGGTTGGGATGAATTGTTGGAAAGGATTATTGGCGGTATGGAAAGTTTAAAGTCTAATCGCTAACGTCAAATTTCAAACGAATATATGTCAGATTTGATACAGATACTGCCTGACAATGTTGCCAATCAGATTGCTGCAGGTGAGGTAGTTCAAAGACCGGCTTCGGTGGTAAAAGAGCTTGTTGAAAATGCGATAGATGCCGGTGCTGGTTCCATAAAAATTAATCTTAAAGATGCGGGTAAAACCCTGATTCAGGTCATCGACAATGGCTGTGGTATGTCTGCTACAGATGCCAGGTTGGCTTTTGAGCGCCATGCAACATCGAAAATTCGCAGAGCGGGTGACCTGTTCGGGATTCGTACCATGGGTTTCCGTGGCGAAGCTTTGGCTTCGATTGCTGCAATTGCCAATGTTGAGCTAAAAACAAAACGTACCGAAGATGAATTGGGTACACACATTGTGATTGATGGCTCGGAATTGGTTTCGCAGGAAGCATCGGCCTGTAGCGATGGCAGTAACTTCATTGTAAAAAACCTGTTTTTCAATGTACCTGCCCGCCGAAAATTCCTAAAGGCAAACTCTACCGAACTTCGAAACATCATTACCGAATTTCACAGAATCGTTTTATCGCATCCCGATATTGCTTTTACACTGATACATAACGACAGCGAAGTATACAATCTTCCTGCATCTCATATCCGTCAGCGAATTATTAATGTGTTTGGGAAAAGTATGAACTCCCGACTGATTAGCATTAAAACTGACACCAGTATTGTAAAGCTTACCGGATTTATTGGGAAGCCAAAAAATGCAAAGAAAAACACGGGAGAACAGTTCTTTTTCGTGAACAATCGTTTCATGCGCCATCCGTATTTTTACAAGGCGGTGATACAGGCTTACGATAAGATTTTGCCTCCTGAAACCATTCCACCATACTTCATTTTCTTCGAGGTAGATCCTCAAATTATTGATATCAATATTCATCCAACCAAAACAGAAATTAAGTTCGAGGATGAAAGAGCGATTTATCAGATTATTCAGGCTTCTATTCGCGAGGCTTTGGGGAAATTCAACATTGTACCTTCCATCGATTTTGATGAAGATACCAGTCTTGAAATTCCTGTTGCCGATGAAAACACCGAGGTGGAAGCTCCAATGATTAAGGTGAACCCTGAGTTTAATCCCTTCGATGCCGAATCGAGTTTCAACCCTTTCGATGCCGAAAAGAATTACAATCCTTTCGAGCAATCGGCAAACTCTATTGAGTCGAATCCTTTTTTCCAGGAGTTTAAAGCCAAAACACCAGAAACTGGAACAGCAAGAGCGCCCAAAAAACAGGTTCCTGACGATTGGGAAAAACTCTACGAAAATCAGTCGGCTCCAGCAGAAGAGAAAATAGAGAAGCAACCGGTAATCGACAGGGAAAATATTCCTGATTATTTCCAGGCTCCAGAGATTCCAGCTCCTCAGCAAACGCAAATTCAGGCTGCCGATCAGCCCAAGAAAACAAAGAATTTTTTCCAGCTGAAGAACAAATACATCCTTACGCCCATTCGCTCTGGTTTAATGATTATTGACCAGCGAAAGGCACACGAAAGAATCTTGTTCGAGAAGTTCATGAGCTCCCTGGAAAATCACCAGGGAATTGCACAGCAAACACTTTTTCCTCAAACCATAGAGTTAAATGCATCGGACTATACCCTTTTGCAGGTGATTTTGGAAGATGTAAAAGCCTTGGGTTTTGATATCAGGGAATTTGGAAAGAAAACATTTGTGATTAACGGCACACCTGCCGATATTCAAAACTGTGAGCCAAAGGAGCTATTGGAAAACTTGCTGGCCAATTACAAAACCAACCAGCTTGATGTAAAGCTGAAGGTTCGCGAAAACCTGGCAAAATCATTGGCAAAAGCTTCGGCTGTAAACTATGGAAAATCGCTTAGCAACGAAGAAATGAGTTCGATTATTGATCAGCTATTCGCTTGCAACGTTCCCAATTTTACGCCTGATGGCAAGCCGGTAATATCCGTTTTGGAAACCCAGGAACTGGAAAATCGATTCAAATAAGAGCATAAATTCTACAAACAAGGCTTTTAGCCTGACAAACTGTCTTGCAATTATGAGCCGAAGCCTGTAATTTTAAATTGGTCTGACTATTGTTAGACTTCAGTTAAATTTTAAAAGCATATCGAATGACACAATACAGACCTCCACTGTTGAACTTGCCTCCAGTGGTTAAAAATCTTTTGATTATAAATGTAATATTACTTCTAGCTACTTATGTTGTCCAATCAAAATTTGGCATTGATTTAAAACAACATATGGGCTTATACTATCCAGGATCTGATTTTTTCAGGCCTCATCAAATTTTCACACACATGTTTATGCATGGTGATCTTACTCACTTGTTTTTTAACATGTTTGCTTTATTCATGTTTGGTAGAGTTCTGGAAAGTGTGTGGGGACCAAAACGCTTTTTATCCTTTTATTTAATAACTGGCCTTGGGGCGGCATTTTTGCATCTCTTAGTTTCATTTATTGAATATAAGGTGGCTATATCATCTCTTGGTCCAGAACAATTAGAGTATTTCAAGGAACTTGCTGCTCAAGGAAAATATATTCCTGGAACTGTTTCAGAAAAAGTAACTTCAATAATGTACGCACCTACGGTTGGTGCATCGGGAGCTGTTTTTGGCATTCTTTTAGGCTTTGGTATGCTATTTCCCAATACCGAACTGATGTTAATATTCCCGCCTATTCCAATTAAAGCAAAGTATTTTGTAATTGGTTATGGAGCTATTGAGTTGTACCTGGCATTTTTAAATAGACCTGGTGATAATATCGCTCACTTTGCCCATTTGGGAGGGATGATATTTGGTTATATTCTGATTAAATACTGGCAGAAAAATTCGAATCGTTTTTATTAAATTGTATACAATAAAAATTAAGTAAGAAAGTTTATATCGATAATGAAGGTTGATTATGAGCGTGAACTTTAACAATCCATATCAGAGCTATTCAAACCAAAACATTTGGGATGGAATTAAGAATTCCTTTAAAGAAGGAAGTAATCTTACCAAGTTAATTTATATCAACTTAGGAGTATTCCTAATTGTTAAGATATTAAATGTATTTTCTTTCTTCATAGGAGTTCAGGGCAATCAAGTTTCATTTATAGTCCATTGGCTTTCTGTTCCTGCGGATACAAGTGCATTGCTAGGAAGACCTTGGACTGTTTTCTCCTATATGTTCTTACATGAGGGTTTCTGGCATATCCTTATCAACATGCTTTGGTTATTTTTGTTTGGTAGAATTTTCCTAACCTATCTTGACCAGAAAAAACTATTAAGCATATATATTTTAGGAGGATTAACAGGTGCTGCAACATATATTTTTGCTTACAATATATTTCCTGTATTTCAGGACGTTCGATTCGGAGCTTACGCACTTGGAGCCTCAGCCTCGGTAATGGCAATAGTTCTAGCCACCGTAGTTTATGCTCCAAACCACCAATTTCATTTAATCTTTATTGGACCTATTAAAATCAAATATTTTGCAATTTTCTTTATCATTTCTGATATCATTAATATACCAGATGGTAATGCCGGCGGACACATTGCTCATTTAGGTGGTGCTTTTTATGGCTGGTTGTTTATTTCTCAATTGCGAAAAGGCAAGGATATTTCGAGTGGTTTTAACTCTTTGATGGATTCTTTTTTCGGCCTGTTTACCAGAAAAAAGAAAATGAAGGTGAGTTATAAAAACACTCGCAACATGAGCGATGAAGAGTATAACAAATCCAAGAAAGTAAACCAGGAAGAATTGAATCGAATTCTGGATAAAATTGCCAAATCGGGATACGATAGTTTAAGCAAGGAAGAGAAAGAGATTCTTTTTAAATCGAGTAACCAAAAGGAATAGTGAATTGAAAAACTTCCTCCATAAAGCTTTAGTTGCCTTTAGCCTGATATTTTCAGGCTCATTACTCATTGCCTATATTGCTCCGCATGTTAGTCCTGAGGAATTCTGGTTGCCCGCATTTTGGGGTTTGGCCTATCCTTATTTACTACTGGCGAACGTTATTTTTACAGTGTACTGGATGCTGCGTCGACGTTGGAGTTTTCTAATTCCTCTCATTGCAATACTTATAGGGTATGGTCATTTGCAGGATTTCATTCAGATTAAGCGCTCAAATACCGAAGCAAACGAATCGGCTTCCATAAAAATAATGACCTACAATGTGCGTTCTTTCGACAAATACGAATGGAGCAAGGACAAGAAAACGCCGGATAAAATGCTTGAACTTCTCAAGCAGAACCAGGCTGATGTATATTGTTTCCAGGAGTTTCATAATACCCGCAAAGGATTGTTAAGTCTGTACAACTTGAAAAAAGCGACGGGCTGTAAATATTTGTTTATTGGCAGAAAGGCCAATGGCGTTGCCTTTTTCTCTAAATATCCGATTGTTAAAAAGGGCGAAATCAATTTTGCCAAAGACAATTGGTGCAATGCCATTTATGCCGATATCAAGAAAAATGGAAAAATTGTAAGGGTTTACAACCTGCACCTTGAATCGAACAGGTTAGGCGGTCGAAATTATGCCTTTATCAACAAAAAGGAATTTAAGGCCGACGAGCAGGAACTGGAAGAGATCAAAGACATTTCCTTCAGGCTTCAGCATGCTTTTATTCGCAGGGCAAAACAAGCAGAAATCATCAGGGGCCATATCGATAAATCTCCTCATCCAACCATTGTTTGTGGCGATTTTAATGATACACCACACTCCTATACCTATCGAAAAATAAAGAACGATTTTACCGATTGTTTCAGGGAGCAAGGCATTGGAATTGGAACCACCTATTCGGGCGATTTCCCTTCTTTCAGGATTGATTTTGTGCTACACGATGAGCAAACCGTTTGCTACAACTACAAAAGAATCAAGAAGAAATATTCCGATCATTTCCCGGTTTTTACAGAACTAAACTTTGTGGAAAAATAATTCAGCAGACAGGATTTTTCACCTGGATATTCGAAAAATCTGCGAAAGCATTACTGCGAGAACACTTCTTTTTTTATGAAGATTCTACTTTAAACGCAAGCTGATATCACGTTTTGAAACGTAAATATTGTAGTCTTTCGTTTGGTACTTTGCAACAATATTTAAGGTAGTATCGACTTTGGTATTGGCTGGAAAAACAAATTCGTAACGTGCCGATCCTCCACTTGTATAAATTGGTTTTGCCGCGGGTGGAATGTATTGACCCTGCATCAATTCCGTAACATAGAATATCACATTTTTAGAGTAATTGCTTAAGAACAATTTGAGTACTACACGATCCGATTTTACAAATTTTTCAATTTCTATATCAGGAAAATTCTTTCGCAAGCTTCCATCGCGTTTGTACTCTTTTAAACCCAATCCTGGCTGTCCTTTCATGTAAGGAGTTTCGGCCCAAACTTTACCATTGGCATAGTATTTTTTCTGAAGGCCGTCTTTTTCGTCGTTTATATAGGGAGTAAAACTGTAGATATTACCATTCTTATGGTACTTTTTGGCTATGCCATTCTTTTCATCGTTTGCATACATGATTTCATCGCTCAAAGCTCCCGACGAATAGTAATACCGGGTAACACCATCACGAACCCCATTTTTGTATGTAATCTCTGCCGTTAGTTTATTTTGCTCATCGTACTTCTTTACCACCCCATTTTCAACAAAGTCCTGATCGCTGCCAGAAGCACGATCTGATTTTTGCTCACAGGCAAACAAAATAAAAGCAATAAATATCAATAATTTATATTTCATCAAGAGATTGTTATTTTCCGGAATTCGAAAAGAATTTGCAT
The DNA here is from genome assembly GCF_013141825.1 of Marinifilum caeruleilacunae. Taxonomy (GTDB): domain Bacteria; phylum Bacteroidota; class Bacteroidia; order Bacteroidales; family Marinifilaceae; genus Marinifilum; species Marinifilum caeruleilacunae. Next base: position 241,385 of record NZ_RZNH01000003.1, read on the forward strand.
AACTCTCAATAAAAATAAATTAAACATTGAAAACTTAAAAATTATTCAGGGATAAATAAGCTACATAAGCTTCTTTCTCTTTAAAAGATACGATTGAAGTACATTATTGAACTCTTTTCGGATATCAGCTTCTACCAAATCGATGGAAAACTGGCTGCACAGCAAATCGAGTTCGTTGAAGAATTTTTGCTGTTCTTCCTGGTACATGTCTTTAATATCACTCGGATTTAACTTTACACTTTCACCCGTTTCCAAATCAACAAACTGACTTGGTCGATTTTCGAAATTAAAATCCAACTCCAGATCCTTATCGCGAACAGCGAATAAAATCACTTCGTGTTTGTTGAAACGCAAGTGTTGCAATGATTCCATGATTTCCTTTGGCGACTCACCACCTGTAAAATCTGAAAATACAATTACCAGCGATCTTTTGTGTAAGCCCTCGGCCAACTTGTGCAAAGTATCGGCAATTTTGGTTTCTCTTTTTGTTCCAATTTCTTCGGCATGATATACCTTGTGCAAATGAGAATACAGCAATTGGGCGTGGGTAAGAGAAAGTTTGGAAGGGGTAAGCAGATCAATCTTATCGGAAAATGTACAAAGGCCAACAGCATCTCTCTGTTTTCTCAACAAATGAATTAATGCGGCTGCACACAGCACCGAATAACTCAATTTTGTTTGGTGTTTCGATTGGTAAGGAAACAACATAGACGAAGAGGTGTCGATCACAATATGCGCGCGCAAATTGGTCTCTTCCTCGAATTGCTTTACGAACATTTTATCGCTGCGGGCATACAATTTCCAATCGATATGCTTTGTCGATTCTCCTTTGTTGTACAAACGGTGTTCAGCAAATTCTACCGAGAAGCCATGATACGGACTACGATGCAAGCCAATCAGGAAACCTTCTACAATTTGATGTGCCAGAAGTTCCAAATTATCGAATTGCTCGAACTGTATGAGGTCTGATAATTGCTTTACCATTTTAATTTTCAGATAAAAAAAGGGCATAGATCAACCTCTATGCCCTAAATATTTTTATACTCTTCTTACAAAAGAGCATCAATTTTTTCTGCTAAGCTCGATTTTGGAACTGCTCCAACTTGCTTATCAACAACTTCTCCTCCTTTAAAGAAAAGAACAGTAGGAATATTACGGATTCCAAATTTAGCTGAAGTTGCAGGGCTGCTGTCAACATCCAATTTGGTTACTACGATTTTTCCATCGTAATCAGTTGCCAATTCGTCTACAATTGGACCAACCATTCTACATGGACCACACCACTCTGCCCAAAAGTCCACCAATACTGGCTTATCTGATTTCAAAACAACTTCTTCAAAATTAGAATCGTTCACTTCAATTGTCATGGTAATCTATTTTTTAGCGTTTATGTATTTTATTTAAAACTAGTGCAATTTAGTTAATTTTGAATTTAATTTCCGCATTATTTTCAAAATATTCGATTAAATCATTTGTTAACTCCACCCGATAACTTCTCGAAAACATTTTCAATGCCTTTTTCCCATTGTCATAAATCTCAAAATTAAGTTTCATGCTTCCCTTGTTCTCATCTACGCAGTTATAGATTTCTGTCACCAGTTCATCGGTCAAAGCCGATAAAGGAATTTCAAGTGTAAACTCCTTTGCTTTCTTCTCTAGAACCTCAGAAAGCATCATGATATTTTTCACCTTAAATTCGAGCTCGGTAGAATCCTTAGGCCACGAACGTGTCTGCACCCTACCGCTAATATAGATCGAAAGTCCTTCGACAAAATAGTTTCCAAATTCGATAAAATCTTTTCCGAAAAATGCCAGTTCATAAGAATCAGAGAAATCTTCAACCCCAACAATGGCAAATGGATTTCCATTTTTGGTGGTTCCCCTTCGAATTGCAGTAATCATCCCTGCAATATTTACATCCTTATTGGCAAAGCTTTCAAAATCTGATGACAATTCAGAAATACTCGCATTACAAAAGTTATTAATGGTTGTCTTAAAATCATCAAGCGGATGTGCCGACAAATAAATTCCAATTAGTTCCTTCTCTTTATTCAGGCGTTCCAGCTTTCCCCATTCTGCACACTCAGGTGCTTTAGGCGGAGTTACCACATAATCATCAACGCCACCAAAAAGGGTTTGCTGGTTGTTAATTTTTTCTGCCTGAAGCTTATTTCCATATTTCACCAGGTGCTCCATAAAGGTCACATCGTTTTCATCTGGCTGGAAATACTGACTTCTTTTCAGTCCGAAGCTATCGAAACCTCCCGACATGGCAAGATTTTCAAGTGTTCTCTTGTTTACGGACCTAAGGTTTACACGCTCAACAAAATCGAAAATATCCTTGAACGGACCATTTTTTCGTTCTTCGATAATATCGGCAACAGCCTGTTCTCCTACCCCTTTAACACCGGCCATTCCAAAACGAATCTCACCATGTTTATTTACGGTAAATGTTTTGTAGGATTCGTTTACATCTGGCCCAAGTACTGGCAATCCCATACGTTTACACTCATCCATAAAAATGGTCACTTTCGTGATATCGGATAAGTTACGACTAAGAACGGCAGCCATAAACTCGGCTGGGTAATGTGCCTTAAGGAATCCTGTTTGATAGGCAATGTAGGCATAACATACCGAGTGCGATTTGTTAAATGCATATTTGGCAAATGCCTCCCAATCCGACCAGATTTTCTCAATCAGCTTATCGGCTTTGGCATTATCGCCATTCACACCTTCCATAAACTTTGGGTTGTCATGGCAACCATTGATAAACTCAACCTTCAGTTTATCCATCATTGCAATGATCTTTTTCCCCATCGCCTTACGTAAGGAATCGGACATCCCACGAGTAAACTGCCCCAGTGCTCTCGACTGGAGCATCACCTGCTCCTGGTAAACGGTAATTCCGTATGTATCCTTCAGGTAATCCTCCATTATTGGGTGATCGTAGGTAATTTCCTCTTCCCCGTTTTTTCTTCGAATGAAGGATGGTATATATTCCATTGGTCCCGGACGATACAAAGCATTCATGGCAACCAAATCTTCGAAACGGTTTGGTTTAAGTGCCCTAAGGTGCTTTTTCATTCCCGGCGACTCGAACTGGAAAATGGCAGTTGTTTCACCACGGCTAAACAACTGGAATGTCTTTTCATTTTCAAGGTCAACATTGTTAATGTCGACATCGATATCTTTCGACAGTTTTACATTGGACAAAACCTCTTTGATGATAGATAAGGTTTTCAAACCCAGGAAATCCATTTTCAGGAGGCCAATATCTTCTACAAAGCGTCCATCGTATTGTGTGGTAAGCAGTTCCTCACCTTTGGTTGGCATTACCGGAAGGTGCTCGTCAAGCGGATTTTTTCCAATAAGAACACCACAGGCATGTACACCTGTTTGTCTTACCGAACCTTCCAGGGACTCTGCAAACTTTATTGTTCTTGCGATTAAAGGATTTGGCGAATCTTTTTCTTCCAGCAGCAAAGGCTCTTCTTCATAAGCCTTTTTGAAACTCATTTTTGGAGCTTCAGGTACCAATTTGGCCAACCTGTTGGCTTCCGCCAGATCTAGTCGCAGCACTCGCGCTACATCTTTAATGGAACTTTTTGTTGCCATTGTACCAAAAGTACAGATGTGAGCTACTTTGTCCTGTCCGTATTTATCGGTTACATAGTCGAGTACTTCCTGTCTTCCATCATCATCGAAGTCGATATCCACATCGGGCATGGAGATACGATCGGGATTTAGGAAACGCTCGAACAGCAAATCGTATTTAATAGGGTCGACATCGGTAATGGAAATGCAGTAAGCTACTGCCGAACCGGCTGCCGAACCACGACCCGGACCTACAATTACGCCATTGTCTTTTGCCCAGTTGATAAAATCCTGAGTAATTAAGAAATACCCTGGAAAACCCATTGTTTTAATGGTATTCAGCTCAAATTCGAGTCGTTCTACCACATGTTCTTCCAGCTCGTCGCCATAGCGTTTTTTGGCACCTTCGAAAGCAAGGTGTTCCAAATAGTCGGCTTCCAGTTTAATGGGCAATACTTTCTCGTATCCACCAATTTTTTCGTAACGCTCTTTTTCAAACTCTTCAATTAGCGCTGCCTCATCGAATTTTTCCTTGTATTCTTCTAAAGTTCCAAACTCCTCCGGAATATCGAAGGGAGGCATAATTGGGTTACAATCCAGTTCGAAAGCTTCAACTTTCTCTGCAATTTCTATGGTATTTGCCAATGCTTCCGGCACATCGGCAAAAAGTTCATTCATTTCATCGGTGGTTTTGAACCACTCCTGTTTGGTATAACGCATACGTGTAGGGTCGTCGTAATCGCGACCTGTATTCAGGCAAACCAAAACATCATGAGCCGCAGCATCTTCTGCATTCACAAAATGCGAATCGTTGGTGGCAATTACCTTCACACCCAATTCGGCTCCCAACTGTCGAATTACCTTATTTACTTTTACCTGGTTTTCCCAAACATCGGTTTTCAGGCGAGGGTCGTCGTTGGGATGACGCATAATTTCGAGGTAGTAATCTTCTCCAAATACATCTTTGTACCAAAGAATGGTTTCCTTGGCTTTTTCGATACTACCTGCCATGATGTGCTGAGAAACTTCACCACCCAAACATGCACTGCTCACAATTAAGCCTTCACTATACTGTTCCAGCAAATCTTTATCGATTCGTGGTTTGTAGTACATCCCATCGGTATGCGCAATGGATGTTAATTTGAGTAGACTCTGATATCCTTTATAGTTTTTAGCCAGGAGAATAAGGTGATGCCCCGATCCGTCGGACTTGTTTTCTTTTACAAGGTGTCCGCGTTTTGCCACATAGGCTTCCACTCCAATAATAGGTTTGATGCCTGCTTTTGCACAAGAAACATGAAACTCTTTGATTCCGAACATACTGCCATGATCTGTTAAAGCCAGGGCGGGCATGCCATCTTCTTTTGCTTTTGCGGCAAGGGCGGAGGTTTTTGCTGCTCCGTCGAGAATGGAGTATTGCGAATGAACATGCAAATGAACAAAATCTTGTTTGTTGATGTTCTTTGCGGCTTCTTTTCTTTTGCGTTCTTCTTTTTCGATTGAGATGTCGTCGAAGGCGGTCTTTACCTTAAAGGATTCGTACTTGATTCCGACAAGCTCGATCGGTTTTGGATTATTGATTTTGAATGCCTGAACCTGCTCGGGTGTCATTTTGTGCAGGTCGGGACTTAGGCCATCGACACGAATCAGCTCGAGGAAACAGCGTGATGTTGCCTCCACATCGGCAGCTGCATTGTGTGCTTCGGCAAAGGGAACTCCAAACAGTTTTGTGTGCAGTTCGGTAAGGGTTGGATTTTTTAATTGTCCGCGACGTTTTAAATCGCAAAACTCCTTACTGCCTAGCATGGTATCGAGAGAGGATGCTGTTACCAGGTCTCTCTCATTTAGTTCGCATCGCAAGAGTTCGCATCCAACAATATTGATATCGAAGGATACGTTGTGTCCGATGATGAATTTTGATTTACGGACATCTTCCATGAAATCGTTTAGGGCCTCGATGAGAGGTATTCCTTTTTCGTGTGCGATTTCGGTTGAGATACCGTGTACTGCTACTACATCTTCGGGAATGGTGTATCCGTCGGGTGTAATTACATGGTTTTTTGCAAAAAGGAAATTCCCTTCGATATCATGACATTGCCATGCCAACTGTACCATTCTTGGCCAATTGTCGAAATCGTCTAAAGGTGCTTTCCATTTTTTGGGTAAGCCGGTTGTTTCGGTATCAAATATTAAAAACATCTCAAAATCAGAATTATAGCATTTTTTGCCTTAAAATGTAGGCTGAATGCGAAGATAAGGAATTAATTTGTGTGATTTGGAAGATTCTGCAGTTCTTTGATGTCTCTGCAAAATGGATGGGTAAGTGCAATTTTTGAACAGGCTACAAGCCTCAAACTACAAGCCTTAAACTGCAAGCTGCGTGAGGGATTGAAGTGGAAAGCCCACAGCGAGGAACGAGCGAGGACTTGCAACGCAAAGCCCGACCCGAAGGGGCACGCCCAAGTGCTTAGGAATTAGGCAATGAAACTTAGTTTGAATAAGGGTATAAATTATTCTTAAACAAGCTGTTTCGATTCAAAAATAAAATTGTATCTTTGTCGCGCTTATAAATCGTGGTATGTATACCACAACTATAATAGTAGGCAAATTTATTAATCTTATTTTAAAAGAGTTATGCCAGTAAAAATTAGACTAGCAAGACACGGTCGTAAAAGACGTGCATTCTACCACATCGTGGTAGCAGATAGCAGAGCGCCACGTGATGGTAGATACATTGAGCGTATTGGATCATACAATCCAAACACCAATCCTGCTACAATTGACCTAGATTTTGACAAAGCCTTAACCTGGCTTGGAAATGGTGCTCAGCCTACCGATACTGCAAGAGCAATTTTATCGTACGAAGGTGTGATGATGAAAAAGCACTTGTTAGAAGGTGTTAAAAAAGGTGCTTTTGATGAAGCAGCTGCTGAAGAAAAATACCAGGCTTGGAAGCAAGAGAAAGTAGCTAAGATCAACGCGAAGAAAGATGGTCTTGCAAAAGCTGCTGACGAAGCTAAAGCTGCACGTTTGGAAGCAGAAGCTAAGATTAGCTCTGACAGAGCTGAAGCAATCGCTAAGAAAGCTGCTGAAGCTGAAGCTGCTGCTAAAGCTGAAGAAGCTGGTGACGATGCTGAAGCTGCAAACGAAGAAGGAGCTGAAGAAACTGAAGCTTAATTTGAATTGCATGCTTAGAAAAGAGGATTGTTATTTAGCGGGTACTTTTACCAAAACTCATGGAGTGAAGGGTGAATTGGTTGCTAAAACAAATGGTGATCTTCTTGAAAGAAATAAATTGGAATCAATCCTTGTCGATATTGACGGAGGATTGGTTCCTTTTTTTATTCCTAAAAATGGAATTAGCTCGAGAAATCATTCGAGTGTTAGAATTTTATTGGAAGATATGTCGACGGAGGAAAAGGCCAAAAGGTTTATTGCCTGCGATATTTATGTTCCGATGAAAGATGTACCTGACTTTATTGAGGAAGAGGATGAACTTGATCCGAATGTGCTAATTGGTTTCACCTATATAGATGAAGAAAAAGGCGAACTTGGCGAGATTGTTGACATTCAGGATTTTTCCGGCAATATTGTGATGGTAATTGAGATAAATGAAGAGGAGGTGATGATTCCTTTTGCCGACGAAAACTTTATTGATCTTGATGAAGAAAGCAAAACCATTTGCATGGAAACGCCTGATGGTTTGCTAGATTTGTATCTATAGCTTCGACTCCGCTCAGCTACCTTACTTTCGACTCCAAAATTTAAACAAACTCCTGTTTACCGATCAGATCGCTGTTTGATCACTTTTAGCCTACGACTTCTTTTTCGAATTCGCGAATTCTTATTTTTAGGGTTTCGGGTACGGGAATGCTTGTTCCCAATTTTTGACTGTAACCCACCATTACCTGTGATGTTTTGGTTTTTATTTCGCCTGTTACCGAATCGACGATATTCTGGTAGAGTCGGACACTTTTGTTCCCAATTTTGTGAATTCTGGTATGCACTTCGATTTTATCGTGCAGGGTGATTGAAGATAGGTAGTCGATTTCGAGATGAGCAACAATTAAGGCAGAATCGTTCCAATCGATCACCTGTCCGTATACCTGCTGAAAATAGTCCATTCTTGCCAAATCTAAATAACTTAACTGCACGCCATTGTTTGCGTGTCCCATTAGATCGATATCGCCAAAGCGGATTTGTATTTTCTTGATGTGATTGAATTCCATTTTCTTCAAATTTTGGACGAAGGTAAGAAGTAATTACGAATTAGGAATTACGAATTGCGATGATTTAAACTTCTGCATTTAAAAAATCACGAACTGAGGTGCAACTTTTGATTGACTTGTTCGTCCTTTAAAAAGTACGAAACGATTATTTACCTAAAACCATAAAATATGAGATCAAAACGTATTACTTCCCTGATTGCTGTTTTTGCTTTGGTAGTAAGCAGTACAATTGCATTTGCCCAGAAAACAGAGAATCGAAAAGTGGGTTCTTTCGAATCGATTAGCCTTTCGATTGCAGCCAAGGTTTATGTGAGCCAGGAAAACAACACATCGGTAAAAATTAAAGGTTATTCCGACGATTTGGAAGAAATTATTACCGAAGTTGATGGATCAACTTTAAAAATTAAGCGCAAAAAGAACAAAGGCTGGGGTTGGAACTCCCGTTCATTTAAAAAAGTAGAGGTTTACATTTCTACTCCTAATGTTGAGGACCTTAGAATTTCGGGTTCGGGTAACATTATTGCCAAAACTCCGATTGAATCGGGCAGTATAGATTATTCGATCAGCGGAAGTGGAAATATCATTATCGACCAGTTGAAAGCGGATAACCTGGAGTGCCATATTTCAGGTTCTGGCGACATTCGTTTAAAAGGAGCATGTAAGGATGAATTTGAGATTCATATTAGTGGTTCTGGCGATATTGAAGCTGGTTATTTTGAAGCCAAATCGGTAGAGGTACGCATTTCGGGTTCGGGCGACTGTAAGGTTTATGCTTCGGAAAGAATTAATGCTCGCGTTGCAGGTAGCGGCGACATTTACTATCGTGGTCAGCCTAAATATGTTGATAGCAAATCGGCAGGATCTGGTTCGATCAAATCTGTAGGAAATTAATTGCCTTTAACTCATAAAAGAAAACCTCTCAGCAATTTTTGTACTGAGAGGTTTTTATTTTTTATTTTCGAAGGATTTGAATTTCGCCTCCCACTCCAATTTTTATTATGCTTGAAGCACTGGCTTTTTCCATATCGTCCTGGCGATACTCTACGACATAATCAACCAACTCTTTCAGTTTCTCGTTAATCTCGGTAAAATTCGCCGGCGAAGGTTCTCCACTAATATTTGCCGAAGTCGAAACAATTGGTTTTTTGAATCTTTGAATCAGCTTGGAAGTGAATTCCTCTTCGGAGATACGAATGCCTATGGTGCCATCTGAATTGATCAGGTTTGGAGCTAAATTTTTTGCTCCCGGGTAGATCAAAGTCATTGGTTTATCGTTGGCATCGATCAGATCCCAGGCAATTTCCGGAACCTCTTCAACATAGGAGTTCAACCTGTTGGGATTCTCCATTAAAACCAGCATGGCCTTGCAATCTTCCCGCTGCTTAATCTCATATACTCTTTTCACAGCATCTTCGTTGGTTGCATCGCAGCCAATTCCCCAAATGGTATCGGTTGGATATAAAATTACACCGCCCGATTTTAAAACTTCAAGTGCTTTGTTAATGTCGTTGTTCATAGTTCAAGTGAATGAGTGAATGAGTGAATGAGTGAATGAGTGAATGAGGAATTTATATTCTCTTTATCACAAATTATTCACATTTCACAAAAATCAATGAGCAATCATTATTATTCATTACTCATTGTTCATTATTAATTATTTACACCGCTACGTTGTACTCGCGAAGTGCATCGTTCAATGATGTTTTCAAATCGGTTGATGGCTTACGCTTACCAATAATTAGTGCACAAGGAACCTGGTATTCTCCTGCTGGAAATTTCTTGCTTCTTGTTCCCGGAATCACCACCGAGCGAGCAGGAACAAAACCTGTATACTCTACTGGCTCATCGCCTGTAACATCGATAATTTTTGTCGATTTGGTAAGTACAACATTTGCGCCCAGTACCACTTCTTTTTCAAGATGCACACCTTCAACTACAATACAACGTGATCCAATAAAACAGTTGTCCTCAACAATTACCGGAGCAGCCTGGATTGGCTCCAATACACCACCAATACCAACACCGCCACTTAAGTGAACATGTTTCCCGATTTGAGCACATGAACCTACAGTCGCCCAGGTATCCACCATGGTTCCCTCATCAACATAAGCGCCAATGTTTACATAGGAAGGCATCATGACCACATCTTTTGCAATAAATGCTCCGTAACGCGATACTGCATGAGGAACAACACGAACACCCAATTCGGCATAGTTGGTTTTCAATGCCATTTTATCGTGGAATTCGAATGGTCCTACTTCTATGGTTTCCATTTTACGAATTGGGAAATACAGAATCACTGCTTTTTTCACCCATTCGTTCACCTGCCAACCACCTTCAATTGGTTCTGCAGTACGCAATTTTCCTTTATCAAGAAGCTCAATTACCTCTTCTATATTTTTTTGAACCTCGGGAGTCTTCAGTAATGACCTGTCTTCCCAAGCAGATTCAATGCTTTGTTTCAGATTCTCGTACATATTATTTTAATTTCTAAAATTTTGGTTAATGCCCACAAAACTAGTTAAAAAGTTCAAAAGTCGAAAGGTGCAAGAGTCAAAAAGTCGAATGGTCAAAGAGTCGAAAAGTCGAAGAGTCAAAGAGTCAAAAAGTCGAATGGTCAAAGAGTCGAAAAGTCGAATGGTCGAAGAGTCGAACTTCGACTTCTCTCCCCTACCTAAAAGTTGGCAAGCGAATACCTAATCAGGATATTCAAATATCAATATTGATGATTATTCTTTCGCGATTTAGGAATCCATTTTTTACTTTTGGGCAAACAAATTGTCCGAACATGCAAAATTCAACCTTCCTTTCAAGTTTATCCATTCACGAATCGTGGAATGCATTTCTCAGCAATGATATTATTGATCTGATTCAGAATATCGAATCGTCCATTTCGATGGAAAGTGCAACTCCTAAAAAGGAACTGGTACTTCGATTTTTGGAAATGGATTTAGAGAAGATTCCTGTTGTGATCCTGGGACAAGATCCATATCCGCAGGAAGGTGTTGCCACAGGTCGTGCTTTTGAAGTAAACGGATTGAATTCGTGGTTCGATAAATTCAGGAATGTATCGCTAAAAAATATCTTAAGAAGTATTTATAAGGCCTACACAGCCGAAGAATTGAAGTATTCGGAGATTTTAAAGCAGCTAAACGAAGGTGATCGTTTGCCTATGGATGGTGAGTTTAAAGTACTTCCTCCCAATCAGCTGTTTCGATACTGGTGGGAGAAGGAGAATGTATTGTTGCTCAACACAGCTTTTACATGTGAAGTAGGAAATCCGAACTCTCACACAAAAATCTGGTCAGAATTTACCCAGAAACTTCTTACTTATATTGCCAGCAAAAACAAGGAAGCAGTTTGGTTTTTATGGGGAAATAATGCTCAGAATATTGTTGCCAACATTCAAATCGAAAATAAAATTGAAACCTCCCACCCAATGATGTGCTACCAGAGAGAGAATGACATTTTGTTCGGAAAAATTAATCCGTTTAGCGAAACAAAAACCAAGGTAAACTGGCTGGGAATCGAACAATAATTTTACTTTTCAGAGAAATTGTGCAATCCTCACTTAATTACGGTTAAAGTGTGTTAAAAATTGTAACAATCGGAATTTAAGTTCAATGAGTGAACTATATTTATCATTCATTACTTAAAAGCAGAAGATTGAAGACAACCATTAGCACCATAATTTTACTGATTTTATTGATCAATACCGCTCTATCTCAGAACAAGCAAGATCAAACCTTTATCGTTTCGGGTAAAGTAATCAATAGCGAAACCAAAGAGGGCGTTTCTTACGCACATGTGAATTTGGACGATACCTACTGGGGAATTATCTGCGACAGCCTGGGTTTTTTCAGAATTCGGGTAAACCCTGATCAGAAGCTTAAAGTTACCGCAATGGGATTTAAGGCACAGGTTGTAGACATTCAAACGCCAAGTGTTGAGAATGAAATTTTCCAGGAAGTTTATATGGACAAGGAAAGTTTTATGCTGCGTGAGGTAAAAGTCTATTCTTTTGGAAGCTGGAACGAATTTAAAGAGCAATTTGTAAAATCTAAAGCGCCTGAAGATCCGGATGCATCATTAGCCATGAGTTTTGGTGATTTTACAAAAGACGAGTACACAGGAAGGGCTTTAAGAAGACAAGGTGCAGGTGTTAGCTTTGGCTTTGGTAACGGGAAAAAGAAATACAAAGGGATGAAAGTTCCAACAAGATTGGAAGAAATTCATGCTGGCTTATTGGCTGAAAAATACAATCGGAATATCGTTGCTGATATTACAAAAGAGCATGGCAAAAGGTTGGATATTTTAATGAAATACATCAACTCAAGAAGTAGTTTTACGCATCAAACAAGCGATTTATATATCGTTCGAAAAATTAAGCAATTGCATAAAGAATTTTTAAAGGAGAATCCCGACTGGGATTACAATTTTTCGTATGCCGATTCGCTTGGAAAAATACAAAACCACCTACGACCTTAAGCCCTACATAACCACTATAAATGAAAGCCTGCTCTCCAACTCTTTTGATCTTTACCCTATTCCTTTTTTCGGGCAATATTACGGCTCAAACATTTCTGCAAGATTCTACCATCAGTATATCGGGAATGATATTAAGCGAGAAAAGTAAAGAGCCGATTGAAAATGCAATTGTTACCATTAAAAGAACCCGAAGAGGTGTAATTAGTGACAGTGCGGGTGTGTTTCATTTGCAAATTCAGCCCAAAGACACATTGGTGGTAAGTTCGATGGGATATGAAATTATTCAATGGCCTGTGCCTTTGATTATAGATCCTGATTTTCCGCCATTTTTCAAAATCCATCTAAAAGGTCAGGCGGTTTTATTAAAAGAGGTAGATATTTATGCACTAGGCACCTGGGAAGAGTTTAAGGAAGATTTTGTGAAGACCAAAACTCCCCCTAAAAAAAACATGGGAGAAAAATACAAGCTGAATGAGGTGCAGATGATGAAAATCAGACAAAAAGAATTAGAAACCACACCTCCCAATATTGTGGCAGGATTAATCGGATTGGGAAGCAAACTTTTTAAAAGAAAAAGAAAAGCTGAACCAGTATTCTCCGATGATATCAATTTCCTGCATCAGCAAATGCTTCAGAAAAAATTTAATCGGGAAATTGTTGCCGACCTAACCCATGAATCGGACAGTACACTAGAGAAAGTGTTTGTTTTTATCTGTAAGAATTCTGATTTTACCTACAAAGACAGTGAAATACATATTCAAACGAAAATTTTAGAACTTTACGAAGAATATTTGCAGGATCCTGAAAAAGCCAATTCAAGTATTCTAAGGCTTGATTCTTTGAATAAAATTCCAAACCACCTAAGACCATAACTGCTTCAAATGAAATTTGCATACAAAATTATAATAGTTCTGATCTTTGTTTTGCCAAGTTTTAACGGCAATGCCCAGGCATTTCTGCAAGATTCTGTGCTTAGTATTTCGGGTATGGTGTATTCTTCAAAAACCAACGAAGCCGTTCCCAATGCTACTGTGGCTATTAAAAGATCGCGTAAAGGTGTAATTTGTGACAGTACAGGAGTTTTCCATTTGCAAATTCAACAAAACGACACTTTGGTGATAAGTGCTTTGGGCTATGAAATGAAAGAGTGGCCAGTTCCTGTAATCCTTAATCCTGATTTTCCACCCTTTTTTCGGATCAAACTAAGAGACATTTCATACCTGCTAAAAGAAGTAGATATTTATGCATTGGGCACATGGGAAGAATTTAAAGATGAGTTTGTAAAAAGTAAGGTAGAAGAGAAAAATCCGATTAACAAAGACATTGGCAAACAATTGGAACCTTACAACACCAGGGAACCAAACCCTGTTCCTGCCCGATACCGACCTAAAGTAGAAGGGAAAATGGGCGTTGTTGATGCCATTTTCAGACCCACAGATTTTCTTCACAACAAGTTCAGCAAAAAAGAAAAGGCCAAGAAAAGATTGAGCAAAATGATTAAAAACGAGAGCAAGAACAAAAAAATAAGCTCGAAGTACAATGCTGAAATTGTTGCCGATGCTACAGGTTTAAAAGGGGATGAATTGGTAGATTTTATGGAATTCTGCGGAAAAAAAATTCATGTCACCGAAAAATCTACCGATTACGATGTGATGAAACAAATTTTAGATTTGTTCGAAGAATACCAAAAACTTTCTACAAAAGAGGAGTAAACAAACGGGCAACCGATTCTTTCATTTTTTGAGATTTTGAACGATTTACCCATCGATCAAGAATCACCTCATCGCTCTGCTTCAGATCTTCCAGAAAACGCTCTCGCAGTTCAAGCGTTATTTTTTCATCGTACACCAGGGCGTTCACCTCAAAGTTCTGCTCAAAACTACGCACATCCATATTTGCCGTTCCTACCGTTGCCATAATTCCATCAACAGTCATGATTTTACTGTGGTTAAACCCTGCTTTGTAAAAATAGATGCGAACTCCAGCTTCCAATAATTCTTCGATGTAGGATAAAGTTCCCCAATAGGTCATGAATGAATCAGATTTATTGGGAATCAGAACCCGTACATCTACTCCACTCATGGCCGAAGTTTTTAGTGCCATTAGAATACTGCCATTGGGCATAAAATATGGCGATGAAATGTAAACATTCCGTTTGGCCGATGTAATGGCAGAAAAATAGGCCTGCATAATACTTGCCCAGTCGGAATCGGCTCCGGAGGCGGTAATTTGCAACAAACATTTCTCCTTTGCTTTAGTATTTGGCAGGTATTTTTCATTCAGCAATACCTCCTGTCGAACAAAGTACCAGTCAATCAGGAATACAATTTGCAAACTCGAAGCTGCCTCTCCCATTACCTTTAAGTGGGTATCGCGCCAAATGCCAATATCAGGAATGCCATGAAGATATCGATCAGCAAAATTTAAACCACCAACAAAAGCAGTGCTTCCATCGATCACAATAATTTTTCTGTGATTTCGATAGTTGACCCTACTGGTTAAAATGGGAAAACGAACCGGCAAAAAGGCCTGCACTTTAACACCCGCATTTTCTAATGTTTCTACATATTGTTTGCTGAGTTTCCAACTGCCTACATCATCGTAAATCACACGAACTTCTACGCCACTTTTGGCTTTATTAACCAATATTTCAAGCAATTCCGAAGCCAATTCTCCATCTTCGATAATATAATATTCCAAATGGATATGGTCTTTTGCCTTTCGTAAGGCCTCGAAAATTGCAGAGAAAGTTTCCTTACCATCATTCAATATTTCTACCTTATTGTTTCCACTCAGTAAAGCCTTCGAATTGTTCAGCAACAAGGTCATGATGTTCTTCTTCTCATGAATTCGTTCATCTTTCAGGAAACGACTTTTTTCCAATCTGAGTTTCTGATCCTGACTCATCACCTGTAGCCACTTTAAATCGCCAAAGCCTTTTAAACTAAACATCTTGCGCTTGCGAAAACTCTGTCCGAAAACCAGGTAAACCACAAAACCAAAAATGGGAAGGAAAATGAGAACCAATATCCATGATATGGTTTTTAGCGGACTTCTATTTTCGAGTAATACAATGACAATGGTAGCAAAAATGGTAAGCGCATAGATAATTCCAAGCACTTGAAAAAAGTGCAGCCAAAAATCCGACCAATTTATTGATAGTAACATAAAAGTACGAGAATAGAAGATTTGTATCTTTGCTTTCTAAAATCGCTTTCAGATGTAGGAAACGAAATTCTCATCTAAAGCAAAATCATGCAAATATAATGTGCCAATTAAACAACATACAATCTACAATAAATTACATAAAAAAAGAACTTGAAGGCATTTATAGTTTACGCGAGTGTGAAAGTGTGGCTTATATCCTGCTTGAAAATGTGCTTGATTACTCGAGAACGCAGATTCAACTGAATAAAAATGAATCGATTTCTAAGGAACAATATAATCAGATCAGGAATTACATTTCGGAATTACAGGAGAACAAACCCATTCAGTATATATTGGGCGAAGCAGATTTTTACGAAATGAAATTCAAAGTAAACAGGCACACTTTAATTCCAAGGCCCGAAACAGAAGAGTTGGTTCATGCCATTATCAATGAAAATAAGAAAGAAAAGTTGAATGTACTTGATATAGGAACAGGAAGTGGTTGTATTCCGATTTGCCTGGCCAAACACCTACAAGAAGCAAATGTTACAAGTGTTGACATATCGGCGGAAGCCATTGCTACGGCCAAAGAAAACGCTGAAGTAAATCAAGTAAAAGTTCATTTTTTTGAAAGAGACATTTTGGCCTGGGAAAATTTTGAGTGGCAGCAACTGGATATTATCGTGAGTAATCCGCCTTATGTTACCATGGCCGAAAAAGAGAAAATGGAGAAAAATGTATTGGATTTTGAACCACATACTGCTCTTTTTGTAAGCAATCATGATCCTTTGATTTTTTACCGAAGAATTGCAGAGCTGGCTATTGCTCATCTTAAAAAAGATGGAATGTTGTATTTTGAAATCAACGAAAGTTTAGGCAAAGAAATGATTGATTTACTTGAACAGAGAGGATTTTCGAACATCAAACTTCGACAGGATATTAATGGCAAAGACAGAATGATTTCGGCACAAAAATCCTAAGAACTGACACTAAAAAAGTATGTATAAAAAGACAGACAAACATATTAGTACACAAGCGGCTCTTTCGAAGGTTCAGTTTATTTGCAGCAAACAGGAAAAGTGCTGTAGCGATATTCGTAAAAAATTGCAGGACTGGAACATCTCAATGGATGATCAGGACGAGATAATTGAATCATTACTTGAAGATAAATTTATTGATGAAAGCCGTTTTACGAATTTTTATGTGCGCGATAAATACCGTTTCAACAAATGGGGACGAAAAAAAATATCCTACCATTTAAAACACAAACAAATTCCTGAAAGCATTATAAACGAAGCCTTAGACCAAATAAATGATGAAGAGTACAGGGAAAATCTTCAGGACATATTGCAATCGAAATTACGAAGCTTAAAAGATGATGATCACTACCAGCTGAAGACCAAACTATATCGCTTTGCTCAAAGCAGAGGTTTCGAGTCGCAGCTCGCTTTAAACCTTATTGATGATTTACTGTCTGACCTGAATGAATCACCTGGATTCGATTAAAAACACTTGGCTCATTTATCCGATGAAATATAAATGAGATCATTTTTTCATTTTATTTTGGCAAGCTTATTGTTAAGGAATGTTTATCTTTAATTTTTGCTATTGAATCTTACACTAAATCAGTACAAATGATAAAAACTTTACGCACAACGCTTAATTTTACTCTGATATTGCTCCTGCTTGTTGGCTGTTCGGCTCAAGAAAGTATGGCAAAAAGAAGACCCCCTAAATGGGTGAAGGAACGA
This sequence comes from Marinifilum caeruleilacunae, assembly GCF_013141825.1. Taxonomy (GTDB): domain Bacteria; phylum Bacteroidota; class Bacteroidia; order Bacteroidales; family Marinifilaceae; genus Marinifilum; species Marinifilum caeruleilacunae. Next base: position 258,594 of record NZ_RZNH01000003.1, read on the forward strand.
CCAATTACGCCCGATTACTACGTGGGAATTTCGGTGGTTAAAAAAGACGATTCTAAAACCAATTATATACAACTTGCAAAAAACCAGGCTCTTTACGATTTGTGTTCTGAAATTTCTGTGAATATTTCGGCAAATTCGGTACTTCAACAATTCGAAGATGAAAGAGAATTTCGCGAGGAGTTTGAATCCAATATCCAAACCTCCTTAATGGAAGAACTGGAAGGTTATGAAATTGTAGGATCGTGGGATAATAAAAAAGGGAAGGAATATTGGGTATACTATCGATTGTCGAAATCGCAATATGCTTTGCAGAAACGAATTAAGCTGAACAAAGCAAAAAAACTGGCTCAAAACTTTTTCGAACAGGCCAAACTCAGCGAAGAAAAACTAGATATTTACCAGGCTCTTAATTACTACGCCAAAGCATTGGATGCCATCAAGAAACATCTTGACGAAGATTTATCGGTAATGACCTTTAATGGAAAAATTAACCTGGGCAGCGATATCTACAACTCGATTCAGAACATTTTTAAAAGAACTGAATTGACACCTGACAGAAAGGCCATTCGAATTGAGATATCAACCTCGAAAAAAGAGCCTATCCTGATTAAAGCTGAATGGTTGGGAGAAAGTGGCAACAGCCTGATTTCGAATCTTCCATTGGCCATTGATTTTGTAAAAGGTGAAGGAGTTTTGAACAATAGAATAAGCACCGATGAATTTGGATATGCAGCCTCTCAACTTTCGAAAGTAACTTCGAAAATGAAATTACAAGAAATCGAAGTTGGCTTGGATATGAGCTCTATTCTCAATGAAGAGTCGGAAAATTATCAATTGAATAAGTTATTCTTTACGCCAGAATCGGCTCCAAAAAGTAAGATTATTATCAATGTTGAGCGATTAAAGGCATACCTGAATTTTAGTGAGAAAATTTTTGGAAAGGATTCGAATCGGCAAATTTTAAAGAACAATGTGAAGAAAGAACTTTCGGAAAATTTCTTCTCGTTTACCAACGACAAAGAAAAAGCGAAAGTGATTCTCGATATCAATACCAATGTTACCAAAGGTGAGATTAAAGAAGGAAGAAACTACAAGGTATTTATTGTGTATCTGGATTGCTTTTTCTCATTAACAGATGCGAATAGCGGCATGGAAATTTTTAACGATGCCATTTACGAGGTGAAAGGAATGAAACCAATTAGCTACGATTATGCTGTAAAAGAGGCTTACGAGCAGGCAGTTGATGAAATTCACAACACCATTATTCCAAAACTGAATCAATTAGACTTATAAAAATTAGTAATGAATCATAGTAATGAGCATTGATTTGCGCCATTACACTAAAAAATTCGAACAAATGAAAACAAGAAAATTACAATCGTTATTCCTTGGTTTAGGAGTTTTATTAGCTGCAGGTTTAAGTTCTTGTGGATCGGCTGAAAAAGCAGTATCAACAAAGGCACAAGGAGAAGAGCTAATCGAAGTTTTTTGTACTGGTCCGGAATACCAAAGTGATAAGAACCACTTTAGAGCTTCTGCTATTGGTGAAAGTTTAGACCAAATGGTAGCAAAGAAAAAGGCTGGAACCAATGCTCGCGCTGAATTGGCTACTTTAATTCAGTCGACAGTACAGGGAACCATCGACAACTACGTAAACTCAACAGAGTTAAACAATGTTGAACAGGTTGAAGAGCGTTTCGAAGGTTTAACCCGCGAGGTGATTAATCAGCAACTGAACAACATTAAGGTAATCTGCGAAAAACAAACCAGAACTGCACAGAACAAATACAAAACCTATATTGCTCTTGAGATGAGTGCAAAAGATTTGGAAGAAGCAATTAACCAAAGACTATCTCAGGAAGACAAGTTAAAAGTAGATTACGATTACGAAAAATTCAAGAAAACTTTCGAAGCAGAAATGCAGAAATTGCAAGCTCAGCAAAGAGGTTTCTAAAAGATACTGAATGAAATCAGGAAAGCGCATGGTTCGAAACTGTGCGCTTTTTTTATGGAACAGTTTTTATCAAATCAGGCAATAAAGCTTCATTGTTAATTGCTAAGTGTTACTTACCTTTACAGCTTAATTATAGACAGATTAAAATGATTACAACAGACCAGCTAAAATCTTTAGCACAACGCACGGAGGCGCCAAGAAAGGTAATCTGAGGTATCTTTGATATTGATGCCAAACTAATTCAAATAATTACTCTCCAAAAACATAGAAGCAGATTTGATTGACATCGATATTTTAATATTCAGTTGTTACTTAAATTGAACCATAGGCATTTA
>NZ_RZNH01000021.1 GCF_013141825.1 Marinifilum caeruleilacunae
AATTCCCACTTGCTGATACTGTGATGGTCTGAGTCGTTGCACCATTTGACCATAAATAGGTTGCTCCCGGATTGCCCGCATCCAATGTGATTGTATTTCCAGCACAAATTCCCTGATCTGCACCCAAATCGACTGTTGGGTTAGGATGAACGCTTACATTTACATCATCAGAAGCAGAACAACCATTTGCATCAGTTACCACAACTGAATAGTTGCCTGAAGCTGAAACCGTGATGGTCTGGCTTGTCGCACCATTTGACCACAAATATGTTGATCCTGCATTGCCTGCATCAAGCGTAATTGTGCCGCCTGTACAAATTTCACGATCTGCGCCCAAATCAACCGTTGGAGGTGCATTTGCAAAAATATTTGCATCATCCATTCCCACACAACCATTTACATCCGTTACCACAACAGAATAATTACCTGCAATTGGTGTAAATATGGCCTGTAGCGTTTCACCATTGCTCCATAGATAAGTTGAACCCGGATGTCCGGCATCGAGCATTACAGCAACACCATCACAGGTAGTCTGATCTGGACCTAAATCAATCACAGGATTGGCGTGCACGGTAACATCCACATCATCAGATCCTGTACATCCATAAATATCTGTTACATGAACCGAGTAGTTGCCTGCTGTTTTCACAACAATCGATTGACTGCTTGCTCCGGTATTCCACAAATATGTGCCACCAGCATAATTCGCTGTAAGGGTAACAGAATCTCCATGGCAAAATTCTCTATCTGATCCTAAATCGATAGACAAGTTTGCGTTAATATCAATTCTTAAAGTATCTGCATCAGGAACTGTACAAGGACTCATTGGTTGAGCACTTAATTCAATATCAACATATCCATTAGCAATATCGGAAGCACCTGGCGTATAGGTTGGTGTTAGAATTGTTGAATTATCAAAAGTTCCATCACCCAAAGTATTCCAAATAAATGATGAAGCATTATTTACAGTACCATTTAATGAAGCAGTACCTGTTTCACAAATCACAAGATCATTTCCTGCATCTGCCTCAACGTGCTGAATCACGGTAACGGTAACATCTAATGGAATTTCAGACAATTTAAACATACTGATACCATCAAATGCAAATGCATTGTCTGTTCCGGTAGTTGATACATTATTGATTTGAATATTGAGTTGTGAATCAGTATCAGTATAAACTAAAGTTTTGTATTCTGTCCAATCGCAAGGATTCGCAGTGCTAAATTGCATCACTACTTTTCCATTTATTACCAATTCAAAATCATCTGAACTTGAATTTTTAAGATTGGTTACATTTAAGGAGAAAGTATAGTAACTGTCTGTATCAACATTGATATCTTGTTCCCAAACTGTACTGTTAACATTTCCTCCTTCTACAACTAAAACATTATCCGGGCTATTTCCTGTAACCCCACCACAATCACTTTTATCTGATCCAAATGCGTCAGTGTCATTATCAATTGTATATTTACTTGATCTCGAACGACAAGATCTGTAATAAGTTCTGCGACAATAGTAATAATCACTTTGAAAACCGATATTGCCCAGGCTAAAATCACCATTATTAACCAACTCCAGGGTTTTATCTACATAAAAAAGCCTTAGATTGTAAGTTGTTGTTGAATCAGGAGTAACCACAACGCGAGAGGATAATCCATCAACATCCCAATTGAATAGGAAATCGTTCCCTGCATAAAGCTCAACCGATTCATCTCTACAGATGATTGTATCATTCAAAGTTACAGGTGGAATGGTACCTGTGGCACTGGTAATGTTAATCATGTCCATGGCTGAACACCCATTGATATCCATTACACGAACGGCATACAAACCAGGTTTATCAACATTTAAATATCTTCCTCTCGATCCATCATCCCATACATACATGAAATGAATACCTGCATCTAATGTAATTACATCGCCATCATTAATCACTTGATCTGGTCCTAAATCAACTACTGGCGGCGGAACCAAATTTACATTTACATCATCACTTGCATCACAACCATATGAATTTGTAACTGTTACCGAATAATTTCCAGCATTATATACAATAATTTCCTGTGTAGTTTCACCGGTACTCCATAAATAAGTGGCACCAGAAATTCCGGCATCCAAAACAACCGGTTCCCCGGTACAAACAGTTCGATCAGGTCCTAAATCTATGGTCAGGTCGGCATAAAAACCAACATGAACAGTATCAGATTCAACACAACCAAATGCATTTGTAACTTCCACCCAATAATCTCCATCGGTAGAAACGCTAATGGTTTGGGTAGTTTCACCTGTATTCCAGATATAATCAGATCCTGGATTACCAGCATCCAATGTTAAATCTCCGCCTCCACAAGAAGCCTGATGATCACCAAATCCGATCACCGGAACTGGGTTCAATGTTAGAGTAAGGTTATCGCTTACAGGACCACAAGGACTATTTGAATTTGCAGTAGCTGTCAATATTACGGATCCGTTGGCAATATCTGCAGGCCCTGGAGTATAATTTGCATTCACATTAGTAGATGCATCAAAAGTACCATCGCCCGATGTTGACCATGAGAAGCCTGCCTCGTTGGAAACTGAAGCAGAAAGTGCTGCCTGTAGGTTACCACAAATGGTTTGATCCGGCCCGGCATTTACATTGGCAGGATCAATAACTGTAACTGTTCTTGAATCAGGCACTTCAACCAATGGGTTAAAAGAAATTCCATCCAACGCATAATCATTACCACTTCTAATTAGATTCTTATTTACAATTGAAATCTCAATTGAAGTTTTTGATCCTGAATACCATAGCGAGTAAAACTCCTCCCAATTACAAGTCGATCCGGAACTTGGTTCAATGTAATCACCCATCAAGACTCCGTCGATCATAAATTCAAGTCGCGCCGGATTGGTAGGGTGTACATTACAAGCCCAGGTAGAAAAAGCATAATACTGGTTAGGGTTCACAGTGATGGTTTGACTCCATACCACTACATTTTCATCGGGAGCACCATTTACGATCAAATAGTTATCTGGATTATTTCCTGAGTGCCCTCCACAATTCGAAAAATTGGCATGATAAGCGTTTGGATTATCATCTACAGCATATCTTCCCTCCTGCCATAAAGACTGAGAGTGAGAATGGTTAGCAGATGATAAAACAGGATCGGGACAATATACATATTCACTATAAAATCCTGTATTTCCATAGTCAAAATCACCATTGGTAATTAATTCCGTTCCTGTATCAGGAATAAAAACACGAAGAGAATATGAAGTTGTTGTTGCTGGTGTAACTGTAATAGAATTAGACAAATCGCCAGTACTCCAATTGTACATATACGAACCGGGAGCTGCCTGAAGAATTACAGATTCTCCAACGCAAATAGTGGTATCATTTTGTGGACTGATAATCTGTCCTGAAACAAAATGATAACCAAATATAAAAAAACACGTAGAACAAAAAAGTCGTAAAAGTTTTTTCATTTCCTCTCCTCTTTTTACCTAGGCTCACGATTCTCTCACAACAACCTATTTTGACGAATGGTTACTTTTATTTCTTTAACTACGTAAATTTAGTGATTAAAGTTTGATAAAACCTTATTTATTCTTTAAGTTTTCTTAAACAAATATTCATCTGTTTGATAATGAGAACATTCCCAATTGCATGGATTTTTATTCAAAATGAGATTAAATAATCAGAAGAAAGCTAACAATAAGTATACTTTTAAGTTAAGGTACTAGTATACCTTCCCAGCTTGAAATTTATAGATCATCTAGGAAATTCAGACTAACAGGTAAGTTAGCTATTTGTACATAATGATGGAAAGATCTTAAAATCCGTCGTGAGTTTTACGCGAATCTTCACATAAAACCAATAGGTCTTTTAACTCTTTTTTGGTAAACGAGCGGTATTTTCCGGGTTTAAGAGTGCCCAATTCAATATTCATGATACGAAGACGTTTAAGCATCGTCACTTCATAGCCCAAATATTCACACATTCTGCGAATTTGGCGATTAAGCCCCTGGGTAAGAACGATTTTAAAAGTGTGGTTGTTCACCTTCCACACTTTACACTTTTTAGTTACGGTATCTAAAATTGGAATTCCATTGCTCATTCTGCGAATAAAATCATTGGTAATTTTTTTATTCACCCTAACAATGTATTCCTTTTCATGATTATTCCTTGAACGAAGTATTTTATTTACGATATCCCCGTCGTTGGTCATAAAAATTAAACCTTCGCTTGGTTTATCCAATCTGCCAATCGGGAATATTCTTTCCGGATAATTGATGTATGAAACAATATTGCCTTTTATCCGAAGATCGGTAGTACAAGTAATTCCAACCGGTTTATGAAACACAAGGTAAATATTGCGAACCGTTTTGGTAACCACTTCTCCTTTAACCGAAATCTCATCTGCGGCGGTAACCTTCACACCCATTTCGGCCACTTTGCCGTTCACTTTCACCTTGCCCATTTCAATTAGCTTATCTGCCTCTCTTCGGGAACAGTAACCAGTCTCTGCAATTGCCTTATTTAATCGGGTAAATTCCATACTTATCTCCAATTTGTTTCAAATCTTAAACGGATGACAAAAGTAAAGGAATATTCCCAACAATTATTCATCAATCATGTACAATTTATTATTATCCACATTGTAGAATAATGGCGCGACGGTAATATTTGGATATTTCCCACGCAATCTTTTGGCTTCAACTGCCACGAATTCTGCTGCATTTCCAACTTCGAACATGGGTGCAAAATTATTAAAATGCTCTTCGGCTCGTTCGCTGGTCCAACCTCCATTACTCACCAAACCTTCAATAAATGATTCTTTTTTCGAAGCCAGGTTTACCATTCCGCAATTGTTATGGCCGATAAGAGCAATGTGCTTAATTCCTCCAACCGAAATGGCATAGGAAACTTTAAATTCACTATATCGAAGATTGGCACCTCCTGTACGAATAATATAAGAGAAGTTATCTGGAATATGCAAATGCTTTCTATGATCCATACACATTCCTACCAGCAATTCTGCTTTGGTATAATCGGTAAATTCTTTATCCAGATTATGATATTCCAAGAGCAAAGCAATAGGCGTATTCTTATATTTTGAAAGGATATCTTCAGAAGAGTTAATTTCAATCAATTGATTCATGGTTATTTTGATAAATAGTTAATGTTTAGAATAATTCTAAAGATAACCAATTGAATCACTTTTACAAATAGTTCATCTAAATCAAAAAATCGATGATTCGGTATAACTTGTAAACTCTTCTAAAAACTGCATTCCCTTGTTTGAGTTTCCTTTTTTGTTTAAACGCGGACTCCATACAACCATGCTGTATTTGCCAGGGTGCACAACTGCGATTCCTCCGCCAACACCACTCTTTCCGGGCAATCCAACTTTAAAGGAAAATTCTCCGGCCTCGTCGTACAAGCCGCAAAGTTGCATTACTGCATTAATTCTTTTCGATTTACTTGAACTTACGATTTGATTTCCAGAGATTGGATCCTTTCCATAATTGGCCAAAAACAAGAAGGTTCTGGCCAACTCTTCACAAGTCATTTCAATGGAGCACAAATCGAAATAAAATTCGATGACTTCATGAATATTATTCTCAATGTTTCCAAAGGATTTCATCAAGTTGCATAAAGCTGCATTTCGATGTCCTTTTGATTTCTCGGACTGAGCAATGCGCTCGCTGTAATTAATTGTATTGTTTCCTGAAAGTTTTCGAACGAAATCAAGAAAATCTCTCTTTGGGTTTTCCAGTTTACTCACCAAAACATCGGCAACTACAATTGCTCCAGCATTGATAAATGGATTCCTTGGAATTCCTTCATCATATTCCAATTGCACCAAAGAATTGAATGGATTACCCGAAGGCTCTACACCTACTCTTTTCCACAAATCCTCCTGTTCAATTTCAAAAGCCAATGTAAGCGACAATACTTTGCAAATGGATTGTATCGAGAACTTCTCTTCTGAATCGCCAAACTGGTAATTTTCACCTGTTACCGTGCACAAATGCACACCAAATTTAATCGGTGCAACCTTTTTTAATTCCGGAATATAAGATGCTACCTTACCATTGTCATGATATGATTCCAGGCTCTTACTTATCTCACAAAAAACTTTATTGTAGTCCATTTTTGGTAGTCAATTGATTTTTTTTGCAAAAATAGAAATTAGGCTGATTAATCCTTATGGTTTCTCTGATGCTTTCGGATAATATTGTAAATTTCTTCCCTCTTAAAAGGTTTAGGAATATAATCGGTACAGCCAGCCTCTAATGCTTGAATTTTCTCATCGCCTAAAACAAAAGCGGTTTGTGCAATAATTGGTACTTGCGAATCAAATTCCCTGATCCTACGAGTTGCTTCATAACCATCAACAACTGGCATCTTTATATCCATCAGAATCATACTAATCTTGTCGTTTTCCTGGTACATTTCTACTGCCTCTTTCCCATTCTTTGCACGCCAAATTTCTATGCCAAGATCTTGCAATATTTCCATCAAGTACAAGTAGTTGCTGTCTTCGTCTTCTGCAATTAAAAGACAATCATCCTGAATTAAAACATCATTCTTCTCCTTTTCTTCTTCAGGTTTTTGATGGCTTGCAGCTACAAAGGGAATATTAAAATAAAAATCAGAGCCTCTGCCAAATTCCGATTCCACCCATATTTTACCACCCATTTCACCTACAATTCCTTTGCAGATGGCCAAGCCAAGGCCGGCACCTCCAATTAACTTTGTGGTTTCGATTTCCGCACGTTCAAATCGATTAAATATTTTATCAATTTGTTCGGGCTTTATCCCCACTCCGGTGTCTTTTACAAAAAACAATAAGGCATTATCCTGTTTTTCAAATCCAAACTCAATTTTACCTTTCGATGTAAACTTCCCGGCATTGCTCAGCAGGTTATCAAGCAATTGCTTTAACTTTACTGCATCGGTTACAATTTCAAGCTCTTCTGATTTCGTAATTTGTTCGAGGCTAACACCTTCTTTCATCGATTCTGAATAAGACAGGTACAGCTCGTCCATTAACTTGTTGAGATGGATGGATTCTTTTTCGAGTTTCACATTTCCCGTTTCAATTAGGGATAAATCAAGTACATCATTCACTACTCCAAGCAGTTGGTCGGAGCATTTAAGAATGATATCCATATATCGCTCACGTTGTTCTTTCGATAAATTTTCGTTCCTTAACAACTCCACAAATCCAATGATCCCATTCATGGGAGTACGGATTTCGTGCGACATATTTTGTAAAAATGCTGATTTTAGCGATTCGCTCTCCTTGGCTTTTTTCTGAGCTTTGCGAATTTTAATTAAATCTTTCTTCAGGTATACATAGAAGAGAATTCCTGTAATGAGAACATAGAACCAACCTTTGTAGGTTTGAACTGCGGTTAAAACATTGATATCAGAAATTAATGATTGAACAATGCGATCGGAGAAAAGAATCCAGGCTCCTCCAACCAACAGATATACGATCAAAAATTTATATTCAAATTGAATTTTTCCTTTTTTCACCCTTAAAAAAACTCTTGCAGATTAACAAAAAATCGTTAACAACACCATTTAATTTGGGCGTAAAAATACATATTTCAACAATTTAAACAACTACGATACTAAATTTAATATTTAGAGTCGTTTAAATTTACATATCGGAAAGTGAGCTTTAATCTTCAAAAATATTGTACTTGGCTTTTCTCTCCTTCCACCTTTCTTTGGCATATTGTTGCATATCGACAATTTTGTCTCGCTCATCAATAATTTCCAGACCAAGTAGTGTTTCAATAATATCCTCCATGGTTACGATACCATCCATTCCGCCATACTCATCAACTACAAGGGCAATGTGTTCTTTTTCATTGAGCAATTTATCCCAGGTATTCAACAAAGTTTGAAATTCAGGAACCACAACAATAGGACGAATCAAATCCTTTAATTTCATGTCTGTTTTGCCTTCGGCAATACGCTCAAAAACTGTCTGGCGAAATACATAACCGGTAATATTGTCTTTATTATCCTGATAAACAGGAATTCGGGAGTAATACAAGTATTTTTTCTTGCCTAAAAAATCTTTTAAATGCATATTCTCATCAGCAACTTCTACCACTACTCTTGGGGTCATCACCTCAGTAACATTTAAACTTTTTAGTCTGATCAGGTTCTGAATAATTCGATTTTCCTTCTCTTCAAAAACACCTTCTTCGGTTCCAATATTTGCCATTGCAGAGATCTCTTCTCTACTAACCGATACTTCATCCTCTCCTTTCGAAAACATTCTTGAGATGTAACCTGTAAAAATCACCAATGGATAGGTTAAAAATACCATTCCATTGATAATTAAACCTGAGGCAATGGCTAGGTTTCTCCAATACAAGGCACCAATAGTTTTAGGAATAATCTCGGAAAATATCAGAATTAGAAAAGTTAAGACTGCCGATATCAGACCAAAATTTGCATCGCCAAATAATTTGGTCGCCTCGGCGCCAACTCCTGCAGCCCCAATGGTGTGAGCTATGGTGTTTAACGACAGTATTGCAGATAATGGTCTCTCGATATTTTCTTTCAAACGAATAAAAACGTTCGCAGCCTTTACTCCATTCTCCTTTTTAACATTCAGGAAGGATACTGGGGTTGACAAAAGAACCGACTCCATGACCGAGCAAAGAAAGGAAACGAACAGTGCCAGAAAGAGGTAGAAAAATAGCAGAAACATATATTTTTTGTGTTATTAATTATCAGCCCACAAATTACTTCTTTTTACTGATTTTTAATCAGCATAATCCCTAATTTTAATCATTAATTTGATGTTGCTGTTTTCCAACCACTTCAAATTGCTTTACCAGGGAATTTCCTTCATCATCAACGAAAGTGATCACATGTTTTCCTTCTCCAGGATCTAATTCCTGTTGGTGATTCCCACAAGTCGTTCCCATAAATTCACCATTTAAGTGCCAATACACATTGGCATCCGGATTATGATGCGCAAGCTCAAATACCACTTTACCTCTTGTGCCATTCAATTCAATGGGAATAAAAATTCTATCGTTGGATTTCGGGTAAATCAACTCCATTGCCTGATTCTCATCCACTCCAGTGCAATCATCGCGATATGGAGGCAATGGCCTGTACAATGGGTTTCTTTTCTTGTAGTACCATTCAATGGCAGGAGGCAAAACAAACCATGATCGATGGATCATATTTCCCACCTTCTCACATTCTGAATTGACCCTGTATTGTCCTGTTGCATCGAGGTGAACCTGTTTGTGATATGGGCAAACATTACTCGCAAGGCCAGTTTTGCCTATCCAGAGGGTATCCACCTGATCGCACCATCGACTGGCCCTGTGTCCACTATTTCTGCATATGGGAACCATTTCCATTTCGTCTATTGGCTGCTCGAACCATTCAGATGCTGGCAACACATCGAACACATCGAACATGACTGGAGCAGCTGCTCCCACGCCTGTTAAGCCTGGTCTTCCCTCGCCATCGGCATTTCCAACCCATACGCCTACAACATAGTTCGTATTTACACCAATCGACCATGCATCTCTAAATCCGAAACTGGTACCCGTTTTCCAAGCTATTTTTTGCGATGATGAAAATGACTTCCAACCGCTTTCTCCATCGGGGCGATTGACTTCCAGTAAAGCTTCAAATGTCTGGTAAACCGAGGAGGCCTTTAAAAACGCCTGTGAGTCTGGATTTTTCCATTCAATTGAATCGTTTGTATAGCGGATCGTTTGAAATTCGTTGGAATAGTACGAAGCATCATTCCAATTGTAATGATTCAATATGCCAGCCATACTCGCATACATTCCACAAATGTCCCACAAACTGCCTTCAGCCCCACCAAGAATTAAAGACAAACCGTAATGACTGGCAGGTCTGTTCAGACTTTTCATGCCCATTTTTTGCAGAAAAAAATGAAATCGTTCCACACCGTAATCCCGTAACATGCGCACTGCAGGTACATTTAATGATCGAGCCAATGCTTTTTGAGCCGGAACTGCGCCATTATATCGCAAATCGAAATTTTTGGGTGAATAGCCAGCAATCTGGGTTGGAATATCAGGAACCAGTGTATTGGGCAAAAGTTCGCCTTCGTTTAGCATACTGGCATATAAAAAAGGTTTTAAAACACTTCCTGTACTCCGCAAAGATCGAATAATATCCACCTGGTTGCCATGATTCACATCACCATTCTTCTCGGTGTTTCCAACATAAGCCAATGCTTCTCTTGTTTTGGTATCAACAACCAAAACAGCCATATTGTAAATTTGGTTGGCTTCAATATTTTTTTGGTGCCTTTTAACAATTTCGTTGACCCGATTTTGCAAATCAAACTGAAGCGAAGATGTGACCCTTTCTCCTTTCTTTCTCTTGTGCACCTGGTCTAGCAAATGTGGTGCAATTCGAGGCAAGCGATGTATTTCTCGCGGTACATCTTCCAATTTAGCCAACTCACAGGTAGTAGAATCAATTTCTCCGATTCGATACAGTTTATCCAGCAAGTTGTTTCGCTTTTTTAATAATCTCTCACTATTCTTTCCCGGGTAAATTAAAGATGGAGCATTGGGTAAAACCGCCAGAGTAGCTGCTTCGGCCCAGGAAAGTTCATCTGGTGTTCTGCCGAAAAAACGCCAGGCGGCAGCTTCCAACCCAACCACATTACCACCAAATGGCGCATGAGATGCATACAAGGCTAAAATCTCTTTTTTCGCGTATCTTATTTCGAGGCGTGTGGCCAATATCATCTCCTGAATTTTTCGAAGCACGGTTCGCGACTTCCCTTTTTGCGATATTCTGATCAACTGCATGCTAATGGTACTACCACCACTCACCACCTTACCGGCTTTCATATTCTGCATAAAAGCCCGCCCAATGGAAACAGGGTTAACACCAGGATGAGAATAGAAATATTGATCCTCGAATGCCAGTAATGATTTTTCAAATTTTAATGGAACCGATTTTGATTCCGGGAAACGCCACTGTCCATCATCGGCAATTCGGGCTCCGAGGAGTTTTTGCTCCGATGAGTACAAAATAGTAGAGCTGGGATCGTTGAAGAGTTGCTTTGGCAATGAAAACCAGAAGCCAACACACAACAGAAAAAATGCCAACAATAAAATGCGGCATTTCTTCGAATTACAGTATGTAAAGTTTTTAATATTCATTGCTTATCAAAACTCTTCTCTGATTTCTATTATAAAGAATGCAGAGTTAAAAATACTCTGCAATCTTTTTAAGCTATTTTATTTTACAACTTCTACCCACTGACCTGGTTTACGTGCATTGATATTATTATCGTACATCGCTTCACAAGAAATGGTCGGTAAATAATACTTACCTACATAAGCGGCTGTAAGCGAAATTGTAAATGTTTTGTCTTTGTATCGATCCAAACCAAAATAGGAATAAACACGATCATCCCTAATGTCCTGGTAGTCTGGCATGTCGTTCTCATTCACCTGGTCTACCTCACCAAATCGTGTATTCAAAATCTCCCAACCCGATGGGAAAATTTGGGTAAGAGCCATTTGCTCATACTTATTAACACTTGGATTTTCGATACTAACCTCGGCTTTAAAGTCTGTTCCCTGCTGTAGCTTGCTTACATCAATTGCATTGCCTTGCATGTCTTTATAAACAATTCTTAGCTTCAGGTTTTTTTCAACCGCTGTACTATCGCCGGCAACAGGAATTCCACTTGCAACTACTCTTGTATAAAGCACTCCATCCGATAAGTTTTCTATTTTCACATTAGGTTTTCCAGATTTTAGATCGATTGGAATTTGTTTTACCGGACTGTAACTAATCATCTCTTCCGATTTTCCGTTTATAGTGTAAGCGAATGACATTTGTCCCGGAGTTTCTCCTCCAGCAAACTCGGCCATTGCTACCAGGCAATAAGCTGTAGTTTGGGTACTCATCCATGAATCACCCGAAAGTCTTTCCGAAATCTCTTTCACCAATGGGAAGGCTTTGGTTCGCTGATTCAACAAACTTAGCGTCTCTAAAATCATTGCTTTATCACGTAAGGAAGAACCGAAACTACCCGAGTGTTCACGGTAGGTTTTCACTTCTGTGCTAAGGCCAGAAATCAACTCTTCCGCAACCTCTTGCTTGCCAATAATTCTGTAAGCAGCTGCCAATCTCCATTTGGCATCATCCGATAATTTGGTTTGTTCTCTCAACCTGTTCATCGAAGCCAAATCAGGCACATCGGCCAAAGCCAAAGTGTATAATCTATATGCTTGCAGCAAGTCGTTTCTACGATAATAATAGCCACTATACGATGATTTTTTCCATGATTTTGCAGCAGATTTCTGATACTTCAGCCACGAGGATCTTAAACCAATTGGCAAGGTGTAACCTTTCTCTTCAGCCATTAGCATGAAATGACCGGCATAACTTGTTCCCCATGAGTCAGCTGAATATCCTCCCGGCCAGTAGCTAAATCCTCCATTGGCCAATTGGAATTTCAACAACCTGCTCAATCCGGCACGAACATTTTCTTCTATTCTCACCTTCTGATCTGCCGTTAGCTCCACAATTCCATCGAGGTACATCTGTGGAAACACAGAAGAAGTGGTCTGCTCAATACATCCATGCGGATAATCAATCAGGTATTCCAACCTTCTGCCAAAATCGATTGGAGGAATATTCGAAAGTTCCAGAACTGCTTTATTTGTTCCTTGCATTCCCGGTAAATTCACTTCCATTTGGAAACTTTCTCCTTGGTTTAGCAGGGTATCGGTAACGTTCACAACTCTTGGATTTGGATTACGAACGTCAAGTTCAATATCATAAGTAGCTTTTAGGTTGCCACTCTCAGCAATCACTTTTACCTTAGCAATGCCAAGCTTTGCCGCTACGTTTAAATCAAAATTAACAACCTGCTCTCCAGTCTTTTCAAACACGATTGCCTTTTCTGTTCCATCCTGCGGAAGTAAAAATTCGTTAGGCTCAATTCTCAGCTTCACATTTTTCACCTTTGGATCCATTGCGAAAACCGTAACTGGCAATTTCACACTTTCCTTCGGCCCAACAACACGTGGTAAAGTTGCCAATACCATTAATGGTTTGCGAACTTTTGAAGTTTTCTGTGCATTACCATAAGCACCTTTGTTACCTGCCACAACCATGGTTCTTACCGATCCAACATAGTTTGGCATTTCAATCCTATGCTTTTTCGAATCGCCGGAATGTAAAGTAAATGGTCCATAAAACATCACCACCGGTTTGAATCGGTTTGCTTTCGCCTGCTTTTTGCCTTTCAGATCCTCATCACCACCAATTGCAAATGCATTTTCGAGACGAGCTCCGAAAGCCCCCATTACCATATCAAACATATCCCATGTTTTCACACCTAGAGCTTCGCGAGCGTAAAAAGTGTGCCATGGGTTAGGCGTTCTAAACCTTGTTAAATCCAACAAACCATCATCTACCACAGCAATGGTATAGGTCATCGGTTTGCCATCTTTTTCCGAAACATTCACCACAAATTCCTTTTCAGGTTCCAATACCTCAGGCATGTCAATTTGTGGATTCAATTTAGTATCAGGATCCTCAACCTTTATCGGAATCACACCATACATTCGAATTGGCAGATCGTTCTCAACATTGGCATGTGGTTGAATCAAACTAACATTTATGTAGGCATTTGGTGCCATTTCCGGCGTAATCTCAAAACTAAATTTTGATTCTCTCGAATCGGTTTCAACCCAAAATGCATCCAGAACTTTAGCACCAGTTTCAATACTTACCAATGCTTTACCAGTTTTTGAAGATGGAATGGTTACCATTGCCTCTTCACCAACTTCATATTTGTCTTTATCGGAAACAAAAGAAAGCAAACTTGCATTGCCTGGCATTCCTTCAGGCGATCTGCCATAGTATTCCGAGAAATAGGCTGTAGTTCCTGTTGAGTGTCCACTTTCCTGATCAAATACCTGGATCAAATATCGACCATAGTCGGTCCAGTCGTTATATTCAATATTCAATTTATAGGTAGCCTGTCCATTTTTTGTCGAAATGGTTTTGTAATCGATAATTCGAGTAGAAGACCTTCTGATATAGGAAGCCAGGTTCTCTTCACCAGAATCCCACCACCAGCGCCAGCCAATCTTGTATACTTTCACCACAATTTTTTTCCTGTCAACAGGATTTCCATCTGCATCAACCGTCGCAATTTTTAGCTCATGATCCCTATCGGTCAAGTACCAACCTCGTTCCGATTCTGGCATCTGCATGCCCACAAAAGAGTTGTAAGGAGCAAATTTCACCTTCTGCATATCGATACTAAAATCGCCCCCTTCTTCGAACACTTTCGTGATAAAATTGGCATTCAACATCCCTGGTGCCGATTTATTTCCCTTTAGTTTCAAAGGAACAATGGCCTTACCATTCTGATCTATTTTACCTTCGAAAACAACCTGCTCGTCGGCATCGAACTCTTTGGCAGGATCATCGAAAATGTATGCTTTGTAATTTTTAAATGATGTTTTAGTAGGCGCGAACTTAAGGCTTACATTTGATTTTAAATTACGTGCCGTAGCTCCATGCAACCATTTCACCTCCATATCAAGATTCTGACCTGAAGCCTTCGATTTCAAAATCTCAGTTCCAAAATCCAGGTTTATTTTTAAACGGTTTGGTTTTACGGTCTCAATTTTAATCCTCTTGCTAAAACTTGCCCCTCCAACTTTCACTCTTGCCATCCAGTTTCCGGTTGGTGCCTCTGCATCGGTTTCACAATTGAACGAATAAAAACCATTTACACCACTGGTACTTACCCTATGAACCACTGTTTGTCCTTCCGGATTAATCAATTCAAAAACAACAGGGTGGTTTTCAGGCAAGGTCTTTCCTGCATCTTCCAAAACAAAAGTAAGGAACAGCTTATCGCCTGGTCTCCAAACGCCACGTTCGCCATAAATAAACCCTTTTATGCCTTTTTGAATTCTTACGCCACCAACGTCAAAATTACTAAGCGATAGCGAAGAACCATCATCCAATCGAAGATAGCCTCGTTGTTTCCCTTTTTTGGCAACCAATAAGAATGGTTTTCTATCTAACTGCACGCTGGCAAAGCCCTGGTCATCGGATTTTAGCCTGGCCATTAATTGCTTTTGGTAGTTGTAAACCTCCAGTTCAACGCCAACTTCTGGTTGCGCACTTAACAAGTTGGTCACTGCAAAAGTGATTGATTTATCATTTCCTGCTTTGGCAATCAATCCCAAATCCGATGCAAATATATTTCGATTGATAAATCGACCCGATCGATAATAGGAAACATGACATGGATTCTCTCTTTCGTTCCACTCATAACCATTTGGATAGTAATAATCGTCGTACCATCCTGGCTTATCCCATTGTTTCATTTCATTTTCCAGTTCCTGCTCAGCAATCATTTCATCTACCGATGCCAAATTGCTGTCTTTTTCCTTTTCATCCTCGCAACCATAAAGGGAATATTCCTTTCTAAATCGCAGTTCCAGGCGGTAAATGGCACCCGGATTTACATCGATAAAACCAGCTACATCAATGGTATGCGCATTCCATTTTCTAAGATCGATTGCTTCATTCTTTCCAAGATCAACGCGTTTCTGCAGAATTAAACGACCAACTCTTCTTAGCTTCTCGTTTCCACCCATTCTGTTGTCCTGCAGAAACTGATGAACGTTATTTTCGAAGATTTCGATGACACGCAAATCAACCGCTTTCAAACTTACAGCTTCGAAAGGCAGAATTAATCCTTGCGAGGAAGGAGATATCACACCTTTCCCCAATAAACGAACTGCAGGTTTGATATTCTCAAAAATCAATTCCAGTTTCTTACTCTTTGTCAGAGAATAATCCAAAGCATTTTTGATTCCTTCTTCTATCTCAATGGTTCTCTTTCCTGCCAATCGGTATTGAGGATAGGCTCTTACTTCATTTCCATCGATAATAAACTTGAAGCTCGATTGGGCATCGATACGAATTAATCCTTTTAAATTCTGATCTTTCTTTAACGGATCCGAAAAACGCAGCGAAACATACTGTTCTGGCTGCTGAATTACAGTTGCACTCATTAGCTTAAACACATTCAGTGCAGGAATTTCAACTTCTTGTTTTCCACTTTCCTTGATCCCAATTCTTTCTCCGTCCCATCTTACAATCAGCTCCCTTTTATCTTCGGTTCTCAGTAAACTATCAACCACAAAATGGTGAGTTTTCCCATCGCCCGAGTGAGTCCAACTAATTGGCTTTTCTTCCCCATCCAGACTTGCAGTAAGTACCGATTCTATTTCATCATCGTTAATGATATCCGCAGTGGTAAGGTAGCCTTTGTATTTCTGCGAAAGCATATCTGTTTTATCGTACGATTGTAATCCTTCACCCGTAAAATTGAAGCTTTGCTTAATAACCTGGAAATTAAATTTCAAATTTTGATATTTTTCAGGCACTTCCATCAGCTTACCAATCTTTACATTCACATTGTAAACACCGCCCGATTTCATTCTCGAATCGGCTCTAAACTCAATGGTTCTAGGATCTTTCCAATAGGCTTTACCTCCTAATTTTGGCGAAATACTAAAAATTCCCGCTTCCAGCTCCTGACCTGGCTCAATAGCTTTGTTATAGTCATTTACCAAACGAATCTCAATCACCGATTCGGCCGAAACCACACCCGAAGTAAATGCGGCTATGTATTGTCCAAAACCCGGATCAACTTTTCGTTTTGTGACCTTTTTTTTACATGAATTGACAGCCGTAAGAAGGAGTAACGGCATAATTAGGAGGCAAAAAATTTTTCTCATTTTGTTTATAGATAGGATTTGTAATGTCAGCATAATATTAGCCATTGAAAATGAATATTCAAACTAAATACCGATCATAATGATTCTAATTATAAAACTCCACAAAAAAAGATCGAACAGACTGCTCTATTCGATCTTTTATGAACAGCTCTTTAAGCTGCTGTATTTTACAAAGAACGCTATTTCTTCTTGATCTTGCTAAGTTCCATTTTTCGAATACGAGCACGCACAGCTCCTTTGGTTCTTTTTAGTTTTACAGCCATTTCGCCAACGGGCACTCCGTCAAAAAAGAGGTTAATCAGTTCATCATCAGCCTCCCTGTTCCAAGGGCTATAAGCTTCTCTGTGTTCTTTTTTAATCTTCCTGATTTTGTCGAAATCTTTCTGATCCATAGCTTATCTTTTAAATGATCTTTTCTTTCCTGACCTCTTGGGTGATCCAGGTCTATTTTGCGATCCAGATCGACCTTTTGAATTAGATTTTCTTCTCCAATCCTTCTTGCCCGAATTATTGGATTTAGCTGATCGTGAACGAGGCTTCTTTTTCTCGCTATTATTTTCAAGATTTTTCTCCTCCTTAGGAAGTTCAGGCATATCTTCAGCCGGAAAAGGATGATCTTTCACAACCGGAATGCTCTTTTTGATCAATCGCTGAATATCCTTTAAATATGGCATCTCATCCTGACTGCAAAAGGAAATGGCTACACCACTCGCATTGGCTCTACCAGTTCTTCCAATTCTGTGCACGTAAGATTCTGGAATGTTAGGCAAATCGTAATTCACCACCAAAGCCAAACCTGCAACATCAATCCCACGAGCTGCAATATCGGTAGCTACCAGCACTTTCGTTGTACCTTCCTTGAAATTATTTAGTGCTTTCTGTCTTGAATTCTGGGTTTTATTCCCATGAATGGCTTCTGTTTTAATATCAGCCTTCTTTAGTATTCTTGCAATTTTATCAGCTCCATACTTGGTTCTCGAAAACACCAAAGTAGATCCCAACTCCCTCGATTTTAACAAGTGCGTTAAAAGTTTCGACTTCAATCTTTTGCTGGTAAAATAAATGGATTGCTCAACACGCTCAGCCGTTGTTTGCTGCGGTTGAATGGTAATTTTTTCAGGATTTCCCAAAATCTGCTTCGACAGGCTTACAATTTTAGGAGGCATTGTGGCCGAAAAAAACAATGATTGTCTGCGCTTTGGCAACTGATCTATAATTCTTCGGATATCGTAAATAAATCCCATATCCAGCATCTGATCTGCCTCATCGAGCACAAAATACCTGATATCCCGCAAGGAAATAAACCCCTGATTCATTAAATCAAGCAAACGGCCTGGTGTTGCAACCAGCACATCAACACCTTTTTCCAAAGCTTGTGTTTGTGCTCCCTGTTTTACACCTCCAAATACTACCGTATTTTCAATATCTGTATGTAATCCGTATTCGGTAAAGCTATCTTTGATTTGAATGGCCAGCTCCCTGGTAGGAGTCACCACCAATGCCTTAATTTTTCGCTTTCCTTTACCTCTCCCATCTTCCAATAAATTCTGAAGAATTGGAATGGCAAAGGCTGCCGTTTTTCCGGTTCCTGTCTGAGCACAGCCCAAAAGGTCTCTTTTTTCTAATAAAACTGGAATTGCTTGTTCCTGAATTGGAGTGGGATTGGTATATCCTTTCGCCTCTATCGATCTTAATATTGGTTCTACAATATTTAATTTGTCAAATGTCATAAATTTTTATAAATGAGCGGCAAAGGTAAAGGAATAGTTGGGATTAACGATACAAGACAAAAATGTTTTCGATATTTACGTCTATAAAAAGACAAAAGCCGCAATATTTCGCGGCTTTTTGATAAAATATCATCTTTCAAAAACTTTTAATGTCCTTCCAACTGAAAGCTCACCATCCACTGAATACCAAATTTATCGACAAACATCCCAAAGTACGAACCCCAAAAGGTCTTATCCATTGGCATAATTACATTTCCACCATCCGAAAGTCCTGCAAAAATTCGATCGGCTTCCTCTTTGGAATCTGTATCGAGCGACAGTGAAAAGTTATTTCCTTGTGTTGGAAGTGGGCCAAATGCTTCTGATGAGTCGCTCCCCATTAATACAGTTTCTTTACTTATTGGTAAGGAAACATGCATTATCAGGTTTTTATCTTTTTCAGAAATCGGCCCACAGTTATCCGAAGGAGGCATTTCACCAAAGCGAGCTACATGTGTAAATTCTCCACCTAAAACCGATTTGTAAAAGTCGAAAGCTTCTTCGCAATTTCCATTAAAAGTAAGGTAAACATTAAGTGTTGTCATAATTTGAGTATTAAGATTTGTATTAAATTCTAATTCAAAAGCAGTTTATCTCAATCAAACTTCTATTGAAATTACACAAGATATCATGTAAAATCAATAGCCTGTTAAAAGTTTAAGCTTTTAGTAAGATGAGCTCAACAAGACATTTTCCAGTTCTACACAAAAACGATCAGGCTCTTCAAAAAATGGAAAATGAGCGGAATTTTCGAAATAGATTAATTCTTTTCGAGGTGCTTGTATCTGGTTAAAATATCGTTCTACAAGCTCAAATGGCGTTGTATAATCCTTTTTACCTGCAAAAAAATAAACTGGAATCTTATAGTATTTAACACTCTTTAGTATACTCGAATCCAATACATTGTATTTCATATGTTGCGAACTAAATGAAGATCCTTTTGCCACGGCACTCACTTCGGGAAGTGCATATTCGGGTGCTTGTAAGCCCGACAAAATCAGTGGAAGAAAAGAAGTGCTGTTCTTTAATTCGGCTCCAAACTTGAACAACCAATTCTCATAATACATTTCATCACCGTTTTCTAATTCCAGTGCCAAACTGTCCATTCCCCTGTTTTGTGCTTCACGAATCAGAAATTTCTTCTGAATTTTTATGGCTTCGTGGGAATCAACCACCTGTCCAACACTCACATAAGCATGAAACATTTCTGGTTTTTCGTGAACCATGATACTTGATAAGTAGGAGCCAAAAGAGTGTCCAACTAAAAAAACTTTGTCATGATTATAACGATTTGTAAGCGTATCAATCAAATCGTATGCATCCTGAATAACTTGCCTGACAGACATACTCTGCGGATTAGGCACATTTCGTGCAAAAGTTTTTCCAGCTCCCCGCCTGTCCCATTGTACAATGGTAAAGTTCTTTTCCAAAGGTCGCTGAAATTCATGAGCCAAATACATCATTGGCATTCCCGGTCCGCCATGCATAAATAACAAAATTGGGTTCTCCTTATTGTGTGAGCGAATGAGAACCGATTGCTCTACACCGCCAATTGCAATATATTCAAGGGATGCAATTGAATTTTTAGATTTAATCTTTGGAGTACGAGCAGGATATATCCACCAAATCAATACAAGAATAACAATTGCACTTATTCCATAAACGATGGCCTTAATTAGTGTTTTAAGTTTCATGATCTTTAGTTTGGGCATTTCATCTATCTAATTTAAAAAAGCCCCGATTAAAGTGCAATTACAATCTTCCCATCCGTTTATTTTTGATAGCTATAATGTCCAATTATGGCATATCTGTTCAGTATATCCTCCACAACCTGGCCCGCACCAATATTGTGAACAATCAAAGGTCTTTTCCCATCCTTCGACATCTGATCGATTACGATTCCGATATGAGTAATTCCTCCACCTAAATCCCAACAAACAATATCTCCAGCCAAGTAATCTTGCGGTTTTCCACTCTTTTCCTTTACACTTCCTTTTCGTTCAAAAAAGGTCATCAGGTTCGGCACTCTTCTGTGATCAATATTCTTATCGGTGGTTTTCAATCCCCAATTATTGGGATACAAAGAAAAATTAGCCTTCATATCCTCGTGCACTTCCTTTTGCAGATCGATTCCCAACAAACGATAGGCACGAATCACAACATCGGTACACACTCCTCTATCTGCTGGAACATCACCATTGGGATAATCTATTGCAAAATAAGATGGATCGTAAATTACCTCCTGGTTGATGATTTCTTTTGCTGCATCGGATAATTTCTGTTGGAACTCTTGTGCATAAGAGTTGAGGAGCAGAAGTACAAAAAGTATGCTTAGGAATATTTTTTTCATGGCAATGAATCTTTATTGGATGAATAATGGAACTGAGTACAAGAATCATTCCGAACAAAATCAGTTTACCTGGATTAGCCTTTGTTCAGATTTAAAAACATAAAAAATCTCCCTGCTCATTTCAGAACAGGGAGATTACAATTAAACTAATTGTATGTAGTTGTTGTAATTTCTACATAAATCCGCCGCCACCTTGCGTTTCGCGATTATCTCTTCGCTTGCGCTGCTTGGCTTTGTTTTTACCGCTACCAAATCGGTAAGAGAAACCCAGGTAAGCTGTTCTGCTCTCCCAATGGAACTCACCATTTTGTTTGTATGGTACTTCAGAATCGAACTTAAATTTCATTCCTTCAAAAATGTCATTCACCCTAAAGGTGATCGTTCCTTTTCCTTTTAAAACTCTGTAGCTTGCACCAGTGTTAATCATCCACATTGGATCAACTTCGAACTGAAGGTCTTTTCCACCACCACGATACATGGCAAACAACTGGAATCTTAATTTTTTGGTTGCCGTAAAACTATTTGCTACCCTAACATTAAATGAGTTGTTGGTAATCTCAAGATTCTCATCATTGGAAACTCCTGTTTCTTTCTGAATGTAAAGGTCGGAACTGGCATTCATCGACCACCATTTTGCAAATCGATAGTTGGCTGATAATTCAACACCATATCGATCGTTGCTATCTGTATTATAGTACGACATTTCTACCTTTTCAACATCCAAAGGATCTTTGTTCAGAACCCTTGAAATATTTCCATTTACTCGACGGTAGAAAACCCCAAATGTAGCCGAACCTTTCTTTAAACCTTTTGTATAGTTGAACTCAAAAGAGTTGGTAAACTGTGGTTCCAGATCAGGATTACCAAAAGAACTGATCAATGGAGTACTCCACTCACGAATTGGATTCACCTGCTGAATTGAAGGACGATCGACTCTTCGGCTATAGCTTAATTGAAACTGGTTCTTCTCGCTTGGGTTGAAAGTGAAGAAAACAGAAGGATAAACGGTAAAACGACTATCGGTATATTTAGCTCTTTCATCCCCCTTCATAAATTCTCCATCTACTTCATACTGCTCAAGTCTCGCTCCAACCTGCATCGAGAATTTATCAATCTTATGGTTTACATTCACATATCCCGAATAAATGCTTCGATCGTAAGTAAAGGCCGAATTGTCAATTTTGGTATTTGTAAAATCGAACTGATCTGTTACTCTTTGGTTTTCGGTATCATTATATCTAAGCTCCAAACCCAATTCCAGTTTGGTATTCTCCGATAATGGATTGGTATAATCCAAATTTAAAAGCGTGTTGGTATAATCATTTTCGATATTATCTGAATAATTCGAAGTTAAATCATCTGGGTTTAACAACTCCGTATAGTTTGCATCTTCCGGAGAATCACTTTCGCTATAGGTCGCTTCAAATTCAAGATTATGCCCTTCTTTTTCGAAGTCAATCTTATAGTTAATATTATATGTACCCGTAGAATTATCGGTTTTCGATTTCATTAAATTGTGAAAATCCAGGCTATTGCCTCTATAAATCTTCGTGGTTCCATCAAAATCACCTTCACGAAAGTTTTGTGTCGTATAAAAAGAAAGTGTATTCTTTTCATTTAAATAGATATCGGCTCCTACCTTTAATAAGTGAGAGTAGTTTTCGCTATCAAATTCAAATTTCTGAAAAAGGTCATCCGTTAAAATTGCCTCTCCATTCTCATCCAGCGAGCTTCTCAACACATCACCATAGTTATTTCTTTTACCTCCATTGGCACCGTAGTTTAGGAAAAAGTTCACATTCCCGGTTTTATAGTTCATATCAAGGGAACCATTACCACGTGTATTTTTACCCCTGGTAACTCCCAGGTTCAGGTTACCATTAAAACCAATGTTCGAATTTTTATTCAAAACAATATTAATAATTCCACTCATTCCTTCCGGATTATACTTGGCAGAAGGATTGGTAATCAGCTCGATACTTTTAATCGATGTTGATGGAATTTGCTGTAACAATTGAGCCGGACTAATATTCGTAGGTTTTCCATCTACCAAAATTCTCACATTTTCGTTCCCTCTTAAACTAACTGCTCCTGTCTGACTGTTCACACTTACCGATTGAACATTATCCAAAACTTCCGAAGCTGTAGCTCCTGCTGCGGTTAGGTCTTTACCCACATTCACCACCTTACGGTCGATTTTCTGAGTTATGGTCGATAATTCAGCTCTTACCGTCACCTCGCCCAACATCTCTGTATCTTCCTCTAATCGAACTGTACCTAGTTTATGCGCCGAGATTTTTTTAGAAAAATCCAATTGTCGTTTATATGGTTTGTATCCCATAAATTGAATTTCAACAAGGTTTTTCCCGTGTGGGATTTTTTTAATGCTAAATTTTCCTTCCATATCAGTAATACCACCAGTTAAAATTTTCTGATTGGCATCACGAATTACAATATTTACATATGGCAGAGGCTCTTTGGTTTTCTCATCAATAATCACACCCGTTAACGAACCATTCTTATCACCCACAGCCACTTCGGTTTCGGCAAAAACAGCGAAACTAAACAACAATAGAATGGTTACTAGTAATTTTTCTTTCATAATAATTTCTTTAATACTTTAGTGGTTAATTGTTTGACTCCCTAATTTCTTCAATGCTTACAAGCGGCTTAAACAAAACCCCAATATTTGTTTACAAGCAAAGCATTGTAATGGATAGACAAAGCGTAAAAACAATTTAAAATCGCATGCACCACCCTAATAACACTTTTAATGCCACACATTACATTGCTCTCATTTTGTGATCATTACAAAAATTAGGCAAATAATATTTGTCCGCTAACGGACAAATGCATGTACGATTTCATCGAAAACGAAAAGAGATTTTTTAAAAAGTGTAGATACCAACTTGGGAAGGTGATCGGAAAATGAGGAACAACAAAAAAAGGGTAGCAATTTGCTACCCTTTCGTGATCCAGCCAGGATTCGAACCTGGGACCCACAGCTTAGAAGGCTGTTGCTCTAATCCAACTGAGCTACTGGACCGGCCTTATAGAAACATTAAATTTTTAAACTCCTTTAAGAAAGTTTTTGTGATCCAGCCAGGATTCGAACCTGGGACCCACAGCTTAGAAGGCTGTTGCTCTAATCCAACTGAGCTACTGGACCATCCTTAAAAGGCGATGCAAATATAGGGATTAATTGCGTTCCTACGCAAATGTTTTTACGATTTTTTTTCAAAAAAAATAGCCACAGAACAGTAAATACTTAGGTTTCAGAAAGAATCCAATTTACCAATCCCTTACAATCGATAATTTGCTTTAGTTTATCCGGCAATACCGGAATGTTAAACTCTTTGTCTCCCATTAAAATTGTTCCTTTCTGGAAATCAATATCCAACTTATAACCCCTGCAATAGGCATCAACAATTTCTCGGTTTACAATCAACAACAAGCCCTGGTTAATGGCCGACCGATAGAATATTCGATTCACCGATTTTGCAATTACCGCTTTAACACCAACATGAGCCAAACCAACAGCAGGATGCTCACGTGAACTTCCACAACCAAAATTCTCTCCTGCAATAAGGATATCATTTTCCTCCACTTTAGAAGCAAAATTTTCATCAAAATCCTTGAACAAATATGGTCGAATTCCCTCTGGATCAGAGCTAAGAATCTCATAAGTCAAACTCCCTGAGAACATCTGGTCGGTATTTAGGTTATCGATATCTGAATAATCCCAAACCCCACTATGTTTTCTATTATCATCCCTGGCAATTTGATTCTTGGAATTGTATAGTTTTCTGAAAGGATATGTTCGAACCTCAATTTCCTCACCCCTCGGATCGCTAATCTCACCTTTCAAAGCCGAAACGGCCACTGTGGCAGGCGAAGCTAGGTAAATACTGGCATTTTTATTGCCCATGCGTCCCAAAAAATTACGATTGGCAGTAGAAATTACACTAAATCCATCGGCAGGAATCCCCTGTCCGGTTCCCAAACATGGTCCGCAGGAAGGCCCCAACAAAGTTGCTCCTGCTTGCAAAAGGGTAGAAATAATGCCTTCATCTATGGCTTCCAGGTAAATATCTTTTGAGGCAGGCGTAATTAGCAATTGAAAACCATCTGCAATTTTCTTACCATCCAAAATATCTGCAACTATTTTTAAATCCTCTATTCTCCCATTGGTACAAGTTCCTATCAATCCTTGCTGCAATTTCTTTCCCTGCAACTCACATATCGATTTTACATTATCTACATGATGGGGAACTGCTGCCAATGGAATCAAATCATTCAAATCAACTTCGTACTCCCTATAGTATTTTGCTCCCGAATCGGCCCAAACTCCTTTCACTTTTTCGCCATAATACCTTTCCAAAACTTCATCGGGTGGAAATACTGCATTCTTGGCTCCCATTTCCGAAGCCAGGTTGGCAATGGTCATTCTTTCAGAAATACTAAGGTGCTTTACTCCAGGGCCATGATACTCTATCGACATGTAATTGGCTCCGGCCGATCCGATCATGCCAATAATCCAAAGAGATAAATCCTTGGCGTAAACTCCTTTTGGCAACTTTCCTTTTAAGGTAACTTTTATTGTTTCGGGAACTCGAAACCAGGTCTCGCTTCTTTTCCACAAGCCAGCTGCCTCGGTTCTGTCTATTCCAACTGCCAAAGCATTAAAAGCTCCAGCCGTGCAGGTATGGCTATCGCTCCCAACAATTAACATTCCCGGTTTTGCATGATTCGACATAATTTGATGGCAAATTCCGCAGCCCGAATCGTAAAATTTTTCAATTCTCTGTTTGGCAACCATCTCTCTTACCGCCTGGTAATCGTTGGCAAGTTTTGCATTGGTAGGAGGTGCGTTATGATCTAGCACTACCAACAATTGGTTGGGGTCGAGAATTTTTTCTCCTCCCATTTTATAAAAGGTTTTCTGTATGCTTGCAGTATTATCATGGGTCAATACAATATCAGGTTTTTTAAAGACAATGCTCCCACATTCTGCCCCTAAGATCTTCTCAACAAATGTAAGATTTAACATGGTTATTTACTGATGATTAGAACAAGCCACCATTTTGGTAGATTTCAAGTTGAACCTCGGAGAAGCGTTCTCCAAGTACAGAGATTTCTTTGGTCAGATTTTGAATCTCTCCAGTTTCGAAGTTTATGCGAACATCATCGCCATTTGATAAGTGCAGGTTGGATATCGCTTTACAGGTAACAATAGGGAAAGCTGCGTTAATCGCATTCCTCTCATAAATGGCTCCATACGATTCGGCAACAATAGCCTGCACACCCAAAGCCTTGAAACAATCAACAGCCTGCTGCCTTGAACTTCCACTTCCAAAATTTTTATGAACCACCACAATATCTCCAGCCATCACAACCCTTGAAAAGTTTTCAAATCCCTTCAAATTATCAAAGGTGTATTTTCCCATCTCATCTAAATCGGTTATTGTTAGATATCGGTTGTGGAAAATCATATCGGTATCGATATTATCCATAGGAATGTACCACACTCTGCCCTCAACAACTTTTGGCTTTGAGTCTTTTTCGCCAGGAATTTGATCCAAAGTATCAGTTACAATTCGATTTGAAGTATGATCCCGAACCAAGGGTTTATCAGGTATTTTATCGGGCGATACAATACAGCCTGCAATGGCCGATGCAGCAACAGTAGCCGGCGATGCCAGGTATACTTTTCCCTTGCCTTGTTTCCCCGGAAAATTTCTATTTCCTGTACTAATGCTTACTTCTCCTTCACCATTCTGACCAACCTGTCCGGCTGCACAGCCAGCACAGCCAGCATTGGAAACCATGGCACCAGCTTCTTTAAAGATGTTGATTAACCCTTCCTTCAAGCATTCATTCCAGATTTCATCGGTAGCTGGAACAATTTTAAACACAACTCCAGGTGCAATTTTCTTCCCTTTCAGGATTTTGGCAGCAATTCTAAAGTCTTCCATTCTGCCATTGGTGCAACTCCCAATAAAAGCTGAATCGATATGCACACCTGTCGATTCTTTCACAGGAACTGTATTGTGCGGCTCTCCAGGTAAAGCAAGTCTTGGAACGAAGCGATCCAGATCCAAATGAAATTCCTGTTCATATTCAGCATCTTTATCGGCCTTAATCAATTCCAATTTCTCACCTCGGCGAAATTCACTGTACTCCATTATTGCTTCGTTGGGCGTGAATAATAGGATGATGCAACCCATTTCCGTTCCCATAGAAGCAATCGTAATCCTTTCGTCCAGGGTCAATTTATCAACCTCTTCCCCATACAGCTCTACCGAATATCCAAGTAGCGAATTCGCTCCAAAATGGTCCAACAGGCCAAGTACAATATCTTTGGCGTAAAGCCCTTTAGGTCTTTTTCCTCTAAGGTTAATTTTAACAGATTTTGGCACTTTGAACCATACTTTTCCCTTGTGAATTGCAGCGGCAATATCTTTATCGCCCATTCCCTGACCGAAAGCCCCAACAGCACCCAATATATTTGCATGAGAATCGGTAGTTACCGCAGTAGAACCAGAGTAAGCCAAGCCTTTTTCAATTAAAGTGTGGGTACCAATTCCTGTATTGATATCGAAAACTTTCACACCATTATCGCGGGCAAACAAACGACATATTTGTTGGTTTACTGCGTATTTTTGATCCGATCCGGTTGGATTGCAATCGAAAGTAAAGAAGGTTTTAGAAGGATCGTGAATTTTCAGTTGATGATCCTGCATATTTTTAACCACATTGGCACCTCCAAAGTCGCGCGCAGCACGCACATCTATCTCAATATCCACGATATCTCCCGGACAAACGACTTTCTCCTTGGAATGGTTCGCCAGGATTTTTTCGATTAGTGTCATTCCCATAGTTCAAAGTTTTTTCAAGTTGAACATTTCCACGTTCGAGTCTACTATTTTTCCACCCAAACTCAACACAAAATCAAGCCCTTACTCTTAAATTTACGGAAAAATTATCCCATATCCATCAGATTTACAGAAGAATATTTCAACAATCATATCTCTTTTATCAAGATATTTTAAGATTTGAATAGAGAAATTATCTTTGCAGTTCAATTCACAAAAATGACAAGAACTTACGCCGGAAATATTCCCAAACTATACGCTATTAAAATAGCAAAGTGGTTCATGCTTACCATGCCCATTATTGTTCTGTTTTACCAGGAAAATGGATTGAGCATGCAGGATGTTCTTACCCTTAAAGGAATTTATTCGGTTGCTGTGGTCATTCTCGAAATACCGTCGGGTTACCTTGCCGATGTATGGGGACGAAAAAAATCACTCATTTTAGGGTCAATTCTTGGTTGTCTTGGTTTTGTGGTCTACTCGTTCAGTTATGGTTTTACAGGATTTCTTGCGGCAGAATTAATTCTTGGAATTGGGAGTAGTTTTATTTCCGGTTCCGATTCAGCGATGCTTTACGATAGTCTCTTAAAAATGAAAAGAGAAAAGGAATATTTAAAGCAGGAAAGCCGGGTGATGTCTATCGGTAATTTTGCCGAAGCCATTGCTGGTATTGCTGGCGGAAGCCTGGCATTAATTAGTTTACGTACGCCATTTATCCTGCAGTCTTTTATTGCATTTATTGCCATTCCGGCAGCCATATTGCTTCTTGATCCAAATCAGGACTCCAAAAAAACAAAAGCAGGATTCACGCACATTCTGTCCATTGTAAAATTCTCACTTTGGGATAGTGCAAAACTTCGCTGGAACATCATGCTTTCTTCAGTTATTGGTTGCGCTACACTTACTTTGGCCTGGTTTATTCAGCCCTATCTTAAAGATTTAAATATGGAAGTAAGCACCATTGGTGTAATATGGACCTTACTGAATTTAACCGTTGGCTTCGTTGCCCTCTTAGCTCATCGGGTCGAAGGATATTTAGGGAAAATTGGTACCTCTGTTTTTATCGTAATCGGGATATCAAGTGGCTTTATCCTAAGTGGATGGTTTCACTCTTTAATTGGTGTTGGCGTTCTGTTTTTCTTCTATTTCGTTCGAGGTATTGCTACTCCTGTACTGAAAGATTATATCAATCGGATTACCGAATCTGACATGAGAGCAACTGTTCTTTCGGTACGTAATTTTATCATCAGAATTTGCTTTGCTGCCATTGGACCATTTCTTGGTTGGTATACCGATCATTACAGCATTTCGTCGGCTTTAATGCTTGCCGGAACAATTTTCCTGATACTGGGTGGAGTAAGCGTAATTTTTATCCGAAAAGTAGAAAAATAAATACTTTTCGACCTTTTGACTTTTAGACTCTTAGACCTTTAGACTCTTAGACCTTTAGACCTTTAAACTTCTATCGTCAACTCATCGTAGGCCAGGTAGACATTTTCGGGAAGTTCGGCCTGAATATCATCATAGAATCCCATTTGGTGACTGATATGTGTAAAATAAGCCTTTTCGGGTTTGATTTCTTCTACCAATTCCAATGCTTCAGATAAATTGTAATGAGAAATATGCTTCTCTTTTCGCAGTGCGTTAACCACTAATATTTTTGCTCCTTTGATCTTCTCTTTTTCCTCTGGCGAGATGTAATTCACATCGGTAATATAAACCAAATCGCCTATGCGATATCCATAAACCGGTAATTTTAGGTGCATTCCTCTAATGGGCTGAATGGTGGTGCCATTAATTCGAAAAGGCTGATTTGTAACCTCAATTAAATTCATTTGTGGTATACCAGGATATTTGAACTCTGCAAATACATAGGCGAACTCCTTTTTCAATGACTCCTGCACACGTTTTTCGGCATAAATATTTACGGCAGTTTTGTTCACCCAATTAAATGCACGAATATCATCTAATCCTGCAGTATGGTCTTTATGTTCGTGCGTAAACAGTATGGCCGAAATGTTTTCAACCCCGGCTCGAAGCATTTGATACCTAAAATCAGGTCCACTATCAATTACAATATTCTGATTGTCTACATGAACCAAAACAGAAGTTCGCAATCGCTTATCCTTCTTATTTTTGGATTGACACACGGGACATTTGCATGCAATAATGGGCACTCCCTGAGAAGTTCCAGTTCCAAGAAAAGTTAGTTTTACCATACTTTATTCCTATCAGAGTTCACCTCTTGATTTGTCTGGTTTTTTCTGATCCCGAAGTTCTTTTCGAATGGAAAGGAATAATAAGTAAGCCAGGACAAATACAGCTAATACAGCCGATGGAATTGCAGCTTTTTCGCCAAACAACGTTAAGGCTGTTACTACGGCAAATCCAGAACTTTTTACAGTCACCAACAAATTCTGAGTCATGGCCACAGGTGCCGAAACACCCATTTTTTTACTTATTTTTTCATAGGTCCATCCCAATCCAAAAATCCCAAGGAATAATACCAGGGAAACCAGCAAGAGTATCTCAAAATTAGAAAAAAATACTTGTCGGTTTAAACCTACAGCCGTAAAAATTATTAGTGCAAAACCCCAGTCGACAATTCGCCCCCTTACCTTTTCGATGGTGGGTTTAATTGGCGCCCACAATAAGAAGCGGGAAATCAGTAATGGTATTAATACCAGCTGAACCATGGCAATAAACAAATCTATGGGATTAATTCCCCCATCAACATTAGAAAACAGGCCTACAATGAGGGGCGCAAAAAACAAAGAAGAAATAAAGGCTCCCAATGTTCCTACAATGGCATATTTTAAATCCCCGTCAAGGATATGAGAAAATGGAATAACAGCAACCCCAGGCGGCGTAGATGCAATCACTACAAAGCCAAGAAACAATTCCGGTGTTGGCATAATAAAATAGGAAAGTGTAATTACCACTGCCCCAAAAACCACATAATTTAAAAGAGAACCCATTATCATTGGCTTGATCATCTCTTTTAATGGGAACATGGCTTTGGTTGAAATACCTGTAGTTGAAAAGGTCATAACTACGGCCAAAACATAAAAAGTATAGTTTTTGAACAAAGAAGCGTACTGACCAATTAGTAAACCCAAAATAACAGCCAAGACCAGGATAAAGTTTCTATTTAATATGATTTTTGTAGCAAATTCTTTCATTTTGTAAGACAATCCTATGATTTTCATGCAAAGATGAAATATTTTTCATTGGATTCAAAATTATTTAGACTAATTCCAGATAGAAATAAATAATCAATTCTAAATCCCATTTTATGGTTGACTCATTTTGTATTCCAATTAAGCTCCAGACATTCATTGAATCAATTATTTTGTACATTTGCCGAAAATAAACAGAATCATGAAAGGCAAGTTATATTTGATCCCAACTACATTGGGTGATACATCAATCAATCAGGTTATTCCCCAGGACATTCAGGAGTTGATCCCAAACATTAAACATTTTATTGTAGAAAATATCAGGACTGCTCGCCGATATCTGAAAAAGGTAGATTCTGCCATCAATATTGATGAACTTCGATTTTATGAGCTGAACAAGCACAGTTCTCCCAACGAAATATCAGGCTACCTGAATGCGATTAAAGATTTCGATATAGGAATCATTTCTGAAGCAGGCTGCCCTGGTGTTGCCGATCCTGGTGCCGACGTGGTAAAATTGGCTCACGAAAAAAACATACAGGTGGTTCCTTTGGTTGGTCCTTCTTCTATTTTAATGTCGCTAATGGCCTCGGGTTTTAACGGACAAAACTTTGCCTTTAACGGATATTTGCCCATAAAGGCCAACGAAAGAGCTAAAAAAATAAAACAACTGGACTCAAGATCATTAAGCGAAAACCAGAGCCAGATTTTTATTGAAGCGCCCTACCGCAACAATAAGCTGGTAGAAGATTTAATTGCCAATTGCAGTGGCGGAACAAAATTGTGCATTGCAGTTGACATTACCATGGAGAGCGAATTTATTAAAACCATGCCGGTAAAAGCCTGGAAAGGAATGGATATCGATTTGCATAAAAAACCAGCAATTTTCCTTATTCACAGGGAGAAATAAAATCAAAAACAGCGCAGATTGTAAAACCTGCGCTGCGAAACTCATAGTTAAAAATTTAGGCATAATCCCGACCGCCTAAAACCGGGATTATTTCTTGACTTCGTCTCATGATATCCTAAAATTTACAAAACCACTATTTAAATTAAAGACAAGACTTTAGTCGTCTGAAATAGTGCAAATATCATACCATCAAGTCCTTTTTATCGTCTAAATAAAGGTTTTACTGATTTAAACTCTTATAAAAAGCCGGTAAAACCTCTTTAAATTTGGCAATAGCATCTTTCAGCTGATCGGTAGTTCGACCTCCTGCTGCATTCATATGACCACCTCCATTAAAATATTCGGCGGCAACAGCATTAATCGGCACATTTCCTTTCGAACGGAAGGAGATCTTCACCATATCTTCCTTCTCGATGAAAATGACTGAAACCAGCATTCCCTGAATCGACAAAGGATAGTTTACAAAACCTTCAGTATCGCCGTCCTTGTAGTTGAACTTCAATAAATCTTCTTTGGTAAGTGTAATAATTGCCGTTTGATATTCCGGCAAAACCTCAAGACCTCGATCCAAACAATGTCCCAACAACTTCATTCTGTCGGTAGAGAAGTTATCGTAAACATTCGAATGAATTTTACTTTTATCGATACCTCTTGCCAACAAATCGCCCACAATCTGGTAGGTTCTCGGGTTTGACGAATTGTAGCTCAACCCGCCTGTATCAGTAACAATTCCAGTATACAAACACTCGGCAATATGAGTATCGATTAGGTTCTCATCTCCCAGGGCTTCTATAAATTCATACATTAATTCGCAGGTTGCGCACATCGAAGTATCAGAGAACATTACATCCACAATTTGCTCTGGTTCGGGATGATGATCGATCATGATTTTTTTAGCAGGCAGATCCTGAAGAATTTTTTCCAAATCGCCCGATCGTTTAAAAGAGTTGTGATCGACAATAAAAACCAAATCGGATGATTTCAGATACTCCTCGGCAGCTTTTTTGCCATTGGTATAAATCATGACTTCCGAGTTTTTTGGCAACCAATTTAAAAATACCGGGTATGCACTTGGACTCACAATTTTAGGCATTTTACCTTTTTTCTTCAGATATTGGTACAATGCCAGCGATGACCCGATAGCATCTCCATCTGGACCAGAGTGGGGAATTATTGCAATTTTTTCCGACTCGTACAACAAAGCTTCAGCCTTGGCAATCAAATCAATATCAATTCTATTCTTTATATTATTCATTCTCTATTGAGTAAGATGATTCAATTTTAGTGGGTAAAGATAAAGATTGCGGTGCAGATTTCATCATGAAAAAATAATCGATGATGGAATTGCACAAGCTTACGGAAAATTAATTAGAATTAATCCAAATAAATTCGTCCGATTCTATTGCATGCCTAAGCGGAAATATTATTTTTGTATACCAAGATTAAACTTATACACACAAATTAATGAGAAGCGACAGAACTTTTACAATGATTAAGCCAGATGCAGTGGCAGCTGGACATATTGGAGCAATTCTTGCAAAAATTAACGAAGCTGGTTTTAGAATTGCAGCCATGAAATACACTCAAATTTCTAAAGAACAAGCTAAAAAATTCTACGAAGTACATAAAGACAGACCATTTTATGATGAGCTGACAGATTTTATGAGTTCAGGTCCGATTGTAGCAGCAATCCTGGAAAAGGAAGATGCTGTTGCCGCTTTCCGAAAACTGATTGGCGCTACCAATCCGGCAGAAGCTGAGGAAGGTACAATCCGTAAAGAATTTGCAGAATCGATGTCGAAAAATGCAGTACACGGTTCTGATAGCGATGAGAATGCCTGCATTGAAGGTGCATTTTATTTCTCACAAACAGAAGTGATTTAAAAGAATCTCAAATACCTGGAAAGCACATCGATCATGAATTGATGTGCTTTTTTTATCTCACCACAATTTCATCGATGATATTGGCTTGTACTTCGCGATTAAGTGCTTTCACCAGGCCATCTCTGATTATCATGAGCTCGTTTCGAATTACTGATGAACGAACGGCAACAAACAAGCGTCGGTTGCGAATGTAGATTTCGGTAGTAGCGTTGGCAACAGTTTTACCAATCACCTTTTCCCAGGAATTGACCAATTCATACTCTTTCAACTTAACATCAAGTTTCGATTCTTTCAGAACCTCTTTGATTAGTTCATCTATTTTTTGAGTGTTGCTTCTTCTCATGAGTCTGAATTTACAATTGCACCATTATCGATTACAAACAACTGGTATTCCAGGGCAGATCCTGACAGAATATCATCCAAATGATCGCGATTCGTATCGGAAATAAATATTTGCCCAAAGCGTTCTTCCGAAACCAAGCGAACAATTTGTTCTACTCTATTGGAATCCAGTTTATCAAAAATATCATCCAACAAAAGAATTGGCGTAAAACCGGCTATTTGCTTAATAAATTCAAACTGTGCCAGTTTCAGAGCAATCAGGTATGATTTTTTTTGTCCTTGCGAACCCATTTTTTTTATCGGATATTTCCCAAGGTTCAACACCAAATCATCTTTATGAATACCCACAGTTGTGTATTGCATTACCTGGTCTTTCCAACGTGCATTGTCCAACAAATCGCGCATGGAGTGATCGTGTAGCTGAGATTTGTATTCCAGGCTAACAATTTCATTTCCTTGCGAAATAATGGAGTAATACTCCTGGAAAACAGGCATCAGTTTATGCAAGAAATCCTTACGTTTTTTATAAATCTCACTTCCTAAATTCACCAATTGCTCATCCCAAATACTTAAGGTATCCTCATCGTATTTGGTTCCCGATGCAAAATCTTTTAATAGCTTATTTCTTTGTTGAATTACACGATTGTAACGAATTAAATCGTCGAGATATTTTCTATCGTATTGCGAAATTACACTATCCATGTATTTTCGTCTCTCCTCGCTTCCATCGGTAATCAATCGGCCATCGGCAGGCGAAACCATTACAATTGGCAGTAATCCAATATGTTCCGATAACTTTTTATATTCCTTTTTGTTTCGTTTAAAGTTCTTTTTCTGTCCACGCTTTACACCACAGTAAATCACCTCTTCCAATTCCTTACGGTGATAATTACCCTCAAGAACCATAAACTGTGCATCATGATTGATGTTGTGCTGATCGGTAGATGAAAAGTAGCTTTTACAAAAGCTGAGGTAATAGACTGCATCCAAAAGATTGGTTTTCCCCATTCCATTATTTCCGATAAAACAATTGATTTTTGGAGAAAAATTCAATTCCAACTCAAGTATGTTTTTATAGTTTATTAGAGATAGTTTTTCCAGATGCATGTGCAAAACTTTAAGGTAACGCTGCAAAATTACGAAATAAAATCAATTCAAATCCGCGAAAGCGTGGCAATAATTAAGTTCTAATTTATTCTCATTTTTTATATTAATAATGCTTAATATTTGCTAAAAAAAATTACATTTGCGTTAGAAAAAATAAACCTATTAATTATTTGAGTATGTCGAAGAACAAAAACAATCCGGAAACTGCGGATAATTTCGAGAATCTAGAAGAGGCGTTAAGTAAAACTGAACAATATATAGAGAAGAACCAGAAGAAATTAACCAGCATTGCATTTGCTGTTATTTTGGTTGCTGTTGCCATTTTTGCTTATCAAAAGTACTATAAAGCTCCTCTTGAACAAGAAGCTCAAAACCAATTGTTCCAGGCTCAAAGATATTTCGAACAAGATTCATTTAAAATGGCTTTAAATGGAGATGAGAACTATCCTGGCTTTTTGGAAATTGCTGATGAATTCGGTTCAACTGCTGCTGGTAACTTGTCTAAGTATTATTCTGGAATTTCATACTTGAGAATTGGAGAATATCAAAATGCAATTGATTTCTTAAGCTCTTTTAGCTCTGATGATTTCTTATTAAGCTCTTTAGCAAAAGCTGCTGCTGGTGATGCTTATATGGAATTGGGCGAAAATGCAAAAGCTGCTTCAAACTATATGGATGCAAGCTCGATTAACGCTAACGAATTTACAACTCCTATTTATTTGCAAAAAGCTGGTTTGGCTTACGAAATGTTAGGAGACTATAAAAAAGCATTAGCTGCTTACGAAAAAATTGAAAAGGATTTTGCCAAGTCAGCAGAAGCTCGCGATATCGAAAAATATATCACAAGAGCTAAGGCAATGATGAAGTAATTCTCTTTTAAAAGATATTGAAAACGGAAACCTAATACTGGTTTCCGTTTTTTTGTATCAGCAAATCACCTTTAATGCCTTCTTTTCAATATTGACCTTAAGAGAAGTTCCTAGCCTTACAGGTTCACCATCCAAATGAGCAAATTCATTTGTTTGAGTAACTTCAAATGAAGATCCCAGGATTTGGCGCCATGATGCATCTTTAAATACCTTACCATTTAAAATTCGATAGGCAAGTCGTGGAATTTGAAGAAAGGAAGGTTTTTTCATCAGGATAAGATTTAGAACCCCATCTGAAACATCTGCTTCGGGCGCAATATAGGCGTTATTCCCAAACTGACTGGCGTTGGCGAAACAGAGCATAAAGCCGTTTAAGCGATATTCTTCATCATTGCACTTCACCATAAAGTTTTGATTCCGGCTTTGCTTAAAACATTTTAAACAGGCAATAATGTAGGAATATAAACCTCTTGCTTTCATTCTTTGAAACGCTCTGCTTACTTCAGCATCAAAACCGATTCCTGCAACGCAAAAAGAGTATTGCTCGTTAATTCGCATGGCATCCATCTCGAACAAGTCCATTTTATTAATTCGCTTCATGGCTCCTTTAAGCGATAAAGGAATTTTAAGGTGCCTGGCCAGTCCATTTCCCGATCCAACGGGAATAATACCCATTGGCATATTTGAGTGTACCAGAACTCTTCCTACTTCGTTTACCGTTCCATCTCCTCCTACTGCAATAATGGCATGGTAATTCTCTGACAAAGCATCTCGACTAATTTCTGAAATGTGTTCGGGATATTCAGAAAAAATGAAAACCGGAGCATACGAATTTACATCAAGATATTTTTTAATTCTCTCAACAATGTTTGCACCTGAGCTCTTCCCGGCAATCGGATTGATGATAAAAAGTAGTTTCTTCATGAATTTTGGTAAGGATTTAATATCCCATTAAAATTGTAAGATCTTCTCAATCGAATATAA
The DNA here is from genome assembly GCF_013141825.1 of Marinifilum caeruleilacunae. Taxonomy (GTDB): domain Bacteria; phylum Bacteroidota; class Bacteroidia; order Bacteroidales; family Marinifilaceae; genus Marinifilum; species Marinifilum caeruleilacunae. The sequence continues at coordinate 37,092 of NZ_RZNH01000021.1, forward strand.
TCATTATTCGTTGAATAATATTTCAAATCTTAGTGCTCAGCCAGTTAGACTTTTTGCACATCTATACAAGAACCACACATCACGCCATAAAACACTGTTTTACTGAACCTTAAACAACCATCCTTTAGTAAAATCTTAATGTGAAATGTTTATTAAAAAAAAATGACAAAAATATTTACTAGGAAATCAAACACTTACATAAAAAACTGCATTTTTTTTGAAAAAAAAATCTTCCAAGCCCTTGTATATTCTATCAAAGCACCTATATTTGCATCCGCAATCGAGAAACAAAGTTCTTTAAAAAATTGCTTTTGGGGAGATACCAAAGTGGCCAACTGGGGCGGACTGTAACTCCGCTGACTTTCGTCTTCGTAGGTTCGAATCCTGCTCTCCCCACAATCGGATTGAAAACGTTCAATCTTTGAAAAAATATTCTTGCGGGAATAGCTCAGTTGATAGAGCATCAGCCTTCCAAGCTGAGGGTCGCGGGTTTGAGTCCCGTTTCCCGCTCAAAAGTACTGAAACATATTGGGGAGATACCAAAGCGGCCAACTGGGACGGACTGTAACTCCGTTGACTTATGTCTTCGCAGGTTCGAATCCTGCTCTCCCCACAAGCAGATTGAAAACGTTCAATCTTTGAAAAAATTCTTGCGGGAATAGCTCAGTTGATAGAGCATCAGCCTTCCAAGCTGAGGGTCGCGGGTTTGAGTCCCGTTTCCCGCTCAAATATTTTGGAGAGATGGCAGAGTGGTCGAATGCGGTGGTCTTGAAAACCATTGTACGGCAACGTACCGGGGGTTCGAATCCCTCTCTCTCCGCACTTATGCAGACAAAGCTCCTGATTTTCAGGAGCTTTTGTTTTTTAAGGGAAAGCACGGGGGAAAGAACAAGAATAATAAACCACAGTTACCCTGCTTCATCTTGAAACACTTCGCAACAAATTCCAACCCTCTTTTAAATAACTTTACCCCAGATAAACCACTTAAGATTTTTTTAGTCGTTAGAAGAAAAGTCTTTAATAAATATAAATGGTATCACACACTTAGGGTGAAAAAGTCAATTACTAAGTCACTGATCTAAGTTTCAGTATTGCTCTAAACCCCACTAAATACTGGTAGAGAACAGAAGATGTGATACAAGAAAAATCGAAAATTCTAAATAGCATATACCCGTATTACCACAATACGCTCCTGTTCTTTTATATATGAATTCACAGAAATAAGGAAACTTGAATAGGATAGAATTGAAGACAACCATACCCCCATACCAAATTCAAACATTGAAATAGAAATGGTTTATGGTATTCCGGAAAATGTATGATTCAGAAAGTTAGAAAATGAAATCTGATACCTAACAATACTTTGTATAAACGTTGTATTTCCTATTTTTAAAAATCATACTGAGAAAATACAAACGACTAGATAGTTAACAGCATAAATAGAGACTAAAAACAGCACAAATGAAGAAGAAGACTTGACGTAAATGGTAAGCCATTGTATGTCTTCAGCTTAAATCAATCAAAATTACCATTTCTTTGAACCCATCTGTAAATTGAACTCCGAAAATATCTATTTGCTTTTGTTGAGTTTGACTGTGGTGAGCCAACCATATAATGGTTAATTAAAGATGGATCGGGATTGTAAAATGAACCGAAATAATAGTACCACTTTAAATCACTACTTCTAGGTATATCTTTTCATTTTAATTGTTTGTATCATTAAAGCTAATAATCATAGGCATGGTGAGTCAAACTTAAAGTGTAATGTATGTTAAGTGAATTTATTGTAGAGAATGATTTGGGAAAAGTCGAGGTGAAGAAAAATTTTAAGGAAGTAATAGAATTAAAGTACTTACCTAAGGGAACCTTGTTACATGAAAAAGGAAAACCATTGGTTAAAAACTTTTTTATTTTAAAAGGAATTGCCAGATGTTTCATGTATAAAGATGGGAAAGAGATAACCACTTATTTTGCAACTGATAATAGTCCGATTGTAGCCATTGATGTTATTGAAAATGATAACAAAGTAAGCATGCTCACCATTGAATTGTTAGATGATTCTATTGTTGCTGAAATACAATTTCATAAAATAAGAGATATCATATTTAGTGATTTGAACTACAGTATAAAATATTGTTATTATTTGGATAATGAATATAGGAAACTGGCTATGAATCAAATTACCAATCGTTTTACAACTGCAAAAGAGCGATATATGAAATTTTGTAAGGAGAATCCCGAAATTCTTCGCAAAGTAAAACTCTCACACATTGCCTCTTATCTCGATATTTCTCTGGAAACCCTAAGCCGAATCAGAACTGAACAAAAACCAAGAAGGTTGAAACAATTTCAAGAAATGTTGATTAAAAAATAGCATTGAGGGCATTTTTTGATATTTGTCAAATACTTTTTAGACACTATTATTTTTCTTTGCACATATTAATTTAATCTCAATCTAAATTAAAAGAAGAGGAGTACTATGCTTAAATGTATAGTGCTGATTAATTATGCAATTAAATCAAAATATAATAAGAAAATTTGTGTCCATTATTTTTCTGGTGATTCTATGTATCGGAAAATCAATGTCGCAAAGTAAAACTGTAACAATTAAAGGAACTGTTCTAGATCCTAATGATAATGCAATTCCATTTGCAACAGTATATGAGAATAATACAGAGAATGGAACAGTAACAGACGAGAATGGAGAGTTTAAAATAACAGTCTCGATAAAAAGTAATGTTGAATTGGTGTTTAGAAATTTAGGATTTCAAGAAAAAAGAATAATCATTCAACAAAGCTCCAATCCTGGATTAATAGTGGTTCTTGAGCCAAGTTTGGAAAAAATAAACGAGGTAGACATTATTGCTAAAAGTACTTCGACAAAAATAGAAGAAAAAGGTTTTACTGCCATTTCGCTTCCCGTAAAAGAACTACAAACACAATCAATTGAGATAAATCAGGTTTTAAGTCAGAGTGCAGGAGTTAGAGTTCGACAGCAAGGAGGATTAGGATCAAGAGTTAACTATAGTATTAATGGATTAGAAGGTAAAGCGGTTCGCTTCTTTCTCGATGGAATTCCAATGGATTACTTTGGTTCCTCCTTTTCAGCCGCAACCATTCCTATTTCACAAATTAGTAGAATAGATATTTATAAAGGTGTTGTTCCCGTCGAATTGGGAAGTGATGCCTTAGGGGGTGCTGTTAATCTAGTTTCTAAAAAAGATGTTAAAAACAATTTAGATTTCAGCTACTCTTTTGGATCATTTAATACCCATAAAGTTTCATTGTCTGGATTTTGGCGAAATAAAAACAATGGATTAACAGGAAAAATTTCGGCCTTTTACAATTATTCCGATAACAATTATAAAGTATGGGGCAATGATATAAAGGTGGATGAGAAAGTTGTCAATGAAGATGGTTTTGTAACCTATGTTCCAAAAAGAGGGATCACGGTTGAGCGTTTTCATGATGCCTTTGAGTCAAAAACAGTTAAGGCAGACTTTGGATTTACAGGCATAGATCAAGCAGATCAGGTTTTTATCGGACTATTGTTGTCTGGAATGGATAAGGAAATCCAGCATGGAGCAACAATGTTTGTTCCATTTGGAGAAGCAACTTACGAGCAAAGTGTTATCATGCCATATCTTACCTATAAAAAAAATAATATTTTAACAGAAGGTCTTTCTTTAAACTTATTTACATCTTATTCTGAATTAATTCGTTCCAGGGTAGATACAACCCGTAACATTTACAATTGGCTAGGTGAAATTGAGGATGAGAAAAGAGTATTAGGAGGAGAACAAAAACGCACTTTGAATAAATTAACCGAGAATGCTTTCTTAAATAGATTGAATATTGGGTATGATTTATCGGACAATCATAGTTTAGGTTTTAATACAGTTTTTACACATGTAAAAAGAACAGATGAAGATCCATTGGTTACCCAAAAAACCGATGGTTATTATGCACCACAATATTTTAAGAAAAGTGTAATGGGCCTTAGTTTGCAAAGCAAATTAATTGATCAGAGATTACAAACCAATCTATTCGCAAAATCTTATTACTATTGGGCCGATATAAAAGTATCTACCACCGAGGCAGGAGTTACGAGTTATGAAACCGTTTCAAGTAGTAAAAATAGTTTTGGGATTGGTATTGCTAGTTCTTTTGAATTGAATGAGAATTTTCTGATTAGTGCTTCTCTTGAACATGCTAATCGTCTTCCCGAAGCCAACGAGGTTTTAGGTGATGGTTTAAATATAATTTCGAATCCTCATCTAAAACCAGAGTCCAGTTTCAACGCTAACCTCGGATTTAATTGGAATATAAATTTAGATTCAGATAATAGAATTCAATTGGTTCCTAATCTATTTTACAGAAATGTAAGCCAAAAATTGAAGATGGTAACTGCTAGTGACCCTGGACTATTTCAGTTTGTAAACTTTGATAAAGTTAGAATAAAAGGAATTGATGGTCGAATTCAATTTTTCCATAAGCAAAGCATAAGATTAACACAATCGGTATCCTACCTGAATCCGGTAATTAAAACGGACAAAGATGAATTGGGAAATGATAATGGATTGGCAAATACAAGAATGTCTAATACTCCATTTTACCAAGCCAATTCTGAGGCCCGTTACAACTTTAAATCATGGCTAAAAAACAATGCCCAGGCATTTGTCTACTGGCGCTTTAAATATGTGGGATCTTTTTACAGATATTCTGAGAAATTCGGAAGTGAAAAAAAAGACCAAGTGCCTAAGCAAAATGTAAATAATTTCGGTATAGGCTATACTTTCCCAAATCAGAAATTAAGTATTAGTGCTGACGTTAACAATATATTCAACGTTCAGGCTTTTGATAATTATGCTGTCCAAAAACCTGGAAGAGCATTCTATATAAAAATTAATTGTAAAATATTTTAATATGTATAAACTCAAAAATAACTTTAAAATGAAAAAGTATCTATCATTAGCATTTGTCTTTCTATTTGGCTTTGCTCTATTTTCTTGTTCTGATGATGACGATAATGATTCAAATCCTAATCCAGAGCCGGAACCAGAAGTTAGAGACAATTTCAGTGTCTTGGGAGTAATTGAAGGAGCTTATTATTTGGCTCAAACTGAATCATTAAGTGAAGGAACTCTTAGCTTCGTGAACAATGGAACTCAATTGGAAGCCGATCAGGCAGCACGTATTATTGCATCTGGAGATTATTTGTATTCTCTAAACTATGGCACGGGTTTGTTAACACAGCTTAAAGCTAATACAAATGGAGGCTATGATATTGTGAAGGAAATTAATGCAGGATTATCAGTTGGTACGAATCGTCCTAGATTTAAGCTGGCTAGCGAAGATATTATTATGGTATACAATGTAACTGTTGAGCCAATTAAAGATCAAGATGACAACATTATCGACAATACCTGTACTCTACGTTTGGCTTCAGTTTCTATTCCTGATTTGACAATTGCCAATTTAAATGAATTTGTAATTCCTCAGTCGGATAATGCAAAACAAGGCGGAACTATTGGTTATCACCCAATGCGTGTGGATGGTCCGGTAATTTCAGAAGATAAAATTTATTTTGGATTAATGCACATGGACATGTCTGATCCTACAACTCCACCACCATTCCGTAAGCCAAAACAAACAGGATTGGAAACTTTGGTGTTTGACTATCCCTCACTAACCAATGGAACTGTAGTAGAATCAAGTGTAGCTTCAGGTCATACGACAGGTTACCGTGCACCATCAATGCACGTTGATGAGGAAGGCGATGTTTACCAGGTGAACTGGTTCATGAGTGGAAACTCTTTCGATCTATCTGCTGGTGATAAAACCGTTATTTCGCGATTAAGAGATGGTGTATATGATCAGGCATATTCATTTAATGTATCAGAGGCATTAGGTTTAAGTACAAATATTGCATCTGTTGGTTGGTTCTATGTTGGCAATGGAATTGGTTATATGCCAATTCAATTGGAAGATGAAGGGACTTACTATAATTCAAATTCATGGTCAGTTGCCAAAATTGATGTGTACAATAAAACTGCGGTTAAACTTGACGTACCATTATCAGGATTATTCTCTTACGAAAATGGAGTAGCTGCAAACGAAATGTTCTACATGGCTATCAGTCCAATTGGTGGAGAATCATATGTATATGAATTCGACCCAGAATCAAATGACTTTACACAAGGACTTAAATTGGATGGTGGAAACGTAGTTGTTGACGGCGTTTACTAGATCTAGCTAATTTCGATTAATACCATAAATCTCCGACAAATATACTGTCGGGGGTTTTTACATTTTTAATACTCACTATCATGAAAAATTTAATACTTATACTTACCATTGCTTTTTCATTTGCAGCATGCAGTAAAATGGGACCTAAAATTGGCCCTGATTACAACAAGGTTAAACCAGAACTTGCTATGGATAAAAAGCAAGAGAAACAATTTGATCAAATAACAGGAAAATATACAGAACTTAGAATGGAGGCATTCGCAAAAGCTCGATCGGGTGGTAAAATGAACCGTGAAGCTATGATGGCTGAAATGAAAAAGTTATTTGCAAAACAAGGAGAGGAACTTAAGCCAGTATTGTCGGATCAACAATTTAAATATTTTACCGAATGGTTGCAAAAGCAGATTCCTGGTCCTGTGGGTTGGTCGAAAGAGTTAAGAGCAAAAATTAAAACAGAGCTGGCGTTTGACGATGAGAAGTCAAAAATGCTGGAGGCAGTAAACCAGGCTTTTGTTGAAGCTTATGTTGGAGCTCATGACAATTACCATGGAAATAATGAAGCCGCCAAAGAATATTGGACTGAGTTCAATAACAACAGAAATGATGCAATGAAACAACTGCTAAACAATGAGGAGTATAGTAAGTTTCTTGAGCTAACTAAAGAGGTTCGATTCAAAGGAGAACATGGTAAAGAAGAGTAAGCATGAAAGGTAGAATACTTTTTTTATTATTAATCTTAACATCTACAGCTGTCCTTGCACAAAAGGACAGTTGTGCTATTACGATTAAAAAGCACATCATAAATTCAAAATTTCTTGATCAAGATCGTGAGGTATGGGTTGCCCTTCCAAAGACTTATGAATCTGGCAAAAAATATCCTGTATTGTATGTCCTTGATGCAGAATGGCATTTTGATTTGATTCGTGTATTGTCCAATAATCTGGCGAAAAGTAAAAAAATACCTGAGCATATTGTAGTTGGTATTCCGCATGTTTCGGTTTCAAAAGAACGTGTGAAAGATTTTACATTCAGTCTTTCAAATGTAAATCCGTATGGAAAAAAACAATTACCAAAATTTTTTAATGAAGCAAATTGTGGAGGAGGCATTCCATTTTTCTCCTTCTTGAATCAGGAAGTAGTTCAATGTATTGATTCTTGTTATACAACCAATAACAATAATGTACTACTAGCTCATTCTCTTGCCGGATATTTTGCCTCATATACTTTATCTAGAAATCATAAATTTACTGCAATACAAATTTACGATCCAAGCATTTGGTATAACAATGGTGAAGCAATAGAACAAATTAAAGACGTTGAATTTCTAAATAATGGTGTAAAGGTATTTATGGCAAACCAGATTTTTCCAAATTTTCACTACCAAAACATGAATAAGTTTGCGATAGTTTTAAGGGAATGTAAGCATGTAGATTTTAAGCAGGTTGAGTTCAGTGATGAAAACCATGGCTCGGTTTATCTCGATGGATTTTTAAAGGGCATTGATCATTTGTATAAGGATTATAAACTAGAACATTTTAAATTAAAGAAATAGTTCATCGCTAATTGAAATGAATGGTACAATTCAAAAAAGTAATATTTAAACTTCATTTATGGCTCGGACTTGCTGCTGGTCTGGTGATTTTTTTAGTATGCCTAACCGGTGCGATATATACATTTCGTGCCCAAATAGAGAATGGTCTTAATTATAAAAATATTGCTGTGAACGAGGAGGGAACACCTCTTTCTTTAGACTCTATTCGTGCTGAATTTAAAAAGAATAATCTTACAATTAATCAAATTGTTGTTCACCCTAAATTAAATCGCAGCATTGAAGTTTTCTATACCTCAATAGATGGTTCAGAATCTGGAATGTATTACGTAAATCCATTTACCGGAGCTATAATTGGTAACAGAAACTCAGCATTAAGTCCTTTTTTTGAGTTTGTATTATCCTTACACAAAAGCTTGTTACTAAATAATATTGGGAAACGAATTGTAGGAGCAAGTGTTTTGATTTTCGTATTCATGCTCTTATCAGGTTTGGCATTATGGTTTCCTAAAAAACTGAGAAGTTTAAAAAGAAAACTGCGATTTAAAAGGAGTGAAGGCAAAGCACGTTTAACTCTTGATTTACACCAAGTAAACGGTTTCTACTCTTTTCTTGTGTTACTATTAATTGCCATAATGGGATTGTATATTACCTACCCATGGATGAAAAGTACATTAATAGTTGTTTTTGGTGGCAATCCGGTATTATCACAGGCTTCTGATAAGCAAAGTGAAAAGATTAAAATGGAATTGGCCGCATCATTTGCTGAATCCTTAAAAAAAATCATAGATCAAAATAATGAGAAGCAGGTTGATGGTAATTATTCCCTTGATACAATCCTTTTAAGAGCGAATGAGGCTTTACCATACAAATCAATAACAAGAATACAATTACCTACTGCCGAGAATTCATGGGTAAGTGTAAGAAAGAGTAATAGGAAAAACTTATTGAGGGCAATATTGATAGATGAATTGGATTTTAACCAAAAAGCTGAGTTGAAAAACAAAAATCTATTTAAGGATAAAAGCCTGGATCAAAAGTTTGTGGCATTGTCGCTACCCTTGCATACGGGAGAAATATTGGGATGGCCAAGTTTGGTTCTATATTTTCTTGTAAGTCTTATTGGTGCATCTTTACCTGTTACAGGCACTTTAATGTGGTACAGACGTATGAAAACTCAAACTCGATTCAATCGAGCGGGCATTATATCAGAAAGTTTAGAAAAGGATTATTCTCACATAAGTACACAAAAATGGTTAATTGCTTATGCAAGTAAGTCAGGTAATTCGAAATTAATTGCACTTGCACTACAACAACAATTTAAAAAAACGGGCTTAAATGTAAAATGTAGTAATATTTCGCAGGTTGGATTAAATGAAATTAGGGACCTAAGCCATTTATTTGTTACGATAAGTACAGATGGACAGGGAGTTGAGCCACCATCAGCAAGAAAATTGTTCAAAGAACTGCGGGATTCAAAAAACGGTACTTTAGATCAGTTACAATATTCAATTTGTGCTTTGGGCGATTCTGCTTACGACGAGTTTTGTAAGGCTGGTAAGGATTTGGAATCTTTATTGCTTAAGAATAAATCAAAAACACTTGTAGAAAGAGTTGATTGTGATACCGATTTTTCAAAAGAATCAAGGAATTGGATAATTGAGTGCATTAATAAATCGCTTTGCCTGAAGGATATTCCTTTGGATGAATATGGAACAGGTGATATTAATTTAAACTCCAAACAAATTCAGTTACTAAAAGTTAAGGAAATTTTTCAATTAACTAAAGGGAAAACTCAAAAGCCATGTTTTCATATTACACTAGAGTCCGATCATGATATTAGCTATATAAAACCTGGTGATTCAATAGAAATTCACCCTAACAATCCTAAATGGTTGGTTAATGATATTCTAGATCGTTTACATATCCGTAAATCGAAATTACTGTTTAAAAACTTAAGTGAAGATAAAGAGTTAACCAGGCTGTCCAAAAATACTTTACAGAGGTATTACAATATATCCCATGATGAAAAATTAAATCAATTATTGAATAGTTCTTCTAAATTGATTAAATATCTGACAAAGGCTAATTTTTATGACTTATTGATGGATTTTCCATATTTTTTAAGTTCGAAACAATTGTTGGCGATCTTACCTCCAAAGAAAGGAAGATTGTATTCTGTTGCATCGAGCACTGCTGTTTATCCCCGGCAAATTCATCTTACTGTGAAATCAATTCGCTATCAGTTTAAATCAAGAAAACACGAAGGAGTTGGATCTATAGAATTAACCGAAAATCTGCAAATTGGTGAAATTCTGAAATATAAACATTATCCTAATTTTGATTTTAGATTGCCAGAATCTCCAGATGTACCCCTTCTGATGATTGGTATTGGAACTGGAATAGCACCCTTTAGAGCCTTTATTCAAGAGTGCATGTGGAATAATTATAATAATAAAATTTGGCTAATTTGGGGAGATAAAAATAGAGAGTCTGATTACTTGTATAAGGATGAACTAGAAGAATTAAAGAAGAACAATAGTCAAATAAGAATAGATTTGGCATTTTCACGTGATGGTGAATCAAAAACATACGTACAAGATATAATTCGACAAAATCAGAAGGATTTTATTAGTTACTTAATCAATGGTGCTCATGTTTATGTTTGCGGATCAATTAAAATGGCTAATGACTTACGGGAAGTTGTAAAAAATAGTCTGTATATGAGTTCCAATTTAAAAATTAGCTATGAGAAACTGAATAAAACCAAATATCATGAAGATACTTATTAAAAGAGAATGAAAGAGGTTTTATTTGATTGAAATCAAGAATAAATACAATAATGCCAGATACTTGTGGTGAATTCCAAACTAATTTTATTGACAGCTGGAAGATCTCAGAAATATTCAATTTAACATATGTACAACCACTTTTATTAAGTGGCAAAATTAAACTTTCTTATTGCACTATTAAAAATGCATTCTACTAATCACTCTCCTACCCAGATGATACTGACTGGAAAGAAAATTTTTACATCTACTACTAATTATACTCAACTAAAGATTTGTAAACACTACATGAATTCACATGATGAATTTATTGAAATAATTATCACTTAAGAATAATGCCCCTAAATTTAACTATCTAATATTCTTTACAATCTGGAGTATAATATAAAAGTGAATCGGCAATTATAACTTCCTGATGAGTATTGATTCATTTCGTTAATCACCGATTACTTAAATCATGTATAGCTTCGACTTCATTATTCTTTTGTATCTTCTTTCAACTTCTGCTCCATTTCAGCAATAAGATCTTCAATATGTTCCTTAGTACTCACCAACTCTTCAATGTTCATATCATCAAAGCCTTTGTCGTTTGATTCTGGTATATTTATACCTTGGCTTCTTAAAAATTCATTAATTTGAGCCTTGTTTTTATTGTATAAGTAATAAGCTCCCAATGAAACACCAACCCCAATTAAAATTCCCGTTGTAAGATTTCCTTTGTTTTCCATAGTTAATTGTTTTATTGTTTAGTTATTGATTAAAATGCAATACCATTCCGTTTATATTTTTTCCTACGCCTTCAATAAATTCATCATGCGAATTCATTAGGTCCTTAGAGCCATCGAACATAGTATTTCTAAACCCTCCTCTTGTTAAAGCAAAGCTTTTCGATAGCTGATGAAACAAATCAGCAACAGTTCCCCTGTTTGGTAATTTCGAAACATTCAGATGATAGTATATTTTTTTGTTCTCTTCCTTTTTTCTTGCTACTTCCAGCACTATTCCCTCATTGTCATTAGTTGAAAAATGTCTGCCAAATGTACTTACCCAAGTAAGGGCAGTAGGAATAAGTAATCGCTGATTACTTACCACAGAATTCACCAGCAAGCCTATTGAAAGTACTTCAGGATCAACACTACCTTTTTTACGATAATCAAATTCAGCATGTTCAATTACAGCAGCTGCCGTAGTTACAGCACTGATCCAATTTGTTGCCTTTTTTAATATGAGATTTTTAGAAAAAAGATTTAATGTAACCGCCGTAACAATACATAAGCCAGAAAATATTCCTTTGGAAGTAATGAATTCACCCTTTCCTTTCTGAGTAATTTTCACAGGAATCATATTATTTTCCACCGAATAAGCCACAGCAACTCGAATAAGAATTTCGTTAGCTTTTACTACTTCATTATTAAAGAAGACCAGAACATTCTGACTTAGCGGATTATAATCGAATGATTCTATTCCACTATGTTCCAATACCTGAGACTTTAGTTTCTTGAAATGCTTGATGGGTTTCGAAAAATTTATTCGCAACCTATTATTCAATCGATGTTTTATTTTTAATACCAACTCCATTACCTTTCCATTTTGAAAAAAAACAATCTTAACGAATTTGAAACCACAGCCACTGTGGTCATATTGTGCAGAAATGCACCCCAAAATACTGGTAAAAGTCCAGTAGCTCCCAGAACAAGACCCAAACTATTAATTCCTATCGAAGCAATAAAATTCTGTTGCACAGTTTGCATTGTTCTACGGGAAAGTTGAATTGCCGAAGGAATTGTTAATGGGTTATCACTTTGTATGGCAATATCGGCAGCTTCCATTGCAATATCTGTTCTCTTGCTTCCCAATGCAATACCAACATCAGCATAAGCCAACGCAGGTGCGTCATTTATACCATCTCCAATCATTACTACTTTAGAGCCTTTAGACTGAAGATTTAAAGCAAAGCGGGCTTTATCTTCGGGCATTAATTCCGACTTGTACCGATCGAAAGTCATTTTACTGGCAACCACCTCCGCCTGCTGTTCCACATCTCCAGTCAAAAGGATAATATCATCAACTTCAAGGTTTCGTAAACGATTAATGGTTTTTTTCATATTCTCCCTAAGAGGATCATTCAGTCCTATTAATCCGCATAGTTTATTTGATTTAGAGACATAGACTATGTTTTCCCCACGAAGCATCAATCTCGAAATAATGTCTTTAGCTGGTTCCAACAGAATTCCATTCTCCTTCATAAATTTAGCATTACCAACCCTCACAATACTTCGCCCAATTTTAGTTTTCACTCCCCTGCCTATTACAACCTCAATTTCATTGTGTTTCGGGATTTTTATTCCATTTAACTTCACTCGTTGCATAATTGCATGAGCCACAGGATGTGTTGATGTTTCCTCAGCTGCTGCTACTATCCCAAGCAAATCAGGAATATTTAACTTTTCATCAACAGGAATAATGGATTTTACTTCAGGATTCCCTTCTGTCAAGGTTCCGGTTTTATCAAATATGACTGTATCAACTTCTGCAAGGGTCTCAAGGTAGTTGCTGCCTTTAATTAATACTTTATTTCTGGCACCGGTAGAAATTGCTGCTGTAAGCGCTGTTGCTGTTGATAAACGTATACTACAAGAGTAATCGATCACCAACATATTTAGCGCACGCATTGGACTTTTAGTAACAGCATATACGATACCTCCCAGAATGAAATTTAATGGTATGAGGCTGCCAGAAAATTTATCGGCAACATTTTGCACCTGTGCCTTATTGTGAGAGGCCTCCTCAACCATATGAATTATTTTCGAAGCAGCAGTATCTTCCTGGGTTTGTTCGGCCATAATGGAAACAGTTCCGGTTTTTATTGTACTGCCTGCAAAAACATAGTCACCTTTTGACTTCTCTTTTGGCATATACTCCCCAGTAATCGAGGAATCATCAACTGTTGCACTTCCATTAATTACCTTCCCATCAACACTGATGATCTCACCCGAATGCACAACAATGGTATCTCCTTTATGTATTTCTTCTTGTGGTGTTTTTATCAATGAGCCATCCTGTTCTAATTTCCATACGAATTTTTCTCCGGTAGCAAGCATTGCCCTTATAGCTTTTCTTGTTCGATTCATGCTATATGCAGTAAGCAATTCAGCTATATCAGAAAGCAAAATAATAGTTAATGAGGAGATCCCATTACCTGACAGAAGACTAGCAAGAATAGATACAGCGCTTAACGTATCTGCATTGGGTCTCTTATTATACCGTAGAGATTCATAGCCACTCTTAAAAACCGGTCGGGCCAAACTCAAACTAGTCAGTGCAGTAAAATTTGTAAGTCTTCCAAACATGGAACGAGCTGGAGTGGTATTTCGTTTAAAAAGCGCCCAAGCCAGTGCTGCCGATCCTACCAATACATTTCGGAACAATTCTTCCACAGGCTCTTCCTGCAATCGCCGTTCATTTACGGTAAGTCTCGATTTTTCTTTTCGTTCTCCCTTAAATGCAGGAATGGAAAATTGTGAAATAATATCTTCTACTTTACGCAAAACAATTTTCGAATCAAATTCATCAGAATAATATATCAACACATTACTTGTTATGGGAGAGATTTTAACCGATGAAATAAAATGAACGCTTAACAGTAACTCTTCTATGTCCTTCTTATGATCCGAAAGAAATTTCAATGCACGGCAATATATTCGCATACGACCATGTAACTGGTGTATAGGATTACATTGTAGTAAAGGTCTTTTATAGTTCTGCCTCAAATTCATAGCCTTCTTCCTTTAGCTCTTTGTACATTTCATCTACCTTATTAATCGTCATCTTTTCCTCCTTCGTTACGATTTCATATAGCTTTTCTCTTACTCTGTTAAGAAATGTCAGAATATGTTTATCAGAGGTTACATCCTTGTCATATAAAATCAATGCTTTTGACGAAATAAAATTCACATTTAGGGATTGAATGCCTTTTAATCGGTATCGTTGAAAGAAGCTTTCTATTTCCTGAGGTTCAATTTTGTTTTTTACGTATTTAAGAATTGGTATTTTAACCCTTAACCTTCCGGGAATACTGTGCACCAATTGAATCTTGGATAAATTAAATGCAGTTCTATATAAGAGATTTGTAGACATTATTTACGATTTAAGTTATTTCCGGGAGTTAAATTTACAAGTCAAGCTTTTATCACGGCTTTTGCAAGTTCATATACGCCCAATACAAAAAATTCAATCCAGGTGGCATTAGGTTGCGCTTGACTATCATCGAATAAGCTCCAAAACCAATAAATGAAGTAGTTACCAAACTCCTTAAATCCATTACTCCATTGGTATACTCATAAACACCAGTATTTAGTGATTTAAACAAATCCTTTAACTCCTTTGTTAGCATTGAATTTGGAGATTTTTCAATTGATTTTTCAAGCCCTAATAATTTAACCAGGACACCCGTTAAGGTTTCAACATCAATATGATCCTTATCAAACTCAATTAATACTTTTCCCGTAATAGGATTGGGCGTGATACCATTGATTTGTTCCGCCTTTTCTAATTGAGTTTTTAATTGTTTACATTTGTCAGGCTCATTTTTTAGTGTAGGAACTAAAAATCGAACACGGCCAGGTATTAGATGCATTATTTCAACTATGCCTTTAAATCCTTTAAATCCTTTCATACCTTTGTTCATTAAATTTCCTGCCAATAGCCTTGCTATCAGTAAACCTGTTATGATGCGCATAATGTATTAGATGATTCGTTTTCCCTCTTACTAGTAAGATAATGAAAATTACCATTTTTAGAAAATCTACGAACTGGAATTCAAAGCTTTAATTTGAATCAATATTGTTTTTTATGAACACTTATATTTTAGTTTTTATTCAAACAGGCTGTTTAAGAAATACCTTAAAAACTTGATTTTTTATATAAAAATCATGAATTAAGAATTTGGCAAATAAGATTTCTGAGGTGAGAAATAACAGATGTTCATTAACAGAAAAAAACGCTGTATTCGAGGATTACAACGAAAAACTATGCATCGTTAAGTCGAACGATATGAAGAGCAAAAGTTAAGATAAGAGAATTTTTGTCCTCACATATATCTTATTTTATGAATCAAGAGATAGACAAATTTCAAACGTTTTAAACATCATTTGATAAGTGTATAACCGAATTATTTATAGAGATTATAAATTTGTCTATCTCTAAATTCTATGTATAAGTATTTATGAAATTTGATTAGATCGACGTCCATTCCCTATCAATCCATTCACTGATTTTTGAAGAGGTTTTCTATTTAAACCCATATGTCCTAAAACGATGCCGGTAAAAGCTGTCCCAAAAGCTATGTGCCATTTCTTACTATCAAATGCCAAGGCCCCTAGTGTTCCTGCGAAACTAATAATCATACCAGGATTTACAATACTTCTCACTTTGCTTTTGTTACTCTTGGAACGTTTTGTAGTGATATGATCCTGCTCTGGTGGGAAACAACTTTTCCATTGTTCTTTTAGCCTCATTTGCATGTTTTTCATTGATTCATCATCCTTATACAAAATCAGAATTGATCCAATACAATCATTCAACCTCACTTCTTTAACATGCTCAATGGTTCGAATCCTATCCATGAATAAGTCAGTCTTTTTACGATCCAAAAAAACTTTATTCACACAGCGAATACGCCCAGGTATATGACTAACCACATTCATAGTTCTATCTCCTCTTCCAATCATGATTCAATTGTCTTCTTTTATAGATGTCAAACATTTTGGAACTGTTGTCCCATTTAAATTCAGACAAAAATATCTAAAAAGCTGAATCATACAAAACTAGGCTTTTATTTAGACAATGATTTCATTATACCAAAGATTTAGAGTCAAATATGTATAGTTACATTATAAGTAGTTCCATAATAAGGGTACATTTTACATACCCAAACTATATTTAATGAACCAACATATGGTAGGTTCACAAAAGGCATACCCTATTCGCACCATATAGATATTTTTCAGGTTCATTTTTGAGGTGGGTTCAAAGCTGGGATAATTTTGATCGAATTAAGCTCAATTGTAGATCAATTTTGGGTTCAGGTTGAAGTGTACCCTATTTTGAACCTCTAATACATTGTGAATCTAATGTTATTAAGAAATGAGCCTAAAAATTATTTTCTCACTCAATTATCATTTTCTTTTAAAAAAAATACACATACAATACGTTGTGTATCCGTACCACTTTTTCTGCGTGATTTTTCAACAATCAAGACCATTTAGGTTCATTAGAATTGAGAATAACAAGTAGAAACTAAATGGCTTTTGATCACATCTAATAGTCATATTACTTGATAATTACACTACCATTCACTTACTAGACTTATGTAGACATCTGAGAACGAAGCCAGCCATTGAGTTTGGATAATATCTGTGCTAAATTGGTAGAAGATAAGTAACTTAAAAAGTATGTGTATGCGTAACAATATTACCTGCGTATACACATACAATTTAATAGAAAATTGAAGTATTATTTGTGCTTAAAAGTATGTGTATCTGTACACATTTTTTCTGCGTTCATCATTCCAAATGCCCAGTAAAACCTACCATTCATAAGGTTTTATCAATAAGAGTAAATTGAATTATAAAGCATTTAGTCAATAATCTTAAAGGCAAATTTAATATTTTTTATTTACGGCCAAATAAATTAATTGTTTTTTGTTAAAACACTAAGTTGTATTCCAGCTACTGATTTTGCCATCATCTTTCCATTCTCCATTCGGGAATGTTACACTGAAATTTACAGCATAACAACAGCCAACCACTAACCCCAATATTTCTGCATCGAATCAATAACAGATTTTTGTGAAGTCTTTTTATATTTTATTAAGGTTTTGGGATCCCGTATACCTGTAATTTTCATAATTATATGATCAGGCATTCCCTTTTCACTTGACAAGGTGATAAAGGTTCGTCGAGCTGTATGACTCGACACCATTTTATATTTAGGATTGTAAACCACCTCTTTCTTAGTTCCCCTATATATGATTTCCTTTATATCTTCATTAAACTCGGCCAATTCGCAAACTTTCTGAATATGCTCGTTAAACTTCTGACTAGATATCCGGGGTAACTCCCAGTCATACTTATCTAAAAGCTCTTTTAATTTTAGATGCAATGGTATAAAACTTTCAGTTTCT
Source organism: Marinifilum caeruleilacunae (assembly GCF_013141825.1). Classification (GTDB taxonomy): domain Bacteria; phylum Bacteroidota; class Bacteroidia; order Bacteroidales; family Marinifilaceae; genus Marinifilum; species Marinifilum caeruleilacunae. The sequence continues at coordinate 54,862 of NZ_RZNH01000021.1, forward strand.
GTTTTCTCAGCTTTCTTAATTATCATTTCTCCTTGAACATCCGATTTCTCAAAAACCGAATAATCCGAAAATCTTTGTCCAGAATAAACACCTATTAAAAACAAATCTCTTACACGCTCCAATGATTTACGTGGCAATGAGATATTTTCAAGAATTGCAACCTCTTCACTAGTTAAAAAGACATCATCCGGTTGATACTTGTTTACGGGATTCTTTATTGTCTTTAGGTTGATATTGTGATATTTCGTTTCAGACCAAATCAAGACAGTAATCAAGAAATTAATTGTACGGTGTAATGTGTTATCATTATGTGGTTTAAACGGTTTAACCCTGATAACACGTAAAAACCCGCAAAATTCATCTATCCAATCCTGGGTAATTGAATTAAATTCTATTTTTCTTCTCTTTTTGGTTTCAAAAGCTATTAACTTGTTTTTAAGGTTCTTGTATTTCTGATTCCAGGAATGAGATTGTCCTTTAGACTTATTTTTAGTATCAATAAAATCCTGAATAGCATCTATGAGATACTGGCTCTCCCCTTTAATGGCTTTATGCTTGAATTTTTCATCAAACAATTGCTTTAGTAATTCTCTGGTTAAAGGCTTATTAAGCTTTTCATACTCTTTAATTTTTTCATCCAAAAAGTCGGAGTACATAGCTAATACGGAACCAAGATGTTTCAATTCTACACCCCCAGCCCCTCTTTTTACCACTGGCATTCGACTTTTACTATTCCAATTATCAGGGTGAATCTTTTGATTAGTAGAATATTTAAAGTTTTTATTCTGATTTTTTAAAAAATAAATCAAATAAATTGGCGTGATTTTATCACTTTTGGGTTCTTTAAGAAAAAAATACATAGCTTATATTTCGTTTCTACAAATATACAAAGGGGAAAGTTAAGGGGAAAGAAAAAGTGCTTTTAAAGTCAATTTTGAAGTAATTAAAAAGATAACAAACCTCGCATAAGCCTTTATTTATCTACATAGTACAGAATTCGAAATATTTTACAGATAGAATGTTCGAATCCCTCTCTCTCCGCAGACAAAGGGAACTTCAAAATTGAGGTTCCCTTTTTTATGCATAAGTTTTGAAAATACAGGAAGAGGGATGATCCCGATTCTCGGGAGTAACATGTTCATGACGACTGAAAGAAGGAATAATCCCTCTCTCTCCGCTGAAAACAAGCACTGAAGTTGAAAAACTTTGGTGCTTTTTTTATGCAATAAATTCAATGGAATTAGAACCTCTGGGTTCGTAACATATTCATGAAAAAAGATTCCATCATCTTAAGTACCTAAATTAAATTTATTGTCATTGACCTCTTAATTTCAAATAAAGAACAAATTTTTCACACTAGTTAAGCATTGCAATATCAACTAAAATCATCTATAATTATTTGATATCAACACTTTACAAAATACTTCCATGTAATCTTATAAATATTACATAATTATTTATCATTTGTTTTATAATCAAATACTTTCATCACATTTGAAAATCTAAACTTTATGATATAGCTTAGCAATATAAATATGATTTTAAAGCAAAGATTAGATGTTATTACGACTAAAACTCTACTTATTACTAAGCTTGGCAATATGTAACAATCTAACTGCCAAAAATTTTTTCACGAACCACGCAAAATATACTACAGAGCATGGTTTGCTTACCAACAATATTTACAGTCTGTTTCAGGATCAAACGGGCTTATTATGGATTGGTGGAAGTAATGGCATAAGTGTGTATAATGCATATCAGTTTAAGAGTTTCCCAATTCCCAATCATAACTTCATCGATACTGTTCAGCACATTAGTCAAATCAATAAAAATCAACTTTTCGTTGGAACCAATTTGGGTGTTTATGTTTTCGATATTTCCGGAAAGGATTATCGCCTCATACCGACTTCTGAGAAGCAGGTAAAAAATCTAGCTTTTAGCTTTCAAATTAAAGGACGATACTTTTTGGGTGGAAAAACAGGTATTTTTGAGTATCTGCCCCAAAAACAAACAATCCAAAAAATTAACAACATGTCAGTGAGTTGTGGTCAGCAAACACCAGGTGGAAAAATATGGCTTGGAACCTTTGATCAGGGCATACACGAAGTTGAACTAGTGAATGATCGGCTACAAAACAAATCTATTTTCCATGAAATGGAAGAAAGCATAATTTCAATCCACTTTAAAGCCGATAATACTCCGCTTGTGCATACTCAAAATGGGTTGTGGATTCGTGACAATAACGGATTTAGGCGTGATGTTGGTGGTACCTTCTCAACCACTGGAATTAACCTAAACGATGATATCTACATGACCGTGTACAAGAAAGGCTTCATGTATCAAACCGATGATTCCAAATTGCCATACTTTGATGAAGGTGTAAACTCAGAATTAAACGATTATTACGAGAGGCAATTTACTGTTTCGTTAACTGATGAATCGGGAGCCATATGGTTGGGAACCAAGGAATCTGGATTAATTAAAATCGACAATAAAAATATCTGCTATTCACAGTTCACGACAGGTCCAGACATTTCCATTAATTATGTAAATGGTATACTGGCCATTGATAATAATGTTTTGGCTGGGTTGTCTCAAATTGGTTTGTTCTGTGTAGACATAAAAAAGAAACAACTGACTCCATTACTAACCGATGAAAAAGTAAAATTTATAGAGGCAATTGTCCGTAAAGATAGCATGATCTTTCTGGGTACGAGGTATCATGGAGTCTTATCGGTAATCATGCGAAAAGGCAATACATTTAAGCCCGAAGATATCAAACACATTTACGATGATAAAATTGGTCTTCTAAAAGATTCATATATCCTGGACCTTTCCTTGCAGAATGATATCATTAGCATTGCAGGAAGACAAGGCTGTTTTTCGTACTCCTTAAAAACGAAAACTTTTGAAAAAATCTCAGACATTCCATCCTATAAATATCGAAGGGATTCTTTAGGGAACGATTGGAACGTTTCAACCAAAAATGAACTTTATTACAATGGCGATAAAATACACCCCAATACCTTTGTGTCAGATTTTACCTTTGACAAGGATAACAACCTTTGGCTGGCAAGCAACGATGGACTTGCACTCATTAAATCCGGAACTCAAGAGTTAAGCTTCTTTAAGCCGCATCAAGGTAATTTTACATTTACCTCTCTTCTAATAGATCCGAATGGTCAGATATGGATTGGTTCACGTATGGGGATATTTTGTTATCATCCTGAAAAGAACAGCTTTGCCCGTTATAAAATTAAAGGAAAATCGACCAACAATAGCTTCAATAAAGGAACCATAACAATGTCGGAAGAAGGGCAAATTATGCTAGGTAGCAACAATGGAATTATAGCGATTTGCTCCATGAAATACAAACTTCTTCCGCCACCTAAATTCCAGGTACAAGAACATATAAATGGCGAGGAAGGTATTTTCTCTGTTAGCAACCTTTCGTTTAATCACCAGGAAGACAATGCGATTGCATATCGATTTGTGCATCCTGACTCCACCTGGCACATTAACCAACACGATAATCGGATTATTGACCTAAGCGATTTGCCCCCTTTCACATATGAGCTGGAATTTAATGCCATCAATTCCGATGGAGTCTGGGGCGAATCTTATACAACTTCCTTTTGGACTGAGAATAAGGACAAACCAAGAATTTTCATTTATGCCATAGTCATCTTTTTTGTGCTACTACTCGTGCTCGCTAAATTCTTCCTAAAAAATGAAGACGAAAGCCATACGATTTAAGCTGGACAATATAGCTTGATTGATACAATCTCTATTCCTGGTATTTCTTAAACACTTTCAGCAGCTGATCGCCTGCACCTATTTTATATCCATTTGATATATAGAAGATTTCTTTATTGGCAGAAATCATGGCTAAAACCGGAAACTGATTTTCAAAACTCTGCTTTGTTGCACTTTCAAAATCTTGCAGCAATTGATCGTTTGTCACAAAAATTGAATTTTCAGGCAAGTTATAATCGTCTTTATTGAAAACTTTTGCCCGATCATCATTCGGCAATACAAATACAAAGGGTGTTTGTAAATCGTCAAAAGACTGTTTTAAATCCACAAAATCTTTTAACACATGCTTTGTTGGTTCTTTGTCAGGATCGAGCCAAATCACAGCAATTCCATTACGCATCGATTCCGAATCCAATTGTTCTATTTGTCCATCAACAGTTTTTAATTCCGATGGCAAAAGGAAGCTTCCCAAAGATTCTAATGCTTTCTCTTCCTTTCTCAGTCCTACATCAATCTCTTTATGCTCGTCTTTCGACAGATTAAAAAAGGATAAGCGGGTTAACAGGCTTCCATCCTTTACTCGTTCGGCCGTATACAGCATATAGTTTCCGCTTGCCAACTTCAATTGAGCTGGAAAATCAGCCAAAGCTTTCTTAAATTCAAACTCCAATGTTTTGTAGCTTCCATTTTCGAATTTGGCCAACGTAAAGTTTTTATAATATTCACAGGCATCTTTGCTCGATTCGGTGGCTTTTAATTGAATGCTGCCAAAATCTTCTATTTCTTTCGGCTGTAATTTTCCCAAATAGACATTGGTCCAATCTTTACCAATTTTGTATTGAGCAATACCTGTAACTTTATCGATTCGGGCCACTACACCAGCAGTTCGGCACATGGCTACAAAAAGAATTTTTGCGCTACCCAAATCCGAAGTTTTCATTTCAAACACTCCTTTTGGTGTTGCTGGCACCCAAATGTAGTTTTCTCTTTCATTTATACTGATATTTTCCAAAATCCAATCTTTGGCTTTGCCAGGATCTTCCAGTATATCTCTCCAGAAATCATTCTCAAATTTTGGTCTTAAATAAGCTTTGTAAGCTGATAATTGCTCCATCGCAATTCTAGGATTCAAAACATACTGAACATATTCATCTTCTGAGTATTGCCCCTTGTATTCTATCGTATTATTCATATGACTAAGCAGCACTTCAGCTTTAGCATCCCGTAAATCTTTTTCAGATATATGTTGAAGCAGCGACAAAATCCACATTTTACGATCGACAGGGGTCTTTGTAATTACATTTTGGATACTCTCCCAATTCCCTCTTGATGCTTTTATTTTCTGCCAAACTTCACTTGTATCCAAACGTTCAGCTTTTGCCAGTTCTATGGCTTTCTCTTTGACCATAAAGGTGTTTTCGTAGGCCAAACGAATGGAATCTTCGTAGGCCAATCGTTTTTTGTTGTTTTCCTTCCCTTCTGCCGACACTTTAAATGCAGCCTTTTTAACCGGAGGAATTAGATCCATATCTACAGTTCTCTCAGAAAAATCGCTCCCAGAAAGTTCAATGTTTAAAGTATCCATATCGGCAACCGATACTTTTTCGAAATTAAATTTGTTCTCTTTCCATGTCCAAACCAGAACATCTCCCAAACCTAACTTCAGCTTGCACAAACCATTCTCATCGGTTTGTAAATCGGCAAGATGATACAATTCGGCATAGTTGCAAACTAAAAATCCAACATTGGCCTTTTCTATTGGTTTACGGTTTCGATCAAGCACTTTAACAAAGAGATTTTTTGCAGTGGCGTAATTCTCAACCTGGTTTAATCGAGTATAATTTTCGCGTTTATAAATTAGGTCTGAAGTTTCATAATGACCTGGTGTTTGTGTCGCAGTCAATATCGCTCGTCGGCTAGGTTCCACAAACCATCCCTGGTTTACATCAGCTTCTGGTTCGCATGCACCCATAAAATACCATTCACCATCGGCCCAAAATTCAACCCATGCATGGTTATCGTCCTGGTGCACCCAACGCGGCGTATAAATCTGACGAGCTGGAATTCCAACAGCACGCAAGGCCGTTACCGTTAGCACCGACTCCTCGCCACAGCGCCCTTTTGCATTTTTAATGGTGGCCAAAGGTGCAGATGTTCTTCCATCGGTGCCTGTATAGGTTACTTTTTCATGACACCAGTGATTTACCTCAAGTGCAGCATCTTTCATACTCATATGCCTAACACGCTCCTTCAACTCTTTAAAAATCACAAGTCTTGCAGAATCCATATTTTCGGTTCCTGCACGAGGAGGAAGTACAAAATGTAAAAAATCTTCTTTGCTGACTTTCTTTCCCCAATGAAATGTGTTTTGAGCTTTAAAAGCATAACGAATCTGCTGCAGGTAATAATCTGAATCGTAATTACTCAAATCGCTTAAAGTTTCGTATGCATACAAAAACTCCAAAGCCTCACGTTCTTTTATACTAATATCCGACGAAAAGACATCAAGCAATTGTTCTTGCCTGTTTTTTAAAAACTGCTCTTTTCTTTGCTCGAATTTCTCCTTAATCTCCTTTCTTTTCTTCGCATCGGAAACAAGGTGATCGGAACAAGCCGATAAAAACAAACCCAGTAAGAGTGTAATGTATAAAAAGCGCTTCGTCATCATATTATGTGTCTTTCAATTAGATTCTCAATTCTTATTGTGGTCTGTTTTCGAATGCACTGCCAAAAGTAAAATTTGGCTCGGCTCCCATCACAAACTTCAATGTTCCACCTTTCACTATATCCTTATGGGTGATAAATGATTTGTGGTATGATTTTCCATTCAATTCAACAGATTGAATGTAGATATTCTCATCATTATTATTTTCGGTGGTAATTACTAAAGATCTGTTTCCTGCTAAGTTAATTTTAGCCTCACTAACCACCGGACTTCCAAAAACATAAACTCCATTGGCTGAATTTACCGGATAAAACCCAAGTGCCGAATAGATATACCAGGCCGACATTTGCCCGCAATCTTCATTTCCTGATAATCCATTTGGGGCATCGTGATACAAAGTTTTAAGAATTTGACGAACCCTTTTCGCCGTTTTCCACTGCTGTCCTACAAATGCATATAAATAGGTTGTGTGGTGCCCAGGTTCGTTCCCATGGGCATACTGACCTATTAAACCTGAGATATCCGAAGATGCTTCTTCCCCAAGATCAGAACTAATGGTAAATAAAGAATCCAGTTTCTGAACAAATGCATCTTCACCTCCAAAAAGATCAATTAAGCCATATGGATCATGAGGCACCAACCATGTGTATTGCCAGGCATTTCCCTCACAATAATCATCGGCGCGATGTTTGGAATGTACAGGATCAAAAACTTCTCTAAATTCTCCCGAAGCAAGTTTGCCTCGCATAAAGCGAAGATCCTTATCGAAGTAATGAGTATAGGCTTTTGCTCTTTGTGAGAAATAATTGTAGTCTTCTGTTTTTCCCATCTTTTTCGCCATTGCTGCCACACACCAGTCATCAATGGCATATTCTAATCCAATTGCCACCGATTCGTGTATGGAATCAGCCGGAATAAAACCCATTTCTTTAACAAACTTCATCCCTTCAAAATCGAGCATGGAAGAAGCCTTTATCGCCTCAAATGCCAATTCTGCATCGAAGCCATCAAAGCCTTTTAGGTAAGCATCCACAATTACGGGTATGGCATGGTTTCCGATCATGGTATTGGTTTCGCTTCCCGATAAATGCCATACTGGTAATTTGCCCTGCTTCTTATAAATCTCTAACATGGTATTCACCATATCGTTTACCTTATCGGCTTGGGTAATGGTAAATAAAGGGTGCAATGCCCTGTAGGTATCCCAAAGCGAAAACACAGTGTAATGCTCTACTTGCGAATTTACTACGCGATCGTCCACGCCAATATAATCGCCATTGTGATCGTTAAAAAGCGATGGAAAAAAGGCCGTATGATAAAGCGCGGTGTAGAATATTTTTTCATCAGAAGGATTGTTGAATTTTGCCTCAATGGCTAGTAATTCATCATTCCATTTTTTTTCGGCCGCCATTTTAACTTTATTAAAATCCCAGTGCGGAACTTCGGCTGTTAAATTGTTTTTTGCACCCTCAATACCAATCGGTGAAAGTGCTGTTTTGGCCATTAACTCATTTCCTTCTTCAAATTCAATCAGAAAGGTTCGAGGATTACTCCCATTGCTATACTTCGTCTCTAAAACATTTACACTCTTAATTTTTAAAGAAAACTGAGCATGAAAATACAATTTCTGGTTTTTCGACCAACCTTTTGAAAATCGATGGCCAGCAATGGTATAATCATCTATCTGTTCCAGTTTTCCATCAGTAAATTGATCCCATCCAATGCCCGAATGAAGGTCGATAATTAACTGTGCAGCATCATTATTCTTAAATGTGTACCTGTGAACCCCTACTCTTTCGGTGGCAGTTAATTCTGCAAACACATTGTATTTATCGATATGAATTGAATAATAGCCAGGCTGAACATGCTCATCGTCGTGAGTATACAAAGCAGTCCAATCTTCCATACCAATCTGATGCTTTGGTATAGAATCCAAAGCAACCGGCATAAATAACAGGTCGCCATAATCGCCAATGCCGGTTCCACTCAAATGTGTATGGGCAAATCCCGTAAGGGTTGAATCGGAATAATGATAGCCCGAACACCAATCCCATCCTTTAAAAACATTATTGGGTCCAAGTTGAACCATGCCAAATGGAAGGTTTGCTCCCACAAAAACATGTCCATGACCTCCTGAGCCAATATATGGATCAACCTTATGGATATAGGAATTACTTTTTTGCCCGGTAGAAACACATGAGAGCAAAATGAAAATAGGAAGCGTTAAAAAAATCCTGAATGCAAAATGTTTATTCATGCTTAGTAATTTTAGTGTACAACTCGCCTATTCAGCTTTTGAGACGATTGCAGTTTTAAGATCATTAAACATTTCTCCTTTGTAGGCTCTTGCTTTAATTTCACCTTCTTTTTTTACCACAAATGGTTCTGTGTAAAGCAATGAATTTCTTGTAGGAACACTTCCGTCGAGTGTATAAAAAATTTCTACCCCGTCGTGCGGATATGCCAACTGCAAATTCACAGTGGTGGTATCGGTCAATTCAATTTTCTCTTTTAATCCTTCTACAGCCGGTATGTAATAGTAAATACCCATTTCATCCAGGCGAGAATAGTGTTTGTTGATTCGATGCGAAAAATCTTTAAAGTTCTTTTGCTCTTTTGCTGTCCATGCCGTTTCGGCCAAAGGAATTAAACGTGGAAAAGCCTGGTACTGTAAACGCTTAAAACTTGGAATCCACTCCGACCAAAGATTGGCCTGTACGCCCAAAACATGCTTGCTTTGTTCTGGAGTTAAATCTGCCGGCACAGGTTCGTAGGCATATATTTTTTCGATTGGATTGTGATCATTTAAATAATCGTAATAATAGGCTGAAGTGGTAGTTACAACCACATCGTTCCCTTTTTGGGCAGCAATTTTTGGCGATTGTGGCGCCCAGTGTCGCCACCACATTACAGTCGCATCTTTGCTTAATCCACCTTCAATAATTTCATCCCAACCCAATAATTGTTTTCCTCGGGATTGAAGGAATTTTTCGATTCGACGATTAAAATGAGATTGTAACTCATGTTCGTTCGATAATTTATGCTTTTTAATTTCGGCCTGACATTTCGGACATTCCTGCCATGATTCGATTCTTACTTCGTCACCTCCAATATGTACATATTTGCAAGGGAATAATTCAACCACCTCTGCCAAAATATTTTCCATGAATTCATAAGTAGTCTCCTTACCCAAACAAGCCGGAGTTGAAAACACTTTGCCCCAACCTGCTTCACCTGTACAGGATAAGAACAGGTAATTATCAATTGCAGATTTAAAATGTCCCGGCATATCTATTTCGGGCACAACCGTAATGCATCTCTCATCAGCGTAAGCTATAATTTCTTTAATTTGTTCCTGGCTAAAGAATCCTCCATACTCTTTTTTACCATTGCTTTCGCGATAATTTTTCGGATCGATTTGATACAGCTCATTTTCTTTTGCAAGATTCATACAAACGGTATCCTGATTGTTTTCAATTCTCCAGGCCCCTTTCTCGGTAAGCAACGGGTATTTCTTAATCTCGATGCGCCACCCCTGATCATCGGTAAGGTGCATATGATAGGTATTCAATTTATACAGAGCCATATAGTCTAAAAACTCTTTTACCTCATCTACAGTAAAGAAGTGGCGGCTAAAATCCATGTGCATTCCACGCCACGAAAAACGAGGCTCATCTTCAACAGTACAACACGGAACAAACCATTCGGCATCAACAACACTTTTGCTTTCTATCTGCTCTGGCAACAGTTGACGAATGGTTTGAACTGCATTAAAAAATCCAGATTCACTCGAAGCTTTTACTAAAATTTGTTTACTCGTAACTTCAATTCGATAGGCTTCAGTTTTCAAGCCTTCTGCCTTCGTAAAATGCAGGTCACCAAACTCATTAGCACCAGAGACATCTACTTGAATTCCTGCCGCAGCACTCAGCATATTTCCCAGATAGTTTACTGCTTTTCTTGCATCTTCATCTTTAATGGTAATACTTGTTTTAGACTGAAAACGAAATGAACTCTCATGAAGTTCGAACGAAACCGGTTTTGGTATAAGTGAAATTTGTTTCTGCGTAAAATTTGGATTGGAGCATGATGCAAAAAGCAAGATCATCATGAGCGGAATAATAAGAAAATGTGTCTTCATGGAAGTATAGTTTGGTACGGAATCACAATTATAAAATATTAGAATTAAAAAACATAACTTCTTTCAAAATAAAGACAATTCGAAAATACTTGGTTTCACGATAAGACAAAATAGATCCTCTAAATTCTGATCGATTCAAAATTGCACCACTACTGGTTAAAAGAAACAGATCACATCCAGTTTTATTTCGAAAAATCACTTTTACACAAACAAATTATTTAAAAGCAATACAAATAAGCGCTAAGATATTTGAGCATAAATAACAGCGAACGATTAGTAAACACAAATCACTTAGTGTACTTTTTACAATTTATAAAGCGAATTCGATTGCAGAAAATTAAAATTCTCTTTTTGTCAATATCAAAAAAGGTCTTACATTAGCATCAAAATATACTTAGTGTAGTTTTTACACAACCAATTTTAAGCCCTAACATTTCGACAATTACAACAATGACAAATCGAATTCTAAATGATTATATATCTGTAGACTGTGTAATATTTGGCTACAACGACAATGAACTTCAGGTTCTGCTTGTAGAACGAACACTTACTAAGGAATCTACAAAAGAAATTGAATTCACAGATCTTACCTTAACGGGAAATCATATTTATGAGGATGAAACCATTGAAGATGCTGCTTATCGTGTTTTATATGACCGAACCGGCCTCGACAATGTTTACCTCGAACAGTTCAAAGCATTTGCACATCCCAATCGATTAAAAAAAGAAAAAGACAGAAAATGGTTGATTCACGATGGACGTGATCCTGAACAACGAATTGTGTCCATCGGTTTCTTTTCCCTGATTTCGACTCGCAACATTATCGTGGAATCGAAATGCGGGATTGCAAAGTGGGTTCCATTATCGGAAATAGGAGAACTGGCCTTCGATCACAATCAGATTGTTGAGGAAGCTTTAAAAGCATTGCGCAGCAAAATTAAGCACGAACCAATTGGATTCGAACTCCTTCCAGAAAAATTTACACTTACCGAATTACAACATGTATATGAAGTGATCCTGGGAACAGAATTGGACAAGAGGAATTTTAGAAAGAAAATTGGAAGAATGAAATACCTGGTTCCTTTAGATGAAAAACAAAAAGGAGTAGCACACAAACCTGCCCGATTATACATGTTTAGTCGTGATGTGTACGAAAAAACCAGGAAAGAAATGTTTGATTTCACAGTTTAATGCCCATGAACAATACCTCTAAAATATCGATTCGCGAAAAAGTTGGTTATGCTTTGGGTGATGGTGCTGCCAATATCGCCTGGCGTGGTGTAGCCACCTTCCTGTTTATATTTTATACGGATGTGTTCGGTATTGGTCCGGCTGTAGTTGGCGTTTTAATGCTGGTAGCACGTTCATCGGATGGAATAAGTGATGTTTTAATGGGCATTGCAGGCGACAGAACCAATACCAGATATGGAAAATTCCGTCCCTGGATTTTATTTACCGCCATTCCCCTTGCGGTGATTTTATCATTGCTATTTACTTCGCCAAAGCTATCGGATACAGGTAAAATTATCTATGCCTATACCACCTATATTCTGTTTACACTGATTTACACTGCCAACAATATTCCATATGGTGCTTTAATGGCTGTAATGACTGGTGATGACAAGGAGAGAACCAGTATTGGATCGTACAGAATGGTTGGTGCTTTTGCAGGAGGAATGCTGGTGCAGGGAGCCTTGCTTTTTCTTGTGGCGCACTTTGGAAATATCAATCCAAATATCACCCTCAAGGAATTGGAAAGTGAAAAATACCAACTAGTTATTTCGGCCCCAACAGATGTTGAAAATGTAAACATTAAAACCAAAGATGGTATTGCCAATTTTGTTTGGGATACCAAATTGGTACAGGACAGCACTCCTTCGAAGAACAAAAGCTTTAGTATTGAAGCAAATAAGGAATATGCCTTTATCGTAAGTGGTGAAAGCAATCTAGACAAAGACAAAATCATTGTTATCGACCAAAAAAGTGGTTACAGTAATTCTATATACCTGATGTCAGGATTCCTGGCTGTTTTCATGCTGATTACCTTTTTAAGCACCAAAGAACGAATTCATCCGCCAAAAGAACAGCAAAATAACCTGTGGAAAGATTTAAAAGATCTTGTTCAAAATAAACCCTGGTTGGTTCTACTTACAATAGGCTTACTTTTTAGCATTTACAATTCGATAAAGCAAGGCATTGTAGTCATCTATTTCACACATTATTTGCACAACCAGTTGTTGGCGGCATCCTTTATGGTGGCCTTAATGATTGCATCAATTGCAGGTGCCATGATTACCGCTCCTTTGAGTAAAAGAATGGGCAAAAAACGCTTATTCATTCAAGCATTGGTGTTCTCAGGCGTAACAAATGCAGCCATATTTTTCTGCGGTCCTAACGATACAGCAGCCATTTTTACTTTAGGGATTGTATCGGAATTTGCAGCAGCAATATTCCCAACCCTATTCTTTGCCATGTTGGGTGACGCTGCCGATTATTCGGAATTTAAAAATGGTCGACGTGCAACCGGCCTGATTTACTCAGCAGGTTCTTTTGCCACCAAATTTGGAGGTGGAGTAGCCGGTGCAATTATTGGTTTTATACTGGCGGCATTTCATTACAACGGACAAGATCATACAGCCATACAAGGAGCCATTCCTGGCATCAAAATGCTTATGAGTTGGGTTCCGGCACTTATTGCAATACTGGGCGCAATATTTATGAGCATATATCCATTGAACCAAAATAAAATGAACGAAATAACTACTGAATTAAGTAGAAGAAGACTTGTAGAAGGAAATTAAGAAACTGTTGATTTTTATTGAACGGATAATCTGAAACAGTCTCAAAAAAAGTAAACATTTAAACAAATAATTATGCAGTACGGTTTCTTTGATGATACCAATAGAGAGTACGTAATTAACTCACCAAAAACACCATTCCCATGGATTAATTACCTGGGAAACAAGGATTTTTTCGGGTTGATTTCAAATACAGCGGGAGGATATACATTCTACAAAGATGCCAAATTCCGTAGATTGACAAGATATCGATATAATAATGTTCCTATTGATACTGGTGGACGATATTATTACCTGAAAGATGAAGAGACGATTTGGAATCCAGGCTTTAAACCAAGTCAAACCAAACTTGATCATTACGAGTGCAGACATGGTTTGGGTTACACCCGGTTTTTAAGTCAGAAAAACGGAGTTTCATCTAACCTGTTATGCTTCATCCCACTTGATTACATGGGTGAAGTACACCTGTTGAAGCTACAGAATGATTCTAATAAAATCAAAAAGATAAAACTCTTCTCTTTTGCTGAGTGGTGCCTGTGGAATGCCGAGGATGACATGGCCAATTTCCAAAGAAACCTGTCGACAGGCGAAGTGGAAGTTGAAGGCTCGACCATCTACCACAAAACGGAATACAAAGAGCGACGCAATCATTTTGCATTCTTCTCTGCCAATGTAAAAATAGATGGTTTTGATACCGATCGCGAAAGCTTTATTGGCATGCACAACGGATTTAATAATCCTGAAGTGGTGGAAAATGGAAATTCCAAAAACAGCATTGCCCATGGTTGGTCGCCAATTGCATCCCATTATATCGAAATAGAACTACAGCCTGGCGAAGAAAAAGATTTTGTTTTTATTCTGGCTTATGTGGAGAATGAAAAAGATGACAAATGGAGTTCAAAAGCAGTAATCAATAAGAGTAAGGCATACAAAATGATGGAGCAGTTTGATTCATCGAAGAAGGTGCTTGCTGCCTTTGAGGAGCTTCAGAACTATTGGTCGAAATTGCTGGATACATTCCAACTGGAAAGCAATGAACCTAAGCTTAACCGCATGGTAAATATCTGGAACCAATACCAGTGCATGGTTACTTTTAACATGTCGAGAAGTGCCAGCTTTTTCGAAAGCGGTATCGGACGAGGAATGGGTTTCAGAGATTCCAACCAGGATTTAATCGGGTTTGTACACCAGGTTCCGGAATTGGCAAAAGAAAGAATACTGGACATTGCTGCCACCCAATTCGAAGATGGTGGATGCTACCACCAATATCAGCCTTTAACAAAAATGGGTAATCATGCCTTGGGTGGAGATTTTAATGATGATCCGCTGTGGTTGATCCTATCGGTTACATCTTATATCAAGGAAACTGGCGATTTTGGTATACTCGATGAACAAGTTCCTTTCGATAATGATGAAAGCAAAGCCAAAAGTCTGTTTCATCATTTGCATGTTTCTTTTTACCATGTGGTAAATAATTTAGGTCCTAACCAATTGCCATTAATTGGTCGTGCCGACTGGAATGACTGTTTAAACCTGAATTGTTTCTCGGAAAATCCGAACGAATCCTTCCAAACAACAGGAAATAAAAAAGGCAATACGGCAGAATCGCTCATGATTGCAGGTCTGTTTGTGGTCTACGGAAAAGAGTATGTAAAACTGTGCAATCAAATTGGTAAAGGTGAAGATGCAAAAACAGCCCAGATCCATATCGATAAGATGATTGAAGCGGTAAAAAGCAAAGGCTGGGATGGCGAATGGTATTTAAGAGCCTACGATTACTTTGGCAACAAGGTAGGTTCGAATGAAAATGAAGAAGGTAAAATTTTTATAGAATCCCAAGGCTGGTGCACCATGGCCGAAATTGGAGCAGATGAAGGGATGCCGGAAAAAGCACTGAACAGCGTTAAAAAAATGTTGGATACACCCTATGGAATTGTATTAAATAATCCTGCTTTTACGGAGTACCGAATTGAATATGGTGAAATCTCTACTTATCCTGCCGGATATAAGGAGAATGCTGGAATTTTCTGCCACAACAACCCTTGGATTATCATTGGAGAAACCCTTTTGGGAAGAGGAGATCAGGCTTGGGATTATTTCAAGAAAATTTGCCCTGCCTACCTCGAAGAAATTAGTGAACTGCACAAGGTGGAACCATACATCTATTGCCAGATGATTGCCGGGAAAGATGCGCATAAGCCAGGAGAAGGCAAAAACAGTTGGTTAACCGGAACTGCTGCATGGAACTATTATACAATTACCCAATACATTCTAGGCATACAACCCGATTACAATGGTTTAAGAATTGACCCTTGTATTCCTTCTAACTGGAAAGAATTTAAGGTGATTAGAAAGTTTAGAAATGCTACCTACAATATCAACATTTACAATCCAAATGGAAATTGTAAAGGGATTAATTCTCTCTCAATTAATGGAATAGAAATTACTGGTAATCTTATTCCGGTTCATCCTGAAGGAAATTACCAGATTGATGTTCACATGTAATTTATGCTCCACCTAACCCAAAATGATACCCTATGATTGATCAAGCAAATTATCAAAATAAAAAATGCCGAAAGGATATGTTGGCCCAATCCAATCGGCAAATAATTCATAACAAATTAACGCTAATGAATCATTTCAAATTTATGAAAAAATCTAACAATTCCAGAGCTACTTTATCCATAGCAGATAAAGGAAAGCAAATGAGAGGCAATTGGATGTTAAAACCAGTCCTCTTGTTACTAAGTATTTTATTAAGTACGGCGATGGTTTTCTCACAGGAAAAAACCATATCCGGAAAGGTAAGCGATTCTGAAGGCCTTGCATTACCAGGCGTAAACATCTCGTTAAAAGGCACAACCATGGGTACTGTATCGAATATTGATGGCGAATATTCCATTAGTGCAAGTCCCGAAAACGTTATTGTATTCAGTTTTATTGGTCACACAACACAGGAAATTTTAGTTGGCGATCAAAATACAATCAATGTAATCATGATGGAAGATGCTCTAAGCATGGATGAAGTTGTGGTAGTTGGATATGGTGTGAAAAAGAAGAGTTTGGTTACCGGATCGATTTCAAGTGTAAAATCTGAAGACATTCAGAATGTACCGGTTTCAAGAGCCGATCAGGCCATTCAAGGGAAAACTGCCGGTGTATCTATCCTTTCTACCTCCGGATCGCCTGGTGCAGGAGCAAAAATCCGCATTCGAGGTGTTAACTCCAACGGAAACTCGAATCCTTTGTTTATTGTTGACGGAATGAAAACCGGTGATATCAACAATATCGATCCGGGTGATATTGAGTCAATGGAAGTTTTAAAAGACGCTGCTTCGGCTGCAATTTACGGTACCGAAGGTGCAAATGGTGTTATCATTATTACCACCAAAAGTGGAAAACCGGGTGCAGCAAAAATTTCGTATGACTTTCAGTATGGCCTTCAATCTGCAAGAAGCGATATGGACCTAATGAACGCTGAAGAGTACAAACAGTGGATGGAAGAATCGGGAGCAGGCACAGTAACATTAAATGGTACTGATACAGATTGGTTAGATGAACTTTTTGAAGTTGCACCAATGCAAAAGCATCACCTTAGTTTCTCGGGTGGTAGCGAAAAAACTTCCTACTTAATTTCAGGTTCCTACTATTCTCAGAACGGTATTGTTGGCGACGATAAGGCAAAGTATGAGCGTTTTACAGCCAGAGCGAATATTAAAAGTCAATTGAAAGATTGGATTGAAGTTGGAAACAACATTAGTTTCTCTCATTCCAAACAAAAATACATTGGAGAGGACGATGAGTACAGAAGTCCTGTAAACTCGGCACTATTGCTTGATCCTTTAACCCCAGTTACTTATAATGGAACTCCCTCAAGAGTTCAAACTTTATTAGATGCTGGGAATACCATTCTTGCCGATAAAAATGGCAACTATTATGGTTTGCCGGAATATGCTACAGGTGAAATCTCAAATCCGCTTGCATTGTTGGATACTTATAGAAATACAATTACCCAGGATAAAATTCTGGGCAATGTATATGCAAAGCTTAAACCTATTAAAGGCCTAACCTTTACTACACGAATTGGTTTAGATTTAACCTATCAGACCGATCACAGATGGGCACCTTTATATTATTTCTCTCCAGAAAGTCAGAATTCGGAAACTTACGTTGATGATGATATTAACAAATGGTACACCTGGTTATGGGAAAACTTTGCATCTTATAACAAAGCATTTGGCGATCACGACTTTACAGTATTAGCTGGTTATTCAGCTGAAGAATCGCAAAGCCCGATGTATACCATGCACTCAGGTCCACTTGTGAAAGAAGGAAGTCAATATGCACACCAGGGTTACGCAACTGGAAATGAAGCTGATAAAGTTGGTGGTTCATACGAAGAACATGCTATGACCTCATTCTTTGGTCGTTTATCTTACAACTACCTGAACAAATACATGTTGGAATTTTCGATCAGACGTGATGCTGCCGATGTTTTCCCAAAGGATAACCAAGCTGCTGTGTTCTCTGCATTTTCTGCTGGTTGGACCATTTCTGAAGAAGATTTCTTTAATGTAAAAGGAATCGATTTTCTGAAGCTTCGTGCAAGTTGGGGTGAAAATGGAAGCCGCGCCAATACGCCAGGTAATGAAGGACAAGAGTTCTATGTTTTCAACAGTCAATATCCTGGAGCAGACGACAATTACCAGTCGGGAGCAGAAATTGACAAATTGGTAAATCCTGATTTGAAATGGGAAACAACGGAACAATTAGACCTAGGTTTCGATTTCAGAGCTTTGAACGGAAAATTATCATTCTCTGCCGATTACTATCACAAGAAAACAAAAGATTTGTTGGCTCAAGGTAGTGGTCCATTATCGGCAGGTAACGATTTCCCAATTATGAATGTAGGGGATGTTACCAACAAAGGTTTTGATTTTGAATTGGGCTACACCAACCGAGACAATGAATTTAAATACAGCATCAACCTAAACTTATCTACTCTTGATAACGAAGTAACCAGGTTAGATGTTGATAATCCTGTAAAAGGTGATAACCTTAGAGGATACGATTTAACATGGTTCGAAGAAGGATATCCTATCTGGTAATTTAAAGGTTTTAAAACTGATGGTGTAAACCCTGCAAATGGTGATGTAAATGTAGTTGATGTAAATGGTGATGGTGAAATTACCGATGCCGACCAGACTTATATTGGCGATCCACATGCCGATATTTTATATGGTGCTACATTTAATGCTCAGTACAAGGGATTCGATTTTAATTTATTCATACAAGGTTCGAAAGGGAATGATGTATTTATGGGTTGGTTCCGTTCTGACAGACAATTCTCGAACAAGCCTAAATTTATGTATGACGATCGTTGGACTCCAACCAATACCAACGCAAGTCGTCCGGCTGCAAACAATTCAAGCGACTATGTTTACAGAAGTGACTTGATGGTTTCTGATGGTTCTTACATGAGAATTAAGCAAATTCAGTTGGGTTATTCACTGCCAAAAGCAATGATTGAAAAGGCAGGTATCGATCGTGCAAGAGTATTTGTATCTCTTGATGACTTCTTTACTTTCACTGATTATGAAGGATTAGATCCTGAAGCAGGTAGTTCTAACAATACTCGTCAAGGTGTTGATAGAGGTTTATACCCAATCGCAGGAAAAGTAATTTTTGGTGTATCTGTTAACTTCTAATTTTAAAATCGCAAGACATGAAATTTTCAAAATACTATATATTCTTAATAGGATTAGCCTTGACTTTTTCTATTACTTCGTGTAACGAAGATGAATTTCTCGATAAAGAACCAATTGGTAAATTATCCAGTGAAACCTATTTAGAAACCGACGAGGAAGTAAAAACCGTTATTGTTGGGATCTATAACTCTATGCAAAACAATTTCTCGAGCGGTGCATGGGCAAGCGTTTATTTTATCAAAAATTTACCTGCCGATGATTGTTTAGCGGGTTCATCTCCGGGCGACCAAACAGGTTATCAGAACATTGATGACTTTGCAATTCAAACCACCAATGCAAAGATCGAAGCCATTTGGACCAACTTTTACAAAGCAATTAGTTCTGCAAATACCATTATCAATTTGGTTGAAGCTGATACAGATGCAAAGCAAGAAATGATTGCTGAAGCAAAAGCGCTTAGAGCTTATCAATACCTGGAATTGGTAACCATGTTTGGTGGTGTGCCTTTAATGACAAGCAATCCTGTTAGTTCTGAAGACTATCATTTGCCAAGATCAACAGTAGCTGAAGTTTATGCTCAAATTGAAAAAGATTTCTCAGAAGCAATTCCAAATCTTCCAATGAAGAGCGAATACAGTGCTGCCGACCGTTACAGAATGTCGAAAGGTGCTGCCCAGGCTTATTATGGAAAAGCACTTTTATACCAGGAAAAATATGCTGCTGCCGCAAGCGAATTGGCTGCAGTAATTAGCAGTAGCGAATACGACCTGGAACCTAATTTTGCAGATGTTTGGTCTAAAGAAACTGAATTTGGGCAAGAATCATTGTTCGAAGTTTCATACACCGCACAGGAAGGATACGATTGGGGTAACTTCCCTTGGGGAGGTGGTAACGAGAACAACATCGAAGTTCAGTTACAAGGTCCTCGTGGCAATTTATTTAACCTTTCCGGATCATCTTTGGATATTGTAAATGGATGGGGATTTAACATGCCTTCAGCAAAAATTGGCCAGGCATTTATCGATGCCGGTGATACCGAACGTGGAAATGCGACTGTAATGTCGGCTGCCGATTTCGAAGCCACAGGTGGTGTAATCGAAGATGACAATGCTCACGATTACGAAGGATTTATGAGAATGAAATATGTAACTCGTTCATCGGAAACCAGTGAAAGCGGAGTGCCGGAACTGAACTACACAACCAACTGGCGATTAATGCGATATGCAGATGTTTTATTAATGGCAGCCGAAGCTTATCACTTCTCGAGTCAAGATCCTCAGGCATTGGTAGAAATGAACAAAGTTCGCTCTCGTGCCGGATTGGCAGATATCACTGCTGCCGATAATATTTTCCAGGCCATCGTAACTGAGCGACAATTGGAGCTGGCTTTCGAAGGAAGCAGATACTGGGATTTGGTTCGTTGGGATTTAGCAGTACAAGAATTAGGAAGCTTAGGTTATACAGCAAACAAACATGAACTGTTCCCAATTCCACAGAATGAAATCATTGCCAACAATTCAATTAGCGATACCGACCAGAATCCTGGTTACTAAAATCATATTACAATAACAAAAGACTACCTCATTGTGGGGTAGTCTTTACCTGTTTCGTCACCTAATAGATTTATACATATGAAACGTTTTATTCCATTATTAGCAATTCCCCTGGCAGCATGCATTCAACCAGGTGAGAAAACAGAGCCGACAAAGATGAAAGATATGAACGTAGATGGGAAAAAAGCTAGTATTTATACTACAGCAAAGGATACTGATTTGCGTTTGGATAAATCTGGCACAGTAGAGTTTAAAAAGGCGAAACAAGCATTGGAAACTGAAAATTCAATTTTTGTGAATCCCAACAAAACCTTCCAAAGCTTTATTGGTATTGGTGGTGCCATTACCGATTCTTCGGCCGAAGTTTTTGCAAAACTATCCAAAGAAAAGCAGGAAGAGCTACTTCAGGCTTATTATGGAAAAAATGGGATTGACTACAGCTTAATGCGAACCTCTATTCACTCTTGCGATTTTAGCAAGGGCAAGTTTACCTATATCGAAGAAGGTGATAAGGAATTAAAAACATTCTCCATTGATGTGGATAAAGAATACCGACTTCCGATGATTAAAAGAGCCATTGAAAAGGCTGGTGGTTCAATTCTTTTTTATGCAAGTCCGTGGAGTCCTCCTGCATTTATGAAAGACAGCAAAAACATGCTGCAAGGCGGCAAATTGCTTCCTGAATATTACGATGCCTGGGCAAAATACTATGCCAAATTTATCAAGGCCTACGAGGCTGAAGGAATTCCTGTTTGGGGTGTTACCATCCAAAATGAACCCATGGCAACCCAACGTTGGGAATCGTGCATCTATACTGCCGAAGAAGAAAGAGATTTTCTAAAGAACCACCTGGGGCCAACTTTTGAAAAAGAAGGTTTGGCCGATAAAAAAATTGTGGTTTGGGATCATAATCGAGATTTAATTACCCACAGGGCAAATACAATTTTCGATGATCCTGAAGCTGCTAAATATGCCTGGGGAACCGGATTCCATTGGTACGAAACCTGGAGAAAAGGAAAACCAATGTTCGACAATTTACAAAGAATTCAGGAATCATATCCTGACAAGAAATTATTATTTACCGAAGGCTGCAACGAAGCATTCGATCCTGAAAAATACCAATACTGGCCTAATGCCGAGCGCTACGGTCGTTCCATGATTAACGATTTTAATTGTGGAACAGTAGGCTGGACCGACTGGAACATTCTTTTGGATGAAACCGGTGGACCAAATCATGTAAACAACCTTTGTTTTGCTCCTGTTCATGCCGACACAAGAAATGACAGTCTAATATATACACCATCCTATTACTACATTGGCCATTTTTCAAAGTTTATCAGGCCTGGAGCCAAACGAGTAAGCACGGTTTCAAGTATCAGTTTCCTGGAGAGCACAACATTTGTGAATCCCGATGGGAAAATGGCAACCGTAGTGATGAATTCAACCGACGAAGAAATTACCTATCAATTGTATGTTGGAAGCAATACTGCTGCAAGTATTGTAATTCCGGCAAGGGCAATGCAAACCATTATATACTAAATCATATTACAAACTCAACCAAAACGAACAAAGAATGATCAAGTTAGAGCAATTATTAGCAGGATGTCTTATCTTTTTTTCTGCTTGTACCAATAATGAAGGCATGAAGAGCAAGGAGGATCAATTTGTTGATGAGCTGATTTCAAAAATGACACTGGAAGAAAAAATTGGGCAGATGAACCAATATACCAGTCATTGGGAGATGACTGGGCCAGCGCCAAAAAATGCCTCATCGCAAAAACGATTAGAAGAAATTAAAAGTGGTGGTGTTGGATCTATGCTTAATGTTGTTGGAGCCAAGGCAACCTACGAAGCACAAAAACTGGCAGTAGAAAATAGTAGGTTAGGAATCCCATTGATATTTGCCTACGATGTAATTCACGGATTCAAAACCATGGCTCCTATCCCATTGGCCGAAGCATGTGCCTGGGATCCTGAAATTTCGAAACTCTCATCTCAATTGGCTGCACGTGAAGCATCGGCTTCTGGTTTGCACTGGACTTTTGCTCCTATGATGGATGTAGGGCGCGATGCACGCTGGGGACGAGTGATGGAAGGCTGTGGAGAAGATCCATACCTGGCAAGTGTTTTATCGGTGGCAAGAGTAAAGGGATTCCAGGGCGATGACCTTAGCCAAAATTACACCATGGCTGCCTGTGCCAAGCATTTTGCTGCCTATGCTTTTGTAGAAGCAGGCAGAGAGTACAACACAGTCGATATCGGAACTTTCACGCTGCACAATATTGCACTTCCTCCTTTTAAAGCTGTCGCTGATGAAGGTGTGAGTACCTTCATGAATGCTTTTAATATCATTAATGGAACGCCGGCCACAGCCAGTCCATATCTGCAAAGAGATCTATTAAAAGGAGAATGGAATTTCCCTGGCTATGTAGTTTCCGACTGGGGAAGTATCGAAGAAATTGTAACGCACGGAGCTGCTGAAGATTTAAAACATGCTGCTGAACTTGCTGTAAAAGCAGGTTCTGATATGGACATGGAGTCGAGTGCTTACCTTCCTTACTTAAAAGAGTTGGTAGAAGAAGGAAAAGTTGATGAAGCTTTAATTGATGATGCTGCCCGAAGAATCCTGAAAATAAAATATCGATTGGGATTGTTTGAAGATCCGTACAGATATTCGAATGAAGAGCGTGAAAAAGAAATAGTTTACAGCAAAGAGAGTCGTGAACAAGCAAGAAAAATAGCTCGCCACTCTATGGTTTTGCTGAAGAATGACGATCAGCTTTTGCCGCTTTCAAAAAACACCAAATCAATCGCAGTAATTGGACCATTGGCTGATGACAAAAATTCTCCTTTAGGAAGTTGGAGAGCACAAGCGATTAAAAACTCTGCAGTATCACTTTTGGAAGGAATTCAAAAAGCTGTAGGTTCAAGCACCAACATTAAATATGCAAAAGGTTGCGATTTGGCTTTGGGAGATCGTAACTTCCTGGACGAATTGGTTTATGCCAAGGCAGATGCCACTGAGATGGCAAAAGCTGTTGCTGTTGCTCAAAAATCAGACCTCGTGATTATGGCTTTGGGCGAAGATTGCTTCCAATCGGGCGAAGGTCGCAGTCAGACCGACATTCGTTTAAAAGGTGTGCAAATGGAGCTGTACAACAAAATCAGGAAACTGAATAAAAAAATTGTTGTAGTACTGATGAATGGCCGCCCAGTTGCCATTCCTGAGATTGCCGAAAGTGCCGATGCCATACTGGAAACCTGGTTTGCCGGAACTGAAGCTGGTAACGCTATTGCTGATGTATTGTTTGGAGATTTTAATCCGTCAGGAAAATTAACCACTTCTTTTCCATATGCCACCGGACAATGTCCAATTTATTACAATCATATGAACACAGGGCGCCCAACTGCTACCGGAAATGTATTTTGGTCGCATTATACCGATGCGCCGAACGAGGCTCTTTATCCCTTTGGTTATGGTTTAAGCTATACAGAATTCGAATATGCCAAACCTTCAACAGATAAGGAAATTTACGCCATGAATGAATCGGTAAAACTACGTGTGAAAGTAAAGAATACTGGTAAATTTACTGGTGAAGAAGTAGTCCAGCTCTACATTCAGGATCCTGCAGCAACCTACGCCCGACCGGTAAAAGAGTTAAAAGCATTCCAGAAAATCAGTTTTAAAGCTGGAGAAGAAAAAGAAATTGAGTTCAGTCTGAATCAATCAGATTTAGGATATTATTCTCCTGAAGGCAAATTCCTGTTCGAAGCAGGCACTTATCACCTGTTTGTAGGAACAAATTCAAGAGAAGTACAAAAGCTTAGTGTTAAGTTCAACGATTAGTTCGTTTGGTTAGAGTTAAAAGCAAGGTTTTTTGGGCCTTGCTTTTTTTTTTCATTTTTTTCAAGAATCCTGCATCTTTTCCCATCCTTTTCCGACATCTCTATACACTTTAAAATTATAAAGTATAGATATGACAAACAAAAAATCAACTTTAACTGGGTTTGGAGCAGCACTTTTGGCTGTTTTGGGAAGTATAACATGCTGTGGTGCACCAATTGCAGCAGGAATTTTGGCAACAGTAGGAATCGGTGCCAGTCAGCTGGAATTTCTTCATTCTATTCAGTACTACCTTATCGGGATTTCATTTGTAGCATTGGGCATAGGCTTTTACAAAAGCTATTTTCAGAATAGTAAATCCTGTTGTACGGCTGACACCTCACAAAAACCAAATAAAACCTCCCGTTTTTTCTTATGGATTGTGAGCCTCTTCACAATTGGTTTATTGATCCAAAGCTTGAAAATGGAAGCGGCAAAATCTGAAAGTTCGTGTTGCCCTACACAAGATACAACAGAGCAATCATGTTGTCCTGCACAGTAAGGAATAAGATAATTTATCATTTGTAATCTTAGCAGTATTTGCTTAATTTATTCACAAAAGTTTCCATTCATGAATTGCGATATTCATCATATATATCAGCGTTACAGCTCACATTTGCTGGCCTTTATTCGCCAGCAGATTAAAGATAGTTCTACTGCCGACGATTTGTTGCAGGAGGTTTTCTTAAGAACCATGGAATCCTGTATCAGTGAGAAAAACATCAAAAATTTAAAAAGCTGGCTGTTCCAGGTAACACGAAATACTATTGTAGATTACTATCGTGCTCAGAATAAAACTTTTCAGGAACAAGATTACATCATCCACAATCATTTTAACTCTCCTGATTTTCAACAAATTCTTTCCGAAGATATTGCTGATATGATTGAGCTTCTGCCCGAAGAATATGCTGTTCCTCTCCGTTGGAGCGACATTGAAGGGATACCACAAAAGGAGATTGCCGATAAATTAAATATCGGGCTTCCCGGAGCAAAATCGAGGATACAGCGAGCACGTAAAAAGCTCCGCGACTTGTTCTACGAGTGTTGCGATATTGAACTGGATGCACAAGGCAATATTATCTCCTGCGAAATTAAGAGTCACTGTACTCCCCTGCTCGAAAAACGTGAACAAGAAAAAAAATAATTCTCTCTTTTTGCATCTTTTGAATCCTTGTTTCGACTCTATTGTGAAAACAATATGAGATTGAAATAAAACAATGGAGAAAATTAAATCAGCAAGCTGGTTCCGTATCATTTATGGCCAGCGTGGAAAATCGACTTGTTGTCCCGGATAATGAAAAAATTTATAAACCCAGATCAAATTCATTATTCAAAATCAACAAGTAAAAATTATGCAAGAGAGTTTAATATTAGCAATCAGAAATTTATTTTATCATTCGCTAGGAGTTGTACCCACACCATTTTACGATGGCTTAACCAAAACACTGGGAAACTTTGTATTTATCACCCTGGAGTTATTTGTTCTGTTCATACTGATTACGGCAATTATTGAGTATATCATGATTCATGTGAATCAACAAAAACTCCAGAAACTGTTCGAGGGAAAAGGCATTGTTGGTAATATAGCTGCTGCAACATTTGGTGCAGTAACACCATTTTGTGCCTGTTCAACCATACCTATGACTGTAGGATTTTTAAATGCAAAAGTTCCTTTCGGATCTGTGATGTCATTTCTAATTTCGTCGCCACTACTTAACCCAATTATTGTAGCCATGTTGGCAGCAACAGTTGGAGTGCAAAATGCAGCAATCTATTTTGCTTTGTCCTTTAGTTTATCTGTCCTTTTCGGATATCTGCTTCAAAAATTCAATTTCGCCAAACAGGTAAAGGCAGTAAAAGTTACTGGCGGTAAGCAAACCGATAATAATGGAACCGACCAAAGAAAATCTTTATCGATTCTGAAAAAAATGGGAATTTCATTAAAAGTGGGTTGGGACACTTTGCTACCTATACTTCCATATTTATTTATTGGTGTTGCTGTTGGAGCTGCCATTTATGGTTATCTGCCAAAAGGGGAAACCATTGCCCAGTATGCCGGAAAGGGAAATTTATTTGCGGTACCAATAGCTTCAATTTTGGGAATTCCTTTGTACATCAGGGCCGAAACAGCAATTCCTATTGCCATGTCGCTCATTACAAAAGGGGTTGGAATGGGTACTGCCATTGCACTAATTATTGGGGGCGCCGGAATGGCCATTCCCGAAATGACCATGCTGGCCAAAATCTTCAAGAAAAAACTGCTGTTCACATTTATCGCAGTCATCTTTCTTGTGGCAGTTATTACTGGCTACGCATTCAATATTATCATGTAAACAAAAGTAAAGTTCATTAAAAACAGATGTAAAATGGGATTATTTGGAAAATCAAAAAAGAAGTCGAATTGTTGTTCGATTCAAATAGAAGAAACAAAAGAAAGCAAAAAGGAAAAACCATCTTGTTGCGATATCACCATTGAAGAAGCACAAGAAAAGGAAACATCAAATGAAACTGAAAGCAAGTTTTCCATCAAAGAGTAGGAAAATAATTACCAAACTTATGAATCTGAGTATAGTTTAAAACTATTTTAATCGAATACAGATTTTAAAAAAGGGGGAAATTTCATTAACCACAATGCACCTTTCCCCCATACTTCCCTATAAGTCTTTTTATTTACGTGATAAAGTAAAACGAATACCTTAAAATGTAACAATTCAAAGGCTAGTAGGTCAAAACAAATATTTATTATTTATCAGATGTAAGTAATAATCCTGCCAATATCGTTAAGACTCCAAATTTGCTCCATTTGGTAATGGTTAAGAAATTTGGACTTTCCAGGTATCTATGTAATCTTCCAGATAAAATTGCGATGAAGCTAAATACGAGCCATGCCTGTATCATAAAAATAAAGCCCAGAATAATCATCTGAAAACTGATATTAAAGCCTGATTTACTAACAAACTGAGGTAAAAAAGCGATAAAAAAGAGTGATACTTTTGGATTCAAAACATTCATCAGAAAGCCCTTTCGAATGAGTTGACTTATGCTTTTACGCTCAGCTCCTTTTGTGAAATCCTTTTTGCTTCCTCCCGGTTTTGTTTTTAAAGCTGATATTGCCAGGTAGAACAAATAGGCAGCACCCAAATATTTAATAATTGAGAAGATGAGAACCGATTGCTGAATAACGATAGATAACCCCAGAGCTGCAGCCAAGGTATGAATCATTACCCCAAGCGATAAACCCAATGATATAGACAATCCACTTCGTTGCCCGCTGCTCACACTCTCTGTAAGCACAAAAATATTATCGGGCCCAGGCATAATTGATAAGATCAATGATGCTGTTAAAAAAGACAAAATCAACTCTATCTCCATTCTACACAATTCTTTCGTTATTATTGAAAGTAAAGTAAACTGAAATGGAGGAAAATAAGATTAGCAAAATTCACTTAAAATTGTGCCATTTTGTTTTTTGCACAAACCTATTGGTAATTTTTAAGCAGTTGATCTTTTAAATTGGAAGGTCGACATCCCATATGCTTTTGCACAAAGCGACTATAAGAACTCTGACTATCAAAATTCAACCGAAAGCTAATCTCCTTATGCGTCATGTGTTCCGCCAGGAGCAGACTCTTAATTTCCAGAATAAGCAATTCGTGTAAGATTTGTAAAGGAGTTTTCCCCAATTTTTCTTTTAGCTCAGTATTCAGCTTACTAATCGATACGTTTAGCATTTTAGCATAATCGGCTACCAATCTTTTTTGCTTAAAATTTCTCTCGGCCAAATCGATAAACTGATCCAGTAGAACATCATGTAAGCTGGTTTCAGATTTCTGAGGCAGTACATCTAATATTTGAAAGAAAACATAGCCAAACAAATGTCTAATTTGCTGATTTTTATACACATTATTTGAATGATACAAATCTTTCAATTGTTTAAAATTGTCATAAAGCAATTGAAATTTTTGAGGAGAAAGTTGCGTGTAAGCATTCGATCTCAGCAACTGCATGAAATTTATTTGACCTGGTAAAAGGCTGGCTTGTAAAAACTCTTTGGTAAACTGAATAATAATGCCATTTTCCTCCCTGTGGCGTTTCATCAAATGAACCTGGTTTGGCATCACCACATATAATGATTTTTCATGAATTGGATATTCAACAAAATCGATCAGTTGAGATCCTTTTCCGCCTCCTTCAAATAAAATGATTTCAAAATAATCATGCCGATGAATACTTTTATAGTCGTAAACAGGCTTGTGATGGATCTCTATCATTTGAAAAGACAAATGATCACGATTTTCGTTTTGTAATTCTTGAATTTCCATAGTCGCCAATGTATTGGAAGTAGACATGCAATCTAATTTATTTTTAGGAAAAATCCATACCTAATAACTCCCTGGCAAAAAACAATGAAGCACAAAAACAGTAGTTTTACAGGTAACATACAACATTAAACAATATATTAAAGGATTCAAATTCCAGTATAATTTTAATATTTCGAAAAAACTTAATTTTTAGTTCGCTTATTTTGAAGACTTTGAAAATTAATATTTGTTAAACTTCAATAAAAACGCATGTTTCATTTCATAAGCTTATTTTTTTTGCTTAATTTCAAGCTAGAAAGATTAATCAAAAAGGCTTAACGAAGCCGAACATTCGCGAAAAATAAAACCGGTTTACACTTATCAGAATATTAACTTATGCACTTGTGCATATTAAAATATAGGAGGAATTGTGATGAACATGAAGATGCAATCCGTAGGTTTTAAAGCAGATAGTAAGCTAGAAGCTTTCATTAACCAAAAACTTAAAAAGCTTGAGAAGTTGGAAAACAGTATTACTACTTACGATGTAATATTAAACGTTGACAAAGCAAGTAATAAGGAAAACAAGGTTGTTGAGGTGAAAATGCAAGTTCCGGGTTCAGAACTATTTGCAAAAAAACAAAGTAAAACATTTGAAGAAGCAACAGATTTGGTAGCCGATGCACTTCGAAGCCAAATTCTAAAATATAAAGAAAAGAGATAATCCTCGAACAGAAACGGAGTCAATTGACTCCGTTTTTTTTGCCTCTTACCTAGCCAATTCAACCATTAACTTTTCTTCACATTTATTATAGCTCTTTAATAGGATAATATTTCTATTTTTGATCCAGCCCAATCTAAATGTGATATGCAATTATCCAAAACCACAAAGAATATCGATTTTGAAAATTGTTTCAAAGAGTATTACTCTCCTTTGTGCAAATATGCTTATACATTACTTCCCGATCAGGATTTGTGTGAGGATTTGGTGCAGGAAATCTTTCTAAAAATTTGGGATAAAAATCCTGACATCAACTCATCTCTTTCTTCCTACTTATACAGGGCTGTAAAAAATGCTTGTATCAACGAGGTAAAAAAGAAAATGCAGCAGGCCAATCTTCCCATTGAGGAAATTGAGGATCCGATGGACACGCCTTTCGATCTAAATCGGGAAAAAAACCTTTCAGCCATTAAAGTGAAAGTCACAAAGGCTATCGACAACTTGCCTCCGCGATGCAGAGAAATTTTCGTAATGCGACGCAATATGCAGATGTCATACGATGAAATATCAATTGCATTAAACATTTCTAAGAAAACCATCGAGAATCAGATGAATTCTGCCATTAAAAAACTGAGAACTCAGTTGAGCAAATCTGATTTATTGGTATACTTCCTGATGTTTCGTAGAAAACAGAATTAGTTGCCACCCCTTACTCACTACTGTATTTCAACAACTTAAATAAATCACACTTATTTATATCAATTTTTTTTCAAAAAAAATGATCGGACCAATAGGGGTAAATCATTTTTCATTGTCTTACTTATAGAATTGCAATTTTATTTGAAGTACAATTTAATTTCAGGGCCATGAAAATTAATACCGAGTTAATAACCGATTATTTAAATAAGCAATGTGATCAAGAAACAAGAGAGAGTATAGAAAATTGGCTGGATGAAAATCCGGCAAACCGAGAATATTATGAAGAGCTCAAACTTTATTGGGAAAGTAAATCCGAAATTGCTGATGAAATTGAGTTTGATGGAGAGAAAGCATTTAAACAGCTAAGTATAAAACGATCCAGACAAAAGCGCTTATGGATTCGTCGATTTGTTCAATATGCAGCTGCTCTTGCAGTATTAATTGCAAGTGGCATAAGTGCCTACCTTTATATCAACCCGATTTCGAACCATGTTTTGGTTCAAAATAATGACACATTTGAAAAAAAGTTGAACATGCCCGATGGCAGTACAATCCTATTGGCCCAGGGAGGTAGCATTGAGTATTCGAAACATTTTTCAGAGAACACAAGATCGATACAACTTAGGGGAACAGCATTTTTTAATGTTGCAAAAGACAAAAACAGACCATTTATTATCACCACCAGTCGGACTCGAACACAAGTTTTAGGAACATCATTTCGAATCTCAGAAAATATTAGCAAAACCTCTATTGAGGTAGAATCGGGGATTGTGGAATTTATGGAAATCGATGATCCTGAAAATAAAGTACGACTGGTAAAAGGTGATATGGCAAAATTTGTTCCCAGGCAACATGTTGTTCTAAAGGGAAATCAAAAATTACAGAATGCTGATTTCAAAATTCAACATTTGGCATATCAGAATCAGAATTTAGCAAGTATATGTAAAGATTTAAGTGAACTGTTTCATTCAGATATCAGACTGGAAGGTGACCATACCACTCATCTTACATTAACAGCGGTATTCGAGGATCAAACCCTCGACAATATCCTGGAAACCATATCTTTTAGTTTGGATCTGGAGATCGAAAAACAGGAAAAATTCATCCTACTAAAATAAATTATTAATGAGAAATATATTTCTTTCTCTGATGGCATTATTCATGCTATTGGGGATGAATACAGCAATGTCTCAATCGAAAGACACACAAAGCATTACAACAAAAAAAGAAGCCTATACTTTTGTGGAACTTATGGACTTGATTAAAAGTCAGACCAAGTTAAATTGCACCTACCCGGGAACCGAGGAACTCACCAATAAAAAAGTTCACCTGGGTAAAAAATCCTACCCACTAAGAATTTTATTGGATAAGGTTTGTTTGCAGCTACAGTTAAAGTACAAAATCATTGGCAATCAGATCGCTTTTAAGAAATATCCGGCTAAGACCGTAACAATAAGCGGCTACATTAAAGATGCAAGTAATGGCGAAGATTTAATAGGTGCAGCCTGTTATATCAAAGAAATTAGAAAGGGAACAATTACCAATCCCTATGGCTTTTACTCCTTAAGCATTCCGGCAGGTTATTACACGGTAAGTTTTTCGTTTTTAGGAACAAAAACCCAGGTAAAAACAATGGAAATTGCCGACAATATCAGTTTAAATATCGATTTGGCATCGGATAATTTACAGATTCAAGAAGTTGTGGTTAGAGGTGAAGCGGCGGCAAGTAATGTTGAGAGCGCTGAAATGAGTGTTGTAAAAGTACCAGCTTCAACCATAAAAAAGTTGCCAGCCTTAATGGGTGAAGTTGACCTGATTAAGGCTGTACAAATGCTTCCCGGTGTAAAACCTGCAGCCGAAGGATCGAGTGGCTTTAGTGTTCGCGGTGGGAATCCGGATCAGAATCTTTTGTTACTCGATGAGGCTCCGGTTTACAATGCGTCGCACCTGCTTGGTTTTTTCTCCATTTTTAACAACGATGCTTTAAGCGATATGAAGCTTTACAAAGGCGATATTCCTGCTGGCGTTGGTGGCAGACTTTCTTCATTTCTGGATATCAGGATGAAAAATGGGAACAGCAAAAAATTTAGCGGTAACGGGGGTATAGGGACTATCTCTTCACGCCTGACACTTGAGGGGCCAATTGGTAAAAATGAGAAAACCTCATTCATGCTATCGGGGCGACGAAGTTATGCTGATTTATTTTTGCGACTTTCCTCTGATGAAGATGTCAAAAACAACATCATATACTTTTATGATGTAAATGCAAAAATCAACCATAAGTTTAATGATAAAAACCGCCTGTTTGTTTCCACTTACATGGGAAAAGATAAATTCAAAAGCAACGAAAATGAGTTGAATTTTGGAAACAGAACCGTGAGTCTTCGCTGGAACCATCTGTTTTCGAACAAACTCTTTTCCAATGCTACTTTCCTGTATAGCAAGTACGATTATGAACTTTCGAATCGCCTGGGAGCCGATGCATTCAAGTGGAAATCGAATATGGAAGATTATTCAGCAAAAATCGATTTCAATTACTTTCTGAATTCAAATAACAACATCAAGTTTGGAGGATTATTTACCTATCACAAATTTGAACCGGGACATGCATACGGACTGGGCGAACAATCGTTCTTTTCGGATTATCGTGTGAATGAATCCAATGCTTTGGAAGAAGCGCTGTATATTTCCAATGAGCAGAAAATCGGCGATCGCCTGATCTTAAAATATGGTTTGCGTTTTAGCATGTTCAATAATATTGGAAAAGGAACGGTTTATGATTTTGATGAAAACTATAATGTGGCTGACTCTACAACTTACAAGAAGGGTGATATCTTTAATACTTATACTAATTGGGAACCTCGGTTTGGATTGAAATATTCTGTTGGACCAACCTCATCGATCAAAGCCAGTTATTCCAGAACAACCCAATACATGCAGTTGACTCAAAATTCGACTGGTGGATTGCCTTTGGATGTATGGTTTCCGGCTTCGCCAAATGTAAAACCACAAACTTCCGATCAATTTGCGCTTGGTTACTTCCGAAACTTTAGGGACAATACCATCGAAATGTCTTTGGAAAGCTACTATAAAAAAATGCACAATTCGATTGATTTTAAAGACTTTGCCGATTTGCTTTTGAACAAACACCTGGAAGGGGAATTGAGAACTGGATCGGCAGAAGCCTATGGTTTCGAGTTTACAACGAACCTGAAATTTAACCGCCTGCAAGGTTGGGTTGGTTATACCTGGTCGAGAACAAAGCGTACCATCGAGGGAATAAACAATGGCAATGCCTATCGTTCGCCTTACGATGTGCCTCACAATATTAAAGCAGCGCTTAGCTATAAGCTCACAAAAAGAACAATAGTTTCTGCCAACTTTACCTACTCAACCGGATCACCGGTAACTTACCCGGTAGGTCGTGCCGAATACCAGGGTTCATTAATCAAAATCTACTCAGGCAGAAACTCTTATCGCATGCCTGATAACCATCGTTTGGATTTGGCAGTAACCTTAAAGGGTAAAAAGAAACCTGGCAGAAAATGGGAAAGCGAATGGAATTTCTCCCTTTACAATGCCTATGGTAGAAAAAATCCTTGGTACATCAGTTTCAACCAGGATGAAGACAATCCGAAGGTAATGAAGGCTGAAAAAACCTACTTGTTCACATTTGTACCATCAATAACTTATAATTTTAAATTCTAGAATGATGCAAATCAATATATTAAAATCGATGATTAATTCACGACATAGCCTTCAGGCAAAATTTGTTGGTTTAATGATGTTCGCCATTCTTTTTTCATCCTGCACCGAAGAAATTGATGTGAATGTGGACAGTGGTGAAACTCGCCTTTCTGTAGAAGCCACGCTTACCTCCGATTTAAAAAAGCATTTCGTAAAACTTAAGGAATCGAGCGATGTATTCTACGATCAGGAAGCCGTTGCAGTAGAAAATGCAAGCATCAGCGTAAGCGATGGAAGTACCAACTATCAGTTCATCGAAACCAAACCTGGCTATTACGAAAGCGAAAACGAATTTGCCGGCGAACCGGGCAAAACTTATTCATTATCAATTACCAATGTAGATGTGAATAAAGATGGTGAATTGGAAGAATACCTGGCTAGTTCCACCATGAAACAGCCTTATGCTGTGGATTCTATCAGACTACATTATGATCCTGAATATGAATCGGAAGGCAGGGGTGATGACGATGAAGAAGGAGAATTCTGGCTGGTATCTCTATACATGAAAGATGATATTAAAACTGAAGATTTTTATGCATTCGCCTGCAGACGCAATGATATTTTGGTACATGATACCATTACCGAAGTTTTGGTACAAAAGGATACCTATTTCAATGGTGAAACAACCAAGGGGGTTGATGTAGGCGAATTTGATCAGGCCAAACCTGATGAAATTTTACGAAATAATGACAAGATTACTCTTGAAACCTATGCAATAGATGAAGCTTATTACGATTTTGTTTTTCAGCTACAGGAAATGGATGAAGAACAAAGTATGTTTTCTGGTCCTCCAGGCAATATTAGTACTAACATATCAAATGGAGCCATCGGATTTTTTGCCGTGTACTCCATTACGAGAACAAGTATTATTCTCGAAACAGACTAATGAAACGAAAGAGCACTTTTTAGGGTGCTCTTTTTTTTATTCCTTAAATCCGATGTCGTGATGCGAACCATCGCAGAAAGGTTTATTTTTCGAGGCTCCACACCTACAAAAATAACAGGCATCTTCCATGGCTTCACGTTTTCCATCCGCACCAATTAACGTGATTGGTCCTTCAACCATCAATGGACCATTGGTCATCACCTCTACCTTCTTTCCTGTTTCCAGGGCTTTTATTGGCCCTTTATCTGCTTCATCCTCTTCAGGAGTATTCATATAAAAGGATAAGGCACGCGATGGGCACTTTTGCACTTGCTTAATAATCGATTCAGTATCCGATCCCTGCATTTTGATCCAGGGGCGAGTTCCAGGCTGAAAAACTGTTGGCAAGCCTTTAAAACAGGTTCCGGCATGAATACAAATGGCCGAGTCGTATACCACAGTTACCTCTCCGTTTGAATATTCTTTTTTTGTATTCTTCATGATAGCTTGTTTTGAAGTTAGATTGTCACACTATAATTTACCACATTTTTAAAAAAATTGCAGAATTTTATTTCAATGCCAAAAAAAATATATTTATGACAATCCTCTCATCCTGAACAAGCTGCAAAATCGAGAAAAATCAACATGAATAAAATCGAAATATTAGCCCCGAAAAGGACTTGCAGATCTAAAAAAATGTTCTACTTTTGTCGCAGACTTTTGAAAAAGCCAAGGCTTGAAAGTCTACAAAAACATACGGGTGTAGCTCAGTTGGCAGAGCACTGGTCTCCAAAACCAGGTGTCGGGAGTTCGAGTCTCTCCTCCCGTGCAAAACCTTCCGATTTTTCGGGAGGTTTTTTTGTATCTACTAAAAAACAAAACCGCCCGAAGGCGGTTCATAGTTTTTAATTGTTCTAACACTAATTATATTTCTAACTCTGGTACAAAGAGTCACCTATCGGTGATTTTATACACGCTCTTTTAATAAATGATTGTCTGCTATTTCCTGATAATTTTCTTGGTTTAAATTGTTTTTAAATCCTCTCTTTGATTTCTTTGATTGAGGTCTTCTTCTCTTTTCCCTGGTCTGTTCAGCTCTAAAAGTTTTAGACATAACATCAAAATTTTAGTTCTTCAAAAATCATATTATCAGATATTTGTACGGAAAAATGATTTGTGACGTTACAAAAAAATGGATAAAAAAATAAACAGAGCTTGCTAAGGCTTATGAAATAGGCCAAAACAAAACGCACCACAAAAAATTGTAGTGCGTTATTTATTTTAACGGCCCTTCGACTTCGCTCAGGGACCTGCGTCCTTAAATTATTTACAGTCCCAAAGATTCCTGAGTGGAGTCAACAGCATACCTTATTTTAAATTGCAGCTCCAAAGGTTCCTGAGCGAAGTCAACAGCATACTTTATTTTAAATTGCAGTTCCAAAGATTCCTGAGTGGAGTCAACAGCATACCTTATTTTAAATTGCAGCTCCAAAGGTTCCTGAGTGGAGTCAACAGCATACCTTATTTTAAATTGCAGTTCCAAAGGTTCCTGAGCGGAGTCAACAGCATACCTTATTTT
>NZ_RZNH01000124.1 GCF_013141825.1 Marinifilum caeruleilacunae
GTTATTGTACCTTTAAAACCATTGATGAGCCTGAATTCAATATGAACTTCTACATCTCTTAATTGTTGATTCTAGTAGTTTATACCGGGTCCTTCGACTCCGCTCAGGAACCCTTGGCTATGCAATTCGGATGCTACTCTGCGAAACTCTGCGAATTAATCAGCGAATAATCTGCGAGAAGTTATTGKAYCTTTAAAACCATTGATGAGCCTGAATTCAATATGAACTTCTACATCTCTTAATTGTTGATTCTAGTAGTTTATACCGGGTCCTTCGACTCCGCTCAGGAACCCTTGGTTGTGCAATTCGGATGCCACTCTGCGAAACTCTGCGAWTTAATCAGCGAATAATCTGCGAGAAGTTATTGGATCTTTAAAACCATTGATGAGCCTGAATTCAATATGAACTTCTACATCTCTTAATTGTTGATTCTAGTAGTTTATACTGGGTCCTTCGACTCCGCTCAGGAACCCTTGGTTGTGCAATGTGGATGCCACTCTGCGAACCTCTGCGATTTAATCAGCGAATATCTGCGAGAAGTTATTGTACCTTTAAAACCATTGATGAGCCTGAATTCAATATGAACTTCTACATCTCTTAATTGTTGATTCTAGTAGTTTATACCGGGTCCTTCGACTCC
>NZ_RZNH01000125.1 GCF_013141825.1 Marinifilum caeruleilacunae
ATCCTTTGCAGACGACTTAAATACGCGACGGGGTATTGTAAGTGGCAGAGTGGCCTTGCTGCCACGATCCACTGAGATTCAGCCCTTTGTCGCTAAGATTCGACCMTCCCCCTTTCCAATCACATGTTCCTCCCCAAAACGTTAAAAACCAAAAAMCCCAAAAAAATTCAAGTATATAAGAAGATCCCGTCAGAGGTTCKAGATTTTTACTTGGTGAAATTCACTCTCAACCTAATATTTCAGATTGGCCGATGAAATGCAGCCCGYATGTGCACAWGTCTCGGCCAAAAGYATCCTGAYGGGAGCATYAAAACCCAAAAGAGTTAATTCATCCCTTCAGTACGCTTGCTTAACACTTGGTTGGATGATGGAAAGTCGAGCCAGCATAAGTACTACTTGGACCAATCAGACTGACTTGGACAGTCCAGTCCATCAAAACTCGAGCTTATGTCCAGATCAGTACACGGATCAGTCCACGGGAAGGGCCAGCRTGCTGATATGTGKACTGACATGGTGCATCAGTTGTCCAAAATCAGTACACGGACAGTCCACGGGAAGGGCCAGCATGCTGATATGTGTGGTCAGCATGCTGCTGATATGCGTTCAGTACACGGATCAGTACACGGATCAGTACACGGA
>NZ_RZNH01000127.1 GCF_013141825.1 Marinifilum caeruleilacunae
TGAATACAGGCAATTACAACAGTTCAATATCAAGCTGTCCTTTTTCACCAGCATAATTTTTAGCACTACTATATTTCCAGTGATGTGCCTCTTCCACAAAACCTGCATCTACCGGATTATTATGAATATAATTTAACTTCTCTGTTATAACCTGGTTACTCCACAATTCTATAGGTTTGTTATTTTGTTGCCAAAACTGACGGTGCACTATATTACTATTTCCCTTACCTGCACGTTGCATCATCCATAATAACCACTCTTTTCTACTTTCTTGTGGGTTTTCTTCTATCATTTTTTGTATTTGCTTTGATGAATAGACTTTAAACTCCTTAAGCAATTTACCAGGATTAGAATCTCCATCATTAAATATTAAATGCAAATGACTTGGCATGATACAATAAGCAAAAAGACACATTCCTTTATACTTACAACAATATTCTAAGCTTTCTGTAATGACTGCAAAATATTGCTCACGAACAAATACATCTATCCAATATACCGTTGCAAAACTTACAAAGTACAAGCCTTCTCTATTGTAAAATTTATACTTTCTACTCAAACTACTCTCCTTTTCAATTGCTCAATTAAGATAGAAATAGTTAATTTAACTTAAAAGGAATTTTGTTATCGTT
>NZ_RZNH01000022.1 GCF_013141825.1 Marinifilum caeruleilacunae
AATTCTCGTGCAACAGATAGGCAAGATCTTCCTTCGTTCTGTATTTTTAGAACTGCTTGTTCTCTATCCTCAATACTAAATTTGTTTCTCTTTTTTTTAGTCATAAAAACACCCCAAATGTTGTGTCCAACTTTTGGGGTGCAGTTCAATCGGGTAAATGGCTTTTTTTATTTATTGATCTTCGGCAAAATCTTTAAACATTTTCAGATAACTGGCAGTTTGTTTTTTAAAAGCTCCTGGCATTATTAAGCCCACAACTTTCATAAATCCTTTCAGTTGGAACTCCTGTTCGGTTACATATTTGGTTTTATTATCGCCCATAGGCAAAAAGCTTATTTTGGCCAGGTTGTATACTCCTTTAGCTTCATAACTTGCAATAAATTCATCAGGCAGATTCAAAGAAATTACAGTTTCCAGCATTTCGATCTCTCTCTTTCCCTGCTTAAAAATCATTTTCGAAGTAGATCCATTTTTTCCGGGCTCTCCACTCAAATGTTCGATACTCTGCAAACCACGCATCCATTTGAACAGGTTGTCCTCATTGTCGAATAGTTTCACCACTTCATCAATCGGTTTATTAATTTCAATTTCAACTGTATATTTCATGTACATTATTGGTTTTGGTTTAAAGTATCTTTAAGATACAAAAATCATTGCAGATTTCTAAGCAAACCCTTATGAGTAGTGAATATTTATTATCTGTTAATACGCCTCAACAATTAATGGCATACTATTTTCAGTGAGAGGTTCTCTTTTAAAATTACCGTAGAATGAAATATGATTAAATCCTGCATTTTGAAGCATTTGTGTTAAGGTCGATTTTTTAATTGCCATTAGCTCAATACAGTTCTTAATTTTGCTATTGCTCTCCTTAATGGTTAAAATGGTCTCGAAATCCACCTTGCCTTTTTCCGGGTGGTAGGTATAATTACGTTCGAATCGAATTGTATCATTTTCAATTGTTGGAAGGTGATTTATATTCTGATCGATAATCCGATCGTAATTGATGATCTGAAAAAGTAGTTTACCCTCCTCTTTTAGGACTGATTTTGCATTTTTGAAAAACAGTAAAATTTCTTCCTCTGAATTTAAATGTACCAAAGTATTGCCAAAACAAGCAATGGTATCAAATGCTTCTTTTCCAAAAGCTGTTTCAAGCTCCAACATGTTTTGCAGGCAGAAGCTTAAGTGTTTCATGTTTTTCCCTTTTTCAATTGCCTGATCAATCATGCCCTTGTCTAAATCGATACCAGTAACTTTTTGATACGAATTAGCCAACTCCAGGGATAAATCACCTATTGCACATCCAATATCAAGAACCGACAGTGCTGAACTGGGTTTAGAATGCGAATTCTCGATAAAACTGATTTGCATTTTATTCAAAGGGAAAATATGGTGGTAATATTTTGAGATGCTTTGGTAGAAATCCATAGGTGATATTCAATTAAAATGTGAAATTATTAATATTTAGCAGTTGATTTACTTCTTATGCTGTATTTTTTTA
The DNA here is from genome assembly GCF_013141825.1 of Marinifilum caeruleilacunae. Classification (GTDB taxonomy): domain Bacteria; phylum Bacteroidota; class Bacteroidia; order Bacteroidales; family Marinifilaceae; genus Marinifilum; species Marinifilum caeruleilacunae. The sequence goes on from NZ_RZNH01000022.1 coordinate 1,505, forward strand.
ATTTTTTCGGATACAAGATAGCTGGCAAAAGCAAAGCTACAAGTAAAAGCTGGTGAAACGGCATTTAAAATATGCAAGGAGTGCTCATCTTTTTCAACAATAAAATCCATTTCCAGTTTCAGGGTTTTCGTATTGAGTAATTGTGCCCTGATTCCTGGTTTTGTCCATGTATCAAAAAGGTCGGGATTGCAATTATTCGATAAATGCTGGGCTAGCTTTACAAAATGCTTCCGATTGTATTTTTTAATTTCCGATATGGCTAAGCGTCTAAAATGGAAAGAGTTGAAAAGAAAAAGTTTGGTTTCGTAGTATATGATTTGTATAAATTCCTGGAAATTAAAGTTTGATAAACCTTTGTAATTCTCCCTCCACAATGCAGGAGTAGCCGTTGGCCCAAGTTTTAACTCATTCTTTACAGTAAGGGTATAATGCACACCCAAGAAAGGATTTAATAAATTTGGAACCGGATAAATATGAGTTTTAATTGTATGATTTGAATTGCTGTATTTTAAATAATTTCCCCTGAAAGGAATGATAATTCGATTCTTTGCAAAACCGAATTGCCTGGCAATTTTATCTGCATACAAACCTGCTGCATTAATCAAATATTCACAAGTGTATTGCTTTTGATTCGTATAAATGATATTGTTTTTCTTTTTTTTAAATTCACTTGAAAACTCGAATTTTACACCGTGCTCTACTAGTATTTCCTTTAGTTTTGTACAAACCAATTTGGGGTCAACACTCGCGGTATTGGGAGAGTAAAGTGCTTTTTGATACGATTTTGCATTGGAATCGATCTCTTTTAATCTCACTAAATCAATTAATTCCACATCAACACCATTCCTCCTTCCACGGTTTTCCAGTTCGTATAAGCCTTGTAGTTCTTCTTCATTGGAAGCAATCACTACCTTACCACAATGGTTTACAGGAATATTATTTTCCTTGCAGAAAGCTTTCATTAAACGATTACCATCGACACAAAATCGGGCTTTTAACGAATCCGAAGTATAATAAAAACCTGCATGCAGAACGCCACTATTCAAACCGCTGGCGTGTTTGGCAACGTCATCTTCCTTTTCAAGAATGGCAATCGAGCATTTTGGAAATTTCTCGCCTAACTCTTTGGCAATACTCAGACCAATAATTCCTGCACCTATTATGATGTAATCGTAATGATATGTGTGACTCATAATGAACCTGGTATTTTGTAAGTACTATAAAAGTTACAAAAAGCATTACTAATTCGTGCAAGAGTGTATCAAAGTGGGTAAAAAAATAATTAATCCAATAATAAATGCAGTTATCGCACTAATGAGAACTGCAGCAGCAGAAATATTCTTAATTTTTTTGATATGCGTGTGTTTACCTGGATGAATAAAGTCACAAAGATTTTCTATTACAGTATTGAATATTTCAGCTACTACAACAAATCCAATTGAGAAAAGAATGGCTGCAATTTCCAGTTTTTTGAGTTTCAGAATGGCTGTAAGAACATACAAGACAAGCCCAATTCCCAGGTGTATTTTTGCATTGTCTTCCTCCTTTACAACAGTTCTGATCCCCACTAAGGCATTCACAAAACTTTTTAGCCTGCCTCTTATGGAAAAAGTAGCCTTCTTTTTCATTTCTCAATTCAATAAGTTATTTATTCGGCACTCACCTGTAGCTTGTACCAATTGATATTTCTCGTAAAATACATGGTTATGGCAAGAATAATGGTCAAGCCGATACTGCCCATTAAGAGTGCGTAGTCTGCCAGTTGCAGAGTAACAAACAAGAAGGTGTAAATGCCCAGAATCGTGGAGGTGAGTATTCCCGTAAATTTTAACGATTTAAATACGCTTGTTGAGTATAATGAGATGAGGAGAGAACTTACACCGGCCGAAATCAGGTAAGCCATATTAAAGTTTGAATGTTCCGAAATCGAAATCAAAAGAACATAGAAAAGACAAAGCGCTAAGCCCACAAGGGTATATTGAAAAGGATGAATTTTTTTTCCGTTTAAAATCTCTACAAGGAAAAACACCAGGAATATCAAAGAAATGGTCATAACGGCATATTTGGCCGATCGAGTTGCTTTCTGGTAATCATCAAGAGGCATTATTAAATCAACGCCAAAACTTGATTCTTGCATGCGTTGGCCCATATTTCTGTCTACCCATGTTTGAGGATAGTTTCGATTTAGTAGAAGTGCTTTCCATTTCGCAGTAAATCCTTCATCGCTTACTTCTCTTTGTTTAGGAATAAAGTTTCCATTAAAACTTGGAGAGGACCATGGAGATTTCAATTGAACTTCGGTTGTTCCGCCTACCGGGATAAAAGATAGATTCTGACTTCCCTGCAAGTTTAGCGCAAATGAAAATGGAACTGATTTGGTATATTCTTCTTCCAGGTTTGGAAGGTCGATGCTCACTCCAGATCTCATCATTTCAGGCAAACGCGAACCGGCTTGCACCTGTAATTTTTCTTTTCCCCAGTTCAGCACAATCTGATCTTCAATCCCCCTTAAATCCGAAATTCCAATGCTTACGAAAGCCTTATCAAATTGAATTTCTTTTAAACCGCTTTTATCAATTTTAGCATTTAAATCGAAAGTACCCGAAACATTTAATTGACTTCGATAAACCACTACCTCGTAAATACCGCGCTTTAAGGTTTTGGGTTCAATGTCTCCATTAATTTTTAAAGCATCTGGCAGAATATAAAGGTGTTTGGTTTGTTGAATCACCTCATTCTCCTTATCGCGATATTCGTATAAAAGGGGAATGCTAAGAACAGGACCATTAATTTGTTGTTCGTTGGCCCATTTCGAACTTACCTCGTTGAGAACGGATCGATTTAAATTTTTCCGCTCGGATATAATGGATTTGATCATGCTCGTAGGAATGAGTAATAAAAGCATCAGTATGGTAATTGTGGTGAGTTTCAGTCCAACCGATTGTTTTAACCAATTGCCAAATTTTTCGAAAGGTGTTTGTTCTGTGTTCATATTGTTGATTTTTAAAAGTACTTTGAAAAACAAAGTAGAATGAGAAAAAAAATTATTTCAGTAATTGCTCTATGGCTTTTATGTGTTTTAAGAAGGCCGCCTTTCCTTCATTTGTTGCGCTATACTTTGTATTGGGTTTTCGGTCTAAAAATTCTTTCTGAACCCTGATGTATTCGCTTTTTTCCAATGATTTAAGGTGACTGGCCAAATTACCATCAGTCACGCCCAATAGGTTTTTTAAGGCATTAAAATCCAGGTAGTCGTTTACCACCAAAGCCGACATAATTCCAAGTCGAATTCGGTTTTCAAAAGCTTTATTTAAATCTTTTAGAATATCTTTCACGACTTGTATTTTACTTCCATTATAATGCCATATACAATGTGGAGAACTCCAAAACCAATGCACCAAAAAATAAGGCCATAACCTATAAAATAAGTCGCGATTAATCCTAATATGATCTCCAATATTCCCAAACTACGAACTTCCGTTAGTGTGTATTTACTCGCATTTACCAATGCCAGGCCATAAAAAAGAAGTGTAAGGGGCGCAATTAATCCTACGTAACCTTTAATTAATATCAACAGGCAAAATGCTCCACCGCTTAACAAAGGGATAAGCAGGTTCATTAATAATCGTTTGGTTTGCGAATCCCAAATGTTTTGTTTGCTACGTTTGGTTTTTAACCTGGTAAAGAAAATTCCTAAACCTACAGCAAGTAGTAGCGTTATTGCACCAATTCCTATTAATTGAATCAACTGGTCCCAACTCAGTAAAGCGCGATCAAAGTTCTGATACCCGGTTTTAGAATAAATGGTAATCCAAGCCACGTAAGCTCCGGCCAATGCAACCACGCCTGCAGCAATTCCTGATAAACCACTTAATGAAATGAATTTTGATGATTTGTTCATCATCTCCTTGATTTCATTTAAATCTTCAATGTATTTCTGTTGATTCATAAAAAGTACTTTGAAATTCAAAGTAAAAATAGATAATTTATTTTATTCTCCAAAAATAAATAGTAAAATCCTTTTATTAATGTCGGTAAAGGCCTTTAAAATAGCGTGTTAAATTCGTCGTAATGAAATTCCTGACTTGCCTTAACTGTATTGCCAACAGAATTTTTACCTCGTAATGGACGAACAGTGTGTGCAATCAGATGGTCCTTGGAAGGTGTCATCAGTTGCTTAATTCTACTTGCATCTGTAACATCATGAGTAGATCGCAACCATTCGTCTGCTTTCTCATCAGTTAAAAGTAATGGCATTCTTGATTCCTTCAGTTTTGGATTGTTGTGAATTTCTGCCATGAAAGGATTTGCTTTTACCGTAACGATGGTGAATGTTTTTAAAATTTCACCCGTTTGTTTATTAATCCAGTTACTCCAAAGTCCGGCAAGAGTCATTGGTTCCTTATTTTCTTTCTGAATGAAATAGGGAAATGTTTTTCCATTTTTATGATGATGTTCATAGAATCCATCAACACTGATAACACAACGATGATGCTGAGCGGACTTTCGGAATGAGGGTTTTTCGAATATGCTTTCACCTCTTGCATTAATGGTTTTCCTGCGAAGTTCTGTGGCCTGTTTTTCATCTTTAACCCAATCGGGAATTAAGCCCCAGGAAGCCATGGTAGGCAAATTGGGTTCATCTCCAGTATAAATCAGTAAATTCGGATGAGCAAAACCAGACACATGATGCCAGCTTGTAATGTATGGCTCCAGTTCTGTTTCCAGTTCACGAATAATTTCGGAATGATTTAACCTGCGGGCTCTTTTGAGTTGAGCTTCCAACTTTGCTTGAATGTCGTAACACATGAGAATAAACAGTTTCTTTAAAAATACTTATGATTGGAGAGAATTTCAACTAAAATACAAGGGCTTTGTATGAATTGATGTTTGACATTATTTAGTACATTTGAGATTCTCATTATTTACCGAATTAAACAACAAACCCATGAAATCAATTTATTCAATTTTTATTCTTGCGCTTTTATTTCTTAGCGCCTGTAATCAACCTAAATCTGGAAATAAGCATGTTGCTTTGGGCGATACCATCCAAACTGAAAGTGGTTTGAAGTATTTCTATATTAAAAAAGGAGAAGGAAGAAAAATTGAGACAGGTAGTAGAGTAGGGACATACTTAAGTCTGCAGGTGGATAATAAAGTGGTTTGGAATACCGATGAGCTGCCCGATTCATTATTTACTTATGTAGCCAATTACTCTCGTTTAATTAAGGGATTTACAGAAATGACCATGCTTTTGCGCGAAGGTGATGAAGTTGTTGCCATTTTACCTGATTCATTGGCATATGGAGCAAGAGGTGCTGGTGATGTGGTTCCGCCACATGCAACTCTAGTTTACGATCAGTTTAAAGTGATTCAGGTTGATGCGCCTAAAAAGTTTTTGTCTGATCTATTGTATGACGATATGAAAGAAAAATCGATTGAAGATGCAATTGCTACTTACAACAAAATAACAGAAGGAGAAGAGGCTTTGAATTACCATGCGGATAGTGAACAGTTGAACCGGGTTTGGGAACAACTGAATAAAGATAGTTTGCATGTAAAAGCAGCAGATTATGCCTTGAAATTTGGAGAAATAGCCAAGGATGACAGGTTGAAGTATAGAAATGTATTATCGCTGGAAAATATGGAAGATTACCACAAGGCAAAAGAGCAATTGGAAATTCTTCTTGTTGGTGATCCCGATAATCAAATGATGCAGGACAAAATGATTGAATTGTGCAAGAAGCATCAGGATAAGAAGTAAAGAAAATATAAATAGATAAGCCCAGCCTTTTGGTTGGGCTTTTTTGTATGTTATAACCTCTCCAGCTCCATCTCACCAAATACCTTCGATGAGACGAATAAATGGCTATTTTCCGATTCTAAACTAAATTCGCTGGTAAATAAATTACTCTGAAACTGCAGGCAATGGCAATCTTTCTGTTGTTCTTTGCTTAAGTATAACTTTACAAATTTGTGAGAGTCCGATTTTCCGGCTTTATCTCCCGATTTAAAAGAGATGTTGATCGACTGATCAGGTTCGGTCCAGAAGAATGAGCAAACTGCCTTGGAATCAACGTCGCGCCATTCTCCACTTGTTATCAGTTTTATCATTTCAAGGTAATTCATCTGTTTTGTTTATCAGTTTTCAACTACTTATAAGTTACGAATTTTGAGGCATAAGTTCAATTCATTGAGAAACTTAACTGGTTGGACTCATAATTAAACAATTTTCACTAACATTTGTTAAATAATTACGTAAGTGTGATTTTATATGCTAAAATCGACTATAAACTTTAGTAATTAAAAACGACTACTATGAGGAATTTACTTTACCACTTTTCAGTGATATTATTGATCAGTATATTATTTGCTTGTTCACGCTCTGCATCAATTGATGAGCAACCTGATCCAATACCAGTTGAAACTGGTTTTTTGAACCTTGAAGTTCCCAATGATTTTGAATTTAAGACAACAGGTGATGTGATGTTGGAAATAACAGATTCTGACGAAGGAGCCTATTACTATATTTATACTTTTGAAGATGAAAGCCATTCCGAAGAAATTACCTATGTGGATGATGAAGGGAATGAGGTCACAGATGCCATCGAAATTGCCGATCACCTGAATTCGGTAAAGATTGGTATGGTCAGAGTTGTGGGAGGGAAAGCAAGTCTGAATATTTCGGTTCCTACAAATGTGAAATGCTTATTGCTTCAGAAACGTTTCAATAAGGCCTTTGTAAATGCTTTTACCGATGATATTCCCAGCCAGCGTCCTTTAAGTTTATCATTTAATGGGAACGATTTACAAGTCAAAACACGAATGACTTCCAATACAAAAAATACAAGTTTAGCAAGTGATATTCTATGGTGTGTTAATGGAAGTGGACAACTGTTTACGGTAAATCCGGATGACATGACAGCTGTTAGAAAACCTGACCTTGCCGAAGGAACCTGGACTGTTGCCATGGATTATCAAAACCATCAGTTCTACACCATTGGTCGTAATAAACCATATAAATTGTATCGATATGATGTTGATCCGGAAAATGACTATGCGGTATCCGAACCAACGATTATTAACAGTGATTTGGGTTTTGGTGGACCTCGATTGGAGTATGCCAATGATGAAGGATTCCTGTATTTCTCGAATAAAGATTATATCTACAAATTAAACCCAGCCGATGGAAGTGTATTGGAAACATTTAATATTGATAATGGATTGAATAATACAAGTGGTGGTGATATTGCCAAAGGTGAGGATGGAAGTTGGTACATGTCTACTTTTGGAGGTTTGTATGCCTTAACTTTTAACGAAGGCTCAAATGAAGTAAATGCAGTGAGAAAAAGTGCAGATAATTTACCATTTACACCAACCTCTTTATGTATCGATACCAAAACTACGCCCGACATTTGGGTGGCCGATAACTTTACACCTTCAAGTTTGTATGTAATGGATACACAGACCGGAGGCTATGAAACCCGAGATCCTGATAACGAATTGGGCATAAATGATTTAACCAAGACCCCATTAGAATATGAAAATGTTGGTGATTCAGATAATGATGGATGTCCGGATGATATTGATCAGTACCCTAACGATCCGGAAATCTGTTTGAATACAGTTACTCCAACAAAGTATGGCTGGGGAAGTTTGGCCTTCGAAGACATGTGGCCATCGAAAGGCGATTATGATTTTAATGATTTGGTGGTGAATTATCGTTATACCATGATGCTGAATATCGACAATAAGGCGGTGAAAATGGAGGCGAAATTTTGGGTAAGACATGTTAAAGGAGCTTCCTTTAATAATGGCTTCGGCATACAGTTCGATAATCTTTTACCATCTCAAATCGAAAGTGTAAGTGGCTACGACATTCGTTCCGATTATATTCAAATAGACCAGGCAACTGGCTTGGAGGCCAACCAGGGTAAACCTGTAGTGATTGTTTTCGATCAGTCGCAAAATTACAGGGATGAAACAAGTGAGGCTGACCCAGAGTACAACGAAATTACCATCAGCATCCGTTTTACAAATCCTATTGCGCCTGAAGAGATCGGAAGCAGTCCTTTCAATCCATTCCTGATTGTGAATGGCGATCGTAAACACGAAATACACTTGCCAAATCAGGCGGTTACTTCATTGGGGAACAATAAACTTGAAGAATCAACCAACAATTTAGATCCCGATGGAGATTATAGAAGCGAAAATGGTTTGCCTTGGGCAATTGCCATCGTTCATGAGTTCAAGTTTATGAAAGAGAAAGTTGATATTCTGGAAGGTTATAATCATTTTTCAACCTGGGCCGAAAGTGGAGGAGAGTTATATCCTGACTGGTACAAAGACAATGCAGGTTATCGAAATAACGACAAGATAAATCGTTAAACCAAATACATAAAACAAACACCCCAAATATTAGTGATTTGGGGTGTTTTATATTTACTGAGTTTCTTTCACCTTTTCAGGCTTCCAGCTTTTTAATTTAATTAAATCGGGGAAGGCTTTGGGTTTGTAAATCGATTTTTCTTCGAATACGCGCAAACATTCCTGTACTCCTTCACTAATACTTGGATGAGGGTGAACATTTTGCCTGATATCCTTTAAGGTTCCCTTTTGTGTTATTTGGTAGGCAATGGAAGTAATCAGGGTAGATGCCTGCGGTCCTGCAGCTCTCATTCCCAAAATTCGATCCTTGCCATCATCGCTTACAATAATTTTGATAAAACCATCTACAGCTCTCATGGCAACGGCTCGGTTCACCAATGAGTTAGAGTAGGTGGCCACTTTGTATGGAATGCCTCTCTTCTGGCAAGCTTTTTCGTTTAATCCAACAGCTGCAACCTCTGGTTTGAAAAACATGAGGGTCGACATGTTTGAATAATCCAACGGATACTCAAGGTTCCCATATAGAGCTTCTACAATATATCTTCCCTGTAGCTCTCCAACCGAGTAGAGTTGTGCATGACCAGAAACATCACCGGCAGCAAATATATTACAGGCTTTAAAATCATCTGTAGCACAAACTTCGTTAATGTTTAGAAAACCTCTCTCGGTTCTGTCAATGCCTACATTTTCCAGACCAATATTATCAAGATTTGGAATTCTACCAATGGCAACCAATGCCACATCAACTTCAATTACTTTGGAGTGTCCATCCTGGTAGTCTAATACCACTTCCAGAAAATCGGGTCGTTTCCTAATGCATCGTAGGTTGGCAGTGTGATGAATGATTACACCATTATTTTCAAGGTTTTTGGAAACAAAACCGCTTAAATCGTCGTCTTCGTAAGGAATTACCTTGTGTTGTCGGTCTAGCAGGTGAACTTCGGTTTGATTGTAATTGGAGAAGATGGTTGCGAACTCACAACCAATGATACCTGATCCAATAATAATCATTCTTTCAGGAAATTCTTTCAGATTCATCACACCTTCCGAATCGATGATACGTTCCTGGTCAATTTCTACATCTGGCATGGGACGAGGTCTCGATCCGGTAGCGATAATAAAATTCTCACCATAAATTTGTTCTGTGTGATTTTCAGATTTGATCTCAACCGTGTGAGAATCAATAAATCGTCCCCATCCATGTTTCAATGTAATATTTCCAAATTCTTCGTGAGGTTCTGCATAGGTTTCTATCTGCGAAAGCATTTGCAATTGCTTTTGCTTGGCGGCTTGCATTATGGTTTTTTGTACCTGCTTGTAATCTACATTTAAGCCCGATGCTCTGTAGCCTCTCATCACCGACGAAGCAATCGAATAATCTCTTGAAAGTTCCCACATTGCTTTGGAGGTAAGTGCTCCGTTCATAATTCCGGCTCCACCAAGGTGCTGCGCTTCGATTAGGCAAACCGATTTGCCAAAATCAATGGCACGCATTGCTGCCGAGAAGCCTGCAGGACCACTTCCCAATACAACAAGGTCGTATTTTTCTATACTCATAAAATGCTGTTGTTTATTGTTTTTGTGCTGAAGCAATTTCGTTTTAAATCAAACGAAACATAGGAAAAACTCAGCTATTTTGTATGCTCCTATGCTTTTCAAGCATTAAGATAGAAAGAATAATTCAACTAAAGTAACTAATGATATGTTTTGCAGATAAAAAAGTCTTTTTTTACGAAATTCATTTGTGAGATATAAAAAAAGAGGTGCAAAATTTTACACCTCCATCTATATTTTAACCATGTTGTGAATTAGTAGGTCAGTTCTCCTTTTTTCAACTGTTCATAGGTGTGTTTGTACAATATTTTATGCAGTAAAAAGGCTTCTTTCAAATTTTCGTTGGTAAACTCTTGATCGTGTTCTATAAAATTTGCCAGGTCCAGTAGAAATTCATCATCGCGCAGATTAGGGTAATCTTGCTCAATCAGGAAGATGTCGGAAAATTGCATGAACGGCATACGACTCAGAACAGCTTTTCTTTGCTCGTTATGGGTATCTAAATCAGAAGCCTTGTTATCGGCAAAATAGAAGTTTTGCAGACTCTCCACAAAGAAATCATCGAAACTTTTTAAAATAATTATACGATCTTTTCTCAGGCGAAAAAGTTCACAATTATCGCTTTCGGGCTGTAAGCTTTCCTCCTTTTCAATTGCCTTACTGATATAAAGATATGCCAGGTGAGCCAGACCAATATTTTCATCTTCATCATCAATCATATCCCAGTGAATCATCATGATAATTGCTTTGCCAAGTTGAGACACGTAAGCGTCGTCCCAAAGGAGAAAAGGGGCTTCTTTTATTGCACCATAAATATCGCGTAAAGCAGATTTGCATGCTTTTATTTTTCCACTTTGTCCATTTTCAACAGCAGATGAAACTAACTCTCGCAACTCTTCTATTCTTTCTGTCATGTTCAAATTTTAGATTTGTTGCAAAGGTAGAAAAATAAAAAAAGCCCGCTAGGGGCTTTTTTATCTAACAAGAAAATCTCAAAGCAATTAAATGATTTCAATATGCTTGTGATCTGTAATTTTTTCACAATAGTGGCATTTTAAAGTAATTGGTGTTTTTTCAATTACCTTAAATCGTGTGGTTACTGCCTCTACATTTGTGATACATTTTGGGTTCATGCATTTTGCAATTCCAACTACTTTATCAGGCGACTCCACAATTTTTTTCTCAACAACCTGGTAGTTTTTAATGATGTTTAGTTTTGCATGCGGAGCAATCAAGGAAATTTTATTGATTTCATCGTCTTCAAAAAAGATATCCGCAACTTTGATAATTGCTTTTTTACCTAATTTGTCGCTGCCTAAGTTGTTACCAAAAGTAACTGAGTTTTCACAAGTGTCTAGTCCTAAGATGTTGATTACCTGGAATAAATATTCAGCTGGAATGTGGTCGATTACAGTTCCGTTTTCGATCGCGCTTACTTGTAATTCTTTTTTTGCGTTCATATTTTGATGTACTTTTTTGCGTGAAAAATGAGATTAAAGATCAAGAGCTTTGGCAATAATTGCCTGGCGGGCATAAACACCATTAAGTGCCTGTTCGAAATAGTAGGCCTTAGGATTGGTATCCACATCTACAGCAATTTCGTTTACTCTTGGCAGCGGATGAAGAATTCTCAGATTTTCTCTGGTATTCTCAAGCATGTCATTCTTTAGAATGTATACATTCTTCACTTTTTCGTACTCCAATGGATCGGCAAATCTTTCACGCTGAACGCGAGTCATGTACAAAATATCGGCTTCATTAATGATATCGTTGAACTCGGTATGTTCATGATAATTAATGTTGTTCTTGTCCATGAAAATTTTGTAAGCCAAAGGAATTTCCAGCTCTTTAGGAGCAATAAAGTGGAAGGTAGGGTTGAAGTGCGACATTGCCATAAGCAGAGAGTGAACCGTACGTCCGTACTTCAAATCTCCCACCATGAAAATGTTCAGATTTTCAAGTGTACCCTGGGTTTTGTAAATTGAGTATAGGTCGAGCATGGTTTGGGTTGGGTGCTGATTTGCTCCATCACCTGCGTTAATTACAGGTACATCTGATACTTCTGAAGCATAGCGTGCTGAACCTTCAATTGGGTGGCGCATCACAACCAGGTCGCAATAGTTGCTTACCATTTTGGTTGTGTCTTTCAAAGTTTCACCTTTGGTAACACTTGACGAAGAGGAATCGGTAAACCCTACAATTTTACCACCCATTCTGCTAATTGCAGTTTCGAAACTCAGGCGAGTACGAGTAGATGGTTCGAAAAATAACGAAGCCACAACTTTACCTTCCAATAGGTTGCAGTTTGGATTTTTTTCGAATTCGGCAGCTCTTGCCAATACTTCCAGGATTTCTTCTTTTGTGTAGTCGTCGATCGATACTAAACTTTTGTTATCCATTGATTAAAAATTAAAAGTGTATATAAAATGCTTGTTTATTATTCTGCACAAAAAAAAACCAACAATTACCGAAATAAATGGCAATGTTGGTTTTTTTGAAAAATATTGTTGAGGCGAATTACCCAAATAGCAATCAAGGAAATAGGCCTTAATGTCGTGTTTACATCGAAATAAATAATGGAAAACGTGAGCAAAGAAGTAAAGGAACTTACTTCTTTCTGATAAAATTGCGGCTCTAGATTGAATAATTATGTACTCCATTCTAGATTACAAATATAGGGATAATTTATCCTAGAAATCAAATCAAAAATGCTTTAATTATTAACAAATTTTTAATCTCAACTTTATATTGATTATTTGATTTGATGTATTAGCTTGATCAGTAAAGAGCTATGTGGTTCGTATGTATTCTGCTTTAACGCTTGTAATTTTTTTAAATTTTTCGATTAGCCTTTCTACCTCGCTCTGTCGTATGCTTAAAGTTATTTTGCAGGTTAAGTTAAAATCTTGTCCAAGCTGTTCAGGTTGCTCATCTTTAATAATTTTCATGATATCGTTCATTACCAGGTAGTCGAAGTGGATATCATAAATGTCGTTCACTGTTTTGTCTAAAATTTCGGCATTGGAGATGGCATCGGCGGCCGCAGTTTTGTAGGCATGAATTAAACCGCTGGCACCTAGTTTAGTGCCACCAAAATAACGAACTACTACAATGAGTATGTTGGTAAGGTCGTTCGATAATATTTGCCCTAAAATCGGTTTTCCTGCAGTCGAAGAAGGTTCACCGTCGTCGTTGGCACGAAAGTTCTTTTTATCTGCGCCAAGCATGTATGCATAGCAATGATGGCGAGCATCGTAGTATTCTTTTTTTAGTTGAGCAATGTGTTCTTTTATTTCTTCTTCGGTGCCAACCGGGTAGGCGTAAGTAATAAATTTACTGCCTTTTTCTTTGTATAAGCCTTCCGATTTTTGGCTTATGGTTTTATAGGTGTCGTTACTCATCAAAATAGCAATGCTTTGTTCTAGTTTGTAAGGATAAAAATAGCAATAATTGCGAGTACTATTCCCAAAAGGTTGATTTTGTTTAGTCTTTCGCGGAATACACCAATTCCAATTAAAACGGATATGGATACAATTCCAATGTTAATAATGCTAAATACGATAGAGCTATCGAATCCTGAGTGATTTAAAGAAGCAATTAAAAAGTGCAATGAACCAAAATTCACCAAGCCTAGTAATGTGCCGCCAATAAGCACTTTAGCTTGAAATAGCGATCGTAATTTTTGCTTTTTTATAAGCAGAACTATCAATCCTGAAATGGCTGCGATGGCAAATAGCAGGGTAGAGAACATTTCCTGTCCTCCGGAGCTAAGGTATTCTTCCTGTGCATATTTTACCAGTGAGTCTACTGTACCTGCACCAAAAAATAAAAGGATTGGCAACCACAAATATTTGCGTTGCATTGTATCTTTTTGATCTTTATAGATGCTCAATAAAACTGCGCTGATTGCCAGTATAAAGCCTATTATTTTTTGCAATGATATGGGTTCCTGATAAAATACGATTGAAAAAATCATCGGAAGTACAAAGGACATTTTACTGGCTAAAGTGGTTATAGATATCCCTGCCTTTTGTGTTGACCGACCAATGATAAAAAAGACCACTATAAAGGCAATTCCAATGATAATTGAAATGGAAAACCAGCTTTGTTCAAGCAGGCTTGAAATCTGGATCTTTGAATCGCTTAAAAGATATCCGCAAACTGATGCGGTAATATAATTAATAATAATGGCCAGGAGAATATCAACCTTGTACCTTTCAAGGTATTTAAAACATACAAAAATGCCGGCTGACGATAATATAGCAAATAATAGGTGTAGCATACTTTTAAATTTTGCCGCAAAGTACTTAATGAATATCAAAAAGAAAAGCAGATTCAGGGCGAATCTGCTTCTCAGGGTAGCAATATAGTATAGTTAGTAATTGAACTACATTTTTAATTTTTTATCGATTTCGTCGATTTGAGTTTTAAAACCTCTGTCGGTATCCATAAGGTTATTAACTGTCTTACAGGCGTGTAGCACAGTTGCATGGTCTTTATTACCAATTTGAGAACCAATGGAAGCTAATGATGCTTTTGTTAAAGTTTTGGAGAAATACATTGCAATTTGTCTTGCTTGTACAATTTCTCTTTTTCTTGTTTTTGCCTGAAGCACATCAATTGGAAGTGAAAAATGATCGCAAACCACTTTTTGAATGTAGTCAATAGAAAGTTCACGTTTTGTATTTTTCACCAATTTATCGATAATGCTCATTGCCAATTCAAGATTCAGCTCTTTCTTATTCAAAGTTGATTGAGCCAAAAGAGAGATTAATGCACCTTCCAATTCTCGAACATTGTTGGTAACGTTACTTGCAATGTATTCAATTACATCCATGTCAAGAACAATACCATCTTTATAGGCTTTCTGTTGCAGAATTCTCACTCTTGTGTCGTAGTCAGGATTCTGAAGATCAGCAGATAAACCCCACTTAAATCTCGATAGTAATCGGTTTTCCATACCTTTCAATTCAATCGGTGCTTTATCAGAAGTTAGAATTAACTGCTTACCTGACTGATGCAAATGATTAAAGATATGGAAGAATGTATTCTGTGTTTTTTCTTTACCTGCTAATTCCTGAATGTCATCAATAATTAGGACATCGATCATTTGGTAGAAGTGAAGAAAATCATTCTTGTTATTGTTTCGAATTGCCTCGGTAAATTGAGTTTGGAATTTATTCGCACTTACATAAAGTACGGTTTTATCCTGGTACAATTCTTTGGTTTTTAACCCAATTGCCTGAGCCAGGTGAGTTTTTCCCAAACCTGAATCTCCATATAATACCAATGGGTTAAAGGCAGTTCCACCCGGATTTTCAGCAACGGCCGTTCCAGCCGATCTTGCTAACCTGTTACAGTCACCCTCAATAAAATTATTGAATGAATAATCGGGATTTAACTGAGAATCGATGTGCAATTTTTTAATTCCAGGAATTACAAACGGATTTCGAATGGTTTGTTCTTCTTTATCCGTTGGCATATTTACCGGGCGATTTTTAGTATTCGCAGGGCTATTACCAGGAACAACAACCGAAACAGGCTTTGAATTTGCAATGTGATTATTCTCCATCACAACATTGTACTCCAACTTTGCGCTATTCCCAATCTCTTTGCGCAAGGTTTTTCGCAGAATATCAATGTATTGCTCTTCCAGATATTCGTAGAAGAAATGGCTTGGTACCTGCAAGGTCAAGACTTGATTCTCCAAGTTCAAAGGTACGATTGGTTCGAACCATGTTTTGAAGCTAATTGGAGGAACATTGTCTTTTATTACAGCCAAGCAATTATTCCAAACCTGGAAGTGATTATTATTCATTTCTATTTCAGTGTTTTAAAAAATTAGGGTGTGTCAATTTTTGCATATGCAAGATTGTGAAAAAAAAAAAGAAAAAAAAATTATTTTTCTATTGCTTTTTTAAAAAGAATGTGTAGCCTACGATAAATCTATGATACAGAAATGAAAAAAAAATGAAATTTTTTAATCGACTGAAAATCAGTAAGTAAGACTATGTGTATTTTTAAAAGCCTGACTTTTAGCAGGTTTCTATATCATACTTTTTTGTCTTAAAACGTTGTTTAGAATTAAACACAAATAAAACATAAGTAGACGTCTGTTAAGTAAGGCTTTGGAATCTGTATTATGGCAATAAACTCAATAAGTTAAGTTGATTTTATTAACCATAATTGGATCGGTTAAATGTTTTTGCTATTCCTCAGGTGTTATTTTAATAATAAATGCATCCGGAAAATCTTCCTTAACCCTTTTCAACTTTCTTATAATTTCTTTATAGTTCTGAGTATCCTCTAAAGTATATTTATAAAGTCCGTTATAATATACCTCTTTTACTTTTTTGTATCCTTTAAATGTTGGATCATTTAGATCTACTTGTGATTTTGACGACAGGATCTGGATTCTGTAATGTGTCTGCTTTTCCTTATCTAATTTCTTTTTGGTTTTATCGGAATTCATATAAACCGTTTTTCCAGTATCGAATAAAGAAAAATGCATGTACTTTTTAGGATTGTTCTTTAGATCGATCAATAAATTGGTTAAACTGTTCGAAGCAGCTTCCAAATTCATATATAAGGTATCATTATTCACAAGCATTCCCATGGAGCCTTCGCCAGAATTGATTTTTTCAAGAATTTCGTTCGATTGCCTCAATGTTAGTTTGGCATTGTTTATGGTTTCTGCAATTTCGGCAGCTTGCAGCGAATCGCTTAAAGATGAAAAGTTGGTAAGGATGTTTGTGATATTTCTATTATTCTGTTTTAGGTTGCTTGTAATTGAATCCACATTAGAGATGATATTCTCCATATGTGTTTTCTGTCCGGTAACGATGGTATCTAATGTTCCCGAAGTGTTTTCGAGCTTCTGAAAAGTTTGCTCTATACTACTAAAGCTTCGCGTTAAATTTTCACGAGTATCTTTATTAAAAATGTATTGAATTACGGTTAATACAGAGTCGACACTTGACATCAGGTTTTCCGCTTTTCTTTTTAAAGGAAGCATTTGCATGCTCACCTGCTCTTTTAAATCGCCTTCGATACTTCCAATTAAAGTATCACCCGTAGCAAGAATTTTTGCAGAATTACCTGGAATTAGTTTGATTTCCTTTGTACCCATGATATCGGAACTAACAATACGGGCTACAGTATTGTCAGGCAATTGGAATTCGTCTGAAATGGAAAATTCAACAATTAGATTATCAGCTTTTGGACTAAATCGAATCGATTTGATCTGACCAATTTTATATCCTCGTAGTGTAACAGGGCTTGAATTTTTCAATCCATCAACACGTTCGTATTTGGCACAAAAAGTTTGTTCGGAGGAAAGCATGTTGAATCCTTTAAGGAAATTCACTCCCCAAATTAAGATTACAATCGCACCAATAACGACAACCCCTATTATTGCATCTTTAGATATTTTCATACCAACTGTATTATATAATATATATTGTACGCAGGAATAATTAGTTTGTTCATTGTAAAACTAATCATGTTTTTTGAAGTTCCTTCGCTTTTGTCAGAGAAATTCGTTTTCCCTTGTAAAAAGCTACCACAAAACAATCTTTAATTTTTTTACGGATGGATTTTTGTAATTTCAGAATTTCAGCGTAATCAGATGTTGAACCAACTGTATATTTATATGTTCCATCTACCTGTCTTTCTTTGATATCCATTATGTTTTTAAAGCTTCGGGCGGTAAGAGGAATCTGTTTTGTGGAAGATTTAATTTGGATACAATACTCAACTTCTTCGGCTGTATTTGCCTCTTCACTTATTTCTTGTGCAATGTTTTTTTCATTTTCCTCTTGCTTGCTTAGTACACCACTGGTCTGCTCAATTTTATCCTTATAAGCTCTAAATGCTCTGAATATTGCACTTGCCAGGTAATCCTGACCTTGTTTTGTTTTCAGGAATTTCTCTTCTGTCGGATTTGAGATAAATCCTACTTCAACCAAAATAGACGGCATACTAACTTGTTTCAACACCCAAAAGCCGGCCTCACGAACTCCCCTGGAGTGACGGCCAACCCTGTG
Organism: Marinifilum caeruleilacunae; assembly: GCF_013141825.1. GTDB lineage: Bacteria > Bacteroidota > Bacteroidia > Bacteroidales > Marinifilaceae > Marinifilum > Marinifilum caeruleilacunae. The sequence continues at coordinate 19,492 of NZ_RZNH01000022.1, forward strand.
CTTAAATTGGTGCTCGGTTAGTTCAGCCATGCTGATACTTTTATCGCGATTCACACCCTGCATCAAGTTAAAAATAATGTAGGATGCCGGATTGTTAGGATCAAAGCCTTCGTATTTTGTCGACCAGTCGTCTTCGTATTGCATTACTGCATTTTCCTTCATCGCAACAGCAAGGTTTTCCTCGGTTTTGTGCAAACCCAAAGTATATGTTTCGGTTCCCCTGATTCTGGAATTGTTGTTAGCGTTGGCATGAATGGAAATAAAGAGGTCTGCTTTATTTTTATTGGCAATTTCCGATCGTTTATTTAGCGGGATAAAAACATCAGTTTTTCTAGTGTAGACTACCTTTACGCCAGGAAAATACTTTTGGATGTATCCGCCAAGCTTCAAAGATATATTAAGAACGATATCTTTCTCACGTGAAGTTTTTCCAAGTGCCCCTGGATCTTTTCCACCATGTCCTGCATCAATAACTACTGTTTTAATATGGTAAGACTGATCTTGAGCATAAATTCTATTCGTGCTGGCAAGGCATGCAAACAACAGCAAGAAGGCAAGTGATGTTCTTGTAAATAATCGGTTTATAATTTTATTGGTGATAATGTTCATTAGACAAAATTCATAAAAGAACTTAAAAAATGTTTTCAAGTTCATTTCGATTAGGGATTATAGTACTTTTATTTGTATTTTTGGCGACCTAAGCTTGAACTGAAACTTAACTTTCAGATCAAGAGTTAATCAGATCTTTTACAAAAATAACAGATATAAATTGCAATTGAAATTACTACAAAAGGTTTTTATTCTTTTCATTGGCGCAATATTACCATTGAACATATTTGCTATTGAGAATTTTAACTACTCACACTCTAAAGGCAAATTACATGCCGATTTTAGCTCCTATGCGCTTGAAAAGATTTTAAAAGAGGAAATTACGATTCAGAAAGATACCATCAATACGGTACAGGATAGTACGGTTGTAGATTCTACTAAAGAAGAAAAACCCCTTTTCGAAACTGCTGTAGAATACAATTGTGACGATACAATTATTTTTTCTTTAACTGGTCAGCAGGTATTTCTTACCAAGAATGCATTTGTGAAATATGGCGAAACCGAGTTAAAGGCCTATTATATTGAATTGGACCTTGCGAAAAAACAAGCTTACGCCTACGGAATACAGGATTCTACCGGAAATTATGTGTTTACACCTGAGTTTAAAGATGGATCGGAAGAATTTACCTGTAAGGAGTTAAGATATAATTTTGATACGGGTAAAGGTCTGGTTAACGAAGTAATTACAGAGCAGGAGGGTGGTTTTGTTCACAGTGAAATTACCAAAAAGATAGACGATAAAATATTTTACCTGAGAAATGGTAAATATACCACTTGCGACCACGAGCATCCGCATTTTTATGTGAAAATGACAAAGGCCAAAATGATTAAGGACGATAAAATTGTATCGGGTCCTTTGCACCTGGTTCTTGAAGATGTGCCTTTGCCAATTGGTTTGCCTTTTGCTCTTTTCCCATTTAGCTCAACCTATTCTTCGGGTATTATTATACCAAGTTATGGTGAAGAGCAGAGAAGAGGTTTTAACCTGAGAGGTGGTGGATATTACTGGGCCATAAATGATTATCTTGATTTATCGGTGACCGGAGATATTTTTTCGAATGGATCCTGGGGTACATACGTGCAATCGAAATACAAAAACAGGTATCGTTACAGTGGTACTTTGCAAACCGAATATCACTTTAACAAGTATGGCGATAAAGGCTTGCCTGATTATTACGAAACAACCGATTTTGCCATTCGCTGGAATCACTCCCAGGATGCAAAGGCAAATCCTTACCGCACTTTTTCGGCTTCGGTAAATGTTTCTACATCGAATAATGACCGAAACAACTCGACCTCTATTAATGAAATTACCAATAACCAGAAGCAGTCGAGTATTTCATATAGTAAAAAGTGGGCTGATAGTCCGTTTAGCTTGAATGCCAGTTTGCGTCATTCGCAAAATAGTCGCGATACTACCATTGCACTTACCTTGCCAAGTATGTCGCTAAATATGACCCAGATTTATCCGTTCAGAAAGAAAGGGAAAAGTACAAATCTACGTTGGTACGATAAGGTGGGTGTGAGTTATTCTTCGAAATTGGAGAATAGAATCAATACCAAGGAGAGTGAGTTGATGAACTCTTCTCTGCAAAAGGATTGGCAAAATGGATATCAGCATAGCATTCCAATTACAACCAATTTTAAGCTAACGAAGGATTTAACGCTTTCTCCAACTTTGAATTATCAGGGTGTTTTGTACTCAAGATCGATACGCAAATCGTGGGATCCTGAAGCTGATGGAGGAGATGGTGACGTTAAAGTTGATACCATTCAAGGATTTAGATATGCGCACAATTACTCGACTAGTGCATCTTTATCATTAAGTCCTAAGATTTATGGTATGTATACTTTTAAAGAAACATCAAAGGTAGCTGCCATTCGTCACGTAATGACCCCAACTATTAGCGTAAGCTATACTCCTGAAATTGGTGTGCCAAGAGAAAAATATTACAAAACTTACATTGACGAGAATACCGGCTTAGAAAAGGAGTATTCGATTTTTGAAGGTAGTTTGTATGGGACTCCATCTGGAGCACAAGAAGCGGGTAGTGTGAGCTTAAGTTTGGATAATAATATTGAGGCTAAAGTTCGTACGGCAAATGATACAACTGGCCTGGAAGATTTGAAAAAGGTAAAAATTCTGGAGAGTTTGAAATTTTCGACTTCCTATAACATGTTTGCAGATTCGTTGAAATGGTCTCCGGTTAGAATGACTGGTAGAACCAAAATCTTTAATAAAAAATTAGATTTGAATTTTAATGGAACTCTTGATCCTTACAAGCTAAATGCCAACGGAACAAATAAAATTGATGAGTTTGGACCACGTTTAACACAAGCTTCTATCGATGTTGGTTTTAGTTTATCCTCTAAAGATTTAAATCCAAATACCAAAAGTGGAAGTGGGGAAAACGATGAAGATCAACCAGAAAAATGGCGCGATCCTCGCTACGTGGACTTTGATATACCCTGGTCGTTCTCAATTGACTACGGCTGGACTTATTCAAAGCCTAGAAACAGAAAAACAATTAATCAGAATATGGGTGTTAGCGGACAGTTTAGCCTTACACCAAAATGGAAGGTGAGCTTTTCTTCGGGCTATGATTTTACCGATGGGGAAGTAACGGCAACTCAATTTACCATTACAAGAGACTTGCATTGTTGGAAGATGTCTTTCAATACCATTCCTTTTGGAACCTATCAGTCCTACAATTTCATGATTAATGTGGATTCTTCAATTCTACAAGATTTAAAATACGAGAAGAAACAAGCTTGGCAGGATATTCAATTCTAAGAAGCTTAAAGATAAAATATCAAGAGAGTTGCATAAAGTGCAGCTCTTTTTTTTGCGAAAATATTTAGCCCGAAATCCAGTTTTTAAGCATTAGGTTTCCATTTTCAGTCATAATCGATTCGGGATGAAACTGTACGCCACAAAGGTCCAGCTCTTTGTGACGAATGGACATGATTACATCCTCTTCATCGGTGGAGGTAATGAGCAGCGAATTGGGAAAGTTTTTTCTTGAAACTGCCCAGGAATGATATCTGCCCGACAGAAAACGCTCAGAAATGTTCTTGAACAAAACTTCTGAAGACTCCACAATTAGTGTTGTTTTCGGCACACCATGTACGATATCAGGAAGGTTAAAGATTTTGGCACCATAATACTCGGCAATGTATTGCATGCCCAAACAAACGCCTAGAATAGCTTTTTTGCCTGCATATCGATTTAGAATTTCGCCCATTACCTTGACCTCTGATGGTAGACCAGGTCCTGGAGAAAAAATAATTTTGTCGCAAGTTTTCAATTCTTCCCAATCAAGTTTATCGTTTCGCATTACAATGCACTCATCGCAATACTGCTCAACAATGTGCGAAAGGTTATAGGTGAAAGAATCGTAATTATCTATAATAGCTATTCTCATTAATGCATTTTTCTTTTAACTTTGCAGCCGCAAAATAAACGAATTTTTAACAAATACTAATTATTAACTCAAATGAAAAAGTGCATTAATTCAGAAAAAGCGCCAAAGGCTATCGGACCATACAGCCAGGCAGTAGAAGCAAACGGAACATTATACATTTCAGGTCAGCTTCCTGTTGACGTAACTACCGGTAAATTTGTTGAAGGTGGTGTAAAGGAGCAAACTGAACAGGTAATGAAAAACATTGGCTACATTTTGGAAGAAGCTGGTTATAGCTTTAAAGATGTGGTAAAATCGACTTGTTTGTTGAGCGATATCTCAAATTTTGCTGTAATGAACGAAGTATATGGTGAATATTACAAAGAAGATTGTCCTGCTCGTGCTGCATTTGCTGTTAAGGACCTTCCACTTGGAGCTTTGGTAGAAATTGAAACAATTGCTGTAAAGTAATTCAAGAAACCAGGATATAAGATAAGGCTGTTAATCTGTGATTGACAGCCTTTTTATTTTAATCCAATGCCACATATACAGGTAAATGATCGGATGCTCCTCCATGATAGGTATGGTAGGTATAGGTTCGATTTGGTTTGTAAATGCCTGCCTGCTGATCGAAATACAGCAAGCTTCTGTCGCCGTGAATGGTGAGGCGTGGAGCTGAAATGCGGATGCCTTTCCCTGTAAGCAATCCTTTGCTGATGATAATTTGATCGAACATGAGCCAGTGTTTTTTCGCGAACAAACTACCCATTTTCTTTTGATAGGGAATGGCAGCAAGGTTATAAAACTGCTGCTCGGTAATGTTTTTATGGGCTTTTGCCTGCAAATGCTTACTGATGGATTTGCTCACCGGTAAATCGTTAAAATCGCCCATAATCAGAATTTTGGCTTCTTTATCCTGATTTAATATCTGCTTGGCTTTATTGTGAAGGCACTCTGCAGCCGCCACTCTTTTTGGATTTGATGCCATAATTCCTTCTCCTCTCGAAGGCCAGTGATTCACAAAAAAATGCACGTTGTCCTGTTTTATTTTGGCTTTCACATAAAGAATATCTCGGGTTGCGAAATGAGAATTTCCGTTGATTCTAACAGGAATTTTTTCGGATTCCAAAATCTGCACCAGGTTTTGATTGTAAAGTAGGGCAACATCAATTCCTCTTCTGTCAGGACTATCGAAATGCACATATTTGTATTCCCCTTTAAATGCCGGCTGATAGATTAAATCTTTCAGTACGGTTGAGTTCTCAATTTCGGCAACTCCAATAACGATGGGCAGTTTTTCGGGCTGTATAGATTCAATAGCGGCAGTAATTCCTTCCACTTTTCCCAGGTATCGGTTTTCGGTCCAATGGTTACTTCCATGGGGAAGGTAATCATTGTCATTCTTATGAGGATCATCCTTAGTGTCGAAAAAGTTTTCGAGATTGTAAAAGGCAATTATTTCTTTTGGCTCTTGCATATTTTTTAAATCATTTACGAAGCGTACCTTTTTTCATTTTTTAGAAATTCTCTTGTGCGATTTCGTTTGCTTAAGTAATAGATTACAGGACCAATAATTGGTGGAAACAAAGCTAAAAATAGTCTAAAAATACCATTTTTGCCATTTCGATTTTTAATTGCATCCATAAAAGTAAGTAAGTGCAGTAGTATCAAGGGAATTGTATATAATATTTCCATATTAGATCTGTTTTTTAGGCCCTCGAATATAAGCATAATTTGATTTAAAGATTGGCTGGTAAAGTAACTCTTATGTTGGAATAGATGGGTGGCTGAATGAGATGTAAATTTTTGTTTTTAAAAAATTAAACAGGAGAGATTATTTTGGAAGGTTGTAACGGGCACAAGATCAGTCGAAAAGAGTTTATACAGGAAGGACTGTAATGATAAGCTTATTAGAATAGTAAAGCTTTAATTTAAAGTGGGTGTTAATAATTTTTTAATTCATGTGAACATTATTTTAAATTATTATTTGCACATAATATTAAAAAGGGGTAGTTTTAATGTGTTGTTAAAATTAGCTAACAATACTTATTAAACGAGACATAAATCATCACTATAATTTATAAAAGAAGCTCTGATTAGTATTTAATTCATGGTTGATTGAGTACTAAATTAAACCCCGAACTGGTAATTCGGGGTTTTTCTTTCTAAAAAATCCTCAAGCAGGAATGATTGAGGATTTTCAAAGGTTCATCCGTAGCTATTTTTTCGATAGATTTTCGTTGGTTTTTCTGGTGTAGGTTAATCTTGCCTGTGGAATCCAGTTTTTGCCTTCATCGTTCGAAATTTTATTTTCTACAGTAAACTGATTCTCATCAATTTTTGTGTATATGAACTGACGACAGGTTCTGTTTGCATTTTTGTTTTCAGAATAGCTTATATGGGTGTCTTCCATGATTAGGGTATTTTCATTTAAATCTCCCTGGAACATGTCAAAAGTTGAGGTAAAATCGTTGAAAGCTGCAATTCTGTATTTCTTACTTGTTGCATCGTATGTGAAATTAATGCTAAGGGTATTTGGAAAATAGTTTTCGTAGCTAATTTTCTCTTGCAATAAATTGGTTGATGCAAATTGAATACATGACTCTGTAGTTCCCCTTTCCTGATAGGTTCCTTGTCTTCCTACAAATTCCAGTTTTACATTCCAATCGCCTTGCATAAAGCTTAATTTTGATATTTCTTTACGCTTGGGCATTGCAAATAATGACTTATCAACTTTAGGATTAATTTCTACATTTTCAATTTGTGTAATTCGATCGCGTTGCCAGAATATGCGCTCAACAAAGAATGGCAGGATAATACCGTCTACATTTCTAAAATCATCGAAATACATTTCGGCTGGCGCTGGTCGTGCAAAATCAACCCAGGAAGCTTCACATTTATATTCCAAATAGGTTTTGGCATCCAAAAACCATTTTTCTGATTTTCCATCATTTCGAGTGAGTTTCAGAACATACATTTCACTTCCATCTACATTTTCTTTTCCAACGAATTCAACTTGATGTCCTTTTTCCTTATAGTTTAAAAAAGGAGTAAAAAATTCGGCCTTTTGCTTAAATACATTGGTTTCGATGGTATTTATGTTTCTGGCAAAATCTATCTCCTGCCAGGGATCAATTGTCCAGCCACACTTTCCGTTAAAACCTTCGAAAACATGCTGTTCTCCAAGATATAAATCGGAATAGTAGGCACCACATTTGGTTTTGTAGGTAGTAAAATCTTTTTCGAGGCTAAACGCGGTAAACCTTCCGGTAATTTTTAGCGCATTCACCTGTTCCCATTTTTCTGCTCCTCCATGTGCTTTAATGTGTTTTGCAATAATCTCATCAGCGGTTTGAGCTGAGAGAAATGAAGGCGTTAAAAACAGTGCAAACATCACGAAGGCATGTAGTTTTTTCAGTTTCATTTTGGGTATGTTTTATTGATTATTTTTTTTGATCTAGACTCAATTTCTGAATTATTTTAATTCATAGCAAGCCATTTCTGTTAGATTTCTTAAATAGATTTTACCATTTGCAAATGATGGAGCTGTCCACGATTTGCCTTCTATGGCTTGTATGCTTCCCAACTCTGTGTAGGCTTCAGGCGTTGCTTTTACCTGTATCAGTTTTCCTTTGTCAGATAAAACCATAAGCTGGTCGCCAAGGCGAATTAAACTTCCTTTGCCAAAACCTCGTTTGGTCCATTTTTTCTCACCCGTTTCAACAGAAATACATTGCAATGCTGCTACATGGAAACCGTATACGTAGCCATTGTGATGAAGTGAAGAGCTGTAGTCATTTTTCATACTTGTTCCACGGCTAATTTCTTTTGCCTTGTTATCATTAACTTCCAGAACAATAAATGCAGGGTTTCTAACTGCGGAAATAAAAATTTTATTCCCATCAAAAACTATTGGCATTCCTGTAGGATTGCTCACTGGTGAGTTGTAGGTCCAAAGAGTATCGCCTGCAGTTGTTAAGGAATAAACTTTTCGTCCGTTGGCAAAAATAATGCACTCTTCTTCGTTAATTTTAGTTACCACAGGAGAGTTGTAAGTTGCCATACCTTCTCCTTTTTTCCATACCTCTTTACCCGTTTCTTTATCGAAAGCCATAAAAGCTCGAGAATCGGTTCCACCAACCTCAACAATCACATTCTTGCCAACCAGAACAGGAGATGAGCTAAATCCCCAACGAGGAATTTTACTTCCATACTCCTTCATAAAATCGATTTGCCACAATGTTTTGCCATCTTTTTTTGAGTTGGCGGTAAGTTTGCCGTAACTACTAAGACTGTAAATGTTATTTTCTCCAATTGCGGGTGTTGACCTTGGTCCATCGCCAAAGGTATCGAAGAACATTTTATCCACTTTTGTTCTCCAGATTTCATCACCTGTTTTGGCATCAAACGCTGCAATAAATTCATTTCCAGTTATGCTATCTTGCCTTTCGCTGATCATGGTGTAGATGTTGCCTCCTGCAATGGTTAATTCAGAAAAGCCATCGCCAAGCTTTTTTTTCCAAATGAGTTTTGGGGTTTTTTCATTGAAGCTGGTCAGTTGAACATTGTCTGCTGATCCGCTTCTGTTTACTCCTCTAAACTGATTCCACTCCTGATTAGGTGTTTCTTGAGCATGTGCAAAATTTATAATGGATGATACCATCAGTGCACAAATTGTTACAAATAGGTTTGTCTTTTTCATTATTTTTTGATTTGATATTGGTCTAATTTAGCGATTAGAGATGTGATAAAAGATTGAAAATCAAAATCATCACTTTGTGATTGTATCAAATACTAAGCCGAAGGATAGAACTAACAAGTTATTAGAGAATTAATGAAAAATGAGGATGTAGATTTGTGTGTTTATCTGTACGATAATGAACGTTTTATGTACGCAAATGAATCGTTTTTTACTCTTATTTAGAATGGTTTTCTCACCTGGTTTAATAAGTATTACTCTGATCTGCCTCCATAAGACTGGCTTATTTAAACCGGTTATGAATAGATTGGATGTGTTCCCAAACACTTTGCAACAGCATTTATCTGTAACATAAATAGTAAACTTTGCAGAAGTTATTAGGATGCTTGATTTCAATTAGACCTTATGGATGTATTAAAACCAGTTTATACGGAACAGAACGATTGCCAGGATTGCTACAAGTGTATTCGGGAATGTACTTTAAAGGCAATTAAGGTGGTTAACAATTCAGCACAGATACTTCATAACGATTGTATTTATTGCGGTACATGTACACAGATTTGCCCTGTGAATGCCAAAAAGGTTCGAGACGATGTGAAACGCGTAAAGAAGATGATTCTTCGCGGAGAAAGAATTGTTGTTTCAGTTGCCCCTTCCTTTGTAACGGAGTTCCCTAACCTAAAGGATGAGCAATTTATCGCTGCGCTGAAGGAGTTGGGTTTTGCCGAAGTATCAGAAACAGCGCTTGGAGCGCAGGAGGTATCCAAACAGGTTTCAAGTTATGTTGATCAGGGTGAGAACGGGGTGTACATATCGTCGGCCTGTCCTTCAATTGTAGAGATGATTTGTAAACACTATCCTGCTTTCAAGGACAATATCACACCATTTTTATCGCCATTACTGACACATGCCAAGTATCTAAAGCAAAAGTTCCCCGATTCGAAGGTGGTCTTTATTGGTCCTTGTATTGCCAAAAAGGCCGAAAGCGACGAGTTCCCCAACCTGCTTGATGCATCTTTAACTTTTACGGATCTAAAGAACTGGCTAGAGGAAGAAAATCTTGATCCATACCTGTTTCCCGAAATTCAAGAAAATAACAGCTTTATTCCTGGTAAAGCCGGACGTGGAATTCTTTACCCGATTGATGGTGGAATGATAATGGGGATGAAAGAAAACGTAACAGCAACAGATGCTGTATACATGACTTTCTCGGGAATTGGCAATATTAAAAACGTTCTGAGCGATCTAAATAAATACCGGAAAACCAATAAATTGTTTTTGGAACTTCTGGCTTGCGAAGGTGGTTGTGTAAACGGACCTGGAGCAGAAAAGGAATATTCAACTGCTATTAAACGATTAGAGGTAATCAACAAACTGGATTCGGAAGAAGCCGTTGTATTAAATACAGATTTTTCCATTCAAAGAGATTTTGATTCTATTTCGCCTATTCCAAAGTACGAACATTCCGAAAATAGTATAAAAGAAGCCTTAACCATGATTGGAAAATACTCCGAAAAGGATGAAATCAACTGTGGTGGATGTGGGTACAACTCGTGTAGAGAGTTCGCAGAGGCATATTTGGAAGATCGATCTGAACCCAATATGTGTGTATCATACATGAGAAAAATTGCACAGGATAAATCGTCGGCCTTGCTTCGTAAAATTCCTTCGGGAGTAGTCATTGTCAACGATGAACTTAAAATTATAGAGGCCAATCAGAGTTTTGCAGGAATATTAGGAGAAGAAATAGAGGAGGTTTACCAAACCATCCCAGGCTTGGTTGATGCCGATCTGAAAAAAATTATTCCATTCCATAAGTTATTTGCCTCTGCCTTGTCTACTGGTGTAGATAATTTGGAAAGAGATATCAAACACGGAAATAAAATGCTGCACGTGAGTGTGTTCAGCATTCATAAAAATAAGATTGTAGGTGCCATTGTTCGCGACATGTCTCAACCTTATATTCAAAGGGAAGAGGTAGTAAACAGGGCGAAAACGGTAAACAGGAAAAACCTGGAAACGGTGCAGAAAATTGCTTACCTGCTTGGTGAAAATGCATCGGAGACTGAAGAAATGCTGAATTCGATAGTTGAATTTTATAAACCGGTGGAATAGAGCCAAATAATCTTGATTAGGATGCACGATGATTTTTACATAGAGGTTGAGTGTCAGCAACGAAACCAATTGGGGCAATCGATTTGTGGAGATGTTTTTATGTCGAGAAAGCTGAAGGACGAAGGCCGAACCATTCTTGTGCTTTCCGATGGCCTGGGTAGTGGAGTAAAAGCGAATGTTTTGGCTACCTTAACTTCGTCTATGATCCTGAATTACATGAAGGTGAATAAGGATATCAGGAAGGCTGCAGAGGTAATTATGAAGACTTTACCGGTTTGTAGCAAACGAAAAGCAGGTTATTCAACTTTTACCATTGTTGAAATAGAGTGTGACGGAGAAACCAGGATTATCTGTTATGACAATCCAGATTGCCTAATTCTAAGAGGTTTGGAATCTTTTCAACCAGAATGTGAAGAGTTGCATCCTGAAGGGGAGGCAAACAAAGGCAAGATTCTTTATTCTTATCGCTTCAAAGCCCAAAAAGAAGATCGTATTATTTTTTGCTCGGATGGCGTTACCAACTCAGGAATGGGATCGAAAAGATTACCATTTGGTTGGGGAATGGATAATGTTGACCAATTTGCCAGGGGATTGATCAGAAAACAACCTTATATCTCGGCGCGCCGATTGGGAAATGACATTGTAGAAAGAGCATGTGCAAACAATAGCAATCAGCCTAAAGATGATACTTCATGTGCTGTTTTGTATTACCGCGAACCTCGAAACCTGATGATTTGCACAGGACCACCTTACGAAAAAACCAAGGATGCCAAGTTGGTGAGACAAATGCAGGAGTTTGAAGGAACAAAAATTGTGTGTGGTGGTACAACTGCTGGAATTGTATCCCGCGAATTGCAAAAGCCAATCGAAGTAGATTTAAATGTGTGCGATAGCGAATTGCCACCAGTATCGTTTATCGAGGGAGTTGATTTGGTTACCGAAGGAATTTTGACCTTGGGGAAAGTGCACAGGATCTTAAACAATTACAATCAAAATACAGTTCTAAGAAACGGGCCGGCCGATCGAATTGTAAAGCTACTTTTAGAAAGTGATAAGATCTTTATCATTAATGGAACGAAAATAAATGTGGCACATCAGGATCCAAAACTGCCTGTCGAATTAGAAATTAGGAGAACGGTTGTAAAGAATATCGTTGCACTGCTTGAGGAAAAGTTTTTAAAAGAAGTAGATCTTAGCTATATTTAGACTGCACTAGATATAAAAACAATAAACTAAATGGCTGAGAAAATCGAAATCACCATCTGTTTGGGAAGTTCATGCTTTTCAAGAGGGAATGGTAAAGCTCTTAAAGCAATTAATACTTATTTAGAAGAAAATAAATTAAAAGATAAGGTTTTCTTTCATGGAGAACTTTGTACGGGCAATTGCGCCAAAGGACCAATTCTAAAAATTGATGATGAATTGTATGAAGAAATTGATCCTGAAGGTGTAATTGAAATATTAAACGGGGTATTTGGCCTTGTTTAAGAAATCTTTAGTTTCCAACCCTAAAACCCCGTATTATGGCTTTAATCCTTACAAATAAGGACAAGTGTAATTTAAGTTATACTTGTATTCGCGTTTGTCCTGCCAAAGCAATTAAAATTGAGAATGATTATGCTCATATCATTGGTAACAGGTGTATTGGCTGTGGAAATTGTGTAACGGTATGTGCACAATCTGCCATCGAATACAGAAGTTCCGAAGAGCAGGTTAAAATGTTGCTTAGTGGCAACGATCCTGTTGTTGCCATTTGTGATCCGAGTATTTCAGGAGAATTTGATGATATCTTAGATTATCGAAATTTTGTAGGAATGATCCGTGCTTTGGGCTTCGACTACGTTGTAGAAGCTGCATTTGGCGCCGACCTTGTTGCCTATAAATACAAGAATCTATTCGATAATTTTCATGGTAAATATTACATCTCAACCAAATGTCCGGCTTTGGTAAATCAGGTCGAAAACTTTCACCCCGATTTGGTTGAAAACCTTGCGCCTATTGTACCACCAGGCGTTGCGATGGCAAAAGTTGTGCGCAAAAAATATGGGAAGAATGTAAAAATTGTTTCCTTATCGCCATGTGTAGCCAGTAAAAATGATGTGAAAGCTTTTAACGGTTCAGATGGTGATATTCATGCCGTACTGAGTTTTGTTGAATTGCGTAAATTATTTAAAGAGTACAAGATTACTGAAAATTCTGTGGAGTTTTCAGAATTCGATCCTCCTTTTGCACGATTGGGAGGTTTGTTCCCAATTAGTCATGGTTTGTTCCAGGCTGCCGATATTGATATCAGCATGTTGAATGGTGGCATTATTAGTACAGAAGGAAGAAATAACTTTTTGCGATCCATCAATGAGTTTAAAACTCAGCACAACTTGAATCAGCACCTGGATTTATTCTATTGTGAAGGCTGTATTATGGGACCTGGTACCTCTGCCGGGGGGCGTAAATTTTCAAGAAGATCGCAGGTAATAAGATATGTAAGAAAGAGACTGAAGACTTTTGACGAAGAGCAGTGGCAAAAAGAAATTGACGAATACAAAAACCTGGATTTAAACCGTGGATTTAAGTCGAGAGGACAGAGCCTGCCAACCCCTTCGGAAGATGAAGTGCATGCAGTGCTTATCGAAATGGGGAAGGAGAAAATTGAGGATCAGTTGGGATGTGGTTCATGCGGTTATGAATCGTGTAGAGAATTTGCCATTGCCAAATGCCAGGGATTGGCTAATTACGAAATGTGCTCTTCTTATACCATTAAAAATATGAACTCTGTTATTAAAGAGTTGAATTCGGCAAACGAGAAGTTATCGAAAACAAAAACCGCTTTAAAAGAATCGGAACGTATTGCCAATGAAGAACGAGTTGTAGCCCAGGAAGCATCGGAAACGGTATCAGCCATGCTACAAAAACTGCCTTCGGGAGTTGTTATCGTTGATGAGAATTTAAAAGTAATAGAATCGAATAAGAGTTTTGTTGATCTTCTTGGAGAGGAAACCAGGCTGTTGAGTGAAATTATACCAGGTTTAGTAGATGCGGATTTAACCAAATTAATCCCTTTTCACAAGCTGTTTTCTACGGTAATTTTAAACGGTGAAGATATCTTGAATAAAGATGTTCATTACGGAAATTCGCTATTTAATGTATCGGTGTTTACCATTAAAAAGAACAAGATTGTAGGTGGTATTATTCGAGATTTATATGCGCCGGAAGTTCGAAAAGAAGAGGTAATTGGAAGAGCTAGAGCTGTAATTAAGGAAAACCTCCAAACCGTGCAGCAAATTGCATTTCTGTTGGGAGAGAGTGCTTCCAAAACAGAAAAACTATTGAATTCAATTATTAAATCTCACACACCGAGTGATGACGAAAAATCTGAATAATGGAAGATAAATTTCACATTGATATAGATTGCCAGCAGCTGTTTCATCACGGAGATATGATATGTGGTGATGTTTTTCTATCGACAAGAATTAAAGAGGAAAACAGAACCATTGCGGTTTTGAGCGATGGAATGGGAAGTGGTGTAAAGGCAAATGTTTTGGCCACCTTAACTGCATCTATGGCAATGAATTTTACGGTAGAGCACAAGGATGTTATCTCCATTGCCGAAATCATTATGAATACGCTGCCCGTTTGTAGTGTTAGAAAGGTGAGCTATTCCACCTTTACAATTATTGATATTGAATACGATGGCACCACCAGAATTATCGAGTTCGATAATCCTTGTTGTGTGGTGATGAGAGGTTCGGAAGTGTACGATCCGGGTTGGAGAACCATTACCCTGGATAGTGAAGAAAATCAAGGTAAGGAGTTGAGAACCTGTTCTTTCACCGCCAGAAAAGAGGATAGGATCCTGTTTTGGTCCGATGGCATTATGCAATCGGGAATGGGTAGTCGTGAATTGCCTTTTGGCTGGGGGCACGAAAATGCGCTGGATTACGTAAAGAATATTGTAAGGTCAACTCCTTTTATATCTGCAAGAAATTTGGGTTTACAGCTGGTGAAAAAGGCCGCTCGGAATGATAATGATCAACCCAAAGATGATACGAATGCCGGTGTAATTTACTACCGCGAACCTAGAAAACTATTGATCTGTACAGGTCCTCCTTTTGAAGAAGATAAGGATTCGGAATATGCAATGCGCGTATATCATTTTAAAGGAAAGAAAATCATTTGTGGAGGAACTACAGCAGAAATTCTTGCTCGTGAATTGAATTTAAAGTTTGCAGCCGGAATGAAAATTACTGATCCTGAATTGCCTCCTGCTTCGTATATGGAAGGGATTAACCTGGTAACAGAAGGGATTTTAACCATTGGTAAGGTGGCCAGAATCCTTGAGGATTATAATATTGATTACGATTTGGGTGATGGACCTGCAGACCAAATTGTTCACTATTTGTTGCAAAGCGATAAGATCTCCATTATTTCGGGTACGCGAATTAATTTTGCACACCAGGATCCGAGTCTGCCTGTTGAGCTTGAAATCAGACGAACTGTAGTGAAAAAGATTGTGAGTTTGTTAGAAGAAAAGTTTTTAAAGGATGTAAGCTTGACTTTTATTTAAAGATACTTATCAATTAAACTAAGCAGCTTTTGACTGGAAATGGGCTTTGAAATGTAATCGTCGCAACCTGCGGCGATACTTTTTCCACGGTCTTCGGCCATGGCATAAGCTGTTTGTGAAATCACTGGAACTTTCGGGTCAATTTTCTTAATCGCCCTTGTGGCATCAAATCCATTTAACAAAGGCATCTGAATATCCATCAGAATCAAATCAATATCATTTTGGGTAAAAATATCAATTGCATTTTGACCATTGGTTGCCCAAATAATATTCGCGCCAGTTCTTCCAAGTACCTCTTCCAGAAATAGATAGTTGGATTCAACATCTTCGGCAATTAAAATTGTTTTTTCAGACCAGTTAAAAGTCTTCGTATTCATTTGGTGGAATTAGGTTTTCATAAATAGATAATCAAATTTAGTTAAATTTTTTGGATTAAAAACAGGATTATCGTTCTATGGCAAACAAACACTTCCCGTTCTGGATTGTTAAATATTTAGATTGACAATTCTGATGCTTTCTAATTTAGGGTATTACAATGGCTTTGCGGATTGACATTATCAGCTTTATTGTTATTTTTGGGAATCTATAGAAAAAATCTCATGACGTTTAAAATTTTCAGATCAGGACTTTTGTTAAGTCTTATTATTCTCTCGGGTGCATTAAAAGCACAAATTTCTCATGGTGGAGAGCCTATCTTCAAATATGGTGGATCAAAAAATCAATTGGTTTCTTTGCAATTGCCAAATTTTGAACTTTTATATAAAAACACCATTGCAACAAGTACTAGTCAGGGAATTAGGCTTAAGAATGCCCAATATGCCCATGCTTACAAGGTGAATTACAATAGCTCTGAGCATGGTATTTGGGAAATATTGAAAGATGGGAGAAAGGTTTGGAGGTTATCTGTAAAATCGGAAAATGCCTTTTCATTGGGCTTGATATTCTCAAAGTTTAAACTTCCTGAAGGAGGGCAATTGTTTGTTTACAATAGTCAGTCGAATCGGGTTTTAGGAGCATATACTCACGAGAATAACAAGAAATCAGGAAGATTTTCTATTGAACCGTTACAAGGGGATGAATTGGTAATTGAATACATTGAACCTAAAAACGTGGGTTTTAGTGCCGAATTGAGAATTGAAAGCATTTTGCACGATTACAAGAACATCTTTAATTTACTAAAAGGAGAATCATCGGTTAAAGCTTCGGGTTCGTGTAATGTAGATATCAATTGTCCGGAAGGGAATGATTGGCAGACAGAGAAGAAATCGGTTTGTCACATTTTATACAATGGCTGGATTGCATCGGGAGCATTAATCAACAATACCAGGCAAGATGGTACGCCTTACCTTTTAACGGCTTATCACGTAATTCATGAGCAGGAGAATGCTGATATAGCCATTTTCTATTTTAACTACGAAAATTCGGGATGTATGTTTGAAGATGCTGAACGTTCTCAGTCAATCTCAGGCTCAACCCTGCGTGCAACAACTTCTAATTTGGATTTTAGTCTGCTTGAACTTTCTGTAGTACCTCCAGCTTCGTATACGCCTTATTACGCTGGCTGGGACAGATCAGGTCGAATTCCGGCAAATACAACCAGTATACATCACCCTAGCGGAGATGCAAAGAAAATATCCATCGATAACGACTCTCCTGTTACAGCAACTTATTCTGATGCTCGTTATACTTTTGATGATAATACAAGCTGGCAAATTCTGGATTGGGAAGTGGGTACAACCGAGGGAGGTTCATCTGGATCACCACTTTTTGATGAGAACCATAGAATTATAGGTGACTTAACAGGTGGAGACGCAAGTTGTAGCAATTCAGTGAACGATTACTACGCAAAGTTTTCATCGAGCTGGGAAAATTACCCAAACAGTAATGAGCAATTGAAATTTTGGCTCGATCCTTTGGGCCTGGGAGTAGAAACTCTTGATGGATTTGATCCATATGGAGGTTTTCTGGCCAGCTTTAATTTGTCGGCCGATACCATTTGTCATTCTTCTTCGATTAGTGTTACCGATTTTTCGAGTGGCGATCCAGACTCTTTTGAATGGCATTTTGGTGATGGAGCAAGTCCGCAAAACGCTAATACTAAAGGACCACATACCGTAAATTATAGTACTACCGGAATGAAAGAGATCAAGCTAATTGTTGAAAAAGATGGAGTGAAGGACAGTATTGTAAAAAATGTTTTGGTGATGGATTTACCAATAGTTGATTTTGATTACCAACTTAATAAACTGTCAGTTAATTTGGTGAATGCCAGCATCGATGCTACTTCGTATAGTTGGAACTTTGGTGATGGCGGAACCTCTGAAGAGGCTAACCCAGTGCACTCTTATTCAAATTCGGGCACCTACACAATCAGTTTAAATGCAAGTAATATTTGTGGTTCGGTTAGCTTGAACAAAGAGATAAAAACCTCCTATAACGATCAATTAAAGATCTATCCGAATCCATCAAATGGTAAGTTTAGTATCGATTTAAGTAAAATCGTGTTTAGTGAATTGAGTTGGAGTGTATTTTCCACTCAGGGCGCGGAAGTTAAAAATGGACTGGTTTCGGAATTTACCAACATTTTAGAGTTCAACCTTAACGGACTTTCCGGCGGAGTTTATATCCTTCGAATGAATGTTGATGGGGAGGTATTAACAAGAAAGCTACTTCTGGTAGAATAAAACTAAAGCCATTCATGTAAAGAATGGCTTATTTTACATCAAGCTCATGTTATTTATTATTTCTCAATTTTTTCAAATGAGGTAACAATTCCTCTTATTAGCGAAGAGGAAAAGCCCTGGTGTTCCATTTCATTCAATCCAACAATGGTACAACCCTTGGGCGTGGTTACTTTATCGATTTCCGATTCTGGATGATTGCTGTTTTTCTGAAGCATTTCTGCTGCACCTTTTACAGTTTGCGATACAATTTGATTCGCAGTATTGGCGTCAAAGCCAATCTGTATACCACCTTGTATCATGGCACGTATAAATCTGAAAACAAAAGCAATTCCGCAAGCTCCTAAAATGGTTGCAGCTTCCATCAATTCTTCATTGATAATAAGGCTTTCACCAACTGCATCAAATATGAATTTTACTTTTTCGGTCTGATTTTCATTGGAGTTTCTGCCACAAATACATGTTACCGATTCTCGAATATCTGCAGCAATATTTGGCATGGCACGAAAAACAGGGATTTTATGATCCAACATTTCTGATATTTCTGTTGTGCCTAAGCCTGTGGCCAAAGAAACCAAAGTATGTTTGCCCTCCTTTATTTCAGGTTTAATTTCCCTGATAATTTTGCCGACATTATAGGGCTTTACTGCAAGGAGTATAATGTTGGATTGTTGCACTGCATAAAGGTTGTCTGAAGTAATTTCGGCACCCAATTTCTTTAAATCTTCAATTACATGCAGTTTTCTTCGGGTTGCAATAAGGTTTTCGGAGTTAAAACTTTCATGTTCCAACAAACCTTTGGCAATTGATTTTCCCAAATTACCACATCCAATAACACAAATTTTTTCGTTTTTCATCTTTATCGTACTAGGGTAAAAGGTGTGAGTATGCTTTTAGCTTACATACAAATGTACAATTTTACCTGAGTTAGAGAAGCTTATACCCAAGGAAAATATGTCTGCGAATGAACTCAAACCTGATGCTTTCTTAAAATTATTTTTATTCTTAAAAAAAATGTCATACTTTTGATAAATCGATTTAGTAAACCGATTTAGTAAAAGCGAAAACCTTTGAAAAAGAAATCAATTAAAGATATAGCACAAGAGCTTGGCCTATCCAAAACAACAGTTTCATTTGTTTTGAATAATAAGGGTGATGAAAAAAATATCAGTAAGAAAACCCAGGAAAAAATTCTTGCCTACGTGCGTGAAGTAAATTATCAGCCCAACCAAATTGCAAAAAGTTTGAAGAAAGGCACAACGCATACCATTGGGTATTTGGTTCCTGATATTTCGAATCCATTTTATGCAAAAATTGGACGATTAATAGAAGATGTATTGGCTGATAAAGGATATCACCTTCTTATTGGCAGCACCGACGAGAAGCAAGAGAAGGAGGATGCACTGCTAAATATGTTTGTAAACCGACAGGTTGATGGTTTGATTTTAGCCTCCACTTTTGAAAATTTGGGGATGCTTAAAACTTTATCGGCTCAACGATTTCCAATGGTGTTTTTCGATCGGGAACATCCTGATTTTATTGGCAATTACATTTTGGTTGAGAATAAAAATGCCATGAAGGAGGCAGTAAATACTGCTATAAATAAAGGAGCAAAGAAAATTGGGCTTTTATCTATAACACCAAATATTTATTCCTTAAAGTTAAGGATAGACGGATATCGTGAATCTCTGGTTGAGAACCAGCTAAATGTCGACGAAGATCTTATGCGAATTGTTGATAACAGCAGGATTAAAGAGAGTACGCAAGAGGAGTTGAATTATTTAATGGATAAGGATGTTGATGCCGTTGTGTTTACCAATAACCAGATTACTGCACTGGCACTTTGGGCAATGAATATCAATCACAAAGATAAAATCGATTCAGTAAGGTTTGTCAGTTTTGATAACCTGGATTTATTCGATTACTCAAATCCGAAGGTCAATTCAATTGCTCAGCCAATAGATAGCATTGCAAATCATCTTGTTGATATCTTGCATGAAGTGATGCAATCAACTGAAAGAGTGAGCAAAAGAATTGTATTAGAACCTAAATTAATAGAACGATTATAATTAATTATTTATGAAAGAAAAATCTTCAATTGCGAAAATCCTACCCGTAATGTTCGGGTTTTTTATCATGGGATTTGTTGATGTTGTTGGTATTGCAACCAATTATGTGAAATCTGATTTTCAGTTAAGCGATACATTGGCGAATATTTTGCCTGTTATGGTATTTGCGTGGTTCCTTGTTTTTTCGGTACCTACTGGCTTATTGATGAATAAAATTGGTAGAAAAAATACGGTTTTACTGAGTATGGCTGTTACTTTTCTTGCAATGCTTGTACCATTAATTTCGTATAATTTTGCCGTAATTCTTGTGGCTTTTGCACTTTTGGGTATTGGGAATACCATTATTCAGGTGGCTTTAAATCCTCTGCTAACCAATGTAGTTTCGGGAGAAAAATTAGCCAGCAGCTTAACTTTGGGACAATTTGTAAAAGCAATTGCTGCTTTCTTAGGACCTATTATTGCTGGTTTTGCAGCTGGTAGTCTGGGCAATTGGAAATTGATCTTTCCTCTTTATGCTGGAATCACTTTAATTTCAACTTTATGGTTGTGGATGACCTCAATCGATAAAGAGGAGCAGGAAGAGAAGAATGTATCGGTTATTGGTTGTTTTAGCTTGTTAAAAGATAAATATATACTTGCCTTTTTTATTGGTATTCTTTTAGTTGTAGGTATCGACGTTGGTTTAAATGTAACCATTCCTAAATATTTAATGGAAAGATGCAGCATTCCTTTGGACCAGGCGGCTTTAGGAATCAGTCTTTACTTTGTTGCCCGTACAGTAGGAACATTCTTAGGTGCAATTATCCTGGCAAAATATGCTCCTGGTAAAATTTTTATTTACAGTGTAATTCTTGGAATCCTTGGGTTTATTGGTATGTTGGTGGTAAGTAATCTTATATTGCTATCGGTATTTATTTTTATCGTAGGTTTTGCTTGTGCTAACTTATTCTCAATTATTTTCTCATATGCACTTAAAAGACAACCAGAAAGAGCAAACGAAGTATCAGGTTTAATGATTATGGGTGTATCGGGTGGTGCAATTGCACTATTCCTTGGAGTTGTTTCAGATGCAGTAGGAAGTCAAATTGGTGGTGTAATTGTACTGTTGGTATGCTTGCTATACTTCTTGTACCTGGGTAATCTTTTTGCAAAGACAGATAAAAAATAATCGATAAAGAGTAGAGTAAAATGAATATTTGGAGAGATGAAAGAGTTGTAATGACTCTTGATGCAGGAGGTACAAACTTTGTGTTTTCGGCAATGAAAAGTGGGGAAGAGATTGTTGAACCAATTCGTAAGCCTTCCAATGCAGATCAACTTGATTTGTGCTTGAAGACCATTGTTGATGGCTTTCAGGAAGTGTTGGGACAATTGAATGAAGCTCCGGTTGCCATTAGTTTTGCATTTCCTGGACCGGCAGATTACAAAAATGGAATCATTGGCGATTTGCCTAATTTATCTGCTTTTAGAGGTGGTGTAGCCTTAGGTCCTATGTTGCAGGAAAAGTTCAATATTCCTGTGTTTATTAATAACGATGGTGATCTTTTTGCCTATGGTGAAGCACTTGGAGGTGTTTTACCTGAAATCAATAGCAATTTGGTGAAGGCAGGAAGCCCTAAAAGATATAAAAATTTAATTGGTGTAACCTTAGGAACCGGATTCGGTGGTGGATTGGTACACAATGATGAATTGTTGATTGGTGACAACTCCATTGCCACAGAAGTTTGGTTAACAACCAGTCGTACATTTCCAGAACGTTTTGCAGAAGAGGGTATTAGTACGCGAGCAATTCAGCGCGAATTTCTATCAAGAGCAAAAGGAGAATATAGCAAGGAATTAATGCCAAAAGATGTGTACGATGTAGCTATGGATGAGACGCATGCAGATAAAGATGCTGCACTGGAATCGTTCAGAATATTTGGTAAATGCCTGGGAGATAGTTTGGCCAATTTGCTTACAATTACCGATGGTATTGCTGTAATTGGTGGTGGCTTAACAGGAGCGCACGATTTGTATATGCCTGCCGCATTGGAAGAAATGAATGGCAAGTGTTTTACCTCAAATGGGGAATCTTTACCAAGGTTGGTTCAGAAAGTCTACAATATCGATAATGAGGATGAATTTGCAGAGTTTGCGGCAGATCACTCAACAGATATTAAAATTCCTGGTACAGAAAAGACAATAAAATATGATCCAAACCCTCGTTTGGCTGTGTGCTCTAGTAAACTTGGGGCAAGTAAAGCCATTGGAATTGGAGCTTATGCATTCGCATTAAAGAATTTGTAGTAGTAGTGTGATATCCGGATCGAGGAGCTTCGGCAACTCTTTCCGGATTTATCAAAAGATGCAAGTTTAAAAGTTAGTTAAAAAAAAATCCCTGATGTAGTTCAACTGCATCAGGGATTTTTATTTGCTACGATATTTCCTTACTCACAATATCCTTAAAGGAATATTGATACTCTTCGTTGTAGAATTTTAAATACAGTTTCCTGTAATGCTCAAATGTTTCGATTGCCAGACTGTGTTTGCCTTGAGTAGCGAGCAGGCAACATTTAGTTTTTAAGGCAGTTTCGTTCATTTGGTCAAATTCAAATATTACATTTGAAATTGCCAGGGCGATGACTTTATCGGTTTTAGAATCTTTAATGATTTCTTCCAGAGTACCAACAATCATGCCTGTGTTAAAATCTTTAAATGAATCCAGCCATTCTGGAAAAATATCTCTTAGCATGGCACCACGCTGAAGGATAATAATTATTTCTGCAAGGTTTTCAATTTTTCCTTGTTCACGAATGGATTTGATTCCTTTCTGCACATAGTCAAGATCACAGAAAATATTTTCAGGAAGTGTAATTTTCCAGTAATTGTTGTCGAAAATAATCTCGGTTCCAGGTAAATCTTCAAGAATACCGCGTAGTTTTTTAATATTAACACCACGGTTGTTTTTGGCTTTACTTTCCGATTTATCGGGCCACAAATATTCCTGAATTCTCTTGGAAGAGATTCCTTTTCCTTCGTTAATAGTATTCAAAAGAATAAGCAGGAACAATTCCTTAAGTGTGGGGCTAAATCGATAAGTGATATCTTTTGCTTTCTCATCAAACACCTGGAAACCACCAAACATGATAATGGCATTGTTTTTTGGTATTTCGTAATCTGATATTGGAGCTTCAAAAATATCTGGTGATGTATATACTTTATACTCACTTTTGTTTTTCTTCTCTTTTTCCTTACGGATTTTTCTCACAATTAAAGCGACAAAAAGGACAAGAACAACAGCCAGTATGGTATAGAAAATTTTGACCGGCATTGGTAGGCCAACACCGTTAATGTTAAAGTCATCTTTATTTCCTGGTTCGTAACTTATGGTGTAGATATTTACCTCATGGGTCTCATCTTCAGTTTGATGAGAAGTGATGGCAATCAACTTATTTTCACTGTTCCAGTAATATAGATCGGCAAAGGACTCAATATCAAGAAAATTGTATGGTATGCTGTCGCCAATAAAAACAATTCTTGGTTCGTGAACAAATCCTTTAATTGCTCTTAGATAGGTATTTTGTTTAGTCGATGGAAACATTAATGTGTAGAAGCTACTGTCGCTTGCATTGAGCTTCATGCTATTTATTGGCAGGAACTGGAATTGTTCGTCACACTCGTAATCCCACAGGTGCTTAATTTTTTTCTTCTCGAAATCAATTTTGTACAAATCGTAATAGAATTCCTTGCCTAAAATTTGCTTCCCCATAGAGTTACCCAATCCCCCAAATAGGAAAACTGTATTTGGGTTTTTTTCCGATTTTCCAAGAGATGCAAGATACCTGGGCTGAATGGTGTCGCCAGAAAATTCAATTTTATTCCAGCTGTTTTGCTCAGTGTCAAACGACAGGATATCATTGAAATAAGAATAATATCCATATCCACCAATGGTAGTAATTTTGCCGGTTTCGGGATGTAATAATTTGTTGTGATGCCAAAATCTTGGAGCATCATGAACCGAAGATTCAACATTTCGACTCCAGGTATTAGTGTTTGTATCCAGAGTAGATATCAAATTTTTGTTGAAACTGTAGGTGCTGATATTTCCATTCTTGTCATAAATAATTTGCTGCGCCTTTTCGAAACATGGAAAACCCTTTACTTCTTCCTTCAGTTTCGATAGGGTTTTGTTTAATGGATTGAACGATTGAATACTTCCATCCATGAAAATGAAATTGATTAGCTCTTTTTCTTTGTCGTAGAGCAAAGAGGGAAGTGTTGGGAAATTTAAAGATTTGATTTTTACCCATTCGTTATGGTAATCCACAACCCAGTCAGGATTAAATACCTTGGCCGACTTGCTCGAGAGTACATCCTTCACCAATGAGTTGTTTGTCTTTTTTAGAGGCCAAAGATGTCTTGGTGCTCCATCAATTCTTACACTAATATCCTTTACGGATATGGATGGAACTTCATCGATAAAAAATCCATATTTATTGACAACACCAAGCGATAGTGCAAAGTCCGAATTTTGAGGAAAACTGATGTCCGATTCTAATTTTTTATCTTCAAATAAGAGATTAATTTTATCATTAACCGCATCTATATGTATCTCAAAATCAATCCATCTGTTGTTTTTGATTTTTTCATCCTCCAGGTTAAGATGAAATTTCGTTGTGCGCTTGTTATGAATGACAAAAATATCTGGTTTGCGATAGGTAACCTGTATTAAATTTTTGCTTTGATTTTCTTTTAAGGATAAGATTTCACCATAGTGGGTTTCCGATTCACGAAATGATAGCTTAAAGTGAATCGTAAAATCGGTGATATAGGATATGTTGCCATTGTGGGTAATATCTATACCAGTCCTATTCTCCTTGGTTACTTCGTTGGACTTAAAGTATATGCCATGATCTGCCATCAGATCAGGTACAAAAAATAGTAAGAGAATTAAGCAATTTATTAATCGCATAATTTAATGAGAGGCTTGGTTAATAATTAAAACGTCGTGTGTGAGTACCAAAGATATTTAAATCTATTAAGACTAAGAAGAAAGATGCTATAAAATAGTATTAAAAGTGCCAATTTATAAGGCTTTTTGGATAATTACACTTGAAAAAATGTCACTAACTTTTACGAAATTTTAAAAGATTTGTATGATATTACCAAACTAAAGCTTCGCATCGGGTAATAGCACGAAATCCTCTTCTAAAATGCGATGATTATAAAAAACAGATTAATTCTCCCAAACTCCCTAAAAACAAGCAAATACAGCAAGGTTAATGCATTTCGCGAGGCGATTAATTCAATATTAATCGTGAATTAATACGATTGCGCTAATATTGGTTTCAGAAAAAATTCACATGATTTTTTTGTTCATTGTATAATTAATATTTACTAACTATGAAGAAATGCTATTTAAGTAATCTTCATTCCATCTTAACTAACCCATTAAGTTTTGGAAGGAAGATTAGTAGTTTAGCCTTGCTTGTTGCAGTATTAAGTTCGCCTTTTGCTGCAAATGCAAACGTTAACAGTCTATCTGAAGACAATTCAGCAGTAGCTGTACAGAAATCTGTAACAGGTACGGTAACTGAAGAGTCTGGAATGTCACTGCCAGGTGTATCTGTTGTTGTAAAAGGTACAACTGTTGGTACGGTAACCGATGTTGATGGTAAATACGAAATTGCTGCTGATGAATCGGGAGTATTGGTATTTAGTTTTGTCGGAATGACAACTCAGGAAATTACTGTAGGTTCTCAAACAGTAATTGATGTAGTGATGGCAGCTGATGCTTTACAAGTAGACGAAGTTGTTGTTACTGCCTTAGGTATTAAAAGAGAAAAGAAAGCTCTTGGTTATGCCGTTCAGGATGTAAAAGCAGATGAGTTAACCCAAACAGGTAATTCTGATCTTGTAAGTTCATTACAAGGCAAGGTTGCCGGTGTGCAGATTAGTCAATCTGGTGGTGGTGTAGGTGGTACATCAAGAATCGATATCCGTGGTTCCAGTTCATTACTTGGTAACGATGAGCCATTATGGGTTGTTGATGGTGTGCCATTTAGTAATGGAAGCGGCCGCGATGGTAGTGTTTGGGGCGGTACGTCTCGTGCAGGTGGTGCTTTCGATTTGAACCCGGAAGATATTGAATCAGTTTCAATCCTGAAAGGTCCTAATGCTGCTGCTCTTTACGGTGAGCGTGGTGGTAATGGTGTTGTTTTGGTTACTACTAAAAAAGGAACAAGAGGTAAAGGTCTTGGTATTACTTATTCTGGTGGTTATACCATTTCTGAAGCAGCTTACATGTTAGATCTTCAGGACAAATATGGTCAAGGTAACAATGGAGTATATGATAAGAATGCAACAGCTTCATGGGGACCAGAAATGACAGGTCAGATGTTAGAGTCATGGACTGGCGAAACCATTCCATATGAATTACAAAAAGATCGCTTAAAAGATTTCACAAGAACAGGAACCAACCAAAAACACAGTTTGGCGTTCACTGGTGGAAATGATAAAGGTACTTATAGAGTTTCTTTAGGAAAAGATATCCTTAATGGAATTTACGAAGACCATAAAGTTGAAAAAGTAACTTTTGATTTAAGAGCTGACTATGATATCAACAATTGGTTAAATGTTGATGCTAAGGTATCTTTCTTCAACACAAAAGGTAAGGAACGTCCTGAAATTGGAAACTATTCATATGTTTCATACTTCAATACCATGCCAATGAATATTCGCAACCAGGATTTGGCTCCAGGTTATGAAATTCTTGGTGGACAGCATGTTGAAAAATTGTATACAACTGCAAATGCAAATTATAGAAACCCTTATTTTCTTCAGGCGCAAACAACCAACAAGGATGAAAGAAACAGAACCTTCGGTTATATCGCAGCGAATGTAAAAATAACATCCGATTTAAAGGCAAAATTTAAATACGGTATGGATAGCTACAGTTTCGAAGCACTTGAAGGTTATTTATTTGCTGATAATGTAGATTCTAGTCGTCCAAATTATAATCCTTTACAATCGAACTTTAAGGAAGAGAATTACGAATTCTTGTTAAGCTATAACAAAGATCTTAATGAAGATTTCACAATTGGTTTGAACTTTGGTGCCAATAGCATGAAGAGCAGAATGAAGCAATTGTCTTCTACATCGGGTCGCTTGACTTCTGAGAATGATTTCTTCCTGGGAGCTGGTTCAAATATTCAGTCTGCTGAAAGCATTACAGAAAAAGAAGTTCGCTCGGTATATGGTTTTGGACAAGTAGGATATAAGAACATGTTGTTCCTTGATTTTACGGCTCGTAACGACTGGTCTTCTACTTTGACTTCACAGACAGTTGATATGGATAACTCCTATTTTTATCCTTCTGTAAGTTTGAGTGCTTTGGTTTCTGAAATGGTTGATCTGCCTGATTGGGTATCCTTCGCAAAAGTAAGAACTTCATGGGCAAGATTAGGTAAAGCAACAGATCCGCACTTGGCAGCTGGCCAGGCATTTAATATTGGTAGTTGGAACTATAACCTGTCTACAGGTAATGTACCTTATCAAGGGGTTCAGGATGGTTTGGATCCAGAGTTGTCTGATTCATACGAGATTGGATTCGATTTGAGAATGTTCCAAAATAGATTAGGTGTTGATTTTACCTACTATAACGAAAAAACAAAGAATCAAATTGGGTACCTGGAAGCTGTTCAAAGTACAGGATATTCTGAAGTGCTATCGAATATTGGTGAAGTTTTGAATAAAGGTTTTGAGGTAATGGTTTCAACTGTACCTGTTAAAACAAATGATTTAACTGTTGGACTTGATTTTAACTTTGCTAAGAACAAAGGTACCTTAGAAAAACTTGCCGGTAGTGTGCCACGTGTTCCACATGGTATGGGCGTTTACTCGTACTTGAATCAAGACCTTGGTCAAATTGTTGGTAGTATCTATGCTCGTAACGAAAATGGTGATATCATTATCGACGAAAATGGTTTAATGACTACAGAACAAGGTGATGATCACGTAATTGGTAATCTGCAACCAGACTGGACCGGATCGATTAACCTAAGCGTTGATTATAAAGGATTGTACATGTCTGCCTTAGTTTCTATTCAAGAGGGTGGAGATATTCTTTCTTCATCGGAAAGAAGCGCAGTGAGTGCAGGTACAGCCGAAAGAACATTAGAAAATGACCGTATGGCTTTCTTTGTTGATGGTGTTGCTATGGATGGTGGACCAAACAACGTAATCATTTCGGCTGAGGAATATTGGAGACAATTGTCAAAAGTTGATGAAGAATTCATCTACGATGCATCTCACATGAAATTGAAAGAATTAGCTATTGGTTATAACATTCCAAAGTCAATTTTGAGTAAAATTCCTCATAATCCAATCAAATCTGCTCGTGTTTCAGTAGTAGGTAGAAACTTATTCTATTTCTATAAAGATACTCCAGGTACAGCACCGGATGCAAGTGCTTATAGCACTGATTATGCTGCACAAGCGTATGATTTCTCTCCGGTACCAGCTACCAGAACATATGGATTCTCGCTTAATGTTGGATTTTAATAGATAAAGAAATTTGTTATGAAAAAAATTAATATAATATTATTCGCATTAGGATTAATTATCCTGGGCAGTAGTTGCTCCGATGATTTTGGAGATATCAACACTCCTTCTGATGCGACCACCTCAGTAGAACCTAAGTTTTTATTTAATCCATTGGTTCAGGCGGTGTTTGACAACTATCAACGTAATGTAAACCTTTATCCTGATTTATATTCTCAGTATTGGGCGAATACCGTTTCTGGTTTTGCTTCACCACGTTATGAATATGTAGATGGATGGATTGGAAATCAGTGGAACGAGCACTATACAAAAGATTTACGTAGAGCGAATTCTATTCAAGATTTATATGGAGAAGATCCTTCATATGTTGACGCTATTGCAATCAAAGAAATTTGGATGTGTTACTGGTGGTCAAGAATTACAGATACATATGGTGATGTTCCTTATTTTGGAGCAGGTAGAACCGAAGCTGTTCCTTACCACTCACAAGCAGATATTTATACAGATTTATTTGCAAGATTAGACAAAGCAGTTAATGCCATTACAGGAAATGCAGATCAGTATGAGTATAACGATGGTTACGATCTGATTTATGATGGTGATGCAATGCAATGGCAAAAGTTTGGTAACTCTTTGCGTTTGCGTTTAGCAATGAGAATTGCAAATATTGATCCAACTAAAGCAGCTGCTGAAGCACAAGCAGCAGTAAGTGGTCCTGGAGGATTATTGGCAAGCAATGCTGATGTAGTTAAAGTTCCAATGTGGAGCCAGGGGTGGTACGATTATTTGCACCAAATGGCGTGGAACTGGAATAACATTCGTATGTCTAAAACTATGTCTGATTATTTATACAATCAATCAAGTGTGGGCGAAGATCCAAGAGCTCCAAAATGGTTTGCTTACCAGGTAGAAGGAGCACCAACTACTAAGGAAGATGCAGGTTTCGATCGTTATTATGGAATTGAGAATGGATACAATCTTGTTCCTTCGGATGCAGACGAAAACTATGCAACAATTAACCTTGAAGGTGGTTACATCGACTTTGTTGGAGATGGTGCTAATGATAAGATGTATTGCCCTGTAATGTTCTACTCAGAAGTTAAATTCCTTGAAGCAGAGGCTGCTATGAGAGGTTGGGTTTCAGGTGATGCAAATGCATTGTACCTGGAAGGTGTACAGGCATCTATGGATTATGTAGGTGTTGATTCAGGTGACGCAAGCGATTATATCGCAGGTTTGCCAACACTTTCTGGTGCTACCGAAGGCGATCTTAAGCAATTGATTACACAGAAGTGGATTGCTAACTTCCCGAATGGTGTTGAAGCATGGGCTGATTTCAGAAGAACAGATTATCCTGACATTACATTGCCACACGATGGTGTAAGTGGTAGTTCATCAGTTGCATCTGGAACATGGGTGAAACGTGTACGTTACCCAGACAATGAGCACCTGCAAAATGAAGCAAATATGCCTTCTTCTCTAAACACTTTAGATACAGACAGAATGGATACTAAAGTGTGGTGGGATACCGCTAATACCAAAGATAAAGATGGTAGTGGTTTAATGAATAGCAATTTGTAATAACCTAAATCTTTTAGAAGAATGAAATCATTTAAATTAAATATAAAATTGTGGTCTTACCTAGCTGCCTTTTTGATGGTATTTACCTTCGCAGCTTGTGATGATGACGACAATAAAGGAGGCACTTTCGATACTGCTTCTCTGGAAACATTAATTACCGAGGCTGAAACTCTTATTGAGACAACAGAAGAAGGAATTAATGCAGGTGATCAAAAACCAGGCTCAAAAGCCGAATTGCAATCTGTAATTGATTGGGTTCGTTGGAAAATAGATAATGCCGAAGCTCAGGCTGATATTTCTGATGCAGCAGTGAAATTACAGCGTTATATCGATATCTATAAAGCAAATGTTGTAGCAGTTGCTATGCCTTGGATTCAGCAGGAAAATGATACCTACATACAGATTTCTGATAATATCAAAACTGTATTGGGTGGAGCATGGACAATTGAATTGAAGTGTTACATTGTTGATCTAAACACAAAAGGCTATTCAAACAACTTATTTGCTGCTGAGCAAATGGGTCCTGATAGTGGTTTCGCTGCAAGATACTTTAGCGATGGTAAAATCCAGATCGTAACAGGAAATAGTAATTGGGTAGATTCAGGTGATCAGGCTGGACCTGGTACAATGAAGTCTGGAGAATGGATGGATGTTACTATGACCAGCGATGGAACTCACCACGAACTGTTTATAAACGGTGCAAAAGTGGCAGAAGTTGATAACACACACCTTTTGGCTGCTGATGCTCCTTTCGTTATCGGTAACAGCCCAACCTGGACCGATCGTGTATGTAATACCTTAGTGAAAGACTTCAGAGTTTGGAATTCGGTATTGGATGAATCAACCATTAATGCAAACAGAACTGCTTCATTCGAAGGAACAGAATCAGGACTTGTTTGTTACTTCCCATTGGGATCTGATCTTGGATCTGAATTTAGCGATGTAAGCGGGAACTATACTGCTAGCATTAAAGGGAAAGTAGAGTGGGTTGCTGAACCTCCGGTAATTGTTTTAGATAAAGCAAAACTTCAGGAAGCGATTCAGGAATTAACAGATTTCAAAGCGACAATTGTAGAAGGTGATCAGGATGGTGATTATCCTGCTGGTACTATTGCTTACATTGATGAGTTACTTGCTGATGCGAATGATGCTCTTGCGAACGAAGGTCGTCAATCTGCATTGGATGATAAAGCTGATGCTTTAGTGGCTGCAATCGAGGTAATCAACTCTATGTTGGTAGCTGATTCTGATGGTATTCTTGTTGACAGAGATGTAGCTTCAGCTATTGGTTTAAGAATTACTCCTAACTATACTCCTCAGGGCGATTATACTGTAGAGTTTAACGTAAAAGTGAAGAGCTTCTTCGGATACGGTACAGGTGAATTCTTTAACAATGGTGAATATGGTATCTGGGTATACGGATATACTGAATTGACCGAGGAAAATGTATTGAATACTGGTCGTCTTTGGAACTTTACCAATGCAGGTAACGGCTGGCAAGGTCCTAGAGCCGAGGCTCAGTCTATTAAGTCGGGTATCTGGCAACATGTTGCTATCGTTCACGACGATGCTGCAAGAACAACAACAATTTATGTTGATGGTGTAGCAAAAGGTGTTCAGGAAGATATAGGTGCTCCAAATGTATCTGGCTGGGGTGAAATGTGGCTAGGTAATGGCTGGGGTAAAATGGATGGTTACATCAAAGACTTCCGCTTATGGGATGTTGCTCGTGATGAAGCTGATCTTGATGCCGATATTGCTGGTAGCGAAGCAGGTTTGAATGTGTACTTACCACTTGATAGAGTAAAAGGGGTGAAGTTTGCAGACGAAACTGGAACTTACCAGGCACACATGAGAGGAATCTCTTGGAATGTTGTTGAAGACTAAGAACTAAATACAAATCAAATAGGAGCTGCCTTTTGGTAGCTCCTATTCCCAATTTAACAAGTGTAAATTAATCATAAAGTTACAGGTTAGCTTCTACCTAAAAAAGGAAGGATTGTTTTATAGCCTTTTCTCAAAAGGTGTACAAAAAAGAAATACCGAAGCATTAAGCTTATTATATATCAACCTTATTACTAAACCATACAGTAGAACCAAATGCAAAAATTAAAATCAATCAAAACACTAGGATTATCGTTGCTGTTAGGAGTATTTGCTTCCTGCCAATTATCAGGTGGAAACAATAACGATAATAGCTTAACTCAATATGTCGATCCATACATAGGGTCGGGCGGACATGGCCATGTGTTTGTTGGAGCCAGTGTACCTTTTGGTGCAGTTCAGGCAGGACCAAGTAACTTTCACAAAGGCTGGGATTGGTGTTCATCTTACCATTATTCCGACAGCATTATCAAAGGATTTTCGCATTTGCATTTAAGTGGAACAGGTTGTACCGATTTGGGCGAATTCTTAATTATGCCAGCAGTTGGCGAACTAAAAGTAAATCCTGGTTCACAGGAAAATCCCGAAGAAGGCTATGCTTCTTACTATAGCCATGATACCGAAAAGGCCGAAGCCGGATATTATAAAGTACATTTGGATACCTATAATGTAGATGTTGAAATGACAACAACAGAGCGTGTTGCCATGCATCAGATTAGCTATCCGAAATCAGATGAATCCAGGTTGATTATCGATTTAAAAGAAGGAAATGGCGACCAGGCTACTGAGACGTTCTTCCATAAAGTGAACGATACCATTGTAGCTGGATATCGTTTTTCGAAAGGATGGGCCGCCGATCAACGTGAATATTTTGCCATGGTATTATCAAAACCAATAAACGAGGTATTGGTTTACGATGGAGACAAAAAATTAAAAGGCGATGCTGGTAAAGGAAAAGCCATAAAAGCATTTCTTCAGTTCTCAACTAAATCTTTCGAGAAGGTTCAGGTTAAATTTGGAATGTCGCCTGTAAGTATGGAGAATGCATTGCTAAATATTAAAACCGAAATGCCAGCCTGGAATTTCAGTGAAATACTGGCATCAAATAAAGCAAAGTGGAACAAAGAACTCGAAAAAATTCAAATCGAGACCAAAGATGAGGAAGCCAAGCGAGTTTTCTACACAGCCATGTATCACACTTTAATTGCTCCAAACATTTTCGACGATGTAAATGGAGATTATCGAGGCACTGATAAAGAGGTTTACAACAATAAAAACAGAACAAATTATACACTGTTCTCTCTTTGGGATACCTATCGAACAGCACATCCGCTTTATACCATTACGCAGCCAGAAAGAGTACCTGATATGATCAATTCAATGTTGGAAATTTATCAGCAACAAGGAAAACTTCCTGTATGGCATTTGCGTGGTAACGAAACCAATACAATGGTTGGTTATAGCGCGGTTCCGGTAGTTGTAGATGCCTACTTGAAAGGTTTTAAAGGATTTGATGTAGAGCTTGCATACGAAGCTGTAAAGACAACAGCAATGGGCGATTTTGAGCCAGGCGTGAAAGAGTTGCAAAAGTATGGTTACATTCCTTGCGATATGATGCATGAATCGGTAGCAAGTGCGATGGAATATGCAATTAGCGATTGGGGAATTGCTCAAATGGCCCAAGCATTAGGCAAATCGGAAGATGCAAAGTATTTTACAGAAAGAGCAAAAGCATACGAAAAGTACTTCGACCCAAAAGACCGATTTATGAAAGGTCGCATGAAAGATGGTAGCTGGCGTACTCCTTTCGATCCAGTTTCGGCTCAGCACCGTGTGAACGATTATTGCGAAGGAAATGCATGGCAATACCTTTGGTTGGTGCCTCAGGATCCCGAAGGATTGATTCAATTGTTAGGTGGAGATAAGCCATTTGTTGCCAAATTGGATAGTCTGTTTTCTATCTCTTCCGAGCTGGAAGAAGGCGCTTCCGCGGATATTACTGGCCTGATTGGACAATATGCTCATGGTAACGAACCTAGTCACCATGTTACCTACATGTACGCTTATGCAGGCGAGCAATATAAAACTGCCGACAAAGTTGATTACATCTTAAACGAACTGTATACAGACCAGCCTGATGGCCTTTGTGGTAACGAAGACTGTGGACAGATGTCTGCCTGGTATGTCATGTCATCAATGGGCTTCTACCCGGTAAACCCATCTAACGGAGCTTATGTATTTGGTCGTCCTTTATTCGACCAGGTTAGTATCGATTTGGGAGAAGGTAAAAAGTTTACAATCAAAACAATTAATAATAACAAAGAGAATATTTATATTCAATCAGTAAAATTAAATGGTCAGGATTATAGCAAATCTTTTATTACCCACAAAGACATCATGATGGGTGGTGAGTTGCTATTTGAAATGGGCGCTGAACCAAACAAACAATTTGGTGCAAAACCTGAGGACAGACCAAAATCGATGGTATACTAAAATGTATGCCCTACTAATTTGACCGATTACAATTATAAAATTTATCAGGCCAAAAGCTTTGATTACTAAATTACAAAAATGAAGAAAGCGAATATTCTATTAATTCTAATGGCATTCCTGGTTTCCTGTGCAGGAGAGAAAGAGGTAGTGAAAACCAGAATGACTTCCAGTGTTGATATGGTCAATCCATTAATGGGAACCGATTCGGAACACGCACTTTCCAACGGTAACACTTACCCTGCAATTGCAGTGCCTTGGGGAATGAACTTTTGGACACCCCAAACCGGCAATATGGGAAATGGTTGGACCTATGCTTATGATGCAAAAAAAATACGAGGCATTAAGCAAACTCATCAACCAAGTCCGTGGATTAACGATTATGCAGCATTTTCTTTCATGGCTGTAACAGGAGATCTAAAGTTTAACGAAGATGAGCGTGCCTCCTGGTTCTCGCACAAAGCTGAAGATGCAAAACCATATGCTTATGAAGTGTACCTGGCCGATTATGATGTGAAAACAGAGGTAACACCAACAGAGCGTGCTGCCATGTTTCGTTTTACATTTCCTGAAAACGACAATTCATACATCCTCTTGGATGCTTACAACGAAGGTTCGGAGGTGAAAATTATTCCTGAAGAACGCAAAATTATTGGTTACTGCAGAAATAATAGTGGTGGTGTGCCAGAGAATTTCCACAATTATTTTGTAGCCGAATTCGATAAGGATTTTGAAATTGTTCACACCTGGAACGGTGATCAGTTAAACCAAAAATCGAAAAGTGCAACAGGCGAGCATGTTGGCGCTGTTATCGGATTTAAAACCAAAAAGGGAGAACAGGTGCATGTAAAAGTGGCATCATCTTTCATCAGTAAAGAGCAAGCTCAACTGAACCTTTCAAGAGAAATTGGAAATAAAGATTACAATCAGATTAAAAAAGAAGCAAAACTGGCCTGGGAAAAGGAGTTTGCAAGAATTAAAGTAGAAGGTGGAACCGATGATCAATTGGAAACATTTTACTCTTGCTTGTACAGAGTTTTACTATTCCCTCGCAAGTTTTATGAACTAAACGATAAAAATGAAGTAATTCATTACAGTCCTTACAATGGAGAGATACTGCCCGGCTACATGTTTACAGATAATGGCTTTTGGGATACGTTCCGGGCGGTATTTCCATTTTTTACAGTCATGTATCCTGAATTGAATTCTCAAATCATGGAAGGCCTTGTAAATACCTACAAAGAAAGTGGATGGTTGCCAGAATGGGCAAGTCCGGGACACCGTGGCTGTATGATTGGTTCAAATTCGGCATCATTAATTGCTGATGCTTACCTAAAAGGGATCAAAGGATACGATATCGAAACCCTTTATGAAGCCATCATTAAAAATACCAATGGCTATAACAAAGCGGTAACATCGGTAGGTAGATATGGTGCAGAATATTACAACAAGTTAGGCTATGTGCCTTACAATGTTGGTATTCATGAAAATACAGCAAGAACATTAGAGTACGCTTACGCTGATTTTTGTGTATGGAAACTGGCCCAGGAATTAGGCCGTCCGCAAGAAGAAATCGACTTGTTTGCAAAAAGAGCTCAGAACTTTAAGAATGTTTTCGATAAGGAAAGCGGATTGATGCGAGGTAAAAATGAAGATGGAAGCTTCCAATCGCCTTTCAACCCTTTAAAATGGGGCGATGCATTTACAGAAGGAAACAGCCTGCATTACACATGGTCTGTATTCCAGGATATCAATGGCTTAATCGATTTAATGGGTGGGGAAGATCAGTTCATCTCAACTTTGGACGGTGTATTTGAAATGCCACCTGAATTTGATGATTCTTACTATGGATTTACCATACATGAAATACGTGAAATGCAAATTGTGAATATGGGTAATTATGCGCATGGTAATCAGCCAATTCAGCATATGATTTACCTGTACAATTATGCAGGTCAGCCATGGAAAACCCAAAGCCGTGTTCGCGAAGTAATGGATCAGCTCTATACTCCACAAGCCGATGGCTACTGCGGCGACGAAGACAATGGACAAACTTCAGCCTGGTATGTGTTCAGTTCTATGGGATTCTATCCAGTATGTCCGGGAACCGATGAATATGTCTTGGGTTCTCCAATTTTCGATAAAGTAACATTACAGCTCGAAAATGGAAAAGAGTTTGTCATTTCGAGCACAGGAAACTCTAAGGAAAATGTATTTGTAAAAGATGTAAGCTTAAATGGTAAAACATACAATTTCAACTACATTAAACATGGCGACATTCAAAAAGGAGGGGAATTGAATTTTGAAATGTCGGCTCATCCTAATATAGAGCGAGGCAGCAAAGCCGAAGCATATCCATACTCAATGAGTAAATAAAGAATTAGAAATAATATTTCTGATATGATTAGTGAAATAAAAGGGTAGTAGCGAAAGGCTTGCAATTTATGAATTGTGAGCCTTTGCTTTATAAAATATTCGAAATTGAGAATGGAGAGAATACAAAATTAATTATTACGCAACCTTATCATTTAGAAAGTAAAAACTATTGAGAATTGCTTTCTAAACTCAACAAATAAAACTCAACCAAAATGAAAAGAAGAACTTTTTTAAGAAATTCATTGCTTTTTACAGGTGGCTTAAGCCTAATTGGAACAAAGGGATTTGCCATTAGTAAGGATTTAAAATATATATCGAACAGGCCAGAAGCCAATCAAAGAAATTTTGTTAGCAAGGCGGTTGACCGAAAAATTAAGGAGGTGAAAAAAGCCATTGCCAATGAAGAGTTGGCATGGATGTTTGAAAATTGCTTCCCAAATACATTAGATACAACAGTTAGCTATTCTGAAGAAAATGGCAAACCCGATTCTTTCGTAATTACCGGCGATATACATGCCATGTGGTTAAGGGATTCTACGGCGCAGGTATGGCCTTATTTGCCTTTGGTTAATGATGATGAGCAGCTTCAAAAACTGTTTCGTGGCCTAATTAACCGACAAAGCAAATGCATCAATATCGATCCTTATGCCAATGCCTTTAACAAAGGAGCAGAAGGCTCGCACTGGGAAAGCGATTTAACCGATATGAAACCCGAATTGCACGAACGCAAATGGGAAATCGATTCGCTTTGCTATGCCATTCGATTGGCCTATCATTATTGGAAGAAAACAGGAGATACCTCATGTTTCGATTCCGACTGGAGAAATGCCATGAATTTGGTGGTGAGAACCTTTAAAGAGCAGCAAAGAAAAGAGGATCAGGGTCCATATAGGTTTGCCAGGAACACCAGTAAACCAACAGATACATTACCTGGAAATGGTTATGGAAACCCTATCAAACCAGTTGGACTGATTGTTTCTTCTTTTCGTCCATCAGACGATGCAACCATTCTGCCGTTCTTAATACCTTCCAATTTTTTCGCAGTGGTATCCTTACAACAATTGAATGAGATTTTGAACCACCTGAATATTGAAAAAGGCCTGGCAAATTCGGCTATGGAAATGGCTAAGGAAGTGGAAGCGGCACTTGTAAAATATGCAAGTTCAAATCATTTAAATCAAGGCGAAACTTTGGCCTTTGAAGTCGATGGTTTCGGCAACCAAATGTATATGGATGATGCAAATATTCCGAGCTTACTTTCCCTTCCATATTTAGGGGCTTTGGATGCAAAATCATCCCTATATCAGAATACAAGAAAGTTTATTTTGAGCGAAAATAACCCTTGGTACTTCAAAGGAGAATATGCCGAAGGAATTGGCGGTCCGCATGTAGGAGTTAATATGATTTGGCCAATGAGTATCATCATGCAGGCCATGACTTCCGATCAGGACAAAGAGATTGAGAACTGTCTGGAAACTTTAATACGAACCCATGCCGGTACCGGTTTTATGCACGAAACATTCCATAAAGATGATCCTAAAAACTTTACCCGATCGTGGTTTGCATGGGCCAATACTTTGTTTGGCGAGCTGATATTGAAAATTTACAAGGAACGACCACATTTATTAAAGCAGGTGTAGTATGAAATCGTATTTCCTAAAAGTTTGCCTGATAATTGGTTGTGTCCTATCTGTTTTTGCAGCTATGGCTCAAGCACAAAAGGGTGATGAGTGGAATATTATCGCTAATGACTATTCTAACTACACAGGAATTTCAATTGCTAATGGTCGCATTGGGATTGTTCCTTCCGAACAGCCTGGTAAAGCCAAATCCATTATTCTAAATCATGTTTTCGATAAGGAATCAAAAAATGGAGTGAGTAAGGTTTTACTGGGAATTAACTTTGCCAATTTAGAAATTCTAATTAATGGCGATACGCTTAACACCGACAACTGCAGCAATTGGAAGCAAATTTTGAATATGAAAGAGGCTGCTTTTGTTACTTCATGCAGGTTTAAGGATGATGTGGATTTTAGCTTTAGCTATTATGCCTTGAGAGGAATGCCTTATTGCGGAATGATAGATGTAAAGGCGCATCCATTAAAAAACAATATCAAGATACAGGTAGGCGGACAAATCATTTGTCCGGCAGCGTATAAAAATATTGATTCAGGTTTTCGAGTATTGAAAGATTTAGATGCCAGGATGCCTATTTTGCAAACTGTGGCACGCAGTCCTTTCGGCAAGCACCAATTGGCAACCAGCGCTTCCTTTATTTTTGATGATGAAACACCCGATTTAAGACACCAGGTTCTAGATTCTCTTCATCATCAGTTGATGTTTAGTAAGAATTTGCAGAAAGGCGAAGACTTCCAATTTGCCTGGACAGGTGCAGTATGTACTTCGCAGGATTTTTCTGACCCTAAAAGTGAATCGGAGCGAATGGTAATCTATCAGTTGCTGGGCAATAAACAAGTTGTAATTAATCGCCATAAGCAGTTGTGGAATAAATTATGGCAAGGCGATATTGTGATTGAAGGTGATCTGGAATCGCAACAAGATGTTCGTTTGGCGCTCTACCATTTGTATGCTTTTGCCAGGGATGATTCCAATTTAAGCATCGCACCAATGGGCTTGTCGGCTCAAGGCTACAATGGTCATGTATTCTGGGATACAGAACTCTGGATGTTTCCACCTCTTCTTGTTTTCAATCAAAGCATAGCAGAATCTTTACTGAATTATCGATTTGACCGCTTGGAAGCAGCCAAAAGAAAAGCTCAAAATTATGGTTTCGATGGTGCAATGTTTCCCTGGGAATCGGATGAAACAGGCGAGGAAGCTACACCAACCTGGGCTTTAACAGGAACTTTCGAACATCATATAACTGCAGATATTGGAATTGCTTTTTGGAACTACTATCGTGTAACCGGCGACAAACAATGGCTTGCAAATAAAGGATATCCTTTATTGAAGGAAGTAGCCGATTTTTGGGTGAGCAGGGCGATGAAAAATAAGGATGGATCTTACTCCATCAACAATGTGGTTGGAGCTAACGAATTCTATCATCACGCCAATGATAATGCTTTTACAAATGCTTCGGCAAAAACTGTTCTGAACTATGCTGTGAATGCGGCAAATAGTTTGGGAAAGACTTCAAATCCTTCATGGAAAGAAGTTGCCAATGGTTTATTGTTTCATTATAACAATGATGGAGTGAGAATGGAAAACCGCGAATACAAAGGCGAAATCATTAAACAGGCTGATGTCAATTTATTGGCTTATCCTTTGGAAATTGTAACAGATTTTGAAGACATTCGCAAAGACCTCGAGTATTATGAACCCAGAATGGCTCCAGAAGGACCAGCAATGTCTCACTCCATATTATCGGTGCTCTATTCACGAATGGGAGAATCGGATAAAGCTTACCAATTATTTAAGAGAGCTTATGTGCCCAATAAACGAGCTCCATTTGGTGCTTTATCGGAGTCGGCATTTAGCAACAACCCTTACTTTGCAACGGGAGCAGGTGGGATGCTACAGGCAGTAATTTTTGGATTTGGAGGTTTGCATATCTCCGAGAAGGGAATAGAACAAAAAAAACCGTGCCTGCCAAAGCAATGGAAAAAATTAACAATTAAAGGCGTAGGTCCTGAATTAAAAACATTTGAAGTAAAATAAACTTATGAAAAGAGTATTATTTGCACTTGCAATTTCAATATTTATTTGTGCATGTACCACAAGCAATCAAGTTGGATTAAAATCACCTTCCGGTGATATTGCTTTCGAACTGAAAATCGATAAAAAAGGTCAAATGCATTATTCCCTTTTGTTGGAAAACAAAGAAGTAATCGCATCGTCAAAATTGGGAATGCGCTTGCAAAACGATTCCTCATTTACCAATGGATTGCGCATTGTGGATATCAAGAAAGGAAGTAAAAATGAAGTGTGGAAACCCGTTTGGGGACCAAACGAAAGTATCAGAGAACACTACAATGAATTGATTCTTTCCATGAGAAATCATGAAAATAAAAAGTTGAACCTGTATGTGCGTTTGTTTGATGATGGATTAGGTTTTAGATATGAAATTCCGAAGCAAGATGGGATAGACAGTATTCATATCATGAAAGAATTGACAGAGTTTAATTTCGTGAATAATGGAACGGCCTGGACCATACCTGCCAATTACGAGAGTTACGAAATGCTGTACAGAACAACCACAATTGATCAGGTAAAAGATGCCAATACTCCAGCCACTTTTAAAACAAATAATGGCAATTATTTCAGCATTCATGAAGCGAATCTTACGAATTTTGCGGGTATGACATTGATAAATTCTGGAGGAACAAATTTCCAGGCAAATCTTGTGCCCTGGCCCGATGGTGTAAAGGTAAGAGCAAAGGGTAGTGTCAAATCACCATGGAGAACAATTACCATAAGCAAATCGGCAGCCGGTTTGGTAGAATCGAATATCATTCAAAATTTAAACGAGCCATGTGTGCTCGAAAATACATCATGGATTGAACCCCTAAAATATATTGGAATTTGGTGGGGAATGCACCTGGGTGTTGAAACCTGGACCATGGGGCCAAAGCATGGAGCCACAACCGAAAATATGAAGAAGTATATCGATTTTGCTACAGAGAATGGTGTGCATGCTGTTTTGGCTGAAGGTTGGAATACAGGTTGGGAAAATTGGGGTAAAGCACGTGCTTTCGATCAGCAAACCCCTTATGCCGATTTCGATTTTGATGAAATTGTACGTTATGCAAAAGCTAAAAAGGTTGAACTCGTAGGACATCATGAAACCGGTGGCGATTACATTTTTTATGAAGAGTGTATGGAGGATGCTTTTGCCAAATTGCATGATAATGGCATTAGAATCCTAAAAACGGGTTATGCAGGTCCTATTCCGAATGGTCATTTCCATCATGGGCAAAAAATGGTACAGCATTATAGAAAAGTGGTCGAAACTGCAGCTAAATATCAATTAATGATTGATGCGCATGAACCCATCAAGGCAACAGGAATTAGCCGTACTTATCCAAATATGATGACCCGTGAAGGAGCGCGGGGAATGGAGTGGAACGGATGGAGTGAAGGAAACCCTCCGGAACATCATGTAATATTACCATTTACAAGATGTTTGGGCGGACCGATTGATTATACGCCTGGAACATTTGATATTTTGTACAAAAACAGGAAAGATTACACAAAATGGAACAGCAACGACAAAGGAAACAGCCGGGTAAACACTACAATTGCCAAGCAGTTGGCTTTGTGGGTTTGTTTGTATAGCCCTTTGCAAATGGCATCCGACCTGGTGAGCAATTATGAAGGTCAGCCAGCATTCAAATTTTTCGAAATGCTACCTGCCGATTTTGATGAATCAAAAGTACTGGCTGCAGAAATTGGAGATGTATATTCGGTCGCACGTCGCAAAAATAAGAGTTGGTATATCGGTAGCATTACCGATGAAAACAGACGAAATCTTGAGATAAAATTGTCCTTTTTGGAAGATGGTAAAAAGTATATGGCAAGTATTTTTGAGGATGGTGAGCATGCAAATCTTGAAAATAATCCTACCGATATTAAAATTCGTAATGTGCAGGTCGATTCAAAAAGTGTACTGCATGTAAAAATGATAGAGAGTGGAGGTCAGGCAGTTGCAATTGTCCCAATAGTCGATTAATTTACCTTTTCGATTGATTAATGATTCATCTGGCAGATTAATCTCAATATTAATCTTCATTTAATCAGGAAAAGTTTAATTTGAACAAAGATTAGAAATTAGTGAACCGATCGGGAAATGCTTGGCTGGCTACCATCCCGTTCGGTATTATTTTTAAACCCACGATTACAATAAAACCTAAATAATGAAGCGCTTTATAGGAATTTCCACGCTACTGTTTTTATGCTTAAGTGGCTTTGCCCAATTTACCGAATACGTAAATCCATTTATAGGAACTACAAATTTTGGAACCACAAATCCAGGTGCAGTTGTACCACGAGGAATGGTTTCTGTTACTCCATTTAATGTTTCCGGATCGGATATCAATAAATACGATAAAGATGCACGTTGGTGGTCTACACCATACTCGTGGGATAACTCTTACCTTACCGGATTTTCGCATGTGAACCTAAGTGGAGTGGGTTGTCCTGAATTGGGCGTTATTTTACTAATGCCTACTACAGGAAAAGTGAATGCAGATCACAAGCAGTATGGTTCGCTTATGAAGAATCAGGAGGCAAATCCTGGTTATTATGCTACCAGGCTTGAAAAGTACAATATTAAGACCGAGTTGAGTTCTACAAAACGAACAGGCATTAGTCGATATACATTTCCTAAAGGGCAGTCGAATATACTGTTGAATTTGGGTTTGGGTTTAAGCAACGAGCTTGGCGCCAAAGTAAGAATTGTAAACAACAAGGAGATTGAAGGCTCAAGAATGACCGGAACTTTCTGTTACAACGAAGGTTCGGAACGCCCAGTGTATTTTGTGGCCCGCTTCAGTAAAGCAGCTAAGAATTTCGGAGTTTGGAAAAATATGCCTGAATTGGAAGCGGAAGCCGCCTGGAGTAAAACATCGGGTAAATACAAATACTATGAAGGCTTTACCCGTGAAATGTTTGGCAACGAAATTGGGACATACTTTACTTTCGATACACAGGAGAATGAAGAAATTATTGTAGAAGTTGGCGTATCCTATGTGAGTATCGAAAATGCCCGATTGAACTTGGATACAGAGAGCAATGATTTCGATTTCGAGAAAACAAGGCTTGCTGC
This sequence comes from Marinifilum caeruleilacunae, assembly GCF_013141825.1. Lineage (GTDB taxonomy): Bacteria > Bacteroidota > Bacteroidia > Bacteroidales > Marinifilaceae > Marinifilum > Marinifilum caeruleilacunae. The sequence continues at coordinate 63,286 of NZ_RZNH01000022.1, forward strand.
TCAAAAGGACTGGAACGATATCCTCGGAAGAGTGAATGTTGAAGGAGGAACAAAGGATCAGAAAACCATTTTTTACACTGCTTTGTATCACACCCAAATTCATCCCAATATCATTAACGATGTAAATGGGCAATATCCGCAAATGGAATCTTTCGAAATTGGTGAAACGGCCGATTGCAATCGCTACACCGTATTTTCACTTTGGGATACGTATCGCAATTTTCACCCTTTAATGGCACTGCTTTATCCACAGGAACAATTGGATATGGTACGCTCTATGGTAGACATGTACAAGGAAAGCGGGTGGTTACCAAAATGGGAGTTGAACTCAAAAGAAACACATGTTATGGAAGGCGATCCTTCTATTCCTGTAATTGTGGATTCTTACTTGCGTGGTTTAACCGATTTTGATGTGGAGGCTGCCTACGAGGCAATGTATAAATCGGCTACCATCGAAGGAGCAAAAAATAAGTTGCGCCCAGATATCGATCACTACCTGGCCGAAGGTTATGTGCCTATCGAGGAAGAGTTTGATAATTCGGTTTCGCATGCTCTGGAATATTATATTGCCGATTGGAACCTTGCTCAGTTTGCAAAAGCTTTGGGTAAAAAGGCCGATTATCAGAAGTTTTTGAATCAATCCTTGGGCTATAAAAATTACTATTCAAAAGAGTTTGGAGTCTTAAGACCTAAACTTGCCGATGGTACCTTCTTAAAGAATTTCGATCCTAAACAAGGCGAAAACTTCGAACCATGTCCTGGCTTTCATGAAGGAACATCATGGCAATATACCTTTTGTGTACCTCACGATATTAAGGGCTTAACCAAATTAATGGGTGGCAAAAAGAAGTTTGTTAACAAGCTGCAAAAGGTCTTCGACGAGGATTTGTACGATATGGCCAACGAGCCTGATATCCATTATCCATTCTTGTTCAATTATTTTAAAGGTGAAGAGTGGAGAACTCAAAAAGAAGTTCGCCGTCTGGTTGATAAATACTATAAAAACGCTCCTGATGGAATTCCGGGTAACGATGACTGCGGAACGCTATCGGCCTGGATTGTGTACAGTATGATGGGGATGTATCCTGTTTGCCCTGGTGATACAGATTATGCACTAACATCGCCGGTTTTCGATAAAATTACCATTGAACTGAACCAGGAATTCTATCCTGCAAAGAAATTAGAAATCATTTCGAAGAAGTCAAGTGACAATGATATTTATATCCATAGCATTAAACGAAATGGAGCCAATCATTCAGGCTACTTTATCAATCATTCCGATTTGGTAAAAGGTGGAAGCATCGAATTTGAATTAAAATCAAGCAAGTAAAAACTAACTCAGAATATAATGAATCTATCAGTACTCGACATATCCATCATTATCGGATACATCATTCTAACCATTGCAATTGGTTACATGTTGTCGGCCAAGGCATCAAAAAACTTATCCAACTATTTTTTGGGCGGAAATAAAATTCCTTGGTATATGCTTGGGGTTTCAAATGCATCGGGAATGTTCGATATTACAGGAACCATGTGGACAGTAACCATTTTGTTTGTATATGGTTTAAAATCGGTCTGGATTCCTTGGTTGTGGCCGGTTTGGAACCAGATTTTCTTGATGATGTTTCTGGCCATCTGGCTTCGCCGATCCAATGTAATGACCGGTGCAGAGTGGTTAAAAACAAGATTTGGTGATGATAAAGGTTCACAATTATCCCACCTCATTGTGGTATTGTTTGCCATTGTAAGTGTTATCGGTTTTATCACCTACGGATTTGTTGGAGTTGGCAAGTTTGCACAAACATTTTTCCCCTGGAACTTGCAAAGTCACTTTTTAGGAATTACCATTAGCTCCGAAAATATGTATGCCATTATCATTATGGGTGTAACTACACTTTACGTGATAAAAGGGGGAATGTATTCGGTAGTTTTTACAGAGGTTTTGCAGTTTGTAATCATGACCATTGCCTGTATCATGGTTGGTGTAATTGCCATGTCATTGGTAAGTCCTGAACAAATTTCGGCAGCAATCCCTCCAGGTTGGAAAGATGTTTTCTTTGGCTGGAACCTCGATTTGAACTGGGACAACTTAATACCTGCTGTGAACAACAAAATTGAAACCGATGGCTATTCTTTGTTCTCGGTATTGATGATGATGATGCTATTTAAAGGAGTACTGGTTAGTATTGCTGGTCCGGTTCCAAGTTACGATATGCAGAGAATCCTGTCTACAGAAACACCAAAAGATGCTGCAAAAATGAGTGGAATTGTTTCTCTTGTACTCTTTGTGCCAAGATATTTAATGATTACAGGTTTGGCTGTACTAGCCTTGGTTTACCTGGCTCCTGAATTCAATAAAATGGGAGACAATATCGACTTTGAAATGGTATTGCCTTACGCATTGAACAATTTTATCCCGGTTGGAGCAAAAGGACTTTTACTTGCAGGTTTGGTTGCGGCTTTCATGTCTACTTTTGCTGCCAATGTAAATGCAGGACCGGCTTATATCGTGAACGATATCTATAAAAAGTTTATCAATCCGAATGCATCGCAAAAAAAGTACATTAGAATGTCTTACCTGGCTTCTTTTGCAGTGGTTGCTGTTGGTATCTTCTTCGGATTTTTTGCCGAAAGTATCGATACCGTAATGAAATGGCTGGTAGGTGCATTGTTTGGAGGTTATACGGCTTCGAATTTATTAAAATGGATTTGGTGGAGATTTAACGGATACGGTTACTTCTTTGGGATGCTGGCAGGCTTGGTTGCTTCTTTAATTGCTCCATTGGTATTCCCAGAAGTATCACCTATTTATGCTTTCCCATTTATCTTCTTGTTTGCTTTTGCATCTTCTATTATTGGAAGTTTACTTACCAAACCAGAACCAGATGAGGTACTCATAAAATTTTACGATAGTGTAAGACCATGGGGATTCTGGAAACCTGTTTACCTAAAACTGAAAGAACAAAAACCAGAAGCGAAACCAAATACCGATTTTTGGAGAGATATGATGAATTGTACCATTGGAACAGGTTGGCAGATGATGCTGGTATTAATTCCGATTTACCTGGTAATTGGTGAATTTATGTCGCTAACCTGGGTAATTGTACTGTTTGCAGTGTCGAGTGTGGTACTCTACTTTAGCTGGTACAAAAAACTGAAAGATTACCCAGAGGATTACAAGTGTGAAGTAAAAAAAGAGGAAGAGCAAGAAATTAAAGAAACTGAATTAGCCTAATAGTAAATCAAAATGAATCATAAAATGAATATGCCGTGGGAAGAGCGTCCGGAAGGATGTTCAGATGTGATGTGGAGATACTCTCAAAATCCGGTGATTGGAAGATATGATATTCCTTCATCAAACAGTATTTTTAACAGTGCTGTTGTACCATTCAAAGATGGATTTGCGGGTGTTTTCCGTTGCGATAACAAAGCGGTACAAATGAATATTTTTGCAGGTTTCAGTAAAGATGGTATCAATTGGGAGATCAATCATGAACCCATTGAGATGATTGCCGGAAATACTGAGATGATTGAATCGGACTATAAGTACGATCCGCGAGTTTGCTGGATAGAGGACCGATATTGGATTACCTGGTGCAATGGGTATCACGGACCAACCATTGGTATTGCCTATACTTTCGATTTTAAGACCTTTCATCAGTGCGAGAATGCCTTTCTTCCTTTTAATAGAAACGGCGTTTTATTTCCAGAAAAAATCGACGGTAAGTATGCCATGTTAAGTCGTCCGAGCGATAATGGGCACACACCTTTCGGTGATATTTACATCTCATACAGCCCTGATATGAAATACTGGGGAGAGCACCGTTGTGTAATGAAGGTGGCCGATTTTACCGATAGCGCATGGCAGTGTACTAAAATTGGAGCGGGTTCGGTACCAATTAGAACCCAAGAAGGTTGGCTGATGTTCTATCATGGAGTAATTAATACCTGTAATGGGTTCCGTTACTCAATGGGAGCGGCTTTGCTCGATTTGGAAAATCCTGATCAAGTATTGTATCGTTCTAAGCCATACTTATTGGCTCCTGCGGCTCCTTACGAATTGGCTGGCGATGTACCCAATGTTGTATTTCCTTGTGCAGCATTATGCGAAGACAATAAAGTGGCTGTTTACTATGGTGCAGCCGATACTGTGGTAGGAATGGCCTTTGGTTATGTAAATGAAATTATCGAATTCCTAAAAGAGAATTCATTATAAGAAATTGGTTAGCCGCATTCTTTCGGAAATACCAATACATAGATTAGTTTAGCAATAAAAGAGGGTGAGACCATTTGGTTTCATCCTTTTTGTTTGAATAAAGTATCATATGGTTTCAGGGAGTTGATAAACGCTCATCAATACAATTTATTCTCCAAATCTTCTGGTTTTGCTTGATTAATTTTCTCTTGGAGATTTTTACTGAGATGTTCATGCTGCACGATTTTATCCTGAAGGAGATTAATTTCCAATAACAAGCTATTGACCTTGTCATTCAACCTTTTTCTCATATCTTCATCTTTTTCAATTTTATTGAAAAATGGTAGGCTGAGGATTTTGCCTTTTAGGTTTTCATATGCTTCTGTTTTTTTTCTTAAATCATTTCTAAGATTTCGATTCGACTTTGTCAGTCGATATAAGGTTGATTTTTGTTTGTCGATTTTCCGAATTAGCTCTTTGTTTCTTTTAAGTAATTTTTCATGTTTTTGATCTCTCTTTTTATCTCTGTTAATCTCATTGTGTAAATTGGTATTAAGAATTTGCATTGCTGCATTTTTATTTTCAGCAACTGTTAGCTTACTCTTTAAATCTTCAAGCATTTGATTTTGTTGCTTTGTATCAAATTGTAATTGATCGGTGTTTTTGGATTTAGGGCTTAAGGTATCCACAAACTGTAGTTTTACCTTCACATACTCTTTTCCATCAATCCATAAGCTTTCTCCTTTTTTTATGTTTTTGTAATGGACAGATTTTTTCACTCTTATTTTTGAAATCCAGGATTTTATTTTGCTGTACAACACGTTCATAATTATTTTGTTATGCAAGATTTAAGCTGTGTCTTTTCGATACTGTAATTGTTCTTTATTCTTTGATTACCGACATAATCTCTGTTCCATTATCTCTATTTACTTTTGATATCAATTCCATACTTTCACCATTGCAGCCGTTTATAAAGAAGGCTCCCTTACCAATAAAAGGAGCCTTCCGAGCTTGAGTAAACCTAATAATTCGAAAGTGTATTTACTTTCTCCTCATGCAAATAAAATTAATGCTAGCTGTTCAATGACCTTTGCTATACCATCTGCTAGGCCTTGCTTAAAACTTTCCGTTCTTGTTCGCCATTTTGGCAGGGATTTCCTGTATTACATCCCAGTGTTCTACAATTTTCTCATTTTTTAATCTAAATAAATCATAGTAAGCATGCGGTTTTCCATACCATTCACCTTCACTCATTACAAGTACAAAGTTTCCTTCACCCAGGATTTTAAATATTTTCTTGTAAACAAACATGTTGTTTTGTGAAATCAGATACTCAATGGCTTCATTCAAGCCAAGTAGTCCATCTTTTACCAAAGGGTTGTGCTGATCGTACTGTTCTGAACTGATGTAATCAACAATTTTTTCAGGAGCTTTACCGAACAAAACGTCATCCATAAAGTTTTTAACGATTTTTTTGTTGATATCAGTTTTGTCCAGATCCTCAACTTTTGTAGGTCCATCAACTTGTGAACGACCACTGGCGGTTTTTGCAACCACTGGTGTAATGTTATCCCAATGTTCAGCTACTTTCCCATCTTCCATTCTCCAAACATCAAATGTTACAATTTCTTTGGCTCCAAAAGCTTCGGCATTGTGATAAGAGTTGTGGAAAACAATGTAGTCGCCATCTTGTAGCAATCTATGATTTGTGTAGGTGGTATTGGCTTCCTTCAGGACGGGAGCAAGTTGCAGTACTGGTTCTATGCCGGTTGCAACAAAAGGATTGTGCTGAATGTAATCAGCTTTAAAATATTGTTTTATTTCTTCGGTGCTATAATCTTTAAATAGCGCATTCTGTGCTTTTAAGGCAATGGATTTTAGATCTTTCATATCGTTCATGGATTTATCAGGATTGTTTTTTTTCTGATTGTTTTGGTTGTTGCAAGCAATAAAAATGGTAAAACTCAAAGCCAGGATCATTAATTTTTTCATATGATACATAGATTTATTGATTAAAAATTGTGGTTAACAGTGTAGAGAAAGGGAAAATGTTGTTCGCCTTGCTTTACAATAATGATATCGACATTGAATTTTCAAAAAATATATGGTAAATCCTCCTGATATCGACAAACGATATGTGGTTATCGACAAACCCATATTGGTTATCGACTTATGATTTTGTGCTTTCAAAAAATGATAAAACAAAAGGATGAAACCATATGGTCGCATCCTTTTGTTTGTGATTGGTGATTGAAATCAACTCAGTAAGTTATTATAAATTGGGTTTTATGCTTCTTATCCAAAAATGAAAAATGAAAAGGCGGTTACAGAAAATGGGAGACTTACCAGCATCAGAATAAAGAAGTTTTTTGTATTGGAAGGTTGATTTTCTTCACGATACTTAGGATTCTCGTCCTTCATCTTCTTTTTAATATAGGCAGTGATTTTATCATCGGCCATTGTTCTCTTTTGAGAGTGTGAAGGCAAGAAGCAGATTTTCTTTGTATCACCCGATTTTTGATCGAAATATTTAATGGTCATGAACATTGGACCGGCCAGGTCGTATTTCGAAACACTTTCAATATCTGAGTAGGGAATTAGTTTTCTTTCGCGTCCTTTTATTATGATTCCAGAATCGGAAGTGGAGATAATTTTTAATCGGAAAGGCATTTGCGCATAAATCAATAAAAACCAAATGAAAACTACTGCAAAGGCATTTTTAAAGTTATCTGGTGCTTCGCCTACAAAGTTGTTTGCCAGGAAAGAAGCGCCAAATCCAAAAATAAATAATAATGGAAAGAAATACTTAAAGAAAAGGGTTTGGTTAGAGCTGTTGTACATAGGCTTGAAATAATAAGGGTTTAAGGTTTTTACAAGATACGTTTAAAAATTATATTGTAAAAGAAAAGAGACTTCCCAATTGGAAAGCCTCTTCACTAATATAATTATGAAAGAATTATTTCACTGTTTTCTTTTTTTCTTCGTACCCATCGTTGTGTACCATACTCACTGCACGTCCCGATGGATCGGCATTGTTCTGGAACGCTTCGTCCCAGGCCAAGGCTTCGGCTGTACTACATGCAATTGAAGGAATTGAAGGAACACAAGCAGCGGCTGTATCAGAAGCAAAATGTTCGGCAAAAATTGCCCTGTAATAATACTCCTCTTTCGACATTGGAGGATTTACCGGGAAACGATAGGAAGCATTTGCTAATTGCTCATCGCTAATTTCATTTTCTGCTATATTACGCAAGGTGTCAATCCAATTGTAACCTACACCATCAGAGAATTGCTCCTTTTGTCTCCATGCCACTTCCTCAGGCAAATAGTCTTCAAATGCTTTACGGATCACCCATTTCTCCATTTTTCCATCTTTCGCCATCTTATCTTCCGGGTTGATTCGCATGGCAATATCAAGGAATTCCTTATCGAGGAACGGAACACGACTTTCAACTCCCCACGAGGCCATTGACTTATTGGAACGCAAGCAATCGAACAAATGTAGTTTGCTTAACTTACGAAGGGTTTCGGTGTGAAATTCTTTTGCATTTGGAGCCTTATGGAAATACAGATATCCACCAAACATCTCATCAGCACCTTCGCCCGAAAGTACCATTTTAATTCCCATCGATTTAATTACTCGAGCCATCATGTACATTGGAGTAGAAGCACGAACGGTGGTTACGTCGTAAGTCTCCAAATGATAGATTACATCACGAACGGCATCCAATCCTTCTTGCACGGTAAAGGTAATCTCGTGATGAACTGTTCCAATATGATCCGCCACTTTACGAGAAGCTGCCAAATCAGGCGATCCTTCCAATCCAATTGCGAAAGAGTGCAGCTGCGGATACCAAGCATCTTGTTGATCTCCTGATTCTACACGCTTGGAAGCATATTTTTTGGCAATGGCAGAAATCACTGATGAATCTAATCCTCCAGAAAGAAGCACACCATAAGGCACATCAGACATTAGCTGGCGGTGAACCGCATCTTCTAATCCTTTGCGAAGAGCTGCCATGTCGGTTTCATTGTCTTTTACGTTTTCATAGTCCATCCAGTCACGCTGGTACCATTCTTTAATCTCACCATCTTTGCTGTACAAGAATTTGCCTGGCAAGAATTCTTCAATTTTGTTACAGTAGCCTTCTAAGGCTTTCAATTCCGAAGCCACATAATAGTTTCCATGCTGATCCCAACCCTGGTACAATGGAATAATTCCCATATGGTCGCGTCCCACAAGGTAACAGTCATTCTCCTTATCGTATAGGGCAAAGGCAAAAATTCCATTCAAATCGTCAATAAAATCGATTCCTTTCTGCTTGTACAATGCCAATATTACTTCACAATCAGATTTGGTCAAGAACTCATAGGATCCGTTCATCTGATTTCGTATGTCCATATGATTATAGATTTCACCATTAACAGCCAAGACCAGATTACCGTCTTTGCTGTAAAGGGGTTGTCCTCCTGATTGAGGATCTACAATCGATAGTCTCTCGTGCGATAAAATCGCTTTTTCACCACAGAATATACCTGACCAATCCGGACCTCTGTGACGAATTTTCTTGGACATTTCCAGTACCTGAGGGCGCAATTCCTGTGCATCCACCTTCAGGTCGAATACTGCTACGAATCCACACATAAAAATTTGATTTAATAGTTACTTAAAAGTCGTCAAATTGGGATTTGACGACTGGTTAATTTTGATATACATTTTGAAAATACGATTTTATTTTCAGAATGCCTTGTAAAATCAATACGTTATCGTTTGCAACTATGTAAAATTTTATATTATACCCTTTTTTGAGGTGTGTGGCCTCATAAAAAACACTTTTCTAATTTACCTTTTACAATCAAAAAAAGGACACTGTAAATAGTGTCCTTTTCTTTTAATTCTTTTTCATTTCGTTATCCAAAAAAACTTTCAGATTATCGATATCGAGTCGCTTGGCAATGATTTTTTTGTCTTTATCGAGTAGGTACATGGTGGGTGTGCTGTACACATCGTAATAGATTCTAAAATTGGTTTGAAATTCAGGATCATAACAGTTGATAAAGTCATAAATGTCGTAATCGTGAATGGCATCTTCCCACATTTCTTTCTGATCTTGTGTACAAACCGCAAACACTTTCAAGCCTTTCTCTCTGTACTGATCGAGTATTTCAGATTTTAACCTTGGTGTGACTTTCTTGCAGTGGCCACAATCGGGTTCCCAAAAATAGAGAACCGTGAATGGTGCATCTACTTCGTGTAAGCGCACAAATTCTCCTTCTGGCGTTTGCATGAGTAAATCCTTCGATTCCATTCCAATGAGATTGAACTGGGTTTTAATTACTCTCTCGCGAATGTTTGCCATTAAGGTGGAATCGGCCCAGCTTGCCTGACCACTTAAGTAGTATTTTTTTGCCAGCTTCACAAAAGCTGCATCCATTCCCATCACTTTGCTTTTTACAGCATAGTTTAATGCATACTGGGTTAAATACTGAAAAAAGATAGAATCAGGTCGTGCCTGTTCAATAAGTTTTACCGATTCTTTCACAATGGTATCAGGACTCTGCACCAATATCTTTTCGTAGAAGAAATCGAGCTTTTTCTTTAAAATTGGAGTGCGCAAGTACCTGTTATCAGTAAGGTTAACATGGTCGAAATAATGATTTTTATTGTAGAGGTACGACTTTTTTTGTATTACTTTCTCTCTGTCGGGTGTATTGGCCGGAATCTCATTTTTAAAATCAGGAATTTTAGGAGATAGGGTAAAGCTGGCGAATTTGTGCACAAAAGAGTTCTCTGGAAATTCTGATGCAAGCTTGCTAATATAAGCTCTAACCTCTACATCTGTATTTTTGAATTCTTTTTTGAATTTTTCTTTCTCAGCTTCGTTGTTTGACTTTTTGAAAGCCTCCTGAATTTTCTTTGATTTTACATTTTGAGATTTCATGAAATTCTGGAAAGCATGAAAGGCTTTGCTTTCTTTCGATCCTGTTATATTAATACTGCCAATAAAATCTTTTGGATCTGCCGTTATAGAGAATTCCTGGTCTTCACCTATCAGTAAATCAAAATATTTCTGACTAGGCAGATAAATCACATAAATTCCCTGGTCGAGCACTTTATCCTTTGAAAAACTTCCCTGGCCATTAACCAGGCTGGTGGTATCATCGGCAAAAATTTTACCATCGAAATAGTGAGCCAGGTAGGCTGTTGAATCCTTACAGTTTAACAACTGAACAGAGATGTTGTATTTTTGTGCATGGATATTTGTGAATGTAAATGTGCAGAAAATCAGCACATAGAGAGATAAAAATTTTAGTTTCATGTGTCAATAACTATTGATAGGTATAAGTCAGCGAAAATTACAAAATTTTTCTGCTGAAGGATCATATTTAAATGTTAAAAAGTTTAACGAATATCTAACAAAAAGGTTTGGAGTAATTTAAAGTATTGACGAAGTAGAATGGCTAGCTTCCTTTGTATCCATGTAACTTTTTGATACAAAAGAAAGCCTGCCAGATTTCTCTGGCAGGTTAAGGTTTGTTAAACTAGCGTTGAAGCTAGTGAGCAATCGGTTCTTTTTTTAGAATACAATTCCAAATTTCTTCTTCCTTTAGTTTTTTTGTACAGAAAAACCAATCGTAGCAGGTCAGATCTTCCTCTGCATTTTCCATTCTGTCTTTGGCAACACCACATGAACCTGCAGGAGGCACAATTACATCCTCTCCAGGTTTCCAATCGGCAGGTGTGGCAACCGAAAATTTATCGGCAGTTTGCAAGGCCACAAGCACGCGGTAAATTTCTTCAAAATTTCGCCCAAGACTCAAAGGGTAGTAAATAATGGTGCGTATGATGCCGTGCGGATCGATAAAGAATACAGCCCTTACCGCTTTGGTGCTGTCTTCTCCTGGTTGAACCATGCCATATTTATTGGCAACATCCATTTTAATATCTTCAATAAGAGGAAATTGAACTTCAATATCTTTCATGCCTTTGTATTCAATTTTTTCTTTTATGGTTCTAAGCCAGGCTATGTGGCTGTATAAACCATCAACCGAAAGGCCAACCAGATCGCAATTCACCTGGTTAAATTGGTTTTCCATTTTGGCAAAAGTCATAAACTCTGAGGTACAAACAGGAGTGAAATCGGCTGGATGGCTAAAAAGGATCACCCATCTTCCACGATAATCATTCGGAAAGTGAATATCACCCTGTGTGGTAATGGCTCTAAATTCCGGAGCTTTATCTCCGATTCGAGGCATGTTAACTGCCTTAAGATCGTTGTGTTGGTCCATGGTTTAAAGTTTTGATGTTTATTGATTTATTAGATGATTTTACAAGAGAATGGCCGTTTTGTTTAATTATTTTGGCAACAGCCTGTCAGTGGTCAGGGAGTACAGATTCAAACAGGTATCTGCCGAAGTATATTAAAGTTACTTCATAGATACTGCGATGTCAATAGTAAGATACCTGTAAACACCTAATTTTAAATGAGTTTTAATTAATATGAAGGGTGGGGAGAGACCTATTTTTTCACTTTAACCGGATCTATTTCAAGCCATTTCATAGCTTCTTCTTCGGTGTAGAATACCTTTGCATTTTGAATTCTTACCTGAATCTCGAATAGCATAGCCATAGGAGTGTCGTAGCTGTGGCTCACAAGAATTGCACATTTATTCAGAATCGGACTGTACTTTTCGTACTCGTCGATATAGTCATCTAAATCTTTAATATTGAGCAGAACTTTTGCCCTGGTAAAATCAGAAATTACATTATAGGATTCATCAAAAAGTTCATCCTCTCGGGTGCTAAGCGTATGCTGAATCAAATCGTTCCACTTGAAATATCCATAGTAGAATTCTTTAATCAGATTTAGTTCGGGAATGATTTCGTATTTGAACTTCATATCTTAGGCTTTTAATTAAAGATATAAAGATCAATCCTTTCAAGCAAAAAAGTTTTACCTATGATTTGATTCCAAGTTCAGATGATTTTGCTTTTTCGTTTCTGTAGGTGAATAGTGTCTGCTTAGCCATTTGCTCAAACCATCCATGCCCGGGAACAACACTCTTTCGTTGATGTTTACCTGGTCAAGTTTATCTCGTATTTCCCATTTCATTTCGGCTGGAATCCTGATTCTAAAATACAATTCAGGCTTATCCATTAACCATGAATTTAAAACGGAGGTAGAATGAGACATGAATGTAAAAATGGCATATTGGTTCACAATTCTATCATCTAAAGATGGAGGTTCGAAGGCAACCACAAAATCAGATTCTTCTTTCGAAAGTTCTTTTAAATCGCGATACAATTCATGAAGCATCTCTATGGTGAAGCTGTTTGATCCTACCTGGTTCAGCTTGGTATGAAGTTTCTCTGGCAAATAGTTTTTTAGGTTCTCATAGTTCAGGGCCCATATTACACCATCTTTATGATATTTTTCGATTTCGGCTGTTGCAAAATGCAGTGCCACGTAGGGTGAATAGGTCCAATCCAGGAGTCGCGTAGGCAAACCATGATGCTGCGCCAGTGCAAGCCATTCCCAATCCGATTTGTTGTTGATATCAGGACGGAAGGAATATTTTTTAAAGTTACGTAACAGGTGAAACTCTAACTCCTCATACGGACCTCTCAGACGAATCAAAGAGGTTTTCAATTGGTAATCAAACTTTGATAAGCCCCTGTAGATATAGGGAGAACGTGTCCTGTTTATTCTTTCGTTAAACGAATCGGTAAAAAGCACTTCCTGTAATTCTGACCACGAAGTTGGGATGATTTCTTTTTTGAGTTGCATGAGACAAGGCTTAGATGTTCGTACATCTAAAATTGCAAATAAAAAAGAAGAATTGAGTAAACAAAGTTTTAAATTTTTAAAATTGGTGGGGTATTCCGTAGCTTATGATTCAGTTGTAAGTAATGTATGTAGTAATTAAATCATAAAGAATACCCCTTATAGCTTATTTCAATTTGTATTTACAGGAAGACAGAAACCTTAGCGTAACCGCCATTCCTATAAGTAAAAACAAACTCTTTTTCATTTTGTTTGCATTTTCATTGATATTGTTAGTGATGATGGTGACCATTATGCATTTGTTTAGGCATTTCCTGAATCAATGTATCGGTAACTTCACCACAATGAAGCATCACATCTCCGAAATAAGGATTCATGATCTTATCTTCCAAACTTAACCAATAAGCTCCTGTATCATTGTCGGCCATCGGACAATATTGTATGTAAATCTTAGAGTCGATGGTACTTAAGGCTTTCATACTCACAATTAACCCTTCGTTAAATGGTTTAAAAGCTTTTCTTTGTAGCTCCATATCTTCATTGTTGGTCATATCAGTAAGGTGCCTGTGCAACAAGTCGTATTTTTCTTTCCAAAATTTTAATGCTCTTCCTTTCAGATTTACCTCCGAAGGATTCATTTTCAGTAAAGTTTTCATGAGTGATTTGGCAGCCCGATTGCTTTCTACGTCTTTGGTTTCAACCATGATATCTTTCAGATTCATGTAGGATGTTATCAGTGCATTTAATTTATTGGCAAAAGATTCACTTACATGTGCTTGTAATTTTGGAGTACCTGGTTTACTTCCAGGCTGGTTCATCATGCTGTATTTGTTGTTCAGCTGGGCAGCAGCATCTACCGTAAAGGTTCCCTTGCTAACCACCTCTTCGCCCTCATCAATTCCATCCAAAACGATATAGGAATCACCCAAAGATTCTCCCAACTCAACATCTCGCATTTCGAAACCTCCATCTACTTTTACATAGGCAATGGAACGTTTCCCGGTCCACATAATTGCCGATTTTGGAAGAATTAACTCATTGCCATCCTGCTTAATATCAGCATAAACAATACCTGTGGCAAACATCTCTGGCTTTAGTTTATAATCGGGGTTGTCGATTTCTGTTCTTACTTTTAAAATCCTCGTTTTCGGATCAATTACCGGATCGATATAGCTTATTTTAGTGTGGAAAACCTCGGATGGTAAGGCTGCTACTGAATATTCAACTTCATCACCTTTCTGAATAAATGGTAAATCTTTTTCGTAAGCATCAAAAACGAGCCATACCTTTTTTAAATCAGCAATCTCGAACAGAATGCTTCCGGCTTTTACATAGGCTCCTTCGGCTACATTTCTTTGAAGTACATAACCAGACACATCGGCTTTGATATCAAACGATTCCATGATTTTACCAGTACTTTTAATCTTATCGATTTCCTGATCTGTTAACTTCCAGAATTTCAATTTTTGCTCTGCGGCTTTTAGTAATTCAGGATATTTATCACTGGTTTTGACGGCCTGTAGCAATTCTTGCTGTGCACTGATCAGTTTTGGTGCGTAAACACTAGCCAGTGTTTGCCCTTTCTTGATCTTTTCGCCTTCGAAGTTCACAAATAGTTTTTCAATTCTTCCATCGAAATGTATGGCTTGAGAGCCCATTCTTCTCTCATCGGTAAGCACTTTCCCATTCAGTAGAATTTCCTTGCTGATTTTGCCTTTTTCAGCCCGTACAGTTTCTACATTGGCAAGTTTGATTGCATCGGCATTCATTTCGATTACAGCAGGAGAAGAACTGCCACCGGTTTTGTCCAGGGGAATTAAATCCATTCCGCAAATTGGGCAATCTCCTTCTTTTGGCTGTTGAATTTGAGGATGCATCGAACAGGTCCATGTACTGGCTTCAGCCTCATTCACGGTTTCTCCATGTTGATGCCCTTCATGAGAATGAGTACTCTCGCTTTTACCACCAAATAGTAACCAGCCCAATAATAATCCGACCAACAAAACAATTAACTTTTGTTGCCAGTTGCTTGTTATATATTCTAATAATTTTTTCATTCTTTCTCTATTTTATGTGACTGCTACAGCCAAAGTGTAGAGTCTTATTATAGCTTTTGATATCATTTTACTCTTGTTGATTTCCTTTAGGATCCCAGGTACTTCATCTGTGCCAGGCTTTTTTGGACCTTAATCTGAGCTTCGATCTGCTTTTGCTGATAAATCCAGATTTTCTGTTGCATATTCAGCACCTCCTCGTAACGTTTAACAGAGCTTTCGTAACTACTCGACAATATCTCGTAAGATTGCTTTGCTTTGGTAAGAAGGTTCTGATATAAGCTTTCATCTCTTTTACCGGTTTGGTACATTTCAAGAGCTTTTTGGTACTCCAGCTGCAATTGATTTAATTCGGATACTTTAAGAGCTTTAAATTCAGCTTGTTTTAGCTGGTTGATTTTTACCGCAGCCCGGTTCTTTTTTCTGAACACAGGAATACTTAGCGATATCATAGGCATAATTGCATCCTTGCCATTGTCTGCAACATCCATATCTTTTCGTTTGGCCAGAATTGCATAATCCAAACCAATACCAATTTTTGGAAATGTGTTTAATTTGGATGCCTTTTCAGCAAATTCTGCTGATTCATGCAAGTGTTCCCAGCTTTCAATTCTGTTATGCTTATCGAATTCAATATTTGCCGTAGGAATACTTGCCGAAATCATAAAGGACTCATCTGTGGGCGTAATAACTTCCGTTTTTAACTTTCGATTCAATAATGTATTAAAAGCAATTTGCTGGGTCATCCTTTTGTCTTTAAAGAGGTCCAATTTCGAAATTAGCTCCTCTTTTAGCATTTGAATGTATAACACATTTACCATATCGGTCTGATCACTCTCATAACGCTTAAGGCTTTGCTCTTCCAAACGTTCCAAAATTTCTACACGCTTTCGAGTAAAAAATATTTTCTTGTCGGTAAGAACAAGATCCAACCATGATTTGCTTACATTCATTTCAAGTTTAGCGCTTGCATCTAAATATTTTAAGTAGATGGCATGTGCCTCTAAACTAGCTTGTTGTTCTTTTGTGCCTAAAGTTCCAAACCATGGAAACATTTGAGAAACAGATAGTTTTGCCTTTTGTGCACCTACTCGTGTTTCAATGGATTGGATAAATACTCCTGCCGAAAAGCTCGGGTCGGGAAGAGATTTTGCCAGCGATACTTTCTCCATTGCTTGCTGATATTTTAAATCCATAGCTTTTAACTCCGGGTTATTAGCAATGGCAAAATCAATGTATTGTTTTACATCCTGTTTTGCAGTCTGGGCAAGTACTTTTGCACTTGCAAAAAATAAGAGCGCTATCATGATATAAATTCTCATACCAATCCTCCTTTCTTCAGTTTGATTTCTTTGTACATGGCATAGAGTACAGGCACAACAAATAGTGTGATTAAGGCAATGGTCATGCCTCCAAATGCCGGAATGGCCATTGGAATCATAACATCGGCCCCTCGACCTGTTGATGTTAAAATTGGAAGCAATGCCAATAATGTAGTTGCGGTTGTCATTAAACAAGGGCGAATTCTTTTCTTTCCAGCCTCGATTACCGATAACCTGATTTCGCTAATTGTTTTTGGTTTGTTTTTTTTGAACTCCTGTTCCAGGTAGGAAGCCATAATTACACCATCATCGGTGGCAATTCCAAACAGGGCTATAAATCCAACCCAAACTGCTACACTTAAGTATACCGGGTGTACCTGGAATAAATCTTGGAGGTTTATTCCTAAAATAGAGAAATTTAGGAACCAGTCTTGACCATACAACCAAATCATGATAAAACCACCAGCAAAAGCAACGGCAATTCCACTAAATACCATTAATGTTGGAGCTATTCCCCTGAACTGGAAATACAGAATCAGGAAGATGATAATCAATACTACTGGAATGACAATTCCCAGCCTTTTTTCGGCACGTATCTGATTTTCGTAATTGCCTGTGAACTGAAAACTCACACCTGCCGGGACTTCCAGCTCGCCACTCTCAATTTTATTGGTGATAAAGGATTGAGCATCTTCCACAATATCCACTTCGGAATATCCCTCTTCTTTATCGAAAATAACATATCCAACCTGGAACGTGTTTTCGCTTTTGATTACCTGTGGTCCTTGAACATACTCAATGGTGGCAAGATCTTCCAATGGTATGGATTTTCCCATACTTGTTGGGATCAAAATCTTTTTCAGAAGATCAGGATCGTTTCTTAATTCACGGGGATACCTTACGCGAATTGGATACCTTTCTCTTCCTTCAACCGAATTTGTAAGAGTCATTCCACCAACCGCAATGGCCAAATGTTTTTGTACATCCTCAATTTGAAGGCCAAATCGAGCAATCGCTTTTCTGTCAATTTTAATTTCCAGATAAGGTTTACCCACCATTCTTTCTGCAAAAACCGAAGCTTCATTTACACCAGGAACATCTTTTACAATTTTTTCCAACTGCAAACCGAAACTCTCAATCTGCTTAAGATCACTACCCAAAACCTTGATGCCAATTGGTGCACGCATACCGGTTTGTAGCATCACCAAACGGGTCTCAATAGGCTGTAATTTTGGGGCTGATGTAACGCCCGGTATTTTGGTAGCATTTACAATTTCTTGCCAGATATCGTCTGGCGATTTGATGTGATCGCGCCATTGGCGATAAAACTCTCCAAAATCATCTGGGATGAATTCTCCATTTTCATCTTTTAAGAAGTTTCCATCTTCATCAAGCGCAAATCGAATCCGTTTTCCGTAAGCATCAGTTTTGTATTCGCTTTTGTAGTTAATCACGTTTTCGTACATGGAAATAGGAGCAGGGTCTAAAGCCGATTCAACACGTCCTAATTTTCCAACCACCATATCTATTTCTGGGATATTGGCAACTGCCAGGTCTAAAAGTTGTAAAACCCTTTTGTTTTCTTCCATACCTGCATGCGGCATTGAGGTTGGCATTAACAGAAATGAGCCTTCATCGAGCGCTGGCATAAATTCCTTTCCAATACCTGGATATTTATGATACATCTCTTTCCATACAGAAGTTGATGTAATATTGATCCCAATTTTATCGAAAGCATGTGCAAGAAAACCGAAGGTGTTAGCAAATCCTAACCAGATAATGACTGCCCAAAGAATGAGTAGGGAAGGAAGCGATAAAAACAAGAGTTTGTATTTCAATGCCCAGTTTAAAATTCTTTGATAGAAACGAATAAATACAAGGAAAATGGTTAAAAGCAGGGCAATACTTAAGATTACAAATATGAAGTTCGAAAATAAAGAATTTGAAGCTCCCAAAGGCAACCATTCCCTTGCAAGCAGGAATGAAACCGATAATGCTATAACCAGGATATTGGCATGATTCAGGTATTTATGATATTGCTGGTAAAAATGGCAGATAAAATTAATTGCTCCCAACACAATTATGGTGATACCTAACAAAGCCGAAGATGCAAAGAGCAAATAAAATCCCATGATTACTAAAAAAGCATTTAAGGCAATTTTAATTTTTCGTATTTCGGTTTTTATTGCAAATAACCAATGTGCCATGGCTGGCAGAATAATTACAGCCACTACTAAGGCCGCAATCAGTACAAAGGTTTTTGTAAAGGCCAGTGGACGAAAGAGTTTTCCTTCGGCAGCTTCCATGCTAAACACAGGAATAAAACTAACGATGGTTGTTAGAACTGCAGTAATTACAGCCGGTGCTACTTCTGTTGTAGCCTCGAAAATGACTTGTCGAAGATTCTTATCCGGATTTTTCATTTCCAGATGCCGAATCATATTTTCGGAGAGCACTATGCCTACATCAACAATGGTACCAATGGCAATGGCAATCCCCGAAAGGGCAACAATGTTGGCGTCTATATGAAAATAACGCATGCCTATAAAAGTCATTAAAACTGCGATGGGAATTAAAGCCGAGATAAGTATGCTCGCTCTTAAGTTCAATACCATAATAATGATAACGATAATGGTAATGATAATTTCGAGAGTTAATGCATCTTCAAGGGTTCCCAAAGTTTCATAAATCAGCTGTGTACGATCGTAAAAAGGTACAATTGTAAGTTTTGAAATACTTCCATCAGCCAGCTGCTTCTCGGGTAATCCAACAGCCAGCTCTTCGATTTTTGCTTTTACATTGTTAATCACCTCTAATGGGTTTGCTCCATACCGGGCTACCACTACACCACCAACTACTTCGGCACCCATTTTATCGAGCACGCCTCTTCTGTCGGAAGGGCCGTAACTTACACGGGCTACATCTTTGATGCGTACAGGAGTATTATTGGTCATCTTCACAACAGCCTCTTCCAAGTCGGCCAATTGTTTCACATACCCAATGCCTCGCACAAAGTATTCGGCCTGGTTAATTTCTATGGTACGAGCACCAATATCAAGATTGGATTTTTTAACGGCGTTCATGATTTGCATGAGGTTCACCCCATTGGCTTGCATGGCGGCAGGGTCAACATCTACCTGGTACTCTTTCACAAACCCACCTATGGAGGCTACCTCGGATACACCATCGGCGGAAGCCAGGGCATATTTCACCTGGAAATCCTGAATGCTTCTTAATTCCTGAAGATCCCAACCACCAGTAACTTCTCCTTCAGGTGTTCTTCCTTCAAGGGTATACCAAAAAATCTGTCCCAGCGCCGTGGCGTCGGGCCCTAGTGTTGGCTGAACACCATCTGGCAACAGGTTTTGAGGCAGGGAGTTCAGTTTTTCCAGTATTCTTGATCTGCTCCAGTAAAATTCAATATCATCTTTAAAAATGATGTAGATGCTGGAAAATCCAAACATGGAAGAGGAGCGTATGGTTTTTACACCGGGAATTCCCAGTAATGAAGTGGTTAAAGGATAGGTGATCTGATCCTCTATATCTTGTGGGGAACGGCCCATCCATTTTGTAAATACAATTTGCTGATTTTCACCAATATCAGGAATGGCATCTACGGCCACCGGATCTTTTGGCAAAAATTCGATTTTCCAGGGAAATGGTGATGTTATCAATCCCCAGGCAATAAATACAACCAGTAAAATGGTTGTAATTAGCTTGTTCTCTAAAAAGAACTTGATGATTTTATTCAACATGAAATAATCAATTACGAATGAATAATTATGAATCACTAATTATTTCGATTTAGAAATGATCATGAAGAACCAGATGTATACACAAAAGTTACGGGTACCAGTTTAGCTTACGATAGACTCGTAAAAGATCATTTCCAATTGATTAAATCATAAACGGAATACCTGATTTACAACGCATAAATCAGGGAATGGAGGAGGAGAATCCTCGCAGCGAAAGTTATTTAATATATTAGTTGCGGATTCAAGTACAACTGGTACAGCTTTGTAGGCAAACAATAAGTCGAATTGAGCCACTTCTACAAGATCGTAGGCCGTTGCCAAATAATCGGCATCAACTTGAATGAAATCTGTGCTTTCATTGCAACAGGCACATGGGGTTTCGCAACAGGAATCGGCTTCTATAAAGAAAGCGGTAGAGAAGATTTCTCCGCCCGAATAATGCTTATTAATGCTTACTCCAGCTGTTGAAATCAGCAAGAGAAAAACCATCGTGATATGCACAAACTTCTTTGTTTTCATTCTTTTAAAGCATTATACATGAACAAAACTATTAAATTATACAAGAATAACATGGCAAAAAGCAAACCTTAACAGTATATTAACAAGCCGTTAAGTATTGATAAGAAAGGAAATATCAGTGGGAATTTATTGATAATTCATGTCTTATAATTCATCATTCTAAATTGTTTGTGTTATTTTTGCAGCCAATTAAAAAAAGAATAGCTGTGGAAACTTTTAAGGAACTAGGTGTAAATAAGAACATTGTAAAGGGATTAAATGAGTTGGGGATTGTGAATCCAACCCAGATTCAGAAAGAGGTAATTTCAGTTTTGGCAAATGCTGATACCGATTTAATTGGTCAGGCACAGACAGGAACTGGAAAAACTGCCGCTTATGGTGTGCCATTGCTACATCGTATCAACCCAAAAGTTGATAAGGTTCAAGGGTTAATTCTTTGTCCGACTCGCGAGTTAGGATTACAAATTGCCAAGCAGTTATTTAAATTTACCAAACACAGCGAGAAGACTTTTACCGAATGTGTGTATGGTGGTGCTCCTATCGAAAAACAGATTTCAGCACTTCGTCGTCCAACACAAATTATTGTGGCCACGCCAGGTCGACTGATTGAATTGGTAAAGAAAAAGGCTGTTGATTTGACTCATGTGAAAACCGTTATTTTGGATGAGGCAGATGAGATGTTGAGCATGGGATTTAAAGATCAGCTGAATGAAATTCTGACCTACCTATCAAGAGTAGAAAACAAGTGGTTGTTTTCAGCTACCATGCCACAGGGTATCAAGCAAATTATTAAGCGCCATATTTCTAAAACGGCCCACCGAATTGAAGTGAGTGGTAAGAATGTTGTAAACAAGAATATCAAACACCAGTTTGTTTTGTGCGACGATGCCGAGAAGTTATCGGTATTGATGCAATTCCTAAAATCGGATACCAAAGCAAGAGGTGTAGTTTTCTGTAAAACAAAGGAAGCAGCGCAAAAGTTGAACCAACAACTACAATCGCAAAAGGTGAAGGTTGATGCCATTCATGGAGATTTAAAACAGATTGAGCGTAATAAAGTAATGCGTGCTTTCAAAAATGAGAAGCTTAGGATTTTGGTTGCCACCGATTTGGCTGCCCGTGGAATCGATATTGAAGGTTTGGCTTTTGTTGTGCATTACCAGTTGCCTGATAAGGAAGAGTATTACACGCATAGAAGTGGAAGAACTGCACGTGCCGGAAAAGAAGGTCTTTCTCTTTCATTGGTGAACCATAAAGAGATGAAGAGCTTGCGTTACTTTCAGAAAGCTTTAAATATCGGCTTTAGCCAAATTAGAGCGAAAAGACAGTAAATATAGGTTCAGGTTTACTACTGGGCTTTAAAAATATAAAAACCCACCAGCTTTGAAGTGAACCCCAAATATTGGACGGTTATAAAATAAGTTAATGATATTGAGTTCGGTATTTTACCGGACTCAATCCGTTTAAATGAGTCTTTATTCTAATATTATTGTAGTAATTTATATACTCCTCCAGTTCCTTTAGAAAGTG
>NZ_RZNH01000128.1 GCF_013141825.1 Marinifilum caeruleilacunae
TCGACAGTTTCCCTTCAAGGGAAACAACCCATAATTTTCCGCAAAATTAAACATTTAGGCTTCCCCTTTTAGGGGAAGTGCCGACAGGCGAAGGGGTGATATAAAATAGCACCAAAACCCCAACTTTTAAGCTTCATTAACTTTTATTCAAAGCATTTAGCACATTTCTAAGCTACATTTGTAATGTACAAAACAGAAAAAGTTTTTTCATATCGAAATGATTATCATATCAAGGTGATATGGAAGCCGAAAGAAAATTAAATTTTCAAGTATTCATTTTTTAAAATTCAATTTTCTTTCTCGTTTCATAGAATTAGATTTAGGTTAGTAAATAGTGGTTAGAAGAAAATCCCGGACTCACGAGTTCGGGATTTTTCTTTGCAGATAATCCGCTATCAGCTAAAGCTGATAGCAAAGGGAAATAGTTTGTGCAGATTTTTTTGCCACTGATTTAAAGCTTGGGCATTCATAAAATACAAATCCTTCGGTACGCTGTACCTCTTTTCTATTCATTTCATCTTGCTATAAATACTGTGGTGCTACGCACCTTAACTCTTTCCTGGCAAAGCAGCAGAGCTGCGAAGTATTGATAGAAACATAGGCCAATCTTTTTAATTAGGTGCAGAG
>NZ_RZNH01000129.1 GCF_013141825.1 Marinifilum caeruleilacunae
TCTTCTATCGTTTTTTGAATTTGCTTTGATGAATAGACTTTAAACTCCTTAAGCAATTTACCAGGATTAGAATCTCCATCATTAAATATTAAATGCAAATGACTTGGCATGATACAATAAGCAAAAAGACACATACCTTTATGCTTACAACAATATTCTAAGCTTTCTGTAATGACTGCAAAATATTGCTCACGAACAAATACATCTATCCAATATACCGTTGCAAAACTTACAAARTACAAGCCTTCTCTATTGTAAAATTTATACTTTCTACTCAAACTACTCTCCTTTTCAATTGCTCAATTAAGATAGAAATAGTTAATTTAACTTAAAAGGAATTTTGTTRTCGTTTTATTTTTAAGTAAAAAACCCACTTACATTTTACTGCAAGTGGGTTGGTTTTTTTCTTATTTACTGCTWCGCAGAGTCCGATCCCGATAGCTATCTGGGAGCAAACTCGAACTAGCGGGTAGTGCATACTCGCGCCATCTGGGGCTTTATGCTCAACAAAAAACCCACTTACATTTTACTGCAAGTGGGTTGGGTTTTTCTTATTTACTGCTTCGCAGAGTCCGAGTTACAAACTCGAACTAGCGGGCTGTGCAAACTCGCGCCATCTGGGG
>NZ_RZNH01000130.1 GCF_013141825.1 Marinifilum caeruleilacunae
CCTACTTGTGGTCAAACGGAGTAACAACTCAGACCATTACCGTGTTAACATCTGGTAACTACTCAGTGGTGGTAACTGATACAAATGGTTGTTCTGCTTCTGATGATGTAAATGTTACAGTTCTTCCGAATCCTGTTGTGAACCTTGGCCCAGACCAGGAAACATGTGCAGGTGGCACGATTATTTTAGATGCAGGCAATGCAGGATCAACATATTTATGGTCAAATGGCGCAACAACCCAAACCATTACCGTTTCAACTTCTGGTAACTACTCAGTGGTGGTAACTGATGTGAATGGCTGTTCTGCAAGTGATGATGTGAACGTAACTGTTCATCCAAATCCTGTTGTGAACCTTGGCGCAGACCAGGAAACATGTGCAGGTGGAACGATTAGTTTAGATGCAGGCAATGCAGGATCAACATATTTGTGGTCAAACGGAGCAACGACTCAAACCATTACAGTTTCAAGTTCAGGCAACTATTCAGTTGTGGTAACTGATGTGAATGGTTGTTCTGCAAGAGATGATGTAAATATTACAGTACATCCTAACCCAACGGTTGATTTAGGCGCAGACCAGGAAACTTGTGCAGGTGGCACGATTATTTTAGATGCAGGCA
>NZ_RZNH01000131.1 GCF_013141825.1 Marinifilum caeruleilacunae
TGCCTGCATCTAAAATAATCGTGCCACCTGCACAAGTTTCCTGGTCTGCGCCTAAATCAACCGTTGGGTTAGGATGTACTGTAATATTTACATCATCTCTTGCAGAACAACCATTCACATCAGTTACCACAACTGAATAGTTGCCTGATGTTGAAACCGTGATGCTTTGTGTTGTTGCACCGTTTGACCACAAATATGTTGATCCTGCATTGCCTGCATCTAAGGTAATCGTTCCACCTGCACATGTTTCCTGGTCTGGGCCAAGGTTCACAACAGGATTTGGATGAACAGTTACGTTCACATCATCGCTTGCAGAACATCCATTCGCATCAGTTACCACAACTGAGTAGTTGCCAGATGTTGACACGATAATGGTCTGAGTTGTCGCTCCATTTGACCACAAGTATGTTGATCCCGGATTTCCTGCATCTAGAGTAATGCTGCCGCCTGCACAAGTTTCCTGGTCTGCACCAAGGTTCACAACAGGATTCGGAAGAACTGTAACATTTACATCATCAGAAGCAGAACAACCATTTGTATCAGTTACCACCACTGAGTAGTTACCAGATGTTAACACGGTAATGGTCTGAGTTGTTACTCCGTTTGACCACAAGTAGG
>NZ_RZNH01000132.1 GCF_013141825.1 Marinifilum caeruleilacunae
ATCCCAAGTTAGTGGGGGAGACTTGTCATGTCCCCGATCCTAGATAGGATCGSCCGGACGGGCCATGGTGCGGGGAGAYGCACCAGTCAGGTCATTAGACCTTGAGACAAGYGTATCATGGCCCTGAATGAAGKTTAAGGGCATCAGTMAGCTGAGRCTTAACCAGGATACRATGGAAACAAGGGTAAARGAGYTGRGTGAGTGTTTAGGCAGCTGGACGWGTGTTKGTTTGAGTTCAATCAGCTCGGTTCARCTGGTAWTCAGTTYACCATGATCYGTTCRGCTCACAGGAGCTGGTGGRCTAGCTCAMTCAGCTGGGAACAGCTSGRGGTCAGCTCAATCCRGTGAACKGTGCGTTCTGGTTCGGATCAGTGTGGRCGAGTCCGGGAYGGTTACTGGGCGAGCCGATGGTCCGGGTGCAGGACGGTTCGACCAAATGGGTCTTAGGCTTGGGACAGGGAGTGGGCAAGCTTCCAGAGTGTGAGCTGAGGCTCAGTGATCGATTTGCCAAAGG
>NZ_RZNH01000133.1 GCF_013141825.1 Marinifilum caeruleilacunae
GTCTTGTTGAGAAATTTCCAAACTATCATTAGGAGTTAATGCCGGAACTTCCATTGTATTGTAGATGTGAACTATAGCTAGTCTCATTTCTAGACACATCAGCTCCGGCTTGTAAGCCTCGAGTACGTTAAACCCTCTAACTGCAATCACTAATTTTATGAATTGTTTTCCAGYWGCCGCTGACGTYTTTCCAAGTTTAATKGCRTGTGCAATRGGYCCWGGCAAACCRGTACCTCCAGTGAGTAACAATACATTATTGTAATTATTGACCGGAGATGAAGAACCMTATGGACCTTCTATAGCTAGTCTCATAGATGTCTTACCTCCATTGCGACACACATACTTTTTGACAAGTCTTGTTACTCCCTTCTTTTCTTTCAGGATAATA
>NZ_RZNH01000023.1 GCF_013141825.1 Marinifilum caeruleilacunae
CATCCGACATAAAATCTTTTGCATCCATAATGTGTGATTTAAAAGTTTGACTTTCAACCTAAAGTTATTTCCGATTTTTTTCTTGAGCTAATTTTGGGCTCAGAAAAAATCAGAATAACTTTAGTTACACACTTTATGGGATACTACTAAGTTAAGCTTTTTGTTTTTTATACCTGACGGATTGTTATTTTTGTTGAACGCTTAGTTGTTATGCACAGTTATATTTTTTGATTATTACGTCATTTCGCTTCTCAGTTAGTTCGATATAATACCCACAATGATATCCCAAGTCATTTATGTAAGCATCCAGTTTTTTATGATCTTGCCCTGCTTTTCCGTTTTTCCATTGGACTTTTACTTCAATTATGGCATAGTTGTCAGCAGTATCTCTATTATGAATTATTATGTCTGGAAATACTCTTGAGCCATTATCATCTTCTTCACTAACTGAACCATTAGATAAACAAACTGTTTTAGCGAAATAATCTCCTTCTGTATATTCAATACCCCAAGAAGTTTTTCTCCCCATCCTATTGTACTCACAATCTACGTGAAGTGATGGAAATAATTCTTGAAGATAAATACCCATCCTGTGAGTTAAAGTTCTTTCATTTATGTTGAGATTTTTTTGAAGCAAATAAGTATCCAGCTTATATAGCTTGTCTAACATCAAATCTATTTCTTTATCAAATTTCATTGTTGAGAATTATTTAAATTTTGGGTCTTTTTTAATTGTCCATAACGGCTCACATATGAGTAATGCGGGGTTTAACCCACAACTGTCTCAAATAGCTAATTAGCCAAAACTACGATTTACAGTTAACTTTCAAATTTTAATTTGCTCGTCAAATCGTAGATTTGGCAGGGCTCAAATACCGCACAAATTCTCAGAAATGCTGCGTTCCTTGCATTACTTATGATGCATTGTTAGTGGATTACTTCTTATAACGATTTAACTAATTCATCAAATCCATGGTCAAAAGATTTTGTAAAATCAGCATATCTTTTATCAGAGAATAATGGTGGTATATCACAATCTTCTATAAGTGCAGGTAAAACAAATACGTTTCTTTTATTTAATTCAACCATTAAACCTGAATTCATTTCTTTTTTTACCCATGGCTTATTTATTGAATCTTTAGAGAATAAAACAACCATAAAGGATGAATCTTGGATTCCATCATTTATTTTATCTACAATTGAATCTCCAACTTTAATTTCCCATTCATCAAACCAAACTTGATATCCACTTTTCGTTAAATTTTCCGCAATTTTCCTTGCACTATTCTTGTTTTCAGAAGCATGTGCTATAAATACTTTGTAATCTTTCATAAATTTAATAACAGGTCTACCTTTTTCTGCGAATTCCTCATATAAATCCATGGGCAATTTAATGTCTCTTCTTATATACTTATAACCCATAAATGTCAAATCGAAAACAACATATTTCTGCGTGTGATTTTTTATATTTAATTGAAGAAATAAATCCTTTCTTGGCACCGAATTAATAGTCCAGTGATAATGGTGTATGTGTTTTATTTTTTTCACCATTCTATTAAAAGTACCTTCTTGAAAGAAATCTTTGACCGAATCATCCTCTTTTACAAAGCTTGAAATTAGATAACGTTTAGTCAATTCTTCAATAAAAATATTCTCTATTTGATAATTCTTTATAAATTCAAACGTATACACCTTTTTTTCACCCACATAAGCATATTCAAATACCCAATCAAAGTATGTATGTGAATCAATTCTTGAAACAATTGCTTTTCCTGATAAAAATGATATTTCTCTCATTGTTTATTGTTTATGATGGACGGCTCTTGTATTGCCACTAACGTTGAGCATATGCAAAGTAGGCGATTGCTGGCTTCAAACTTTTCAAACCGTTACAATTTTGAAGGGGGCTAAAGCCCTTGAACTTACTACTATCTCGCCTATTTTGTACTTACATTGTTGTGCGTGCGTTCTTTATTCAATCGTACCGAAATTTGTTAAGAAATCTTCATCCGCAACTAAACCATTTAGTGTTTTTCTCTTAACGATCTTATTTGAAATATCTATCTCATACTTATCTGGAGAAATAGCCCTAAACGGAACTTTACCTTCCTCTGTTCCATTATTAATCATTCTTAATCCAGACACGCTCCACGTAATTGAAAACTTTTTATCATCAAGCATGTAAGCATAAATATATTCGATATCATCAAATCGTTCAATAAAATCAAATTCTTCACCCTCGCCAAAATCATAATTTAAAGAATAGTAGTTTATTTCTTTTATAATCCCTTTTTTTCCGTTGTCTAAAATGATTATATCACCAACCGCAAATGGGCATAACCTTTCTGCTTCTTTATTCAATAAATCGTCAAGCTTCTTTCTCATTGGTTTGACTTCATCCAATATCAATTGCTTTAGTTTTGCTCTTGCCTCTTGAATCTCCTTTGTATTATCAGCCATAATATTTTAATCTTCATTATTAGTTAACAATTTCATAGTCTTCTGCCATAAAATCTTTGACATTAAATGCATAATTCTTCTCGTCTTTCATTGGGTTATCAGTGATTCTGATATATTTCTCCTTTATATTAAATACTAATCTATTTTGTGAATATTTTGCAGCAAAACTTGAAATAAAAAATTGAGGAATTATTTGAAAAACACACTCTATTTCTGCTAATAACTTGCTATCAAAGTCAATTAGGTAATTCGCGTCATGTGTAACCTTATGTCTTATTTCAAATCCTTTTTCCAATACACGATCAACGTTCTCTTTAAATACTCCATCATGAATCCATTTAAATATTAATGAATAATCTTTATGAAGAACACCTTCAAAAACCTCACTTGTAAAATACTCAGTAAGTGTTGTTGTATCTCGTTGAAAAATACTATCAAAGGCTTCCTTAGTTTGATTTAGATTTTGAAAATTATATTTTCTTGCTAAAAATTCTCCAATAGTTAAATCAAGCGGTATTTCACCTTTTAGTGACTCATTCAATTTGTCATTTATTGCTTCATCAGAATCACACAGAAAAATAAATAAATCTCTGAAGAATGTCTCCCAGCAAGTAATTAAGGAACAAACATAAAGTCCCGTAACTATTTTCAAGTTCTTATCTAGTTTTTTATTGTTTTCCTTATAATAATCAAGTTCTTTATGAATAAAATTATTTCTATCTCCTAAATTTCTTATTAGATTCATTGAAATTGTCAACATGAAGTCATCACTACTGTCAGAATTCCTTGTTTCTCTGTAATTTTTAATTTCAAGAATTTTCTTAGTTATTTTTACCATATAATTATCTCAAATCGTGTATGTTTTGGTCTCGATCTTGAATGACGCACAACTTGTATAGAAGCGCAACTAGTTACTTATACACGCCTAATATGAAGATATAAACGTAATAGTTATTTGTTTTATTAAACTTACTAAAATCTTTTTTATTTGTAGTAAAAGAGAGGGGGGGGTGAAATTAGGTTCTCTCAATTTCCTCTATGAAATCACTTCCCAGTTTAGAAGCGATAGGATAGAAATTGAATTTGATATTTTAATTTTCCTTTTCAGCCAATTTGCAAAATCAAGATTTTCAGAAATTTTGACAACAGTTATTACCTTCAATTAGATCTTTTTGAGCGGATTTAGGTACTTTAAGTTTTTGCTTATAAATCGTACCAAATTATTGTTTCCACTATTATGATGGTGTCCTTTTCATTGGTCTGATATTTTATTCCATTTTCAATGATTTTTCCGTATTCATATGGTGGGTATTGCAAAGAAGATAAGAAGAGTTAGTAGGATTACTTGTTKCATGTAAATAAGGTCTTATTTATGGGTGAACTTTATCATTTGCTTATTATTGAATACAAGATAATAATCGTCAAAAAATGATTGAACAATACCATCTTTGTAATAGGTACCCCAATTCGGGATTAATTTTAGTATTCTTCTAATCTCTTTTTCGATTTTTACATCACAGTAGGATTCAATCTTAATTTTTATAAGATTCCCTTTTTTATTGGCTGCTATAAAAAAGCCTACCTCTTCATCGAATTCTATGCTATCATCAAATAATTCCCAATTAAAATTTCGATAGATAAAGCTTTTTACGTTTTCCTTATTTATCGAATATTCAATGTTTTTTGAGTTAAACTTTTCAATATTTTGAATACTGCCATTCTTGATTTCAAATAATAGTTCTTTTTCATATACAATATCATATAAACGGGTTAATTGTCTACCAAAGCCTCCATAATAACTTCCGGTGACCCAATCAGCTTTAATTTTGCCATTAATAAATTTCGTATTAAGAATTTTTTGTAATCGTTTATTGATTTTTCGGCCAGTCGAAAAACTGTATATGTTTTGCAGATATAAGACATCATTTTCAATTACCCATTCAGCTGTAAAACCATTCCAACAACAAGAGTAAATTGATTTTTCTTTATCCTGTATTTTTTTACAAACTTCAGGGAGGATTTCTATTGGAGATCTATCTAAATATAAAGTATCGCTCCCCATTATTAGTTTATCTGAAGCTTGCATAGTGGCAAGACTATCAATGAATCCAAACAGGATTAGAGATAAAATGAAGAATGATTTTTTCATAATGATTAGGTAGTTTCTTTATGCTTCATCATCTGGGAGAATCTCATCTTCAATTTTAGTTTCATACCAGAACTCCTCTATTATTTTATGTCTGTATCTTGATATATATGGATGAAGATCTCTATAAAATGATTGAAACATTTCATTCGTTAATTCGCTAAACTGTTCAATATCTTCTTTGTGAATTGGTAAGGATTCTAATTGTAGATTAATGAATTTATTTCGGATTGAATCTATTTCTGTAAACTTACTAGAAAGGTCTTTAAAATATTCTGTCTTTCTTTTTGATTTAGAATCCTTGATGGTTGAATCGCTACTATTATAATTAACGGTTTGAAACATTAAAGCAGTATGATAATATTTAATCATTTCTAGCATCATGTTAGATTTCAAAATGATATCTGATAAGTTTTTAGAGTCATGATTATCATCTGTTTTCTTGGTGCCATCTCCAAATAATATCCAATCTGTTGATATCTCAAATTCTCTCTTAAGAGATTCTAATATTTTAGTATTTATCTCTCTTTTGCCTTGTTCAATCAACATTAATGTTGATCGGGACACGTTTAGCTTTTCAGCAAATTCATTTTGAGATAAATTTTTCTCAGTTCTCAATTCTTTAAGACGCTCAGCTACAGTCATTTTTAAATTGTTTCAAAAAATAAATTACAAAACAACTCACTAAAGAGTTGTTTTGTATTCATTTATTGCGTTGTTTTGTAATAGCGAATGAGTTGTTACGTTCGCAGTTTGTTAACCATTTTATCTCATAAAAATATGGAAAATAAAAGTAAAATAAAAGAGCTTGGAAATAAGCTTCCTAGAGGAGCTAAAATTAAAATATCACATAAGTGTGGTGTTTCCAGATCGCTTGTTACTCAGTTTTTTAATGGTAATAAAACTCCTTCATTGGGCACAATCAAAAAAATATTGGTAGCAACATGTGAAGTTGTTGAAGATTACAAAAAGGAATCGAAAGCAATAGATCTAATAGTTGACACTATAAATCTTTAATGAGTATAAAACAACTCTTCAATCTATATTATACAGCGCAAATATGACTGAGAAAATACTACAAGTCTCTGAAATGAATGCTTCAGATCTGACAAAACAATTTCAATTACTTACACAAAAGCTGTCTGAGTTAGAGCAATATATCAAGCCAGTAAAACAAGAAACTCTATTAAGCCCTAAAGATGTTATGGAGTGGCTTAAGATTACTCCTCCTACATTAAATGATTGGGCTAAAAAAGGCATATTAACCAGATATAAATTAGGTAACCGAGCTTTTTATAAGAAAGAAGAAATAATTGAGAGTTTAGACGGTTCGAAATATTCAGATAGACTATGATTACATTTTCAAATAGATCCAATTTAGTATTTCGAATCTTGTTTTTATTCTTAGCTATTGGGGCTTTAATAGGAGTTTTCTACGGAGTCTACTTTCACATATTTTCATGCCTTGCATTTATAAGTGTATATGTGTTTTCTGCACCGGAAAGAAAAACTAAAAGTAAGCCTGTAAAAAACTGCACAAAAGAAACTTACATTCTAAAACTAAATGTAGCACGCCAATAAAAATAGGTACAGATACACCATTTTTTCAGATTGAAAAATTCTGAAAAATCCGACTTTGGAAAGCAGGATACGCACAAATTTTTGATACGCATGCACCATTATTTTTGGACAAATAACTAACCGCCTTTTATACTCCTCTCTCACCAGTGATAGATTGCATTATCATAGAACTTACTGACTTTGATATCAGCCAGTGGTTAAACCACTCAAAGTTGAAATTCAATGTATTGACCTCAATTGATACCGGTGAGTTAATTGGCAGTAAAAAAGCATATTACAATGGTTTGGAGTTTACCATAGAACCCAAAGGGAAAGTAAAAATCAAAGGATCTATCCATAAGTATTACAATGAAGGATTACACAATGGAGATCGTTTTACATTTGATGATTTTGTAAAGGCAGTTAGCCTCCTTTCAGAGTTCGGAGTAATACCGGAAAAGGCCCTACTAAGAGGTTTTGAAATTGGTCTGAATTTGGATACTACCAAGTCAAAAATAGATACCAAAGGCTTTTTAGATAGCATCTTATATTGTCGTGGCGTGGAAGGTTCAGACATGGAAATAAACGGGAAAACCGGTTATGGGTACCGCTTTAAAACCACCAACACCACATACAAGTTCTACGATAAGATGGAACAAGCCTGTTTACAGTCAGAAAGGCTGCGCATAGAAACCAAGTTCACCAAAATGAGGGCTGTTGAAAGTTTCCATATTAGAACTTTGGCCGATTTAATGAATAAGGAAAAACTTAGCAAGTTGATAGCTGCTAAGTATGTAAGATTCATTGATGAAACCATTTTCTTTGAATGGAATCAGATCAAGACACCTCGCAGGCTTCCAATTAAATACAGAAACAAATTCAGGGATTTAAGAAATCCTGATTGGTGGATAAAGGATGATCGTTGCCGGAAGGAAAGAAACCAAAACAAAAAGCTACTGGAAAAACTCATAGACAAGTACGCCAAACGCAACATTAAAACCATCCTGAAAGACCTAATTCTATTGGAACTTCAAGCCTTTTCACGCAGTAAAAAAGGGGACAGATACACCGAATTTGAAAGCCTTTTCTTCCCAAACCCAATCAATACAAACAACGCAGAAAAAAAGGGTACGAATACACCATGTATTGTATGGTGCGATCCGGCCGA
Source organism: Marinifilum caeruleilacunae (assembly GCF_013141825.1). Classification (GTDB taxonomy): domain Bacteria; phylum Bacteroidota; class Bacteroidia; order Bacteroidales; family Marinifilaceae; genus Marinifilum; species Marinifilum caeruleilacunae. Next base: position 7,335 of record NZ_RZNH01000023.1, read on the forward strand.
CCAGAGGGAGGTAAAAAAAGAGAAAAGATATTGTGAGGTATGCGGAAAGGAAATCACACACCAAAGAAAAGGTTCAAAATATTGTTCCCATAACAGAAAGTGCAGGGATACGGCCTATAACCTTAAAATTTCAGAAAAGAGAAAAACCAAAAGGCTAAAGCAGGAAAAAGAGATTACCAAAATTATAAAGGAAATCGGTAGCCAGTTGCAGCTTGTCAGAACTACCAACCCCAAAAACAAAAGAAATCATCCAAGAGGAAAACCAATGAGAAGAACCTCAATAGTTGTTTCGGCCAATGGGAGAAAAAGATACTTCCACGGCTCGGCAGCAAGATTCTTTATACAAGAATTTGAAAAGAAGACAGAATCAAATGATATCAACCCTAAAACTAAATTAAAGAGCGCATGAGCACAGATAAGAAAGTCTACAAATATGCCAGAGTTTCAACCATAGGACAAAAGGAAGATCGTCAGGTGGATGGTCTCAAAGATGTAGATGGTGAATTGGTCATAGATAAACATTCCGGTATGGTACCCTTTGAAGAAAGACCAGCAGGAAAGATCATACTAGATGCAGTTGAGAAAGGTAAAATCTCTGGGCTGGTAGTCTGGAATTTTGACCGCTTGGGTAGAAATGTATCAGACATGCTAAAAACCCTTGAAATCATGAAAGACAATGAGATCACGGTTACCATTCAGAAAATTGGAATGAAAAGTTACATCAACGGCCACTACAATCAAATGTTTGACTTCATGTCCGCCTTAATGGTTTTGGCTGCAAGAATGGAATATGACCGGATCAAGGAAAGACAAGCTGAAGGAATTGCCATTGCCAAAGCAAAAGGAATTTACAAGCTACATGCCGGTAAAGGAAAAATGACAGATGAGCAATTCGAAAAACAACATGAAGACATTATCGAATTGTTGGGAGATGGAAAGTCGATCAGGAATATTGCCAAGTTGGTTAAAAAATCAGTTTCCACCGTTCAGCGAGTCAAAAAGCATTTAGACACACAAAAAGCGTATTCAAATTAGCCTCACCACAATGAATACACAAAAAGAGTCAGTATTGATGCTTTTGACCCTATTCAGGTGTGAGGACAAAAGGCTATACGCTAAAATGAATACAAAACAAGAATTTCATTCAAACCACTACATAAATTAAAAATGAATTACAGAACAATGAACCGAAAGGAACTTGCCATTGAATTGGGAGTTTCTTATTCAACCCTAAATCGGAGGATCAAAAAAATGGATCCCGTATTTCGAAAGCAGATAAAAGGAGATCAAGTGCTATTCGAAGAACAAGTACGATACATCCATGAAAATATCGATTTGAGAAAACGATCAGAAATTGGTCTTGGAAAAGATCAAATGAAAAAGTTAAAAGAAGGACAAGTGTAAAATCAAGAAGTAAAGACGATAAGAATTTTAAAAATGCAAGACAGTAAGAAAAAGGCTTTGATAGATATCATAGAATCCATGGTGATTGTGGAAAGGACATTTACGGCCATTGAAAGATTAACCGGAGGAATTGAATTAACCATGAAACTCTCTAAATGGTGGTCATTAATCACCTTGTTAGGATTGGATTCTACAAGTGATGAAATAGAAGTAGACAAAGCTTGTGAAGAGTGTAGAGATACTTTTTTAGAGATCAGTCAGTGTGATTTATCCAGTGAAAAGGCAGCAGAAACCATTTACAACGAATTTGACCGGATTATCACCAGAACACTTGCCAAGTATCCAAAGTTGAAAGCAGCATAGATTAAAAGGTGAAACCGGATATACAGGATAATCCACCATAGATATAAAATCAGAATCATTTATACCAACAATTAAAAACACATAGAAAAAATGGAATGCGAAGTATGTAATAAGCCCATCATAGGGAAAAGATCAGATAGTCGTTACTGCTCTATAAGTTGCAGGAACAAGGCTTATAAAATAAGAGTAGAATTAAGACGAGAAAAGGAGTTAGAGGACTCAGAAGATACTTTAACGGCCCAAGACTTGGAATTTTTAGCAGCAAGGCAAATTAAAGCGGAAACCATCCAAGAACTACGAAGCTTGGATCGGGAACACTTTAATGCAATTATGAGCCTTAAAACCGAGTATGAGAGCAAAATTAAAACACTGGAAGATACTAACCTTAAAAATGATTTTAAGATCGAGAGATTACAGGATAAAATCAGTGATTTAAAAGAGAAGCATGCAAAGGAGTTGACTGAAGCAAGTACAAATACCACTAAGGATACTGTAACGGCTATTTCTCAAATGCCAGCCATTCAAACCGCATTAGGAGCCTTTGCAAGTAATGTGATTCCTATCAAGTCAGAGGGATTATCCGGTGTAGAGGAGCAAATTAGCATACAAGAAAGGCAGATTGTAGACTCTATAAGACGCATGCAACCAGACATACAGGAAAACTTAATACAAGTACTGTACTTCCTATTTGCCAAGAATCATGAGGAACAGATGCAGATATTTAGAACTTTACAGGCCTATTTTGAATCCTCGAATGAGGATGAAGACATTTAAAAGGTTCTTCTAAACCACTTCTAAATATCCTATCATGGGGCTAATTGGTGTTTCTGACTCAGTTTAATAGCTGATATTCAGAAATATTGATTGGTCTTTTTTCTTTTCCAACGAGTGTTATCCTTCTTTAAGGTACTTTGAAGGAAGATAAAGTTATTTTTAATCCATCTCTTTTATCCTGAAAATGAGAAGTGAAAGCTTCAAATCCCAATCCTGAAATCATTTATCTGTCTGAAAGGTACTTCAAGGGAGTTTAAAAGAGTTTATCCCTGATATTCAGCATAAAGAAAAAATGCCTAATCAATGGAATAAGAACATTTTACAAAAACAAATTTCATCACTCCATACAGGCATTATCCCTATTATCCTGCTTCAAAGGTGGGAAACCGTTTATTTTCTCCACACTAAAAATCACATTAACAAACTTATTTTTAATTGATAACAAGTCTTTTGAAAATCTGATTACAAAGTAATTTCTAACCAATATGTAGGAAACGTCTCAAGATATCTAAGTGATACTTAATAACAACTAAATTGATTTTGAGAAAGGTATTCTCCTTTAGACTCCTTTTAGGTATCTAAGCTTTTTAATGTTTGTATAGATATAAATCAAAATTCACTTGGGAATACAATCTTTTTATACAAGGCATACCAACAATGAATCACTTACTTATATAATATTAATTAATTTAGTCTTAATAGATATTGTATAAGTGTCAAACAATTATATTATGATTCTAATATGATTCGTAATCAATATGTTAATTTTAAAGTTCATGATTGATTAATAAATCATGAAAAGTATTAAACAATAACACTTTTTAAGAAGAATATGAGAGAAATAACAACCATATGGTTGTTATAACATAGTTGACCACTATTAAAATACAACTTATAAACTAGATAAATAATGGCAAAAGTATTTATAAGTCATCAAAAAAGAGATCGTGAGCAGGCTAAGCAAATTGCGGATTATTTAAAGTCTGTTAATATTGATGTGTATTTTGATGAATTCGACAGAGAATTACAACAAGCAGATAGAGACGATAATCCTAAGGGTGTTGTTGCTGCAATAAAAAAGGGCATTAGAAGTTCAACTCATATGTTATGCATTATTTCTCCAAATACCTTATACTCTAAATGGGTTCCTTTTGAGGTTGGATATGGATATGATACTACAGAATTAGCTACTTTAACACTTCAAGGGATTAGGAATTCTGATTTGCCAGATTATATAAAAACAGCACCCATTATTCGAGATATTTACGATATTAATCAGTTTGTAAGAAAACATGGAAGCTCAGTTATACTTGAAAGTCGCAATTATTCAGATTACAAAAGTTCTTTACATCCTCTTAGTAATGTAATGGACGCAATCATAACATAGTATCATGGCAATTCCAAGACATAAAGTATTTATAAGTTTTCAGCATGGGTGTCAAGAGAAAAACAAACCATGCGGAACAAAATATATTCTACGTACACCTTCACCACAATTAGGTATACTTTCAACTATTCAAAATCCATTGGTTTCAATTCCAATAGTAGAATTTAATAAATGTAATGGCTATTGTGGTCGAAATAGATTAAATCCATTTCAATTAAACTCAAAATGTAGTAATTACGATATTTGTGGAAACTATTGGAAAGAACGTTTTGAACACCTTTTTTCTTTGAATACGGATGGTTTTGTTAATAAAGCAGTAAATGATGGTGATATTGCATTAGGTTTAAAAACTGAAACGATTAGGCAAAAAATTAGAGATGAATTTATTGCAGATGCCACGGTTACGGTAGTGCTTATTGGTCCGAAAACATGGAGCCGAAAATATGTAGATTGGGAAATTGGTTCTAGTATAAGAGCTAGTCAAAAAAATCCAAGGTGTGGTTTAATTGGTATTTTTTTGCCAACACATCCAGATTATGGGAAACCAAATTATCATCCTAACATCATTCCACCAAGACTTTATGATAACCATAAAAATGGTTTTGCATCTTTGCATCATTGGTCAGAGAATCCTGAAATAGTTCAAGGGTGGATTCATGATGCTTTTGTTAGAAGAAATAGGATAAATCCAGATAATTCCTATCCAAGTTTTATAAATAATAAATCAGCAAATGGTTGGCAATAAAGTGCAAATAATTGATGTGTCATTTGACAAAATAGATTGGGTCTTTACTATGTCTATTAGCGTAATTGCTCTTGCAATCTCAGTATTATTAATAATAGTAGGATATCAAATATTTAAATACCTATTTAATTGGAAAAAAAATAATGTCCAAAATGAGATAGTGCCTGTTAAATTAAAATATAAATTGGGTAATGCTGAAATTGAATATGAGGTAAAAAGGAGTTATCAAAATATTGAAATCGCTCATAAAATATACATTGAACTCATTACTCGCAAAGCTGCAATTGAAATCGATAAAGACAAAGATGTTATAGTTGAAGTTTATAATTCATGGTATTCATTGTTTCAAGTCACTAGAGAAGAGTTGAAACAACTTTCAGGTAATTTATTACTTGTTAATGACTCTTCCGAGTCTTTAATTAAATTATTATCTGATGTTTTAAACATCGGACTAAGACCACATCTTACAGAATATCAGGCAAAGTTTCGTAAATGGTATCAAGAAAAATTATTGGAAGATGAAAGTAATGGTAGAAGTCCTCAGCAGATTCAAAAAGATTATGATGACTATAACAATTTGATTAACTCGATGAAAGATGTGAATAGACTTCTTATTGATTATGCAAAAGAGTTAAAGAAAATTATAAAAGGCAAGGAATAACAGTGTCAACAAAAAATATACGTAATGCGGGCTATTGTGCTGGCTTTTAACTTTAAAGCGATATCTAAATTGTGTAGAGGTTTGATAGGTTTGAACATTGAAATTCTGCACTCCGCATATTTATACCTTTGTAAACAATACAGGCTAAGAAAGTAACATCAAATATGAAAATTAAAGTTGGAAACTGGAAAGTTGACTCAAGGACATTAATTCGCTTAGAATGGAGAAAATATTATCCAAAACTCATAATACAAGAAAAGTTTGAAAAACATATAAAGTGGATTCTAAGAGGATTAGCGCTTCTTGGTATTCTTATTAGTTTTTTCGTTTTACCCTACCACGTTGGAATAATTGTAACCATTGTGTTATTTGCCATTCAGACTCTAATAGAAAAGGCATTGTTTGAATATTCCGTCATGATTGTACAACCATTTCCTGACTTTAAAATTGACTATGACCAATGGGTGACCAATGGGTACTTCATAACAAACGAAGAAGTTGAAGGATACGAGAATTATCCAAACTATTTTGGACCTGCTTATAAGGATGAGAACTATGCTTACAATTTTTTTTCATACATAAGAGAGTGGAATCAAAATAGTGACACAGATTTTGATAATAATATTTGCATATCCTTTATTTATGAAGATGATGTTAGTTATTCGACTTACTTGTATGCTAATCCAGATAGAAAATGGTTAGATGAATCATTTAATAGCGAAAAAGATAAAATGAAGTTGGAGAAATATGGCAAAGAACAACAATCTATGGTTATACAAATGGTTTATTGGAAAAATTTGAAAATGACTAATGGTATGTTCTTTACTCAATTCATCGAATCACAAAAGAAAAGAGAGAAAAAGGAATTTTACTTTGCTCCATTTATACATAAAAATGGAAAGATTGGATATATAGATGAATTGAAGGTATTAAAAGTAGATTTCAAAGTTAAAGGACGGTCAGAGTTAACTGAAAATGAAGTCGAATATCATCATAGATAAGTACTGCTTACATAATTTCATAGTTCATAACGGGTTAAGTGCTAACTTCAAGGTTAAGTTCTCGCATAAACTCTGGTGTGATTTGATAGAGTAACTTTCCGTAATCCGCTGTCCCCCATACAATTTAACGGCTGACGATAATTTATTGAAACTAGATGCAAATAGATTAAATGAAAAAAGGAAATTAGACTTAATAATAGATACTAATATGTATTTGATTCTGATTTGAATAGAAAGCATATCATATTGGCGGTAAACCATGCCCATTGAAACCAGAGAATCTTTACAAATTTTATGACACGAATCTTTTAAGTATTGCTTCGTTGCATGAGAACTATTTCTGGCTATCAAAACCTGAAAGTTTTAATGATCCTTTTGACTGTAATTTAAATCTAATAGAGTTTGAAAATAAGGACAATTTACTAAGCTTTGAATCAGTTAAAAGAAAATGCGTTTCAAATATTGGAGTAACTTGTTTTACTGAAGAAATAAATGAGTCCTTAATGTGTCCAATTAGCTTTGACATTATACAATTAGCACCCAGAAATCCAGAATTAGTACCTCTAATTTCTTTTGTATTTAGATCGAACAATCTAAACCTACAACTTTAATATCGGTGTCATTATATAAATCTTTTAGTTTGTTAATCTGCGTTTTGAATTCACTTCTCTTCTTTACTAGGTTGACAATAAGAAAGATTCCTTGAGTTGTACCAAATCCTTTAGGATAATTTGTAATCTTTTTCTTATAGCGATGGCAGCTTTGATAGTAATCACCTTTCTTCTTTAGTTTTACTTCGTTGTTATCGCTTAGCTTGATTTCTATTATTATTCTACCACTCAAGCCATATGAAACCAAAAAATCCGGTTTTTTGTCATTTAAGAGCTGAGGTTCACGAATAACGTTTAAATCCGCTTCACGAAATTCTCTCCTTAGAAAGCCTAGTTCAAATTGCGATTTAATAGTTTTTTGAACAAATTCTTCATGGGCTTTAGCTGGTTTTCTAGTTTTTCCTTTACTATTATCATTCTTTATTAAATCAAAATCATAAAAGATACGATATCCTCCTTCCGACCTAGCCCAGCGATTAATGTCAGTTTCAATGATATCTTCAGCTACATTGATCAAATCTATTGTTGAATAGATCGAACTGAAGTGTTTGTCTTTTTGGATATTGTATTTTCTTACTGAATCCCTTATATTCTTGGGTTTAGATAGGTAATTCATATAGATTCTCTTGGCTTCAAATAGTTTATATTTTAGCCAATTAACTCCTTTTTTAGATTCATTTTTTAATATCCATTTTTCAAATCGATCAATTGGGATGTAATTTTTATTTGTTTTAAGGTTATTGAGATACATACAAAATAACTCAAGTAGATACTGAGAGTATAACTCCATCTTTTCATTATTTTCGCTTACTCTTAGGGCGAAGTTCAGTAGTTTCTCAAAATCATCATATAATTTTAAATCAGGATCAGAAATCTCAAGTAATGCCCTACCAAAAGTTTTACTGGTTAATTCGGACTCTTCACCAGATACTATTCGAGCTCCTTCTGACCTAGGTCTAGTGAATTCAAATGCTCTTTCATTTAGTTGTTTAAATCTCCATTTTATAGCACTTTCATTACGATAACGAATTATTAATTGTGTATTTGCTTCTTCCGCTACTTTAAGATCATCATCATTACTTTTCGAGAATTTTTCAAATATTTTTAAAAAGTATTCTTCATTGTCTAAGAGTATGCCAAGAAGATTTAATGATTCTATTCTGTAATATCGATCTATATTTGATGCATCCAGATCTACAAAGTATTGAAGAACTGGAATTGCTTCTTTTATATGATATTTTTTAGCGGTTGCAATTAATGCATTGGGCAAATGGGTTTTTATATCATCAGAAGCGCTGCTGTCATAAACTTCCATTAGGGAGTTTATTTCATCATTAGTGATTTGATTGCCCAATAAGGTGAGAACGTTGCGAACGGTATCATTATATGAAAAGGGCAGGATTTGAATTATATTCTTACGAAACTCAGTAATATTAATATTTAATTCGTTATTATATTTTGATAGTAAGTTTACGCATGCTATAAATTCATGAATCCAGTTTGTTACGGTGTATGTGCTTCCATTATTCGTTTTTTCAGTAATTTCAAGTTTAGCACTTTTAGGAGATCTCTGTAAGATATTTATAATTAAATCTTTGAGTCTTTCTTTATCTTCAGATGTTAATTTATTTATTAATTTTTCATGGTTAATTATGTAGTAATCAAAAAGATCAGACATGTATCTGTCTTTTTCTGGTTCAAGTTTATAAAGGAATTCAGCATATACAGATTCATCAGATGATTCTTTTTGGGGATGCCTCTTGTCATATTCCAGCCAGTGTTGCTTGTTTTCCTCGTATTCTTTATGCAATACCCTTTTAGCTATTTCGACTACAGATATCTTCTCAGGATATCTATTTTCAATTGTTAAGAAGACGCTTAAAATTTGTACAGATGGGAATAAGGTTGAAAATTTCTCTATAAATTTCTCAGTTTGTTCTTCTTCAATTAGATGGGCAAAACAAGTTGTAATATCATAGTAGTTACTATTCTTATTATTCGAAGTACTAATATTAGTCATTAAATGGAAAAGATAATTTTTATCGTGTGACTTTAGTAAATCAAGTAAAGAGAATATGAATTTACCACTTTTTAATTCCCAAATTCTATCATTCAAATAGACGTTGAGAATGATGTTATTTAATAGTGTTGAAATTTCTTGATCCCAGAATTTATCAACATTATCTAGGAAGTGAATTAAGTTGTGATCAATTTCTTTTCTCCATTGATCTTCAAATTGGGAATTAAATTTTATTAATAGTCTTCTATTTTCTAAGCATGAACTTAGAAAGTTTAAAATACTTTCTTTTTTATTCAATTTAGAAATTGCTTCCCGGGCATAGTAGTCTAGCATCGACATTGAAGGACTCAAGAATGCTTTTATGAAGTGTTGAATTGAGAAATCGTCATCAGGATTTATTTTAGCACAGCCCCGTATAAATTTCTCCTTATATAAACCTCCTCCTAATTCATAAGTATCTTGAATTTCTTTTAAAGAATCAATATCATTAAAGGAAATTAGAGCTTCCAAAATAAATCGAGAGTATGCGGAATCAGCTAGGGTTTTATTTTCTTTTAGCCAGTTTGTAAAATTGCGTTTCCAATAACTAGATTCTGAGCTGACTATACTGTTTTGTTTTACTAGTCCTTTTACTATGGAAGCTGTATTGCCTCGCTTTACTTCTAGGATAACCCCTTTGCTTCTTCTTGCATCAATAGAGTTTATAAGTAGTTCTTTATTTTTAGCCGTGTAAAATGTAGGCAATGATTCTTCTACTTCAAAAGGAATCCAGATACCATTATTTTGAAAATATGTAAAAATGAAGTTAAAAATGCCAGCTTTTTCTTCTTCAGTAAAACTATTACTATTTGGTCGGATTAATTTAAAAACATCTTCGGTATGAATTATTTTGTGATTATTTCCTGTTGTAAAGTTCAATAAGCTTTTAAACAAAGTTGGGTTTAGATCTATTAAGAAAGATAAAGTATTGTACCAAGAAGGCAGTACTTCTTTTAATAGAGGATCAAATGCAAAATCAAAAATTGATTGCTCAAGGTTTCCTAAACGGTTAATTTCACTTGCTGCTAAATACTCTTGTATTTCAGTATTTTGAAACTCAATTTCATTATTAGCATTTTTCTTAATTAATGTTCTTTCCCAAAAATCCGGTATATAGTGAATACTATGAGAGGTAAAAATCTCCGATTTAACATCATCCACAATAGTCCAAAACTCTTCTTCCGTGATTAAGTTTGTTTGGTTCACCTCCATTATAAGAGCTAGTGTTTGTTGAACTCTTTTTATATAGATATTCTCGTTAATATTATTTGAAGTTAATTTGTTCGATTCAATAGAGAGGTGACTGTTAATCAACTCATCAAATAGTGAGATCTTCGTTAAATTTAAAACTTTATCAACTCCATCATGTTTGAATAAGTTTAAAAGTATTTCTAAATATCGGGGAGTTTGTATAACCGAAACTAAATGAGGGGAGCGATACTTTTTCCACACCTTATCAAATTCGTCATCGCTTAGATTACCATTTTTGAGGAACTCAAAAATACCTTGAGAATCTAATGGGGCAATTGATAAGAAGCAATCAAGAGGGATGTTAGGATTCCATTTTTCAAAATGATTAATGCGACAAGAGAGAATAATCTTAGTTTCCTTATTATCTTGAATAAACTCATTAATTTGATCTACTATACCTAAAAAATTATCTCCTTTTACTTCATCTAAAGCGTCAAAGCAAATAGTGCTCTCACTTATATTCTCTATTTCAAACTCATTCTCCTCAATACAATATTTTGTTTTAAGAATATTTATAATTTTTTTATCTTGAACTGATTTTAAATCAACGCAAATTGCATTAGGAGTATTTTTAACTAATTCACGCAACAACCTACTTTTTCCAAATCCAGGTTCTCCAAGTATAGCTACAGTTTTCTTTAATAAGATTTCTTCCCAAGTGTACCTGCTTCCATATAATCCGGTGTTTTTCTTATCAATAAGCTCACTTAGTGATGTATATTCTTTTAAATATGGGGTTATGTATTTGCATTCTTCTTGCTTTTGTGATGTTCCCATTAGAAATAAAAATAAGATTATTAATATCTTTTATGTATTTTCTCAATACCATGTCTAATGTAATAAATATTAGTTATGGTTTTAATGATATTTTGTCTTTTATTAAAGTGTATGTCTCCAGATAAAAATTGTTTAACGTTCGAGAAAAGTGAACTTTTTTACTTGAAGATATACAAGTTTCGATCTATTAAAAGATACAAGCACTATTTTGATGCCGACCAGCGGTATGATTTGGGAAGTGATACCAAAGAGCAAAACAACTTGTATGAGGATAATGCTAATGCCGGAAAATTAAAGGAACTGAAGAAAGAATTGAAAAAATACCTGGCATTTTCGGAGAGTACAAAACCAAATAATGAGTTTGGAGCCTGCTCATCTTTCCCGACAAACAACTAGATTCGTGAGTTAATTTGCATTAATCGATTACATATGTGAAAAATGAAGTTTTTCATTACGAGAGCAAGGATTATGGAATTAACATCCCATCCCTGCTACCTCATTTTCATGGATCAACTATTTGGGGAACAAAGATTTTTTCTCATTAGTTTCAAATACAGCAGGTGTGAAAACCATTCTTTATACATTTGATTCTAATAGCACGAAGAGCTATAAAGATGAATTTATTAATAAAGTACGCCACAATCCATAACTACCTAAAAATTAATAGGGAGTAAATTAGGGTATGCTTCCAAAAATCAAAATGCATAACTCACACAACAACTAATAGTTGCAAAGAAGGATTTAAGTTCTGATGGAACTTACATCTAATTCTTCAGACATATTATTGTGGAATATTCATTTCACATTTGAATATCTCCAATGGGATAATTAATTAAAGAAAATTCAAAAACGGCAACAAAAGCGGCAACATTAAAAACGAAAAAACCCGCAACTAATTATTAGTTACGGGTTTTGAGATTTTCATCTTGAGGTCTCTGGCGGATTCGAACCGCCGTAGATGGTTTTGCAGACCACTGCCTAGCCACTCGGCCAAGAGACCCTTTTTCCTTAAAGGCGTTGCAAAGATATAAATTTCTGTTTTACCTGTGCAAACTTTTTGGAAGCTTTTGTAACAAAAAAATTACAGGAAAAATGCAACGCTAGTATTATCAATAGCTTAACGGCTTAATGTTAGGCTAACTTTTTCGATTTGTCCACCCATTGGCGGGTTCATTTTCGATACTTTTACCGTTGCATGCTTCAATTCGGCGAAGTTTTCGTAGAGCATATCCAAAATTCTTTCGCAAACATGTTCCAGCAAATGCGATTTAATTTGCAGTTGCTCTTTAATTTTTTCGTAGGCACGCTGGTAGTTCAAAGCATCGCCAATATTGTCGCTTTTTGCTGCCTGGCTTGCATCGTACTCCATGCGCACATAAACGGTAAACTTGTTCCCTACAATCTGCTCCTCTTTAAAACATCCGTGATAGGCATAAAATTCCATGCCTTCCAATTCGATAATTCCCATCTGTTTGTCCTTAATATTTTGAGGCGAAATTAAAAGATTAAAAATAAAATTACGAATTACAAAAGAGGAATTACGAATATGGGGCCATATCAATGCAATTTTTTAAGCAAAATCATCCTTCCTAATGCCCAAATCGTAATTGATTTTAGCGTATTTTATCTACTTTTGTTTTTTCGTTTTCAATCTGCTACGGATGTAAAGAATTATTGTAAATTTATGTTTGTGCAATTCGAAACGAAAAGCAAGGCAGGATTCATTCGAATCCGAGACAAATCATTGTATCATTTTAAATTGAAAAACATGGATAACAAAACTGTAAAGGAAGAGAATACAAACGAAAAATCTCTGAATTTTATCCAACAGATCATCGAGGAAGATCTGCAAAACAATGTAAATGATGGAAGAGTACACACCCGATTCCCACCAGAACCAAATGGGTATCTTCACATCGGTCATGCAAAGGCAATATGCCTGAACTTTAGCCTTGCCCAACAATACCAGGGAAAATGTAATTTACGATTCGACGATACCAACCCTGTAAAGGAAGATACCGAATATGTTGATTCCATCATGGAAGACATTAAGTGGTTAGGATTCCAGTGGGATGGCGATCCATTGTACACCTCTGATTATTTCGATCAGCTGTACAATTGGGCCGTAAAACTAATTGAAGATGGTAAGGCCTATGTTGACGATCAGACTGCAGAGCAAATTGCCGAGCAGAAAGGGAGTCCAACTGTTCCGGGAACCGAGAGTCCTTTCCGTAATCGAAGTGTAGAGGAAAACCTTGATTTGTTCGCAAGAATGAAGAATGGTGAGTTTAAGGATGGAGAGAAAGTATTGCGTGCTAAAATCGATATGGCTTCACCAAACATGCACATGCGCGATCCTTTGATGTATCGTATTATGCATGCGCATCATCACCGTACTGGCGACGATTGGTGTATTTACCCGATGTATGATTACGCTCACGGCGAGTCGGATTATATCGAGGGAATTACTCACTCGATCTGTACCCTGGAATTTGAGGTGCACCGTCCGCTTTACGAGTGGTTTATCGATAACCTAACCGATACCGATTACAGGCCAAAACAGCGCGAATTTGCTCGTCTGAACCTGAGTTATACCGTAATGAGTAAGCGTAAGTTGCTCGAATTGGTAAACGATAAGCATGTAAATGGATGGGATGATCCGCGAATGCCAACCGTTTCGGGCTTGCGCCGAAGAGGTTACACGCCTGCATCTATCCGCAATTTTGCCGATACCATTGGTGTGGCAAAGCGTAACAATGTAATTGATGTTTCTTTACTTGAGTTCTGTGTTCGCGAAGATTTGAACAAAACAGCAACTCGTGTAATGGGTGTATTGGATCCGGTTAAATTGGTCATTACCAACTATGCCGAAGGAGAAGAAGAGTGGTTGACCATCGATAACAATCCGGAAGATGAAAATGCGGGAACACGCGAAATTCCATTCTCTCGTGAGCTGTATATCGAGCGCAACGACTTTATGGAAGATGCACCACGCAAATTCTTTAGAATGACTCCAGGTCGCGAGGTTCGCTTAAAAGCAGGTTATATTGTAATGTGCGAAAAAGCGGTGAAAGATGCCGATGGTAAGATCACAGAAATTCACTGTACTTACGATCCAAAATCGAAGAGTGGTAGCGGAACCGAAGAGAGCAAGCGCAAGGTAAAAGGAACCCTTCACTGGGTATCGGCCAAGCATGCTGCTAAAGCTGAAGTTCGTTTGTACGATCGCCTGTTTAACGATGAAGCGCCTGACGGGCACAAAGACAAAGACTTTAAAGATTTCATTAATCCTGATTCTTTAGAGGTTTTGAAAGCGTGTTACGTTGAGCCAATCCTGAAAGATGCGAAAGCGGAAGAGCACTTCCAGTTTACCCGTTTGGGATACTTCTCGGTTGATAAGGACACGAATGCCGATCAGCTGGTGTTTAACCGTACGGTTTCATTGAAAGATTCGTGGGCAAAAGCTCAGAAGAAAAAATAAAAGAGCTCTCGGCATACAGCTGTAAGCTACAAGACAAATAAAAAGAGGCTGCCCAAATGGACAGCCTCTTTTCTTTATTCTGTATATGGATTATTTCTTGATATTCTCCATTGCAAAATCCAACCTGGCAATCGATTCTTCTTTGCCAAGAATTTCGATAATGTCGAACATGTGAGGTCCTTTTCCGGCACCTACCATGGCCAAACGGAATGGGTTCATCACTTTTCCAAAACCAATTTCTTTGGAAGTGATCCATCCTTTTACAATTTCTTCAGAATTTGCCGATGAGAAATCTTCAATTCCTTCCAAAATGCCTTTCAATTCAGCCATTAAAGCTGGAGTATCTTCTTTCCATCCTTTTTTCACTGTTTTGGCATCGTACTCTTTTGGTGCTTCAAAGAAAAAGTTCACCTGATCCCAAAGCTCAGCAATAAAGTCAACACGATCTTTTACCATGCCGCATACACGGTTTACTTTGGCCTGATCGGCTTCAATTCCTTTTGCTTTTAATACCTCTTCGGCAAATAAGCTTCCTACTTCCTCATCGCTCTTGTTCACCAAATACTGGCGGTTGAACCATTTGGTTTTTTCAGGGTCGAATTTCGCTCCCGATTTATTTACACGCTCCAATGAGAAAGCCTGTGCAAGCTCTTCCATTGAGAAAATTTCCTGCTCGGTTCCTGGGTTCCAACCTAAGAAAGCCAACATGTTTACGAATGCTTCCGGGAAGTATCCATCTTCGCGGTATCCCGACGAAATATCATTGCTTTTCGGATCGGTCCACAACAATGGGAAAACCGGGAATCCCAATTTATCGCCATCGCGCTTGCTTAATTTTCCTTTACCAACAGGCTTTAAAATCAACGGCAGGTGA
Organism: Marinifilum caeruleilacunae; assembly: GCF_013141825.1. Taxonomy (GTDB): domain Bacteria; phylum Bacteroidota; class Bacteroidia; order Bacteroidales; family Marinifilaceae; genus Marinifilum; species Marinifilum caeruleilacunae. The sequence goes on from NZ_RZNH01000023.1 coordinate 22,723, forward strand.
GCAAATTTTGGCATATCCGCACTCCATCCCAATTGTCTGTACAACAATACGTGCAATGGCATCGATGGCAACCACTCTTCTCCACGAATTACGTGCGAAATTTTCATCAGGTAATCGTCTACCACATTGGCAAGGTGGTAAGTCGGCATTCCATCCGATTTAAACAATACCTTATCGTCCAAAGTAGAGGTGTTGAACACCACATGACCGCGAATTTCGTCGTCCATGTGCAATTCTTCGCCAACAGGCATTTTAAAACGAACTACATAAGCTTCGCCGGCATCAATTCTTTTCTGAACCTCTTCGGCCGATAAAGCCAGCGAGTTATTTAAAGTATCACGGGTTTCGTGATTGTAGATAAAAGTCTTCTTCTCTTCTTCACATTTCTTACGGATCGCATCCAGCTCTTCCGGCGTGTCGAAGGCATAATATGCATCGCCCGAAGCAATCAGCTGGTCAGCATACTCTTTGTACATTGGCTTACGTTCCGACTGACGGTAAGGGCCAAATTCACCACCAACAGTAGCGCCTTCATCAATACTAATTCCACACCATTGCAGTGCTTCTACGATATAATCTTCGGCTCCTGGTACATATCTTGTCTGATCGGTATCTTCGATACGCAACAAAAATTCACCATTGTGCTTTCTTGCAAATAAATAGTTAAATAAGGCTGTTCTTACACCACCCATGTGCAACGGTCCTGTCGGACTTGGTGCAAATCGAACTCTGACTTTCTTTTCGCTCATTTTATTATCCGTTAATTTGGCAGCAAAGATAAGAAAATGGCAAAAGAAAAGTAAGGTGAGAAATTAAAAATGATGGAATTATAGAAAACGGGCAATCACATCTTTCAGGCCGGTAATATCAATGGGTTTGGTTACGAAATCGTCGCAACCTGCCGACATAATTTCCTCGTAAGCCTCGCCATAGTGATAAGCCGTTTGTGCAATAATGGGAATTCCCTGGTTCAATTGCTTGATATTTCGGGTTGCATCGTAGCCATTCATGATGGGCATTTGCATGTCCATTAAAATTAAATCGATATTGGGATTCTCTTCAAATAATCGGATGGCCTCTTCACCATCTTTGGCACGGATCAATTGCGCGTTGGTATCAATAAGTACTTCCTCTAAAAAAATGTAGTTAAAATCTTCGTCTTCGGCGATGAGTAATACTTTCCCTTCCCAATTGTATTCAGGAGATATGTCCATAAGTAGATTGTCTAATTTTACGCAATTTGTAGTCCTATACCAAAGTTAGAAGATTTTATGATAAGACAAAAGAAATCCGATTTTAATCTGAACTTTTTTAGTATCAAAGTAAAAAAGGGCTTCCCGAAGAAAAGCCCTAACAACAGAAATAAATTTAAACAGTCTTTTGACAAGTTCCTGAACTCACTATGGTTGATTACAAATCAACTTTCTATTTATAAGTTGTAAAACTAAATTCTAAACTGATTGAAACAAAAATAAAGCTTTTTACTTACGATACAACTGTTTTACAACAATTTTACTAATAATTCACAATAATATCTATAAACGCAATGAAGCAGGCACAAAAAAAGGAGCCTTAAAAAGACTCCTTAATTTAAAAGTGGTTTGTTATAATAAAGTGGTTATCCACACTTTGAAGTTCCACAAGACTGGCAAATCAAACATCCTTCCTGGTAGATGATATGATCCGATCCACAATCGGTACAAGTCATCCCTTTTGCTTTGGTTCCATTTGGAATGTACTTTTTAAGCGCACGTTCCACACCATTTTTCCAGGTGTTGATATTTTCGCTATCAAGCTGTAGACCTGCAACCAGGTTTACCACCTGCTCGATAGGCATGCCATGACGCAATACACCTGAAATTAATTTCGCATAGTTCCAGTATTCCTTATCGAATTTGTATGATAATCCTTCGAAAGTCGTTTTAAAACCACGCTTGTTACAGAACTGGAAGTCGTAACGTGTATTTCCTTCTGCATCCTTACGCTTGATGATAATCCCTTTGCTTACTGATTTAGGCAATAGAATACCCTCTTCATCATCGGCAATACCGGTAAAAATTTCGTAAGGCTGTCCTTTGTACAAGCCAATGAAAGCAATCCATTTTTCTTTGTTATTCTGGAAACGAACAACTTCAGCTTCCAATTCAGCAGGACGCTTCTCTGGCACCACATTGGTCTCTTCTTCTTTCTTGTCGTTAGCGATCAATACACCCGAACGAGATCCATCGCGGTAAACGGTACAACCTTTACAGCCGCTTTTCCAGGCTTCAATATACAGTTCTCCAACCAATGATTCCGGTACATCAGCAGGAAGGTTTACAGTTACACTAATCGAGTGATCCACCCATTTCTGTACTCTACCTTGCATACGAACTTTCTGCAACCAGTCAACATCATTTGAAGTTGCTTTGTAGTATGGCGATTTTTTCACCAACTCGTCCACCTCTTCATCGGTAAAATGCTGAGCTGCATTAATTCCATTTGCTTCCATCCAGGTAACAAATTTGTGGTGGAATACAACGAACTCTTCCCAGCTGTCGCCAACCTCGTCAACAAAGTCAACTCTTACATCCTTATCGTTCGGATTTACCTTACGACGACGCTTGTATACTGGCAAGAACACAGGCTCGATACCAGAAGTTGTCTGTGTCATCAAACTGGTTGTTCCTGTAGGCGCAATGGTCAAACAGGCAATGTTTCTACGACCATACTTTTCCATATCCTTGTAAAGATCCTTATCGGCTTCTTTCAAACGAAGGATAAATGGGTTTTTGCTTTCTCTTTTGATATCGAAAATATCGAAAGAACCACGATCTTTAGCCAAATAAACCGATGAACGATAAGCTTCAACAGCGATTGTCTGGTGAACTTTTTCAGAAAAATCGATGGCTTCATCGCTACCATAACACATTCCAAGGGCAGCAATCATATCTCCTTCGGCAGTAATACCAACTCCGGTTCTTCTTCCTTCGTTTGCCTTGGTTTTAATGTTGTTCCAAAGTTCTTTTTCTACTCTCTTAATTTCGCTTCCTTCCGGATCTGCATCAATCTTCTCAATAATTGCATCGATCTTTTCCAATTCCAAATCGATGATATCATCCATGATTCTCTGAGCAAGAGCTACGTGCTTCTTGAACAAGTCGAAATTAAAGCTGGCTTTTTTCGTGAATGGGTTCTCTACATAGCTGTACAGGTTAATTGCCAAAAGGCGACAGCTATCGTAAGGACACAATGGAATCTCACCACAAGGGTTGGTTGAAACGGTTCTGTATCCTAAATCGGCATAACAATCAGGCACCGATTCTTTTTCGATGGTATCCCAGAACAGAATTCCCGGCTCAGCCGATTTCCATGCATTGTGAACAATCTTGTTCCAAAGTTTATTGGCGTTAATGTCTTTTTGGTAAGTCGGATTTTTCGAATTGATCGGGTATTGCTGAGTGTATGGTTTCTCATCGATCACTGCCTGCATAAATTCATCGTGAATTTTCACAGAAACATTCGCTCCGGTTACTTTACCCTGCTCCATTTTAGCATCGATAAACTCTTCCGAATCCGGGTGCTTTACCGAAACGCTCAACATTAGCGCACCACGACGACCATCCTGGGCCACCTCGCGGGTTGAGTTGGAGTAGCGCTCCATAAATGGAACAATACCTGTAGAAGTCAATGCAGAGTTCTTTACAGGAGAACCTTTCGGACGGATATGCGACAAATCGTGTCCAACACCACCTCTACGCTTCATTAACTGTACCTGTTCCTGGTCGATTTTCATGATTCCACCATAAGAGTCAGAATCACCATCGTTACCAATTACGAAACAGTTCGACAAAGATGCAATTTGGAATTTGTTACCAATTCCCGACATTGGGCTTCCTTGAGGAACGATGTACTTAAAATCTTTCAGTACTGCGAAAATTTCTTCTTCGCTAAGAGGGTTTGGATATCGCTTCTCGATTCTTGCAATTTCACTTGCAATTCGATGATGCATATCATCCGGAGTCTTTTCATAAATATTTCCAAACGAATCTTTCAGTGCGTACTTGTTCAACCAAACACGTGCTGCCAGCTCATCTCCATTAAAATATTCGAAAGACGCTTGAAAGGCTTCTTCAGGGTTGAAAGTCTCTCTCATTTCTGCTGCTTGTTTTTGCTTCTCCTTAACTTCCATTCAGGTTCTTTAAAAAAGTGGTTTGTATTGTGAGTTTCTTATCTCTCTATATCAACAAAATGACCGGATTGCCCCGGCCTCATTTTGTAATATGCAATTTACACAAAGCACCCTTTCTGTACAACAAGGAAATAAAATTTTAATGAAAAGTTATCCACAATTTGTTGTTAATTTATTGATTTTCTGCATTTTAATTTTTTAAAAAAATCAAAAAGTTGTCCAAAAGGAAAATTTTCGCCTCTTCTCAGATAGCAAAACTTATCGACTTAAACAAATTATTTCGTCACTAAATTTGAGCAGTTGATAAAAACAAAATGGCAAAAACGTGGCAGCCCCAGTAAAGACTGGGGGTTCAAAAAAGAGGGTAAAATCAGACCTTAATTTCCGATAAAATTTTAGCGCTTGCGCCTCTCATTTTATCGACGTAGTTTTTGGATTTTTCGCCGGCAGTTTCTTTATCTTCCTGATTATTGTAGAATAAATCAAGCAAATTCTCTAATTCTTCGTAGTTTTCATAAGATTTTGAAGCGCCAATTTCGATCAGGTCTTTTGCCTCCTGAAATTTGTGATAATTGGGTCCAAAAATTACCGGCAATCCAAATGTTGCTGCTTCCAGGGTGTTGTGAATTCCTCTTCCAAATCCACCTCCAATGTAGGATACACTTCCATATCGATACAAGGACGACAGCACCCCAATACAGTCGATCACCAAAACTTCGGCAGCATCAATCTGCTCTTTTGTGGCCTTGGTGTATCGCACCCACGACTTTTCAATCTTTGCAGTAATATTATTAATATGATCCTCGTCTACTTCGTGAGCAGCGATGATGTATTTGTAAGAGTTCTTGCTTTGATTGATATAGCGAGTGATATTCTCCTCGTCTTTCGGCCAGGTGCTTCCGGCAATCAGCACTTCTCGGCCCTGAGCAAAATCCTCCACTTTTGGCAATGATTTAGATCCTGTTGCAATGGTGTATACACGATCGAATCGGGTATCACCTGTTAAGGTAACATTAGAAAAGCCGATTCCTTTTAACAAATCCACCGATTCCTGGTTTTGTACAAACAGGTGAGTAAAGGCAGTCAACATCTTCTTGTAAAAGCCGCCATATCCTTTAAAGAACAATTGATTTGGCCTGAATATGGTAGAGAATATATAAGTAGGTACATTTCTTTTCTTCAGCTCCTTTAAATAGTGGTGCCAAAATTCATACTTGATAAAGAATGCCATTTTGGGCTGAACGATATTCATAAAGCGTTTGGCATTGGATGCAAAATCGGCAGGCAAATAAAAGATATAATCGGCTCCTTCGTAGTTTTTTCTCACTTCATATCCCGAAGGAGAGAAGAAGGTAAGTAGTATTTTATATTCGGGATACTGCTCCTTAAAACTTTCAATTACTGGTCTTCCCTGTTCGAACTCTCCCAAAGAAGCCGAATGGAACCAAACAATATTCTCTTCTCCCTTTACGGCCTCTTCAAGCTTTGTAAATAGATTTTTCCTGCCATCAACCCACTGCTTGGCTTTGGGGTTAAAAAAAGCAGCAATTCTTACCAAAAGAACATACATTCGAATCGACAGGTTGTAAAAAAGAACCATATTTGAAAAAAATTAATATTTAACGGAACAGCTTCGCTATCTTTATTCTTTGCAAAACTAATAATTTTAAAGATCAGATTTCGTTATTGATGAAGTGAATCATCTCAAAGTATAAAATCTGACCCAAAGTAATTACTCTCTTGAAAGTTCGAATCCTTGTCATATTAGCTCTGATCTTGTGCATTCAAGAAGTTGGTTTTAGCCAAAACAACCTAAGGATAAAGCAAATTCTAATTCAAAAGGATACCACTCAGCTTGATTCCTTACTCATTCTGCCTGCTACGGTAAAACTGTTTCACCAAAATCAGGAAATCGATAAAAGCTGGTATCGTATCGATCCAGGAAAGGGTGAACTCATTGCCGATCCAAAATTGATAGAAGTGGGAGATTCACTCCTGATTACATACAGAATCTACGACTACAATATCAGCAAACCACTCTATACACGGGATATTTCGGACATGAACCTGGCAGGCGATGCGCGCCCAAGAATTCGTTCGACGGAATACAGATCGAATAACCGGGGCATCTTAAATAGCAGTCAACTGCAAAAACAGGGAAATTATTCACGCGGAATCTCCTATGGAAACAACCAGGATGTGGTAACCAATTCAAATCTGAATCTTCAGCTTTCCGGCAAATTGAGCGAAGATGTCAATATCCTGGCTGCCATATCAGACAATAACATTCCCATTCAGCCCGACGGCAATACCCAGTCGATACAGGATTTCGACAGAATTTACATTAAACTATTCGATGACAAAAGAGAACTCACCCTTGGGGATTATGAAATTGAATCGCCGGAAGGCAATTTTATGCGCTTTTATAAAAAGGTACAGGGTGGCAAATTTTCTGGTTTGATTTCTAAAGGGAAAAATGGAAATGAGTTGAAATCTACGATTAGTGCTTCCATTGCCAAAGGAAAGTTTCGAAGAATGGAAATTCAGGGATCGGAAGGAATTCAAGGTCCTTATCGCTTAACAGGTGTGAACAACGAAAGCTTTATTGTTGTTTTGGCTGGCTCGGAAAAGGTCTTTGTTGATGGAAAAAAAATGACTCGTGGCGAAAACTACGATTATGTGATCAACTACAACACAGCCGAATTGAGTTTTACCACCCAACGACCCATTACGAGAAATTCACGAATCGTGGTAGAATTTGAGTATTCGGAAGAAAATTATTCCCGTTACCTGATCTTTAATGCCAACGAATATCAAACGAAAAAAGGAAAAATCTGGTTCAATTTTTACCATGAACAGGATAGTAAAAATCAGCCACTGGATCAAACCCTTAGCAATGAAAACAAACAGTTGTTAAGCGAGATAGGCGATAAGCTGGACCTGGCAGTTGTTCCCAACGAAGAGATTGTGGAATACTCCAACGATTTTGTGCTGTACCGAAAAGTCTCAAGGGAGGTGAATCAAGTTACCTATGATATTTACGAATACTCGACAATACCTGAAGAGGCCATTTACAGGGTGAACTTCTCTTTTGTGGGCAGCAATGGAGGCAATTACATACAGGTGAACAGCGTGGCCAATGGCAGGGTGTATCAATGGGTTGATCCGCTTGACGGGGTACCACAAGGAGAGTATGCCCCGGTGGCAAAATTGATTCCGCCGCAAAAACAGCAAATGCTAAGTTTGGGAGCCGATTACCAGCTTGCAAAAAATCTCCGATCAAGATTCGAAATTGCCATGAGCAATCGAGACCTGAATAGCTTTTCATCGCTTGATGACAGCGACAACCAGGGACTTGCTGCCGACCTCCTGATACGCAAGAAGAGCGAGATTACTGACAGCAGCAAAGTGCTGATATCTGAATTGAAAATGCATTTTATTCAGAAAAATTTTGCTGAAATTGAGAATTTCCGATCGGTGGAATTCAATCGCGACTGGAACATCTCTGATGATGAAAATAAGAAGAATGAAAGCTACCTCTCATTGGCTAACCAGTTTAGGAATTTAAAGTGGGGAACTGCTTCTCATAACATTTCGATTTTGAACAGAGGTTCTGGCTACGAAGGGATTAATCAAAATGTAAACTTAGATTATCAGAGAAAGAAATGGTCGGTACGTTTGAATGGGAATTTACTGAATACCGATCAGCGCGAGGTGGAAAGTAAATTCTACAGACACCAACTCGATGCTGCTTACACAGGCAAAATTCTAAAAATCGGGATTGAAACAGAGAATGAAAACAACAAGATCGAAAAATCGGACGATAAGACTTTACTGGCCAACAGTTTCTCGTATCACTCCTACAAATTTTATATGGAAAACAGTGATTCTACCCAAAATCAATTCCAGGCTTACTACAGAAAAAGGAAAGATTTTATGCCAATGGATAATGAGCTAAAGTCGCAGAGTGAATCGGAAGACATTGGTGGAAAAATCTGGCTGAAAAAGAACCGGAACAACCAGTTAAAAATTGAGAGTATCTACCGTCGCTTATCCATTAGCGAGAATTCCCTTACAAATGAAGAGCCTGAAAATACATTTTTGGGCAAGCTGGAACACAAGGCCAGAATTAAAAAGGGTTTGTTGCAGACATCTACCTATTACGAATTGGGTTCGGGCCTGGAAAGTGAAAAAGAGTTTTCGTACGTAGAAGTTAACGATGGACAAGGAGTTTACCGCTGGACAGATTACAACGGAAATGGTGCGAAAGAGCTGAATGAGTTTGAAATTGCCACCTTTAAAGACGAGGCCAATTACATTCGAATTGCCACCAACACCAACAATTACGATAAGGTGTATACGAGTGATTTCAGACAAACCTTTACCCTTCGATTGAGAAGAATCAAGTCAAAATCGAAATTTGTCACTTTCCTTTCCAGATTTAGCAACCGCTTTGCTTACCGATTATCGAAAAAGAGCTTGAGCAATGATTTCAATCTGTATGCAAATCCTTTTGAAACCCATTCGTCTGACGAGAACTTAATTACCATCAATTCGAGTTTTCAGAATACTTTTTCGTACCGAAAGGCAAAATCTAAAACCAATTGGGACATCATTCATTTAAGCAGCAGGAACAAACAATTGCTTACCCAGGGTTTTGAAAGAAGAAGATTGACCCAGAATGGATTTCGATTCAACTGGAACATGGGCAAATCGAGCCAGCTGTCGAACCGAACCGATTACAGCAAAAAAAGCTTGTACCACGAGGTTTTTGCCAAGCAGGATTACAACTTGAAGGAAATTAAAAATGAACTTCAGCTAAAATTTCAAACCAGCCTGGTGTTTCAGTTTGGCCTAAACTACACTTATCAGCGTAAGCGGAATAAACTGGCCAGCGAAGAATCGACAACGCATAATGTGGGAGCCAATTGCCAATATGCCATTACAAAAACTGGCAAACTGCTGGCCAATTTAAATTTCCTGCATCTCGATTACAATGCGGATACCAACAGTTCAATAGCCTACGAAATGCTGGAAGGATTTTTACCCGGCAACAATTCAACCTGGAGCCTGGCTTACAATCAGCAAGTTTCGAAAGTATTTCAAATGAATATCAGTTACAATGGCCGACAAAGTGAAGGTGGCAAAACCATTCATGTTGGCAGCATGGAAGTGAGGGCATATTTTTAAGTGATTTCTGCCCCTTTCTTTCAACTTAAAACTGTAAATTTAGCTTTTGGGTAAAATTTGTATTAGATATTTATGGCAGATCAGATTAAAATTGTAGTAAGCGATTTGGATGGCACACTACTACCATCGATGGGCGAAGTAAGTAAGAAGAATTATGAATGTTTGGAGCAACTCAAAAAATCGAATATTACAAGAGTAATCGCCACCGGAAGAACTTTATACTCTGCCATGGCTGTTTTGCCCGAGGACTTTCCTATCGATTACCTGATTTTTTCGTCTGGTGCCGGAATCATGAGGTGGGAAACAAAAGAGTTGATTTACTCCCAACAAATTGAAGCTGAAGAGGTTTTAGAGCTATCTAAAATTTTGGTGGATCATGAAATCGATTTTATGATTTTAGATCCGATTCCCAACAATCACCAGTTTTGGTACTATAAAAGTGGCAACAAGAACCAGGATTTCGATAGAAGACTAAACCTCTACAAACAGTTTTCTACTCCGGTTGGAAATATCAGCGACACCAAAAGAGATGCTTGCCAGATATTGGCCATTCTGCCCAATAAGGTTGACTGGTTTGAAGAAATCAAGACCAAATTTGACGACATTAAAATCATACGTGCCACTTCACCTTTGGATCATGAATCGATCTGGATGGAGATTTTCCCTTTACACATTTCGAAAGGTCATGGTTGCGAATGGCTTTGCAATCAGTTAGGATTAAGTGCAAATGATTCTTTTGTGATCGGTAACGACTACAATGATATCGACCTACTGGAATGGGGAAAGCACAGCTACGTTGTTGAAAATGCGCCACACGAACTCAAGGACAAATATCAGGTCACTGAAAGTGTGATTGATGATGGTTTTGCCTTAGCTGTTGAAAAGGTATTGAGTGAATGTACGGTAAGGTAAGACTTACATTGCAGCCAGCAATAAATCGATATCCTTGGCCAGAATTCCAAATGTATCGCCTAACCTTCGGTTGGTTAGAATTCCCCTGTACACATAGGTTCCATGACGCAGTCCAATATCGTTCTTAATGAATTTATGAACGCCGCCATTCTGTCCGATATTCAGCAACAAAGGAGCACAAATATTACTCAGTGCAAGCGAAGCTGTTCTGGCCACATGCGAAGGTACATTGGGAACGCAATAGTGCAATACACCGTGTTTTTTAAATACCGGATCTTTATGATTAGTGAGCATAGAAGTCTCGAAACATCCGCCCTGGTCGATACTCAGATCGATAACAATGGAGCCTGGTTTCATTTTTTCTACCATCTCCTCGGTTACCATATAGCCAACATTTTCGGTACCATGGCGCAAAGCACCAATTACCACATCGGCCGAAGCCAAGGCTTTTTCGAGCACATGCGGATGGAAAATAGATGTGAAAACCCGATGCCCCAAATGATCTTCCAATCGGCGCAAGCGATAGATTGAATCGTCGAAAACTTTTACCATTGCTCCCAGGCCAAGAGCAGCTCTTGTTGCATACTCGGCAGCAGTTCCGGCTCCTAAAATAATAACCTCGGTTGGTGTAATTCCGGTAATTCCACCCAGCATAACGCCTTTTCCACCATGAGCCTTACTTAGATATTCCCCGGCAATCATGATTGAAGAAATCCCTGCAATTTCGGCCATAGAACGAACTACCGGATAAAAATTATCGCGATCTTTTACCAGTTCCAAAGCAATGGCAGTCACCTTTTTTTGCATCAGTTTGCGAACATTTTCGCCACACTGACTTTTAAGTTGCAAAGCTGAAAATAGGATTTGATTGCCCCTGAGCATATCAATTTCGGCACTTGAGAACGGGGAAACCTGCATTACCGTATCGCACTGATAGACTTCCTTTTTCTCCAGAACAATACGTGCGCCATTCTCACTGTATTCCTTATCGGTGTAATTGGAAGCCAGACCAGCACCGCGTTCAAGCACTACCTCGTGTCCATTATTCACGAGTAACTCTACTGACTGTGGAGTAAGACAAACACGGTTTTCACCTCGATATTCTTCTTTGGGAATACCAATTACCAATTGTTTGCGTCGGCGTTCTAATTCCAACATTTCTTCCTTAGGCTGGTAAAATTCATGTCCCAGAGGAAAATTCTTTGATCCTTCACTTAACGGCGCCATATGCTATATTGTAATTAAAAATGGAAACTTACACGAGGTAAGACATTACAATTTAAGAAATTTTTAGCGTTTTTCAGCTTAGACTATTTCTGATTAGAGAATACGGATGCTTCGGCTGCCATCAGCCTCTTCCTTAAAGTGAACCTCGATGGTATCATTTGGTAGAATCGAATCGATTTTTTCTGGCCATTCAATAAAGCACATGGCCTCGCTGTAGAAGTAATCTTCGTAGCCAAAATCGAAAGCTTCCTGCACATCATCGATACGATAAAAATCGAAATGATAAATAATATCTTCTTTTGCCGTATGGTACTCGTTTACAATGGCAAATGTTGGACTATTTATGGTATCCTGAACACCCATTTCCTCACAAATTGCTTTTACAAATGTGGTTTTACCAACACCCATTGCACCATGCATTGCAAAAATTCTCTTGTCTCCTACCAGCTTAATAAATTCAGCTGCAACAGAGTTAATATCCTCCAGCGAATTGATTTTTAATTCCGTCATTTCCTGCTAAATCTTTGTATTTAATTTTTCTTCGGACTCAATGTTATCAGCGGAACAATCATCTCTTCCAATGAAATTCCCCCGTGTTGGAAAGTATTTCGATAGTAGGAGCTGTAATAATTAAAATTGTTCGGATATGCCAAAAAGTCCTCTCCGAATGCAAAGATATAAGAAGAACTTACATTTACCTGCGGTAGGTTCGCTTTTCGTGGTTCTGTAACCTCAAAAACTTCTTTCGACTTATAATTCAGGTTCTTTCCCTGTTTGTAACGAAGGTTGGTATTGGTTTGCCTGTCGCCAATTACCTTAATCGGATTTTGTACCCGAATAGATCCATGGTCGGTAGTAATTACAAGCTTTACATTCTGCTCCGACAGCTTTTTGATCAGTTCTAAAAGCATGGAATGTTCGAACCATGAAAGAGTCAGGGAACGATAAGCAGCCTCATCGGCAGCCAGCTCTCGAATCATTTCACTTTCTGTCCTGGCATGCGATAGCATATCAACAAAATTGTATACAAATACACTCAATTGTGAATTCAAAATGGAGTTTAAATTATCCAGGACCTTGGCCCCCATTTTTTCATTGTTGATTTTCTCGTAATGATAAGTGTAATCTTTATAATGGCGTTTCAATTGGAATCCAATAAAGTCTTCTTCATGGATATTCTTGCTGCTTTCCTCGTCTTCCTCAATCCAATGCTCGGGATGCCTTTTTTTGATATCCAAAGGCATTAAGCCTGAAAACATTGAGTTTCGTGCGTACTGGGTGGCAGTTGGAAGAATGGAATAATACATGGAGTCTTCCTCCACCACAAAGTAATCGCTAATTACCGGGTATAAAGTTTGCCACTGGTCGTAGCGCAAGTTGTCAATTAAAATAAATGCAACTTTCTCTCCCTTATCAAGCAAAGGATACACTTTTTCTTTAAAAACATTAGGCGTAAGAAGAGGTTTATCTTCTTCATCAGGATCCATCCAATCGATATAGTTTTTCTTCACAAAACGTGCAAACAAATTGTTGGCTTCGGTTTTTTGCATGCGAAGAATTTCATCCATTCCCGAATCTTCGATATTGGCAAGTTCCAGTTCCCAGAACACCAGTTTTCGATACATCTTCATCCAGTCGTCGAAATCGCGGCAATCGTTAATCTCCATTCCCATTTGACCGAATTTCGACTGGTAGGCCATGGTTGTTTTTTCGGAAACCAAACGTTTTTTATCGATGTGTTTTTTAAGCGTAAGCAGTATTTGTTTCGGGTTAACCGGCTTAATCAGGTAATCGGATATTTGCTTGCCGATTGCCTCATCCATAATGTCTTCTTCCTCGCTTTTTGTAATCATTACAATTGGCAGGGCAGAATCGACCGATTTGATCTCGCTAAGCGCTTCCAATCCACTCATTCCAGGCATATTCTCGTCGAGCAATACCAAATCGAAATGAGAAGTTTTCACCAAATCGAGTGCATCGTAAGCATTGTTACACGATACAATTTCGTATCCTTTCTCCTCTAAAAATATAATATGAGGTTTCAATAATTCTATCTCGTCGTCAACCCAAAGTATGGTATTTTCTTTCACGCTTACATCAATTTAATCTTTACTAAAAATTCTATTTCAAATAGTATTTTTTGAAGAATTCCAGATACTTGGCAGTATCTCCTCCGTCTTCCACAAATACCTCAAAGTTCTCATCGGAAATCACAAAATTGCGATATCCCACTTTTTCCACAGGTGCAAACAAATCACGATTGGTAACAATGGCCCTGAAATACATCATTGCCTGTTTTTTATTTCTCATGTTTGTTACCAACAGCACCTCACGCTCATCATCCAGCTCACGAACTTGAATTTTTAATTCTCCCGTATTGTATCTTTTAATTCCTGTAAGCAACTGTTTTCTGTTCACATTGGCCTTGGTATAAACCAGGGCAAAATAATGATATACCTTTTCATTGAACTGATAAATTCCATCCTGAACCATTTGATCTTCTTTAACTGCCGGAGCAACATCCTTTGCATCTAAATAGTTCTTTTTAAAGAAATCCAGGTATGGGAACAAAGTTTTCTCTACGTAAAACTTCTTGAAATTCTCCTCGCTGATTACAAAGTTTCGATAATCTACACTTTCCAATTGTGTGTAAATGGCATCATCCGAAACCAGTTTTCTGAAATATTTCATTGCATCAGTTTTCGAACCGATATTATTTACAACAATCATGTTTAGATCATTATCGTATTGCTCTCTCAATACACTGTAATCTTTATCGTGATTGTAAATATCATTTCTCAGTTTGCCAATATTCACTTTACGTGCCGGAACCAATAAAATAAATTTGTGATTATCTGACTGATTTAAAACAAACGCAGTTGAGTCTAAATTGTTGTTTACCGCAACCAGTTTTCCTTGCTTTTTCACCGTTGATTGTTTTGGCTTACGCTCTACGTTAAAATAGCTTTTGGTATAAAAATCAAGGTATTGCTCTACATCTTTTGCCTTTTTCAACTGGTCGAAATTGGCCTGGGAAATCACAAAGTTTCTGTAATCAACATCTTCTAAACCACTATATGGCTTGCCACTGGTAATAATTCCGTTAAAATAATTCAAGGCATCCTCTTTATCCTTTAGGCCTTTCACCAAAATCATGATTTGCTCTTTATCGAGCGATAGACGATCCACTTTAAAAGTACGGCTGTTATAGGCATCCGAATTGTATCGCGAAACGTTGAATAGTGTTCTGTTAGGATCTCCATCTTTTTTAGAGAACATCAAGACAAAGTAGTGTTCGTCATCAGCTTTAAACTGATACAGACTTTTTGGTTTTTCAGCTTTGCCTTTTTTATCTTTCACCTCAACCATTGCCTGATCGCCTTCAATTCTCCAGTTTCGAAGCAACCTGTTTTGTCGGGCCAGCTCCATGTCTCTTGCAGTATATACAACCGGAACGGCTCCCTTTTCCAATCCTGCAAGAATTGCTTTTGTGGTTTGCGCAATTTCTTTGGTAGGATTCGATTTCAAGACCTGGTCGAGCGACTGTTTAAAAGTATTGACATCCTGGGTTCTGCCCACACTTAAGGCTCTCAGGAATAAAAATCTTGGGCGTAAATCACTTTCAGGATATCTTAACAATCCTTCGTTACAAAGACTAACTACTTTAAAATAGTAGTAGTTCTGGAACTCTTCGTAGGCTTGTGCATACAGCTGGTGTGCTCTTTGGTATTCAGCATCGAGTTTGGATTGATAATTTGGATCGCTTAAGGCCTTGGCATATTCGCTTCCCTTAAATTCTCTTAAAATTTTCTGCTTGTAAAAATCAGATTTAGCCGTTCGGTTTAAGGATTTATTAATGGCATAAGCATGATAGTAAGCCGACAAAAGATATGGATTTTCCGGGAATCGCTCCAAAAGAGTTTCCAGGCTTTCCAGGGCCTTCTCCTCATTTTTCAGTTTTTCCTCGTACACCAAAGCAGCCTGGTACAAGCCTTTCATGATTCTTTCATTGGATTTTACCATTGCAGCTTTCGTCATTGGCAAGTCCACCAAATAATATTCACGGCTTTTGGGATCTTTCTTTTTCGACTGCTTGCTGATTCCATCGCCTTTTTCCTGTTCTAAAATAAATTCCACATCATCAGGTGTGAAGCTCGACCTGTTTTTTCTTCTCCAGTTGTCTTCCAGTTTACGCCTTCCCCACTTGCGTTGGAATTCTGATTTTCCCAAACCAATATTTGTTGGGTTGTAGAAATACCAGTTGCCCTGGCTTTGATTTCTACTCACCGTATTGCCTAGCATATTGTTCTGACTAAAGAAAGCTCTGTCTGATTGCGCCTCAGCTTCCTGATCTCTTCTCTCTCTTTCTTTGTCGGCTACTTCTTTGATCATTTGACTGATCAATCGATCACGATCGGCCTGGCTCATTAGTGCCACTCGTTGCAAACTATCCTCGCGAACCACCATATTCAGATTGTTCACCAGTTCAGTTAGATTGCCCACTCGTTCCGAAATTTGATTGTAGTTCGGATAATCGTTTCCAAGATATGTCATGGAACTATCGTAACACATCTGTGCTTTTGGGTAGGTCTCCTCTCCAAAATAGTAATCGCCAAGTTTCAGGAATGAGATTGCTTTTTGGTTTTCGTTGAACAAAGAAACTTTGGTCGACTCCCAGTAATTTTCTATGGCCGATTCCATATTCTCATCCACCACATCCATTTCGGCAATTGCATAATAAATCTGGTCCTTGTATTCCTTATTCTTCTCGTCGCGCAGCATTTTTCGTAGACCTTTTCTAATTTCCTCACCATTTTCGGCACCCGTGTAAGATAGTGCTCGGCTAATTTTGGCATTAAAGGTCATTTCATAATTGGCATTCAAATCGATCAACTGCTGAAATGCGCGTGAAGCCTCTCCCGGGTTGTCGAGTTTCTGATGAATTTGAGCCAATAGGTAATAGTAACGAGCTTTCTTGTGTTTCTTTTTGGTAATGGCAATGCATCTTTCCAATGCTGGAACTGCATCATCGTATTGCTCCTGTCGAATTGCCATATCGGCATATAAGGCTTCGATACGTACCAAATCATCTTTCGAAAGTTCCTTTCTGTCATCAATACGGTCTAATATTTCGCCTCCCGAAATAAATTCCCCCCTGTCGATTAAGCTCACCGCTTTCCATAGCTTTGCTTCCGATACCAGGTCTGATTCCGGATATTCGCGAAGAATAAAATCAAAAGCTTTTTCTGCCACATGATATTCCCCTTTGTAAAACTGGGCTTTTCCAATCAGCATGTAACAATCGTCGATCCAATTGTTGTATTCTTTCTTCTTTCTAAACTCCTTATACTTCTCCGATTGATTTCCCTTTTTTCTTTTGGGCTTTCTTGTGATAGAGTGAATTTTAATGGCCTTGGTTGCTTTTTCCAGGGCTCTGTCCATACTCGAAAAGGAAGTGGTTCTGGCAGCAGGATTCTGATATTCGAACACCGGCAACAAAATCGTATAGTTTTCCTGAAGTCCGTTTTCTATTCTCTGTTCACCTTCTTTTAAGCTTTCTTTTCCATTAAAATAGACGTTATAATGAGTAGTAAGAGCATGATATTGTCTGCTTACAAAAGTATTCTTCTGATTTGAACAAGCATATGCAAAAATCAGAACAGAAATAATCGTTAAGGCGAATTGAATATATTTTCGAGTCAAAGCTTTATGTTTTGTTTGATAACACAACATTTTTCCTGCCTTGCATGCAGAAGTCTATTGTTGTTATTCTTAGTTTATTAGATTCCCAAAATGGTATAACTGTTAAGTGTAGAACTTTATTATTCTAAAATCTGAAATTTATTAAATAAAATCTAAAAATAGTTCTATTCGGGGAATAAAAAAAGGAGCAAAAAATGCTCCTTAATTCTTTATCTTGTTTTTTTACTTATCGCGTAATTTTCACACGTTCAGTTGGTGCCGAATTTTGGTTTCTTGAATCTACAACCGCATTTAGTTTGGCTGCTAAATCGGCGAAAGCCATTCCAACAACCGAATCTTCGTTAACCGCAGCTGGTTTCCCATTATCGCCACCTTCGCGAATGCTTTGAACAATAGGAATTTGACCTAGCAAATCAATTCCTTTCTCTTCGGCAAGTTTTTTACATCCATCTTTACCGAAGATATAGTATTTATTCTCAGGCAATTCTGCTGGAGTAAACCAGGCCATATTTTCCACCATTCCCAAAACAGGAACGTTTACACCTGGTCCTTCGAACATGCTGATTCCTTTAATGGCATCAGCCAGTGCCACTTCTTGTGGAGTACTAACCACAATGGCTCCGGTTACAGGAACTGTTTGCACCAGTGTTAGGTGAATATCGCTGGTTCCCGGTGGCAAGTCGATTAGTACATAATCCAATTCGCCCCAGTTTCCTTCTTCAATCATTTGTTTTAAGGCATTCGAAGCCATTGGTCCGCGCCATACTGTTGCCTGGGCAGGATCCACAAAGAAACCAATCGAAAGCATTTTTACTCCATATGCTTCGTGTGGCTCAATCAGGTCTTTCCCATCAACATTAATCAGGTTTGGACGAGCGCTTTCAGCTCCAAACATCAAAGGTACCGATGGACCAAAAATATCGGCATCGATCAGACCTACTTTTGCGCCTGATTTTGCCAAAGCAACTGCCAGGTTGGATGAAACGGTTGATTTACCAACACCACCTTTACCCGATGCAACTGCAATAATATTTTTCACCTTTGGCAAAACAGTCGGTTCGTCAACAACGTGCATTGCTTTTACCTTAATGTTTCCCTTAATTTCAGCTTCCTTATCAACAAATTTTAGAATTGCCGATACACATGCTTTTTTCAGAGGAATGATATTTGGGTCGTCTGATTTTTGAAATACCAAATCGAAGCCAATTTTCTTTCCCTCTATCTTGATATTACGAACCATATCCAATCCCATAATATCCTTATCGGTACCCGGAAATTGAACCAATTTTAATGCGTCCGTAATTTGTTTTTGAGTATAACTCATGATCTATGACTATTAATTCTGTAAAGTAATTTTTAAGATCGAAATCGCTTCCAGTTTACCTGATCGTGAATTCGATACGACACTTGCAAAGGTAAATATTTAGAATGAATTTAAATAGAATCCCAATCAAGTTCTTTCATCGGATCCCAAAATATTTTATCGAAGTCCTGAATCTGGTCATCAACAACTATAATTCCTTCATTTTCGAGCAATTCCTGCATCAAGTTTTCTCCTGGAAAATGATGTTTTCCACTGAGCATCCCCAATCGATTCACAACCCGATGGGCAGGTACATAAGCTCCACTCGAATGCGATTGATTCATGGCCCAACCAACCATTCGCGAACCTCGTGGCGAACCTACAAATTTGGCAATAGCACCATAGCTGCTTGCTCTTCCGGCAGGAATTTGCCGAACCACTTCGTAAATTCTATCATACAAATCGGACATTATTGTTCGCGTTTGTCTCTGCCAAAACTTCGGTAAGAATCCATTTCAATCTCAACATCGGGCTCTGTAAACTCCGATTTACCTTCCAATTTAAATTTTAGGTATTTAATCGGAATTCCCCTGTCGAGAAATTGCTGCTCATAAAAAGTTCTGATTGAAAGAATATCATCTGCCTTTCCTGAATTGTACAGGTCGTTGGTGTCCACATCTACGGCAAGATCATTTTCTTTGATTACGTATGAAGTATATTCGTATAAGAAGTTACTGTCCGATTTCAAATGGATAATTCCATCATCTGTTAATAAGTTTGAATACAGCGTCAGAAAGCGGGTTCCAGTTAATCTTTTTCTCTCTTTTTTCATCTGAGGATCTGGAAAGGTAATCCAGATTTCTGAGATTTCCCCCGAAGCAAAAATCGACTCCAGCAATTCTGCTTTGGTCCTGATAAAACCAACATTATCCAAGCCCTCTTCGATCGCGGTTTTAGCTCCACGCCACATTCTTGCACCTTTAATATCGATGCCAATAAAGTTTTTATTTGGGAATTTTCGGGCCAGTCCTACGGTATATTCACCTTTTCCACAACCAACCTCTAAAACAATTGGGTTTTCGTTCTTAAAAACTTCTTTATTCCATTTCCCCTTCAAATGGTAATTTTTCTCCCAGACTTCATTGTGAGTTGGTTGAAACACATTACCAAAAGTATCCATCTCAGCAAAACGCTGTAATTTATTCTTTCCCACGACTAATCGCTAAATATTTTATTAATTTGCTTTTTCCAGTCTTAAGCCAACATTTACTACTTCCTTTAAGTCCTCATCGCGCATTCCCTGTACAATTTCAAACACATATGTACCTGGTTTTTGAAAAACGATATTCTGCTGATAAGGAATTTGTAAGTCGAAAATATCACCAAATCCACTTCCGAACCATTCCCCTTTTTCGGTAGCCAGATTGCATTCAAATTTATCTTCGACCACGCTACCATCGGGCGATGTTCTCTTCAAAAACAACCACATATTGCTGTAGGCATATGCACCCGTATTTCGCACATTTACATACAAATTGTGAGCATGAATTGTATCTGTAACTTCAATCTCAAAACGCAGGGTATGGTTTAAATTCCAGCTATAATCCGGAATTTTCTGATACTCTTCGTATACACGATTTGAATCGCATGCTTGAGCTGAAAGAACAATCACAGCTACACACAACATCCTGAAAACTTGCTTCATGACTTTGTTGGCTTACTTGTTTTTCTAGGTTTACGACGGAATTTTCTTTTTCCTCTTCGTTTATTTGGATTCTCTTTCTTATCGAAACGATTCAAACTATCCTGTCCTACTACATTTTCGTAATCCAGCGACTTTTTAGCATCATTCGACTTATCTGATTGTAGCTTATCTACTTTTACTCCTTTTTTATTAAGGCGGATCACTTCCTTCACCCTGTCAACAGACAGCTGAACCATATTCATCGAATTGAACTTATCGAACGAATACCACATTTGTCGTTTGAAGATATCTGTTTTCTGGTGATAGGCTGTACCATCTTTTGTTTCCAGAGGAATGCTTGTATTTGGAAAATCCTTTTGAGCATCGATATAACAGTCTAACTCAAAATTCAGGCAACATTTCAATTTGCCACATTGTCCCGCTAGTTTCTGAGGGTTTAATGATATTTCCTGGTAACGAGCAGCATTTGTTGTTACCGAAACAAAATTGGTAATCCAGGTAGAACAACATAGTTCTCTACCACACGGACCAATTCCACCAATTCTACCGGCTTCCTGGCGTGCACCAATCTGGCGCATTTCAATTCTAATTTTGAATTGTTCTGCAAGCACCTTAATCAGCTGTCTAAAGTCAACTCGATCGTCGGCAATATAATAGAAGATTGCTTTTGTCTTATCTCCCTGGTATTCAACATCGCCAATTTTCATATCCAGCTTTAACTCAGCTGAAATCTGGCGTGCTTTAATCATGGTTTTGTGTTCCAGTGCAATGGCTTCATGCCATTTGTCGATATCAACAGGTTTGGCTTTTCTGTATACTTTCTTTGCTTCGTAAGTATGTGGGTCGAGTTTTTGCTTGCGCATTTGCTCCACCACCAAATCGCCTGTTAAGGATACAATCCCAATATCATGTCCTGGTGATGCTTCTACTGCAACCACATCACCTCTTTGTAATCTTAATTGATTTGTATTTGAATAGAACCCCTTACGGGTATTCTTAAATTTTATTTCAACAACATCTGGACATTGTGCACTTTCAGGAACATCTTTTAACCAATCGTATACATCCAGCTTACCTGCCAACAAACGATGGTCTCTTTTATTGGATGAGCAGCCGTTGCATTTTCCTTTTAGTTCCTTATTTTCTGTCATATATATATTGATTATTAGTCGATAATCGACCGCAAAATTAACGAATTTAATTTACAAACCTTTAAAGGTAACGATTTCGTGTAATTAATAAGCTGAGTTCCATTAAAAATATTCAGCATAAAAGTCAGGGATGTTCACGAATTCACTTTATTGATTTGAAAGAACAAACTGGCATTTCGAAGTTTTATACTCATCTTGATTTCGAAAGATACCACCTATGGTCGCAGTAATTTAACCAGCTTTAAACCCAGGTCAAGAAAAACAATTTTAGCATTGGCATTCCGCTCGATGTCTGAGTAGGCTTTCGAAAGTTCATCTGCTATCATCCAAACATTATCTTCATTGATAAAGGGTGAAAATCGTTGCGAGAAATTCATTTCTTCCCCACTCAAATAAACCATTTCGGGCTGCTTTAGGTTCAGAATAAAATTTTCACGTATCATGCGAACACAATAGTTCAGAAAACTTTTCTGACGTTCGCGACCTATGCCCGAAATTTCTTCTGCCCATTCCATAATATCGAGTACTTTGCGAGCATAACAATGTCTCATGATGGAAACAAAACTCTCGAAATTCTCTGCATTTTCATCAGAATTCTGAATTAGGATTCTTGCCTTTCGATAACTCCCTTCAGATAAACGAACCACATTTTTTAATTCCTGATCGTTAAGGTTGAATTCATTTTTTACGGCTACAGATAAAGATTCCTGATCGATGGCCGGAATTTTGATAAGCTGGGTTCTAGATAAAATGGTTTGAAGAATTTTGTCAGGCTCTTCGGCTACCATAAAAAACAAGGTTTTCACAGGTGGCTCTTCTATCATTTTAAGCAATTTATTGGCACAGGAAGTATGCATTTTTTCGGGCAACCAAATTACCATGACCTTATAATCCGATTCATAAGTTTTCAGATTAAGCTTCCTGATAATTTCATTGCTTTCGCCAGAATAAATCATCCCCTGGGAATTGTCTACTCCCAAAGTTCGATACCAATCGCCGATATCGAAATAGGGATCGCTTTCAAGCTGTGAACGCCAGAGTTCAATAAAATTATCGCTTACCGGATTGGTAAAACCTTTGCCTTTCACCACCGGAAAAACAAAGTGCAAATCGGGATGAATCAATTTATTGTACTTTCTGCAGGATGAGCAAACACCACAAGAATCATGATCCTGTTTATCCAAACAAGAAACATATTGCGCAAACGCTATAGCCATGGACAATTTGCCAACTCCTTTCGGACCAATTAGCAATTGGGCATGACTTACCCTGTTCTCCTTAACAGTTTGAATAAAACGCTGTTTGACCTCTTTGTGGCCAATTATATCTTTAAATTGCATGAATTTCTATTATGAACCGGTTACCAAGCACATGAATGCTTTCGTCTAACAAATCATCCTTCGACTAACAGATTGCAAAGGTACATCTGGGTATCCAAAGTTAAAAAAATATAGCAGAGCTTTCTCACTTTGAGCCAAGATGAGTAGCAAAGCTGAAAAAAATGACGTTTTGAGCTTGATTTTATAATAAAGAAAAATTTATGCAATCGTTTCAAAGCGTTTTACACATGCTTTATTTTAAGCTGATCATCAGTTTATTACAAATGAATTCCATATCTTTTTTGCAGCAATTTGAATAAAAACATACCTTTGTTTGGAAGAAAAAAATTAAAGACTTATTCCAATGCAAACAATTGATTCATACAATTTTTCAGGAAAAAAGGCGATTATCAGAGTAGATTTTAATGTGCCTTTGAACGATCAGTTCGAAATTACCGATGACACACGTATCCGTGCTGCACTTCCAACCATTAAAAAGGTATTAGAAGGAAACGGATCAGTGATTTTGATGTCTCACCTTGGTAGACCAAAAGGTGTTGATGAAAAATTCTCATTGAAGCACATCGTTTCTCACCTTTCAGCAAAATTAGGTGTTGATGTGAAATTTGCTGATGATTGTATTGGTGAAAGCGCTAAAACAATGGCTGCTGAGCTTAAAGAAGGTGAAGTTCTATTGTTGGAAAACCTTCGTTTTTACGGTGAAGAAAAAGCGGGTGACGAAGCTTTCGCTAAAAAATTAGCTGATTTGGCTGATCTTTGGATCAACGATGCATTTGGTACTGCACACCGTGCTCACGCTTCAACTGCTGTAATTGCTAAATTCTTCCCAGAGGACAAAATGTTCGGTTATGTAATGGAAGGTGAGCTATCGAGCGTTGATAAAGTATTGAAAGATTCTAAGCGTCCATTAACTGCAATTATGGGTGGTGCTAAAGTTTCTTCAAAAATTGATATCATCAAAACATTAATGCCTAAGGTTGACCACTTGATTATTGGTGGTGGTATGACTTACACTTTCGTAAAATCGATGGGTGGTAATATCGGAAACTCTTTGGTTGAAGATGATAAATTAGATATCGCAAGAGAAATTCTTAAAGAAGCTGAAGAAAACAATGTAAAACTTCACCTTGCTGTTGATGCATTAGTTGCTGATGATTTCTCAAACGACGCAAATACAAAAGTGTGTAATGTATCAGAAATTCCAGCTGACTGGATGGGATTAGATGTTGCTGAAGAAACCATTAAAAACTTCAAGAAAGTAATTGAAGAGTCGGAAACAATTCTTTGGAACGGTCCTGTAGGAGTATTCGAAATGGATACTTTCGCGAAAGGAACAAAAGCAATTGCTGATGCCATTGTAACTGCCACTGAGAAAGGTGCTTTCTCTTTAATTGGTGGTGGTGATTCTGTTGCAGCAATTAACAAGTACAATTTAGCTGATAAAGTAAGCTACGTATCAACTGGTGGTGGTGCACTTCTTGAGTACATCGAAGGTAAAGAATTACCAGGTGTAGCAGCGATTAGAGGATAATTAACGATCCAATATATTTTCCCATTTGGGAAGTTAAAGCAGTCTTTCGAGACTGCTTTTTTTATTTTACAGTATCAAAATAAAAACAAATTAAGTTTATTTGCGTAGTATTAAGCTAAACTACTAACTGTTTACTATGAAAAGACTTCTACAATTTATCTTTCATACTGCTTTTGTTTTCTCCCTATTATTGATTAGTAAAAAGTCGGAAGCACAAGTGGATAGTCTTCACTATATTCCACCAATGTGCTCATTTACGAACTCAAAAGCCAATGTAGATGATCACCAGTTGGTCTTAACTACCACAGAAACCACTGCATTTGATGTTACCATTACCAACAACGATGGTACATTTGTAAGAACCGTAAGTTTATCAAATTCTTCTCCGCGGAAAGTCAGCTTAAACTGGCCGGGAAGGATACTACAATCACAAGGGATTATTGGAACTGGCGATTTGAATAAAGTTCTTGATACTGAAGGATTGATTGTATCTGGTTCGAAAAAGTTTTTTGTGAGTATTCAGAATAAATCAAATGCCCAGGGAGACCTGCTTACTTCCAAGGGAACTACTGGTTTGGGAACCGATTTTTACAGTGGACACATGTATTCCACATCGGGAAGTTACGATGGGCATAATGGCCATTTTATTGGTGTTATGGCAACCGAGAACAATACCAATGTTACCATTAGCAACCCACGGGCACATCTAAAAAATCAACCCAATACCTTTACCATTAGTTTAAATAAAGGACAGTCTTATGTGGTTGGGATTAGTATCAACGATCTAAAAAAACAAACCTCAAACCTGAATGTTATTAACGGTACTCACATTAGCTCTAACAAGCCAATTGCTGTTAGTTCCGGATCGATGTGTGCTTCTGGGAAACCAGGAAATAATCCTGGTCGTGATGTTGGTTTTGACCAGTTGGTACCAACCGATGTTGTGGGCGATGAATATATCCTGATTAAAGGAGAGGGAAAAACTGGCGGTGCTGAGCAAAACGAAAGAGCTTTGGTAATTGCTACCGAAGACAATACTGTAATTACCTATAAAAACAATACAAAAACCACGACACTTGCTAATGCAGGTGATTATTTCTTTACCAACATTAACGATTTTAGCAATACAACCGATGGCAATCTGTATATCGACGCCAATAAGAAAGTATTTGTATACCAAACTCTATCGGGAGCAAATAAAAAGCAGACAGCTGGCTTGTGTTTTATTCCACCTTTAAAATGTACTGCCGACAAAGAAGTTACCATTGCATTTACAAATAAACTATCCAGTTTAACTGTGAGTCCGGTTTTAAAACTGGTTACTCAAAAAGGGTCACAAATACAGCTTAACGGCGTAAATTTGGCCAATGGTTTTAGAAAAGATGTAGCTGGCAACAACTACTGGGATGCATACAATATTCCAAAGTCTGAATTGCAGAAAGCCATGTATGGAGGAGGTTCAAATTGGATCTTTAAAATTACATCAAGTGGAGCATTGAACGCCATGCTTGCCGTACAAAGTGGTAATGTTGGTGGTGGTGGATTCTACTCTGGATTCGGAGATATCCCGCAAGTAAACCAAAGTCCGGATATTGCCGAACAAGGTTTATGTGGCGATAATGTGATTCTTACTGCTTCGGGCTTTACCTCCTACAATTGGTACAAAGATGGAGTTGTAATTACTGGTGAAAACAATTCAACTTTTCAGCCTAATAATCCTGGTAGATATAAGGTAACCGGTTTATCTCCATGTGGCGATTCAAACACCGAATCCTTTCCTTCAAACGAGATTCGGATTCTCCCATGTTTATCGGTAACCAGTACGAACATTACAGTTACGGAAGGAACAGATTTGAATGCGGTGTTTAGGGTTGAACTCTCTCACCCTTGGTTGGCCGCCGATAATGTAGACGTAACTTTTGATTATTTTACTACGGCAGGAACTGCAGCCAGTGGTCAGGATTACAGTCCGACTACGGGTACGGCAACCATTGCCTCGGGCGATTCCTTTGTAGATATTTCGGTGCCCATTACCAACGACATTTTAAACGAGAATGATGAAGATTTTAGTTTGAGCATTACTAATGTCGTGGAGGCAGTAGAGAGTATCGTTTCGGGAACGGCAACCATTCAGGATAATGATACACCGCCTACAATATCGGTTAACGACCAAACTTTTAATGAAGATGCAGGAACGGTGAGTTTGGAAGTGAGTCTGAACACTGAAAGTGGTAAAACGGTAACAGCAGATTACAGCATTTCTGATAATACCGCCACACATCCCGATGATTTTACTGCTGCAACTTATTCGGGTACCATCACCTTTAACCCTGGAGAAAAAGACAAGGCTATTACCATTTCCATTACTGATGACAATGTTTATGAACCAGGGTCGAATGAATTTTTCGATCTGCAATTGAGTAATTTGAGCAATGCGACTGCAGGAAATACAAACGCAAGCATATTCATTACAGATAATGACGCAATGCCAAGCATCACAATTTCGGATGCCAGTGAAATTGAAGGAACTGATATTGTTTTCCAGGCAGTTTTGGACCATCCGGCCGATGTAAATATTACATTCGATTACCAGATTGTTTTAAGCAATGGTCCGGGCAACGCCAAGCAAAACGACTTTATCAATTTTTCATCTTTCTCTTCTGGAACCATAAGCATTCCAGCGGGATCAACAAGCGTAAATTTCCCAGCTTTTGTAACAAAAGATGACAATGCAAATGAACAAACCGAAGAGTTTGTGGTAAACTTTTCTTCGGTAAGTAATGCTAGCCTGGGCAACACTTCGGCTACAGGAACCATACTCGATAACGAAGGAAATCCAACCCTATCCATATCCGATGCATCGGCAACAGAGGGAAGTGCAATCGACTTTACAGTAACGGTAAGCCCTGTTCGAAGCACCGATATAAATTTTGAATATCGCACAAGTAATGGTACGGCTGTTAGTCCAACAGATTTTAATGGCTCGGGATGGACATCAGTTACACTTCCTGCCAACCAAAGTAGCATGACCATTAGCATTTCAACCGTTCAGGATACAGAAGAGGAAGGCAACGAGAACTTTAGCATCGAAATTGGAAATCCTCCTAACAAAGTTGATATTGGTATCAGCACAGCCACAGGTACAATTATAGACGATGATGATACTCCAGTGGCGAAAAATGACAGCTATACAGTTGATGAAGATGATAGTATAAGCGATAATGTAATGACCAATGACCTTGGACTGGGTGATGCTCCGGTTACTGTTGTTAGCAATACAAATCCTGCTAATGGAAGCTTAACAATCAATAACGATGGCAGTTTTACCTATACGCCAAATTCCAATTACAATGGAGCTGATTCCTTTGAATACACCATTCAGGATGTGGATGGAGACCAATCCACTGCAACAGTAAATATCACCGTGAATCCGATTAACGATTTACCAGTTGCTGTAAACGATAGCTATTCTACGCCTGAAGATACACAATTGAATGATGATGTAAGCTCGAATGATTCGAACCTGTTCGACTTGCCAATTACTTATAGTGTTGTAAGTGATGTAAGCAATGGTACCTTAAGTTTGAATGCCGATGGTACCTTTAGCTATATGCCAAATTCAGAGTATTTTGGAAACGATGCATTCACCTACGAAATTACCGATGGCAATGGTGATGCGGTTCAGGCAAGTGTTAGCATTAGCGTAATTTTTAATAACGATGCTGCACCAGTTGCTGTTGATGACAATACCTCAACCAACGAAGATACTGCTGTTACAATTGATGTACTGGCCAACGATTCGGATATTGATGGCAATCAAACCATTGACAAGGCCAGTGTTTTAATTAAAACGGGCCCCTCGAATGGTAGCCTTTCACAAAATTTCGTGACTGGCGAGGTAACTTATACACCAAACAATAATTACACGGGAGCCGATAGTTTCACCTATACCATAAAAGACAATTCGGGAGCCGAATCGAATATTGCAACAGTATCGATAAACGTGACGGTTGATAATGATCCTCCGGTGGCACTTTGTAAAAGTGGTGTAACAATTTACCTCGATGCAACAGGAAATTACACATTAGATCCTTCAGAAATAGACAATGGTTCGAATGATGACAATGATGGTGGAACCGTAAGTTTATCGGTATCTCCAAATACTTTCGATTGCTCGGATAAAGGAACTGTTTCGGTAACTTTAACTGTTACCGATGAAGATCTTTCAAGCACAACATGTACCACAGATATAACGGTGGTAGACAACAGCCTTCCTACCCTAAAATCGGCACAGGCAAATATTAATGTATCTGCCGAAGCAGGCATTTGTGGAGCCAAAGTAAATTACACGGGTCCGGTTTTTACCGATAATTGTGATGGAGATCAGAATGGAACATTAATTGCCGGGTTATCAAGCGGCTCTAATTTTCCAGTGGGAATAACAACTGTAACTTTTGAATATACTGATGCCTCAGGAAATGGCCCCGTTCAATCAAGCTTTACCGTTACGGTAAGCGATGATGAAGATCCAAGTTTAAATAATGTTTCTGATCGTAATCTAAACCCCAACACTGCCGGATGTGAATACCTTATAAGTGGAACTACATTTGATGCAACGGCTACCGATAATTGTGGTATTCAAAGCTTGACTCACAATTACAATGGTGGTGGTAGTAGTCTTGATGGTGAATCATTCCCTTTGGGAACAACTAATGTGACCTGGCAAGCTGAAGATATTCATGGCAACATTTCGACTCACATTGTTCAAATTGTGGTAAGTTCGAACTTAAGTGTAAGTATTAACGGGCCTGCAGGCAATGAAGTTTGCGAAGCTGAAGATGCCATTTTTACTGCAAATGCCAGCAATGGAAATCCTGCTTATTCTTATAAGTTCTATGTAAATAATGTTGAGCAAAGCTCTGGAGTTTCAGGAAATACATTTACCGTGAACAGCCTTGTAAATGGAGATAAAGTGAAAGTGGAGGTGACTGATAGTTTAGGTTGCAGCATAGAATCCAGCGAAATCACAATCACTGTTTATCCAAAACCAAATCCGAAGTTATATCATCAATAAAACAGGAAAGCCGACTCGAAATCAGTCGGCTTTTTTTATGAAAATGCCTCATAAAAATCAATTACCTTTGTAGCCAAAACAAATAAGGAGTAGAAATGAATTGGCAGGATAAGATATTTTCCATATCGAATGAAGAAGAGTTTGAGAGAGTGGCATTGGAGATTTTTCGTTACCAGGCGGAAAATAATGCCGTTTACAGGGAATATCTTCAACATCTGAAAAAGGATGTAAATCAGGTGAAGCAAATCATTGATATTCCTTTTCTTCCGATTGAATTCTTTAAATCACGAAAAGTAGTTTCTGGAAATGATCCTGCTGTGGAAACTTTTACCAGTAGTGGAACTACCGGGATTTTAACCAGCCGGCATTTTGTTCCCGATGTAAGTATTTACGAAAAAAGTTTCACAAAAGGATTTGAAGATTTTTACGGATCGATTACAGATTATTGTGTTTTGGCCTTGCTGCCATCCTATCTCGAACGAGAAGGCTCATCGCTAATTTACATGATGGAACATTTGATTCGTGACAGCAAGCATCCCAAAAGTGGCTTTTACCTGCACAACCACGAAGAGTTGATTGAGACCATTGCAGATTTAAAACAAAGAAAGCAGAAAATTTTACTATTGGGTGTGAGTTTTGCTTTGCTCGATTTGGCCGAAAATTATGAATTGGATTTCTCCGATGTGATTATCATGGAAACAGGAGGAATGAAGGGTAGAAGGAAGGAAATTACGCGTGAAGAATTGCATAAATTTCTTTGCACAAAATTGGGAGTAAGCGAAATTCACTCTGAATATGGTATGACAGAACTTTTATCACAGGCTTATTCGAAAGGCAGGAGTTTATTCCATACACCAAACTGGATGAAAATTCTGATTCGAGATACCTACGATCCTTTCTCGTACGAAAAAACGGGCAGAACGGGTGGTGTAAATGTAATTGATTTGGCTAATGTGCACTCCTGTTCGTTTATTGAGACGCAGGATCTTGGAAAAATCCACACAGATGGAAGTTTTGAAATTCTTGGCCGATTCGACCATTCTGATATTCGCGGGTGTAACTTACTTGTAAATGAATAAAAAAACACCAAACAGAGTCTAAATGAATGTAAACCAACTCTGTTTGATGTTTAAGGCATCCTTTTAAGAAAGGGTATACGCCTATATACTATTTATAGTATTGAGTTTTCTTATTGATATTGTTCCTATCGCTTTTATACTACCTTTCTTAGCAAAATTTATAAATACAAATGTGCTTGTACTTTTCACCTGGTTGCAATATTGCATTAGGGAAGTGCTCGTAATTCGGCGAATTTGGGAATATTTGTGTTTCCATGGCAATTCCAGCGCATTGCTCGATAGGCGCACCCTTTTTGCCTTTTGTTGAACCATCGAAATGTGCCCCGGTATAGATTTGTATTCCTGGCTGATCGGTGTACACTTCCATTTTGCGTCCCGATTCCGGATCCATCAACGTCCCCGCTAAGCGCACCGAACCATCATAATGATCAATCACAAAATTGTGGTCGATTCCATCAAATAAATTGATTTGTTCATGATTGCTCTCGCAAGCCAGCTTTACCGATTTTGGACTGGTAAAATCGAAAGGTGTATCGATAACCGATGCAATTTCTCCCGAAGTGGTTCCCAAACTGGCAGAAATAGGTGTGTACCTTGAAGCGTTCAATTGCAACTCGTGGTTCACGGCAGAACCATTACCTGCACCGTGCAAGTTAAAATATGGGTGACTGGTTAAATTAATAACAGTCGGCTTTGATGTTTCCGCCTCGTACTCAATCACCAATTCATTGTTATTTGTCAATCCATATGTCACACTCACATCCAGCTTTCCAGGATAATTTTGATCGCCGTCTTCGCTGCTTAACTTTAATTGATACGCTTGAGTATATTTCTCCGAAACAAGAGCATTAACCTCCCAGTTTCTTGCATGAAATCCATCAAAACCACCATGTAAATGATTGGTTTCATTGTTGCAATCCAACTGGAATTTTTCTCCATCAATCTCAAACCGACCTTTCACAATTCTGTTGGCATAACGACCACAGAGTGCACCAAAATACCCATCGCCGGCAAGAGTTTCCTCAAGGGTATCGTAACCAACAACTACATCGGCTACATTCCCATTTGCATCGGGAACTCTAATCGCAATAATCTGACCTCCTCTTGGGATAAAATCAATTTCTATGTAATTGTTTTTGAGGGTATAAACTTGCATGCTTTTATTTTTAAATCATCAGGTAAAGCTATTCAATCTTTTCCTGATTAAAAAAGAAGTTTGCGCACTTCTTCAGCTATTCGTTTTTAATTTATTCTAAGGTTTTTTGCCAATTCCAGGCCGAAAGTAAAGTTTCGTCCAAACTTTTTTCCGACTTCCATCCCAACTCCTGGTTCGAAAAAGATGTATCTGCATAAATCTGCTCGATATCGCCAGCTCGGCGACCTACAATTTTATGAGGTACTTTCTCTCCTGTCGATCGCTCGAAAGACTCAATGATCTCCAATACCGATACCCCTTTGCCTGTACCTACATTAAAATATTCGTAGTTCTCTTTATTGCCATCCTTCATCAATCTCTCAATGGCTACCACATGAGCTTTTGCCAAATCAACAACATTGATGTAATCTCTAATGCAAGATCCATCGGCCGTATTGTAATCATTCCCAAACACACTTAATTCAGGTCGTATTCCTGCCACGCATTGTGTTAAAAAAGGAATAAGGTTGTTCGGAACACCCAATGGCAATTCACCAATTTTTGAACTTGGATGTGCTCCTATCGGATTGAAATATCTAAGTGCAATCCCCTTTAAGTTGGAATGAGCTTTCACTGTATCACGAATGATATCCTCGCATATCGATTTTGTATTTCCGTATGGAGATTCGGCCTCTTTTCGAGGTGTAGATTCTGTTACCGGCAATTGATCGGGCTGACCATATACGGTGCATGATGAAGAAAACACAAGATTGGAAATGGAATGTTCTTTCATTGCTGCAAGAATATTCATCAGCGAATTCAAATTGTTTCGGTAATACAATAATGGATTTTCAACCGATTCGCCTACAGCTTTCGATGCTGCAAAATGAATAATGGCCTGTACATCATTGTATTTCTTGAAAAAATCTATGCACTGATTTTCTGAACTCAAATCAATCTTCTCAAACAACGGACGAATGCCTGTGATACTCTCGATACCATCCAGCACTTCAATTTTCGAATTGGAAAGATTATCTGCAATTACAACTTCAAACCCACTGTTTTGTAACTCAACAACAGTATGCGAACCTATATAACCGGTTCCTCCCGTTACTAAAACCTTCTTTTTCATTCTTATCATTGATATTTCATAAGAATGACACACTTCCCGTGAAAGTGTGCCATCCTAATATTTTTATTCTATACTACCAGAAGATTGCGTATAGTGCAACCAATAATATACAGATTGCATAGGCAACAATATTAAATACTTTACCTGTCGCAAATGTTTTTCTACTGATTTCGATTCCTTTAGCATCATCAGCTCCTTTGTTCTGAATGTAACTAACTAAAACAATAATAGCTGCTGAAAGCAGGGCCGTGTACCCCATCTGATCAAGGAATGGTAAGTTTGGAAAAATTCCCTCTATACCGCTACCTGTAAGCCAACCTTTAGGTCCAACTTTAAAGAACATGGCAATTGGGATAGATGATAAAACACCCACAATAGCACCTTTGTTTGTTGCTTTTTTCCAGAATAATCCCAGCATAAACACAGCTAGAATACCCGGACTAACAACACCTGTATATTCTTGTATAAATTGGAAGGCCTGATCTAAACCTCCTAATAATGGAGCAATACAACCTGCTATAACAAGAGCAACGGCTGCTGATATTCTTCCGGTATTTACAGTCTCTTTATCACTAGCATTCGGATTAAAATATGGCTTATAAATATCCATTGTAAAAATAGTCGAAGTAGAATTCAACATCGAAGCCAAAGAAGACACAATAGCTGCCGCCAATGCTGCAAATGCCACTCCCTTTAATCCTGTTGGTAAAAATTGCAGTAACCAAGGATAGGCTTTATCTGCAGATTCCATGCTCGGTACATTATTTTGGGCAGCATCTCCTAATGAAGCCATAATAGTTCCATCATTAACCATTACATAAGCCGCAATTCCAGGAATTACTACAATCAAAGGGATAATCAGCTTAAGGAAACCTGCAAAAACAATCCCTCTTTGGGATTCCTGAAGCGACTTGGCTGCAAGAGTTCTTTGGATGATATACTGATTAAATCCCCAATAGTAAAGATTAGCAACCCACATACCACCCACAATTACGCCCAAACCAGGAAGGTTCTTGTATTGATCATGAGCCTTATCCAAAATCATATGAAAACTATCAGGAGCTGCTTCGTAGATGTGTTTAAATCCGGCTAAAACACCTTCACCTCCCGAAACTGTATCTAAAGCAAGGTAAGTTGTTACCAAACCACCTAAAATTAGGAATACCACCTGAATTACATCGGTCCACGCTACTGCAGATAAACCTCCATACAAAGAATAGCTGGCTGCAAACAGAGCCAATCCAATTACTCCGTAAATCATTGGAATTCCCATAATTGTCTCAAGAGCGAGAGCTCCTAAATACAATACCGAGGTTAGGTTAACGAATACATAAAGTGCAATCCAGAATATCGCCAATATTGTTTTTAGATTTGTTGAGTATCGTTTCTCAACAAACTCAGGAATGGTATACAAACCTTTCTCAATGAAAATTGGCAGGAAATATTTTCCTACAATAATCAGAGTTAGAGCTGCCATCCATTCATAGGAGGCAATTGCCAGACCGATTGCAAAACCAGATCCCGACATTCCAATAAACTGTTCTGCTGAAATGTTTGCGGCGATCAATGAAGCCCCAATCGCCCACCAAGGCAATGACTTTGATGCCAAAAAGTAATCATCAGCATTTTTTTGGTGACCTTCTTTATCTCGAGACACCCACAATCCTACACCAACAATTACAATCCCGTAAACGATAAAAATCACATAATCAAGGAAAGAAAATGTATTCGCCATTTTATTAGATTTAAATCCCGAATTTCATCGGGTTGAGATAATAGATTCATTTGAATATCGATAAATATTCTTCAATGAAATCTTATCTCGATTTATAATGTGTTTTAGATAATTCTCGTAATCGTTTTGCTGCACCTTCTGCAGTAATATCGCGCTGTGGCGTACCCAGCATTTCGTATCCTACCATGAATTTTTTAACACTAGCCGAGCGTAACAAAGGTGGATAGAAATGCATGTGTAAATGCCACTCAGGATGCTCTTCTCCATCAGTAGGAGCCTGGTGCAATCCTGCTGAATATGCAAACGAAACCTCAAAAAGGTTGTCGTACATAATCGTTAATTTCTTATAAATGTCTGCCAAATCGGTTCTCTCCTCATCGGTCAATTCCAATAGATTCGACACCGCTCTTTTGCTAATAATCATGCTTTCGAAAGGCCAAACAGCCCAAAACGGTACTAAAGCTACAAAAGAATTATTTTCAACCAAAATTCTTTCCTTTTTCTCTAATTCCGATTGCAGATAATCCGACAGCATGGTTCTGCCATGTTTTTTATAGTAAACCAATTGGTTTTCTGACTCTTTAGATGGCTCGAGAGGAACCAGTTTTGAAGCCCAGATTTGTCCATGAGGATGCGGATTTGAACAACCCATGATTGCTCCTTTATTCTCGAAGATTTGAACGTAACCTATCTCCTCTTTCTCGCCCAACTCTTGATACTCTTTGCACCACAAATCAACAACCTTGCGAATATTTTCCACTTTCATTTCAGGAACGGTTAGACTATGATTCGGACTAAAGCATATTACCTTACAAATTCCGGATTCGCTTTGTGCTTTAAATAATTCTCCATCCGAGAATTCGCCTTCAGGAGTATCCTGCAAGAGTGCACTAAAATCATTCTGAAAAGAGTATACGTCTTCATAATCTGGATTTTTTTCGCCTCCCACTCTTTCATTTCCCGGGCAGAGGTAACAACTCGGATCGTATTCTGGCCTTTTCTCCTCTATCACTTTCTCTACCTGGCCTTGCCAAGGTCTTTTCGACCTGTGTGGTGATACTAAAATCCATTCTCCATTTAATGGGTTATACCTGCGATGTGGGTTCTCAATGTAATCAAATTTCGCCATCTGAAATCTTTTTTAGATTATTCAATTCTTTTACCTCCGTCGCCTATCTCGGCAACGTAAAATTCTCCTACAATACCCGTATTTTGGGTATATTCTTTTCCTACTTTTTCGATAAATTCTTCTACAAATTCATCTTTTACCAGGTTAACAGTTGAACCCCCAAATCCACCTCCTGTCATTCTGGAACCTATGGTTCCTTCAATTTTTCGTGCTGCATTCACCATGCAATCCAATTCGCGACCAGTTACTTCATAGTCGTCGCGAAGTGAATCATGTGATTTGTTCATCAATTGTCCAAACTCAAAGAGGTTTCCTTTTTTAAGCTCTTCGACTGCCTTTTGAGTTCTTTCAATTTCACTTACCACATGGCGAGCTCTTTTTCGTATTAGCTCGTCTTCTATCGTATTTTCGAGAGAGTTGAATTCTGTCAGGCACAATTCACCTAAATTGGCAATCTTCCTGGAGGGGTTAATTGCCTTAACAGCTGCCTGACATTCAGCAACTCGTTCATTGTATTTGCTTTCGTCTAAACTGTGTGGGCTATTAGTATTGCCAATCACAATTTTTACGCCTTCCAGCTTTATGGGTACCAATTCATATTCAAGCTTATCACAATTCAAGTAAATCGCATGATCTTTTTTCCCCATTCCCGAGGCAAATTGATCCATAATACCACACATTACACCTGCAAACTCGTGCTCGGCTTTTTGGCTGTATTTTACGATGCTTAATTGATCTTTTCCAAAACGATATTCCTGATTAATTGCAACCCCGGTAACAACCTCGAGAGATGCCGAGGATGATAAACCTGCTCCATTGGGCACATTTCCCCAAAACAAAATATCAGCACCACTGTCAGGAAACAATTCATCTTTTGCAAACTGAGCAATTACACCAAGCACATAGTTTGCCCAATTGCCTTTCTCCATAGGTTTGCTCAACTCATCAAGTCGAAGTTTGTAAGATTTCTTCTGGTTTAATGATCTAAGCTGGAAATAATCATTATTTGTTTTCCGTAATATGCAATAGGTTCCGAATGACAATGCGCATGGAAATACGAATCCCCCATTGTAATCCGTATGTTCTCCAATCAGGTTTACACGGCCTGGAGAGAAATACACATGACATTCTCCGTCACCATAGAATTTTTCAAACTCCTTTTTCAATTCATTAACTTGCATAATTATTACTTACTGGTTGGTACTGGTAGGCGAATTTAGATTTTTTTTATTGAATTGCAAAAACATCACATAAAAATAAAGCTCCAATTCCGAAGAACAGGAGCTTTTAAATATCATCCGTTAGCTTATTTTTAAAGGGATTTGCGCCTTATTAAGCTTGATTTATTTTCTATCAATTCATTTTTTAAATTTAGAACCAATTCAGCTAAAATTTTACCCATTTCCTTAAAATCTGTACTTATGGTTGTAATCCCATCTGCAACAACTTCCTTTAATGGAGTATCGTTATAAGATATAATTCCAAGATCTGAGCCAATTTTCAGTTTTAGATTTTTTGCCTCCTTCACAAGAGTAACCAGGTCATTATCATTTGGTACAATATAAACTTCACCCGATTTAATTTCCTGATCCTTCAAGGAGTCAATAACCTCCATTTCCCATTTGTCTTCGTAATAACTAGCAAATTTTCTGAAACCTTTTAATTGACCTACCGGCTCTTTACCACCTGGGTAAACCAGATAAATTTTCTCATATTTCTCTAACAAATCCAGGCCAGACTGCAAGGCTGTGAACATATCTTTCTCAAAATTCTGATAGACTGCCGGAAAATGTTTTTTTAAGGTAGAGTTTGTCTGATCGAGAATATACACCTCCTTTTCAGGCAATTGTTTCAATACGCTATAGGCATCGTTAAATTTGGCAGGCATAATTACATAGGAAGTATATTTGCCATGATTGTTCTCAATTAATTCTTTAAAAACAGATCGGTTAAAGTGATGAAAATAGATATCAACACTTGCTTTATCGTTTAGGTTCTCGATAAATGAATTGTAAAGGATCTCTTTAAACACATTGAATTCTTCGAAAAGCAGAAAAATATTCTTTTTAAACTGGGTAGATGTACTTGCCAAATAGTAGCCTTTTCCTGGAACCGACGATATAACACCACGCACTTTTAGTTCATTAAAAGCCACTAAAACTGTATCTCTCGACAATGCAAATTCCTTACATATAGAATTAATTGATGGCAATTTATCGCCCACAGCAACATCGCCATTGTCGATAGATTGTAGTAAAGAATTGATTAATTGTTTGTATTTTGGTGTACCAGATTCGGTTTGAACCTTAAAAATCTCTGATGGCATTTCAGTTCTATTTATTTGTGTAAGAACAAAGATAACAAAAAATTCACCTACTGATACCAACCGGTATGGTTTTTATCATCCTTACATATTTTCGTAGGCTGACATTCTCTTTTGAATCGTATCCCTTAAAATTTTAATATCGATATTAAATTCATCCAGGTAAAAGGTTCTTATTGCATTCAACTTCTGCCTGATTAATTCTCGGCCTTCATTAATTTCATGACACGATTCCGGATTGATAAACTGGGCACAATCCCAATCTTTAAGATAGGTAGAATTAAAGTAAATGGTATCCTGCACCAAATATCGCGAAGTCAATTCTGCAAAATCTTCGTACTGATTATCCGTGGCATAAGCCGATACCATGCCTCTTTTTATTGCATCGGTAAACGAAACTCCATTTCTCCAACCTTCGCCTAAGTATCCTTTGGGAGAGATGAGATGATAAGCTTTTGGCATTCCGTTATTTTGGTGTACAATATGAGCGAATTCATGATGCATGGTAATCAAAACATCTTCCAGCCAAATTCGATCTTTTAGATCGTATGAATTCAAATTCATTAGACTTATCCTGGCACCACTTTCGGAGTATCCCAAGATAGCCGATCCATTGCTATTGTATATGTATGAACCAATATATACCAACTCTTTTGGCATGTAGTCCCGAATAAATTTTTCAGAATCGTCTGATAAGGCAATAAATGGTTTAATCCACAAATCTTCTACAATCTTGGTAATGGGAATTACAAGATCTTCTTTAATGGGTTCGGCTGACTGTCCTTTTCTTATAAATCGCTGATCCCATTTCCAACGAATTGCGGTACCATATTCTTTCAAAATGTTCTCGCGCAAGTATACATCATTAGGATGGTTGGATAATTCTATTTCAGGAGCCACGTATTTTTCACCATCATTTTTGTCGCAGGAAAACTGCAGCAGTATCAGGGCAATAACAAACAGAAAACGAGATGTAAATGTAAGTTTCATATTTACCTGGGATTTGGTGTAATGCCATTAGCGATTGCCGATTCAGGCAATTGTACAGCCGTTCTTATATCGTTGGGAATTAGCTGATATTCGTTTCCTTGGATATCAATATGAGTGATTGGCAATTCAAACCTTTTGATGTCAAACCATCTTAATCCTTCATCCAGAAACTCTTTTCTTCTTTCATCGAGTAAAAAACGAATCATGGCATTTTTTGTATCCGATAAGGAATAGAAGGCTTTTATTTTTTCAATATCCACGATTCCTCCGCTCTCGTAGCGCTTTATTGCAAGAACATGATAATCATCCAGTGCTTTTTGAAATTCACTGTTCATGATATGGCATTCCATCCGGTTAAGGAGTACTTCTTCTCCTTTCAGTTCATTCTGAATAAAATATGGAAAACCGGTATTCGAAGTTGTGTAGCGAAATAGTTCATTGTATTTCGGTGCCACAATAGCACCAGTGTTATAGCTCCATCGCTGATCCCTTATGTCATTCTCTTCTTGCAAATTATTTGAATAAATGATATCGAATATAG
Organism: Marinifilum caeruleilacunae; assembly: GCF_013141825.1. GTDB lineage: Bacteria > Bacteroidota > Bacteroidia > Bacteroidales > Marinifilaceae > Marinifilum > Marinifilum caeruleilacunae. Next base: position 62,094 of record NZ_RZNH01000023.1, read on the forward strand.
CATTGCTACTCCTGTATCCGTAATTGGCTCTTGCATAAAAAGTTTCCTTTCGAATTGCAATTAGGTTGGAGATTTCGTTGACATCAGAATTTTTAGATGCCATTTCGTCAAAGTTGGTTCCCTGGTAAATTTGGCTTAGGTTGCGAACATATATGGATGGGTTACCATCTAAAATCAGATCGCAGTATTGTAAACTCTTTAAATAATCTTTTTTAAACAGGTAGAAACGAGCTGCGAAAGCATAGGCAGCCTTTCTAGTAAAATGATATTTTTTTGAACCTACAAAATAATCATCCTTCAGTAAAGACAGTCCTGTTGTAAGGTCACTTTCAATCTTTTCGTAAACTTCTTTTACCGTTCCTCTTGGGTAATTTTTAAATAGCTGATCTTCCACCTCATCTACATATGGAATTCCCAGGTCGTCGGCAGCAGTATTGGGGCTGTAATGTTTAGAAAATACATTTACCAAAAGGAAATGGTTATAGGCCCTTGATATTAAAGCCTCTCCTCTTACCACAGCCTTTAAATCCTCATCTCCATTTAGTTCGTCAATTACGGCAAGAGCTTCGTTACAATGAGCAATGGCATAATATGCATTTTCCCAAAAATAGGTTGGCGATTCCTGCGATTCATAAGAGTCCATTGGCGACCAGGTAAAGGCTTCGGTCATGTGTTCTCGCTGGGTATTATCGGAAATGGCAGTAACATTATCTGTCATCCATTCAATAAATAAATAAGTACCCTGATTGTACGAATTGGCAACCAACTTTGCTGCATCATGAACTGTTTTTAATTCTTTCCTGTCATCGGGATTCTCTTCCAGGTAAGAATCACATGAAAACAGGCCAAGAGCCAACAGTAGTATGCATAAGAGTCTTTTCATCAAGCCAAATCGGTATCAATTAAAAGCCTAAATTTACAGAAAAACTATAAGTTCTGGCCATTGGTAGAGAAATTCCTCCCGATTGAAAGAACTCAGGATCAATTCCATTTAACTTTTTATCGGAATATAACAGTCCTAAATTATAGGCTTGTAATTTTATATTTGCCGATTGTAAATTCAAGGATCTTAGCCAGGAATCGGGCAGGTTATAGTTCAGACTAATATTTTTAATTCTTACAAAACTTCCATCGGCGACCCTTGCTGTACTCTTGTTATACAGTTGGTATGGATTCAAACCATTATCGCTAAGGGCTTCCGAATCCCATCTGCTAAGTATGGCTGGAATATTGGTTACATGTTCATCGCCTGCTTTTCTCCATCTGTTTTTAAGTCCACCTGGCAAACTTGAATAATCATCATAGCTATCGCTAAACGCATCTTCCAATCTAACTTTATTGCCAAATCGATAATTGATACCCAGGGAAAGAGTCCAGTTTTTGTACTTGAATATATTTTCTAAGCCTCCAAACCCTTTAGGTGTAGTCGGACCTTCGTATTTTAAGTAATTCAGGATATCAATTCTTTTTTGAAGGTTCAGGCTTTGGATTGTTCTCCCATCCGGTCCGTAAAACAGAGGAACTCCATTCCCATCTAATCCTGCAAAAGGAATTGAAAACAAACTATTCGAAGAGTATCCTTTTATGTTGGTACCTAATGTTTGAATTGCATCTCCAATTCTAGGCTCATCAAAGTATTCTGTTATCTTGTCTTTGCCATAACTAAAGGTAAGTCGCGTGTCCCACTTAAAATTACCTTCCCGAATATTTTGTGAGCTTAGAGTGAATTCGAATCCATTAATTTCCATTTCTCCTACATTGCCATACTTCGTGCGAATTCCTCCAACTCCACTTGTTGTTACAAAGCCAAGCAAATCTTTCGATTTTCTTCGATAGTATTCCAGATCGGCATAAAATCGTCCTTTAAAAACTTCCAATTCCATACCCATATTGAATTCATACAATTTTTCCCAGGTAAGATCCTTATTGGCCAATTCATCTATATACAAAATTGTTTCTCCATCGCCACTTGTTGGTCTTAAGGGTTGATCGGCTTTTAAAATAAGAGATGGACTTGCCCCTACGCCGTTATCGCCCGACAAGCCATATGTTGCCTTCAATTTTAATCGATCGATAAAATTGAATGTTTTCATAAAATCTTCATCGTGCATATTCCAGGCAGCACTAATGTTCCAGGTTGGCAGATACCTCGAATCACTATTCTTTCCCTGTCGGTTATCACCATCATATCTAAATGTAGAATTAAAGATATACCTTCCTTTATAAGAATAAGCTCCCGTTAGAAAAATACCGGTAAACCTATATTTTTCCTTATACCTGTAATGGTCTTTCTGATCACGGAATTTTAAATACCTGGCTACATTAGGGTCGGTCACAATTAGCCCTCCCTCATTATAAAGATATCCCCATTCTTCGTTGTGGGTTTCTACTCTGTCGGTATACCTTATTTCCTGTCCGAACAATAAATTGGCAATGTGGTCATGATCCGATTTTATTTTCCAATCAACAATATTTCTAACAAAATAACTGGTTAGCGTATTTTTGGTTGTGTTGTAAAATCCCCCACGAGGTAAAACTGTATATGGATCTCTTTCAGGAGCATCCGGATCATCGAACAAGAAACTGTTTCGGTCTACAAATAAAGGATTATCTGCACGATAAGATTCTGCATGGTTTGATGATTCGTGAATTTTCTGCTCCCGCAAAGTACTTACCCAACGCCCTTGAAATTTTGTACGAAACCTAAGCTTCGAGGTAATTGCAAATTGCAAATCACCCTGGAACAAAATATCGTCTACATCAACATTCACATAATTATGATCGAGTTCATACAAAATATTAAATGGGGCATAATCTCTTCTAAAATATTCCAGTTCGCCCTGGTCGTCATATGGCCTTATACTGCGGCTGGTATACAATGCATAATTAAATGGGTTGATATCGAAATTGCGCTCATAAATACCTGTGATTGGTTCGAACTTCCTATCCTTTGATCCTGGCAAGTGCTGATCCCTCTTGTTTGCAGATAATTTAAAACCCAGCTTCAATCGTTTTGAAACATCAAAATCGGCCTTCGCTAAAGCGGTGTAATTTTTTACATTATCGGCAACTGTTTGACCATTGTCATGATAATATCCCAAAGAGCCATAATAACGAGATTTATCATCTCCTCCTGATATGGCAAAGGAATGTTGTTGAGAAAGTGAATTTTGAAATAAAACATCAAACCAATCGGTATTTGTGTTTGCATACTTCGACAAGAACTGGTAGTTCAAGCCTCCATCAGGTCCCCAACTTAAATTGTTGTTTGCAATCTCGTTAAACATTTTGCTTAATGCTCCATGATTCGAAGCCGACGATGCTTGTGCAATATCAATCCAGCCTTTCTCATAAAGCTCTTCATATAAGACCATCTCTTCGTTGGATGATAAAATATCGAATTGAGAGTAGCTTGGTTTCTGACGCAAAATAACACTACCCGAATAGCGAACCTGTGGCTTCCCCGTTTTTCCTTGTTTTGTAGTAATAACAATTACACCATTCATGGCCCTTGCCCCATATAAGGCGGTCGCCGATGCATCTTTTAAGATCTGATAGGATTCGATATCATCTGGATTTATACCCACTACACCAGAACTTAATACAGTGGATAGATTTCCAGAGGTTAAATCATTATTGGTAAGCTCTACGATATCTTCCTGAACAACGCCATCGACCACCCACAGTGGCTTGTTACTTCCATTAATCGATGCTTTACCACGAATACGAACAATAGGTGATGTTCCGAAAGTTCCGGATATATTATCTACCTGAACTCCGGAAACATGCCCTTGCAGCGAACGACTCACATCGGCAATACCGCTTAGGGCAATATCTTCCTGATTTAATTTATTTGCTGCACCGGTAAATAAACTTCGGTCTATTTTTTGAAACCCGGTAGTGACAACAACTTCTCTAAGTTTTTCATCAGAAGGAAAGAGAATTACATCTAAATTTTCCAATTCCCCAACACGAATTTCCTTGGTTTCCATGCCTATAAATGAAAAAACCAGGATAGTATTTGGATCATTGGCTGCAATCAGGGAATAGTTACCGTTAATATCGGTCGAAGTTCCGAAATACGTTCCTTTAATTAAAACTGATACTCCGGGCAAGGCCATACCTTTACGATCAGTAATATTCCCGCTAAACTTTTTTACTTGTTCAGATTTTTTACCTGATTCGTCAGAAGTTTTACCATTAGATTCAGGTTTGATAATAATTAGACGATCTCTAATTTCATAGGTCAATCCTGACTCTGATAAACATTGAGTTAGAATATCCTTAACACTTTTAGGTGGGCCGGAAAGGTTTATTCCTTTTACTTTCTTTATGTCGTCAACGCTATACAGAAAAGTATAATCAGTCCTTTCCTTGATTTCAGAAATTACCTGAATCAAATCAACACCTTTCATATTTAACTCTAGTCTTTCTTCCTGGGGCAAGGCTCTGGATTTTTGTCCAGAAAACACAAATAGCAAGAAGAAAAACAGGAGTCTTACTGCAAAAAACTCTTTTCTTTTCTGCATAAACGACTAATTCCGATTTTTTTTCATAATTTTGAGCTGTGATTTGGTTAGTATTACACTTCTAATAAAGTAGTGTTTATTGGCTTTGTCCGGGATTTGTGGCAGCAAATCCCGGTTTTTTTTACACTTCCTCTACTAGTAGGCTTCTATCTTTTATAGTGAATTTCACTTTTTTTGTCAGCTCAATCAACTCCAATATCTGATCGATATTGTCGTATCGGGTAAGATCTCCTGTAAATCTTAAATCTCTTACAGACTCATTTAAGAAGATAATTTCAACATCATACCATCTTGAAAGTCTCATCATGATCTTTTCCAAGCTCTCATCTTCAAAAACAAATCTCCCATCTTTCCATGCAGTAAATACATCTGTATCAACTACATGCTTTTTGGCTTTACCTGTAACCCTATTGAAAAGGTACTGGTCGTTTGGCATTAGTTGATCTTTACTGCCAAATATGGTATCACGAACTTCAACCTTACCCTCGACTAAGGTAGTTACAATTTCGTTTAAATCGGGGTAGGCATTTACATTAAACGAGGTACCAAGCACTTTCACTTGTGCTTTATTTACGTCGACAACAAATGGATGAGCCGGATCTTTAGCTACTTCAAAGTATCCCTCCCCTTCTAGGTCTACTTTTCTTACCCCCGATCCAAATTCTGATGGAAACCTAAGTTTCGAATTTGAATTCAGCCAAATTCTGGTTCCATCCATCAGTGTCAACTTATATTCCCCCCCTTTGGGAATAATAATGGTATTATAGGTTAATTGCGTTTTGTTGTTATCTGATCTTTTTTGATATATCAATTCTTTTGTACTGTTCGAAATGACTACATCACCTTCACTTAGCGTGATTTCTTCGTCGAGCTGATATTGCTCGCCATCGCTCGTGATTAAAACAGCTTGATGTCTGCCAGGATTGATAAGTCCATCAGAGCTTTGATCAATAAGTGTTGAAAAGAAGAAGGTCGTTCCAATGGCAATAATCAAAACTGCCGCAATTCTCATTACATTCAACCTTAATTTTCGAACTTTATCTTTTCTAATTTTCGATTGAATTTTATCCCAACCTGCAGCTTTATTGGCTTTTTCCAATTTTAATTCTCGATCGAAATACTGCTTTTCAGGACTTTGTGAAAGACTGTGGAACAAAGCAAGGTTCTCCTCTTTTTCATTCTTCCAATTATTCAGGTACTGGCTTTCCTCATCGCTTAATCGACCTTCCAATCGCTTAACGATTAAATCAGCAATTTTAAATCCTGAATTTAAATCTTCCTTCATCTTTTTCACTTAATATGTGCTAAAACAGTTTAGGTTCAAAAAAGGGTGACAAAACATTTAAAATTTATCACTTTTTTTCTCATTGGGGTAGGTAGTCTATAGAAATAACAACATTGTAAACAAATCCTTTAGGTTTTCCTTCAGGAATTTACTTGCTCTTTGTTTTTGTGTTTTTACGGTATTAATAGAGATATTCAGGTCTTCAGCAATCTCAGCATTCTTAAGGCCCTTTAAACTTAGCAGGTAAATGATTCTTGCCGATTCTGGAAGTTTATTTACCGTTTCTGCAATAATCCGGTTCACCTCTTCATCAATTACATTATTTAGAAAATAGTCTTCGCTAAGAACATCTTCCTTAGATTGACTTTCGTAGTTTCTCTCCACTTTCTGATGATCTAAATAATTTAAACAGGCATTGCGAACTGTTTTATACAGATAGGCTTTTAAAGCTGCTTCATGAAAAAAGGATGACTTTTTCTCCCAAACTTTGATAAAACTTTCCTGAACCAAATCTTCAACAACATCGCTATTGGGAATGTATTTTTGTCCAAATAAGAACAATGCCTCGTAGTATTTATCATACAAATTTTTGAAAGCAGATTGACTCCCACCTCTAAACTTATCGATTGCTATGTTAGCAGTTGTTGGCATATAAAAATTCTAATTGGACAGACAATATTATAAAATAATTTTAGAAATCTATACTTTCCTAGTGTTTCAATTTTTTTAAACAACTAAATCACAAATTACTATATACAAAAAGGGTGCCTTAAACAGACACCCTTACTTGTAATCTGATCTCTTTTTATTAAAGTCCTAATTTCTTTAAAATTTGTTTTGGAACGGCATCCTTGTGAACCATTATTGCAACAGTTTTCAATTTCACATAGGATTCACTCATATTTAAGTAACCGCCAAATTTATTGCTATCGTCGGCCCATGAATTTTTAGTTTTGTAATAAATGGTACCATCCTGGTCTTTTACAATCCCTGTTAAATGCATTAAATGGTCATCGGTTGTTTGGAAATTATCAAAAGTTTTCTGACGCAACTCCTGGCTCACCTTAGGCTCTTTACTCGTGTTTTGTGTCTTTTCTTTTTTATTTTCTACACCATCTTCCCATTTAGAAATTTCAGAATTACTCATATCTGTTTCCTTTACACTTGGTAAAACTGCATATCCTTTACGGTGAGAAAATCCTTTTTCACTAACATCACCATCCCAACAAACCGAGTATCCATTATTCAAAGCATTATCCATCACTTCCATCAGTTCTTCGATAGGCACATTATAGTACAAGTCATCCGACCAGTTATCAGGAATTTCTAAATTAATTTTTGAATAAAAAGGATGATGTGTATAGGATGTTAATTCGATATAATCTTCTGTATTAAAACCCAAATCGGCAGCATACTTCTGAGGTGTTACTTGCTTTCCTTCATATTCAAAAGTTTCTGGCAATTTACCCATATAAGTGTCAAGCACACCGTTTACAGAAGCAAACCACACAGGTGTAATTTTTTTATTCGGATTTTTTACAATTTCATCCATCATGGCTTTGGTTGATTTCACCATTTCTCTATGGATATGAAAATCGCCCTGGTATTCGTTCCCCGAATAAGCTGATTCAGGTACAAATCCGTGAGTTTTTACAACATTCATAACATCATGAGCTTGTCCACCTTCACTATAATTGCCTTTTCCATGCAATCTAAAATATCGTTTTGCTTTCTGTGAATAAGCCTCTCTAACGATATACATTTCCGACAAATCAATTTCAGGAGCACCCATTCGCAAAAGTTCAGTCTCGATAAAAGACATTGTTGCAAAGCACCAACAAGTTCCCGTGCTTTGTTGATTTTTTACGTTTGTGGTTTTCACCTCTGTAACTGTTGTAAATTTCTTTTCTTCCTGTTGTTCCTGTGCATTTACCACATGCAAACCACTTAACAACAGTAATGTAAGGAGTAATTTATTCATTTGTTTTTGTTTAAGTTTAAGGTATGTAATTACATCATATTTAGTTCTGCCTGTTTTTTCTTAGGCATTTTCTCAATAACTAGATGGTAGGATTTATCGATCCAACTTTTCAATAGATCATCCGAAACACTACCGTCGATCAATACTGTGTTCCAGTACCTTTTATTCATATGATATCCTGGCAAAACTGCCGAATATTCCTCACGTAATTCCACGGCGATATCTTCTTCGCACTTCACATTCATACTCAGCTCTTTATTGATATTAGTGAGTAAGAACATTTTGTCCAGAACTTTAAAAACCAAAGTCTCTTCATCGAAGGGAAAACTTTCAGTAACTCCCTTCTTTGATAAGCAATACATTCTCAGCTCTTCAATATTCATGATGTAATGGTTTATTAAAAATCTCTTAAAATCAAGACAAACAAATATAGATAGTTTTACAGACATCTTTTAACGATCAGCGCAATGACTTTTAAAAAAAATTAAAAGCATTCTTGCAAATACTAAAATTTGAATGCAAATCCTTCAATTAATTAAAATGAGAAATTGATGTCTCCAGTTCACCTCAGATCGGATCAATTTTTCAGTTCAGCGTTAATTTTGATAAAATGACGACAATTGAACACAAAGAATTGATAAAAGCTTATCAACATAAAACAAACTTAGATTCAACATGATCGAACATGCGCTTTATGTTAACTCTAACACTTGTTTAAGTTTTACTTAACTATCTCTCAAAACCCTACAATACACTGAGTTCTACAATCCCAAAACATATATTCCGAGTAAGAGCTCTGAAAATGATTTTTTTTTAACTAGTCTTGATTTTGTATATTTATAACATCATAAACGCTTTTTAAAAGTAGATTTTGTTATGAATCAAGTTAGCTACACCCAAAAATACAACTGGAAAGATAAACGAATCCTCATTGTTGAAGACGAGGAAATCAATAATATGTTTTTCGATGCTGCATTAAGCAGAACCGAATCTGAATTATTATGGGCAAAAAACGGCAAGGAAGCTGTTGATATTGTCGACCTTACTCAAGATGTTGACGTAATTCTAATGGATATACGTTTGCCAATAATGGATGGATGTGAAGCTACCAGAAGAATTAAAAAACGTCATAGCGAAATACCTATTATCGCCCAAACTGCCTATGCCCTGGAAGGCGACCGAGAAAGAATTCTGGATGCTGGTTGTGATGATTACCTGGCTAAGCCAATCCGATTTGAAGAGTTGCTTGCTACCATTGATAAGTATTTGGCAGATTAATCAACAGGTGCTATAAATGCATCTTCGATATGTTCAATCACAAATTTTTCTTCACGCTTAATTACGCTAACGACATCAAATCTTACTTCTTGTTTAATTTCTCTTAAATCTACGTATGCCTGTGTAGCTCTGACAATAAATTTAATCTTCGAAAGGCTTATGGCATCAGTAGGGTGTTCAAAATAATCAGTTGAGCGAGATTTCACTTCAACAACAACAAGGCAATCATCTTTTAAGGCAATAATATCAAGTTCTTTTTTTTGATATATCCAATTTCGATCAAGTAGATTAAACCCCTTTTCTTCGAGATATTTTACTGCAAGATCTTCTCCCAACTTCCCCAATTCATTATGCTTTGCCATGTGCAAGTATTTTTAATGCCAGGTAAACTTCACCTCGTTCACGTCAACATTTATTTTCACATATCTGCCCAGTGGTAAGGTCCAGTTGTCGTTTATATGACCTGCAGGAAAACCATATACAACCGGGAAGGAGTAGTTTGACACCGACTCTTGAATAATTTCATAGGCAGTTTTTCCAAATTTTGGTTCACCTTCTTTCATCAAACTGAATCCTCCCACTACCAAGGCTTGCAATTCCGACAATTTTCCACCCATTCTAAGGTTATTCATCATTCTGTCAAGATGGTACAACTCTTCGCCTACATCTTCGATAAATAGTATTTTACCATGAGTTTCAAAGTCCATAATCGTACCCCGTAAACTATATAATATGGATAAATTTCCACCAATAAGCTCACCTTCGGCTACGCCCAATCGATTCAAATCATTCGAAGGTATTTGGTAATCTTCTACTTTCCCCATAATTCCATCGAACATAGATTGTACCGATTTTCCCGACTCATCATCCAGAAAATTGATTGGCATTACAGAATGTAAACTTTCCACTTCCAGAATATTATTCAGATAGCTATGAAAAACAGTAATATCGCTATATCCAACAATCCATTTAGGTTTACGAAGAAAGAGATCAAAGTCTACATATTCTAGTATTCGCACACAACCATATCCTCCTCGTGCACAAAGTATTGCCTTAATCTCAGGATCATCCAACATTTGTTGCAAATCCTTTAGGCGATTTAAATCTCGCCCGGCAAATTGATGATACTCATCAAAAACATGCTTGCCCAGCACTACTTTCAGGCCCAAATCTTCCAATTTGGTAACTGCAATACCAACTTTTTCAGGATCGATCTTTCCAGCAGGTGAAATAATTCCAATTTTATCTCCTTTTTGCAAGGCAGCAGGCTGATACATATTTATTTAGTTTTTATTGTAAAGTGAGTTCAAATTAAGAATAAAATACAAACGAAGAACAATATTTTTTGATAATTCTATCTTATCTTTGCCATCGATTTGTTAAACCGCATGTTTTTCAATTCATAAGTAAGCAAAATAATGTATTGAAAATAAATAGTCAGAAGGAATATTATTTTCAAATCACAAAACATATCTCAAATGAAGAAATTTAACAGAACTCTTGTAACTACAGCTCTTCCATATGCAAATGGTCCTGTTCATATTGGCCACCTTGCTGGTGTATATGTTCCTGCCGATATCTACGTAAGATATCTTAGAATGAAAGGTGAGGATGTTCTTTTAATTGGTGGTTCCGATGAGCATGGTGTACCAATTACCATTAAAGCTCAAAAAGAAGGCATTACTCCTCAGGATGTTGTAGATAAATATCACAACATTATTAAAGATTCATTTGAGAAATTTGGTATCTCTTTCGATGTATACTCGAGAACCAGTAATGATATTCATCACGAAACAGCTTCGGAATTCTTTAAAACCTTGCATGAAAAAGGTGAATTTATCGAGAAGACCAGTGAGCAGTATTATGATGCTGAAGCCAATCAGTTTCTTGCAGACAGATACATTACAGGAACTTGTCCACATTGTAAAAGCGAAGGTGCTTACGGTGATCAGTGCGAAAGTTGTGGTACATCATTAAATGCTACTGACCTTATCGATCCAAGATCATCAATCACTGGTAACAAACCAGAACTTAAAGAAACCAAGCACTGGTACCTGCCATTGGATAAATATGAACCATATCTTAAACAATGGATTCTTGAAGAACACAAAGAATGGAAACCAAATGTTTACGGACAATGTAAATCTTGGCTTGACAATGGTCTTCACCCACGTGCCGTAACCAGAGATTTGAACTGGGGTGTACCGGTTCCTGTTGATGGTGGCGAAGGAAAAGTGTTATACGTTTGGTTTGATGCTCCAATTGGATACATCTCGGCAACCAAAGAGCATACTCCGGATTGGGAAAAATACTGGAAAGCCGAAGATTCAAAAATGGTTCATTTTATCGGAAAAGATAATATTGTATTCCACTGTATTATTTTCCCGTCGATGCTAAAAGCTGAAGGTTCTTATATTCTTCCGGAAAATGTTCCTTCAAACGAATTCCTAAATCTGGAAGGCGATAAAATTTCGACTTCGAGAAACTGGGCAGTTTGGTTGCACGAATACCTTGAAGAATTTCCAGAAAAGCAGGATGTTTTGCGCTATGTATTAACAGCTAATGCACCTGAAACCAAGGATAACGATTTTACCTGGAAAGATTTTCAGGCAAGAAACAACAATGAGCTGGTTGCGATTTTAGGAAACTTTGTGAACCGTGCATTGGTGTTAACTCATAAATATTACAAAGGAATTGTTCCTGAAGCTGGCGAGTTAAATGACTTCGATAAAGAAACTCTTGCTGAAATTCCGGTAATTAAAGCAAATGTTGAGAAGAATCTTGAAACATATCATTTCCGTGAAGCTTTGAAAGAAGCAATGAACCTTGCTCGTTTGGGTAATAAATACCTTGCTGATACAGAACCTTGGAAGGTAATTAAAACAGATGAAGAAAGAGTGAAGACCATTATGAACATTTGTCTTCAGATTTCTACCAACCTTTCAACTTTGATGGAGCCATTCCTTCCATTCACTGCTATTAGACTAAGAGAATTCTTAAATATTGAAGCATTAGCCTGGGAGAATATTGGTGAGAATGTAATCGAAGCTGGTCATCAAATTAACAAAGCTACTTTGTTGTTCGAAAAAATCGAAGATGCAACAATTCAAGAGCAAGTTGACAAGCTTTTGGCTACCAAAGCAGCCAACGAAGCGGAAAACAAGCCGGTTACGCCTGCTAAAGATAACATCAATTTCGATGATTTTATGAAAATGGATGTTCGTGTAGGTACCATTACAGAAGCTGAAAAAGTTGCGAAAACAAAGAAACTTTTGAAGTTAACTGTTGATACCGGAATCGATCAGAGAACTGTGGTTTCGGGTATTGCTGAACACTACAAGCCAGAAGAAATCATTGGAAAGCAAGTGAGTATTTTGGTGAATTTAGAGCCTAAGAAATTAAAAGGAATCGAATCGCAAGGAATGATCCTTATGGCTGAAGATGCAGATGGTAAACTATCTTTTGTTTCTCCTGATCAGGCAGTAAAACCAGGTTCGGAAATTAGATAAAAGAATAATGCACATAATAGAAAAGCGCTTCCTTTTGGAAAGCGCTTTTTTTTTATCAGTAATTTTATTTTTTACTTCCTTAACACCCAATAAGATGATTTAGGGTTTGCAGCAATCGCCTTTTTCTTAAAAGCATCCACTTCTTGTCTGCTATTAAACTGACTTAATGCAACCGAAAATAAATTCTTATTCTTAATAATTACAGCAGGATAGGATTTTGATTTTAACTCGTCCTGCAAAATCTTTGCATTCTCAACAGTTGTAAAACTACCTGCAATAAGGTAAAATTTGTTTTGGGTCGTTTTCGTGATTTCAACAGGAACCAATTGTTTTTCAATTTTAGGTTCATACTTCACCAATTCCTCAACAGGCGAAATTTGTGGCTTCAATTGAACATGACTTTCAGTTAATGTTTTTTTATCACCAGAAAAACTCATCGATGCAGAATCTAAAAATGAATTTCTTTCAGAATTCATAGGCAATACACCAACTGCAAGCAACAAAACTGCCGCCGCAGATGTATACCAAATGCGTTTTTTGGTGAAAAATCCTTTAAACTTTTGTGTGTTCTCGCTAATCGATGGAATTCTCTCCTCGATAGGTTTGTTGATACTTGGAAGAACAAATTGCTCGAGCCCCAAACTATCAACCAGGTAGTTTTGATTGGCAATAGGCTCAAATTGCAGGTTGTGTTTTTTGTCGTTAAAAAATATCCCAACCTCTTCTATTTCAACCTTCTCTCCTCGTTGAATCCTTACTCGAATATCTTCAACAAAAAACAGCACCGCCTTTTCGGCTTCGGTGTAACTTAAGTTTTCCGATTCTGCCAGATGGTTAATTAGCAATCCATCATTTTGTGTTAGATTACGGTTAAATCCCAAATCTTTGGAAGGAGGAAAAACCATTTGCTGATTCTCATCAATTGCAGCTGGGCGATAGTTCGCAACAAAGCCACCAAATCCAGGCAGAATCACACAATCGTGCACAAACAATAAATCTTGTATGTATTTAGATATCTCAAGCATAATACACAAATATAATTAAAAATAAATGTCACTCAAATGGATTCTTTTCGTATAAAAAGCAATTAACTTTAAATCAATGCATTCCGTAATTAATTTTAAATTAATTAAATTACTGAATCAAATCATTAAAAAAGGACTTAATTTTACTTGTTAAATTGATAGACTAAATAAATTATGAAAAAGCAAATTTTGGTTGCCGGCGGTGCCGGATATATTGGATCTCACACTGCTGTAGAATTGCAAAACAATGGTTTTGAAGTAATCGTGGCCGATAATCTATCCAATTCAAAAATTGAAGTATTAGATGGTATTGAAGCCATCACAGGAATTCGACCAATTTTCGAACTGGTCGATCTGAGCAAAGAGGAAGAAACCGCTGAATTTTTCAAGAAATACCCTAATTTATCAGCTATCATTCATTTTGCAGCCAATAAGGCTGTGGGTGAATCGGTTGCCAAACCTTTAATGTACTATCGTAACAATTTAAATTCCTTGATGAATATACTGGAGGCCATGAAGGAGCACAATATTCCAAATTTGGTTTTCTCTTCATCTTGTACCGTTTATGGTCAACCCGATCAATTGCCGGTAACAGAATCTACACCTCGAAAAGAAGCCGAATCTCCTTATGGTAACACAAAATCGATTAGTGAAGATATCATTCGCGATACAGTAAAAGCTCATCCTGAATTAAAAGGGATTGCTTTAAGATATTTCAATCCGATTGGAGCTCATCCAAGTGCTAAAATTGGTGAACTGCCTTTGGGCGTACCGAATAACTTAATTCCATTTTTGACTCAAACCGTTGCCGGAATTCGTCCAGAGCTTAGCGTATTTGGGAACGATTATAATACTCCTGATGGTTCGTGTATTAGAGACTACATTAATGTAGTTGACCTTGCCAAGGCTCATGTTGTAGCCATTGAAAGATTATTGCAGGACAAAAACGAATCGAATTACGAGTATTTTAATGTGGGTACAGGCGAGGGCGTTTCAGTACTTGAGATTATTGAAGGTTTTGAAAGAGCAACTGGCGAAAAGGTTCCTCATAAAATTGTGGACAGAAGACATGGTGATGTTGAACAAATTTTTGCCGACACATCATTTGCCAACAAGAATTTAGGTTGGAAATCGGAAAGTACACTCGACGACACCTTGCTTTCTGCCTGGAATTGGCAAGTTAGCATCATGGAGCAGGAAGCAAAATAAAATCATACAAAAAATCGCATCAATGAAAAAGAACATACTAATCACGGGTGGTGCAGGCTTTATAGGCTCACATGTTGTCCGGCTTTTTGTAAACAAATATCCAGAATATCATATTATTAATCTGGATGCACTTACATATGCCGGAAATCTTGAAAATCTTAAGGATATCGATTCAAAGCCAAATTACACTTTTGTAAAAGGTGATATTACGGATATGAATTTTATTCATGATTTATTTAAAGAGTTTCAATTCGATGGCGTGCTACATCTTGCGGCAGAGTCGCATGTAGATCGCTCAATTTCAGATCCTATGGCTTTTATCACTACCAATATTATTGGAACAGTGAATTTATTGAATGCTGCCAGGGAAATTTGGAAAGACAGTTTCGAAACAAAGCGATTCTATCATATTTCAACCGACGAAGTATATGGCTCTTTAGGCGAAACCGGTAAGTTTTTGGAAACTACTCCTTACGATCCAAGAAGTCCTTACTCTGCTTCCAAGGCTAGTTCCGATCATTTGGTGCGCGCCTACTTCCATACTTATAAAATGCCAGTAATCTTATCAAATTGCTCCAATAATTATGGTGCAAATCAATTCCCCGAAAAATTGATTCCACTGGTTATCAACAATATCAAAAACTCAAAGCCATTGCCAATTTACGGGAAAGGCGAAAATGTTAGGGATTGGCTCTTTGTGGAAGATCATGCTTTAGCCATTGATTTGATTTACCACAAGGGAAGAATTGGCGAAACCTATAATATTGGTGGTAACAACGAGTGGGCCAATATCGATTTGGTGAGAAAACTTTGCGATATTATGGACAAGAAAATGGCTCAGGAAATAGGTACTTCTCAGAAACTGATCACTTTTGTTAAAGATCGTGCGGGGCATGATTTAAGATATGCAATTGATGCAACAAAAATAAAAAATGAATTGGGCTGGGAACCAAGCATTCAGTTCGAAGAAGGTTTTGAACAAACCATCGATTGGTACCTCAACAACACCGAATGGCTGGAAAATATCCTTTCGGGAGATTACGAAAAGTACTACGAACAGCAGTACGAAAAAAGATAAATAATCTTCTTTTATAGAAGTTGCCAGATACAAAAAAAGAGCGATGACATTGTCATTGCTCTTTTTATATGTTTGAAAATTGAATTTCTTATTCTACAGTAACCGATTTTGCAAGGTTACGCGGCTGATCTACATTACAACCACGTAATACTGCAATGTAGTATGAGATCAACTGGAATGGAACCACTGTCAATAATGGAGCCAAAGCTTCCAAAGTTTCCGGAATTTCGATTACGTAATCAGCCATATCAGCAATTACTGTATCACCTTCGGTTACAATAGCAATTACATGACCTTTACGTGCTTTCACTTCCTGGATATTACTCACAATCTTCTCGTAAGACTTATCTTTTGTTGCTGCAACAAATACAGGCATGTGTTCATCGATTAATGCAATCGGACCATGCTTCATCTCAGCAGCAGGATAACCTTCGGCATGAATGTAAGAAATCTCTTTTAGTTTTAGCGCTCCTTCCAATGCAACCGGGAACAAGAAGCCTCGACCCAGGTATAGAGCATTAGTAGATTCAATATATCTTTTCGATAACTCTTTAATATCTTGATCTTTTTCAAGAATTTTCGCGATTTTCTCTGGAAGATTTGAAAACTCCTCGATTAGCTTATGGTATTCCTCTTTTGCCAAAGTTCCTTTTCTGAATCCTACCAACATGGCCATCATGGTAAGAACGGTAACCTGAGCCGTAAATGCTTTGGTTGATGCCACCCCAATTTCCGGACCTGCGTGAGTATACACTCCAGCATCGGTTTCTCTAGGAATACTAGAACCTACCACATTACAGATACCCAGAACAGTTGCTCCTGCTTCTTTAGCAAGCTTAATAGCAGCTAGAGTATCGGCAGTCTCACCACTCTGACTGATAGCAAGTACAATATCATCTTCAAAAATTACAGGGTTTCTGTAACGGAATTCAGATGCATATTCTACTTCTACAGGAATTCTTGCAAACTCCTCGAATAAATACTCCCCAACCATACCGGCATGCCATGAAGTTCCACAACCTATAATCAGGATTCTTCTTGCATTTACCAATTTTGGTATTACATCGTTAATCCCGCCAAGGAAAACTTCTTTGTTTTGAGCAGAAACTCGACCTCGAATTGTATCATGAATTGAGCTTGTTTGCTCAAAAATCTCCTTCAGCATAAAATGCTCATATCCACCTTTTTCGATTTGCTCGATATCCAAATCCAACTGCTGAACATGAGGTGTTAACTTATCGTTCTGAAGTGTTTTTAGAACCAACTCATCACGATTAATAATGGCAACATCATCATCGTTCAGATAAATTACACTTTGAGTATACTCGATAATTGGAGTTGCATCGGATGCCAGGAAATATTCACCATTTCCAACTCCAACAACAAGCGGACTACCTTTACGCGCTGCAATTAACTGATTAGGTTCATCTTCGCAGATTACAACCAATCCGTATGCTCCCACAACTTTTGTAAGTGCCAAACGCACCGCAATTTCCGCAGTAACTTCTCCTTTTAGGTAGATGTATTCAATTAGGTTAGCCAATACTTCGGTATCAGTCTCGCTCTGGAAAGTATATCCTCGTTTCAATAACTTATCTTTCAAAAAAGCATAGTTCTCGATAATACCATTGTGAATAATCACAAATTTGTTATTCATTGATCGGTGAGGGTGAGCATTTTCATCGTTTGGTTCACCATGGGTTGCCCAACGGGTATGTCCAATCCCAATTGAACCCGAAATATCATGACCTTTTACATGATTTTCTAAATCTTTTACCTTACCCTTGCACTTAAATACTTGAGTTTGGTTTGTTCGAAGTGCAATACCGGCAGAGTCATAACCGCGATATTCCAATCTTTTTAAGCCATTGACCAAAATAGGATAAGCATCCTTATCGCCAATATAACCAACTATTCCACACATAAATACACATATTTCAATCTCGGTACCACTCGAGACTGGTTTATAATTTTAAATTGAAACATCGACCTACAAACCTAATTATTTGAGAGTTAGCTTTAAATCTGTAAGTTCATTTCAATTATCAATAAATTCCTCCTAAAAATATAATAAGTTCGCCTACCGACCAAACTTAACTTGAATTTATATCCATATAAAAAATGCATTACAACCGAAGTTATAATGCATTTTTGAATATTATTAAGACTTTACTATTCAGCAACCAATTCATCGTAGAATTCAGAATAAGCTGAAACGTATTCTTCTTTGTTTTTATAAGGCATAAAAGGCTTGCCCGAAGCTTCGGCATAAGCCTTAATTTCTTCATTAATATTTGGGCTACCCATAATTATTGCATCAGATTGATCGATCGCCAATTTGTGAAGTGCCACATAATTCGCACCTTCCAAAACTTTCACGTCATCTTCCTCAACACCTTCAATAATCGCTTTTGATTTGAAATCAGCACTAAAAGGTGTTGCAAATTCATCATCGTAAACAGAAAACACCACTTTTGTGTCTGTAAACAAAGGATCTTCATTAAATGCTTTCTTCAAATACAAAGGCGTTAAGCCTGTAAACCATCCCTGACAATGAACTACATCTGGTGCCCAACGTAATTTTTTTACCGTTTCCAGAACTCCACGTGCAAAGAAAATTGCTCTCTCGTCATTATCTGCAAATCCATCACCGTTCTCGTCCGTTAAAATTTGTTTTCTGTGGAAATAGTCTTCGTTATCAATAAAATACACCTGCATTCTTGCCGCCTGAATCGAAGCAACCTTGATAATCAACGGATGATCCGTATCATCAATAATTAAATTCATACCAGACAAGCGGATTACCTCGTGCAACTGATTTCTTCTTTCGTTAATGCAACCGTAACGAGGCATGAATGTTCTAATTTCTTTTCCTTTTTCTTGGATTCCTTGGGGAAGGTATCTTCCGATTTCAGACATTTCAGTTTCAGGAAGGTAAGGGGTAATTTCTTGTGAAACAAACAATACTTTTGTCTTTTCCATATAGTCGCTAAATATTAATACAGATTATCTGCGCAAAATTAATAAAAATATTTAACAAACTTGATCTTTATTAAGGGTTAAAGCACCTACAAAACAATTAAATGCACTTATTATTTCTCAGGTATTTAATTATTTATTTTATTTGCAGTCTCAACCAAAAACCGAAATGGTTTTGTAAGATTTTTGAAACGGGATGGAAATAATCAAACTTGTTGCTGAAACAAAAGCTAAAATCAGCAAGTTTAAAGAGGAAGGAAAAAGCATCGGATTCGTACCAACTATGGGTGCCTTACACGATGGACACTTGTCACTTACAGCAAAATCTGTAGACGAAAATGACATTACAGTTGTAAGCATTTTTGTAAATCCAACACAGTTTAATAACCCGAACGATTTAAAAACCTATCCAAGATGTATTGAAGAGGATCTTGATAAGCTTTCGAAATACAATCCTGATTTAATTTTTATTCCTGAAGTGGAAGAAATGTACCCAGAACCAGATACTCGCGTGTTTGATTTTGGAAAGCTTGATCAGGTAATGGAAGGAAAAAATCGACCAGGTCATTTTAATGGTGTTGCACAGGTGGTAAGCAAACTTTTCGACATTGTTACTCCCGATAATGCCTATTTTGGTCAAAAAGATTTTCAACAAGTAGCTGTTATTAAGCAGATGGTGAAAGATCTTAAGTTAAATGTAAATATCGTTCCATGCCCGATTATCAGGGAAGAAGATGGTTTGGCAATGAGCTCCAGAAATTTACTGCTTGAGGTAGAGCAACGAAAAAATGCTTCTAAAATATCTGAAACTTTGTTTAAAGCTTGTAACTTAGCAGCCGATTTAAGTGTAAACGAATTGAAAGCTTGGGTAGTTGATGAAATCAATAAAAACCCATATCTTTCGGTCGAATATTTTGAAATTGTTGATGATACATACTTGCAGCCTGTTAAAAGCTGGGACGAAAACAATGTAAAAGTTGGGTGTATCACCGTTCAGGTAGGAAAAATTCGATTAATTGATAATATAACTTTTTAAATATTAGTTAAAATTAAAATGTACATTGAAGTTTGTAAATCGAAGATTCACAAGGCATCGATAACTGGTGCAGATCTTCAGTATGTTGGTAGCGTAACCATTGATGAAGATTTAATGGATGCAGCAAACCTTATTGAAAATGAGAAGGTTCAGATTGTGAATATTAACAATGGTGAACGTTTAGAAACCTATGTGATTCGTGGCGAAAGAGGTTCAGGTACTATTTGCTTGAACGGAGCTGCTGCAAGAAAGTGTGCTGTTGGCGATGTGATTATCATTATCTCCTATGCATCGATGGATTTTGAGGAAGCAAAGAGCTGGGAACCAAGCCTGGTATTTCCAGACACGGCAACTAATAAATTGATCTAAATTTAATTAGAATACATGCAAAAGGCTGTTCTTTCGGGATCAGCCTTTTTTTGTGCTACAGCAGAAAAAGTGCTTATCATTTTGAATAAAAGCTGTAAATGAGTCAATAGAAACCGGAAGGCTATTTCTCCTTGTTTCTAACTAATCGAAAACTTACCTTTAAGCAAAATCTACAAAAAATGGATAAATTACAATTGATCAAAAATAAAATCATCTTCAAAAAAGAAGATGCCTATAATCTTTTACAAACCTGGCGTTTTAAAGAAGAAAAAATCGTATTCTCGAATGGCTGTTTCGATATTGTTCATCGTGGTCACCTGGAGTATTTGGCTTCGGCTGCATCTATGGGAAACAAAATGATTATTGGCCTGAATACCGATGCATCGACTCAAAGATTAAAAGGCCCTACACGCCCCATTAACGACGAATACTCGCGTGCGCTCTTGCTGGCTTCGCTTGGTTTTGTTGATATGGTGATTCTTTTTGAAGAAGATACTCCTTACAATTTAATTGATTTTGTTCAGCCTGATATTTTGGTAAAAGGAAGCGATTACAATGCTGAAGATATTGTTGGATATGATATCGTTAAAGCAAAAGGAGGCGAAATCAAAACCCTGGATTTTATCCAAGGATTTTCTTCAACAGGTATCATCAAAAAAATTCAACGCGAAGGGTAATTCGTAATTTTTAATTCGTAATTCATTTCATGGTTGCTAAAGCAAAAACAAAAAGTGCATGGTTCTGTCAGAATTGTGGTGTCGAATCGGCCAAATGGGTAGGTAAATGTCCATCTTGTGGCGAATGGAATACATTTGTAGAAGAGATTGTTGTCAAATCGAAAAATGTAAATGTTGTTGGCACATCAGGCGACAGCAAAAACAAACCTCTAAAAATATCCGAAATTTCATCGTCGGAAGAAAAAAGATTCAACACCCAAAACCTGGAATTGAATCGTGTACTGGGTGGAGGTTTGGTTCCTGGATCGCTGATTCTGATTGGTGGAGAACCTGGCATTGGAAAATCAACCTTAGCCCTGCAAATTGCTTTACATCTAAAAAACTACAAAACACTTTACGTTTCGGGAGAGGAGAGTGCCCAACAAATTAAATTGAGAGGAAACCGTATCAATTCGGACAACGACAACTGTCTGATTGTTAGTGAAACCTCAATGGAGAATATCTTCTCTCACATTAAAAACACCAAACCAAATATTGTTGTAATCGATTCGATTCAAACCCTTGCAACAGAGAGAATAGAGGCGGGACCCGGTAGTGTTTCTCAAATTAGAGAGTGTACTTCTCAACTGCTGCAATATGCCAAACAATCGGCTGTTCCGGTACTTTTAATTGGACACATTACCAAAGATGGCAACCTGGCCGGACCAAAAATTCTGGAACATATGGTTGACACGGTTCTTCAGTTCGAAGGCGATCAAAACCACATGTATCGCATTTTGAGAGCTACAAAAAACCGATTTGGCTCTACCTCCGAAATGGGAATTTACGAAATGCAGCACACAGGCTTACGTGAAGTTTCCAATCCGTCGGAATTGCTTTTATCCCAGGAAGATGAAAGCTTAAGCGGAACTGCCATTTCAGCATCGATTGAAGGCATGCGACCTTTTCTAATCGAAATACAAGCATTGGTAAGCTCGGCTGCATATGGTACGCCACAGCGCTCTTCAACCGGCTTCGACTTGCGTCGATTAAATATGCTCCTGGCAGTTCTCGAAAAACGTGCCGGATTCCGCTTGTCGACCAAAGATGTGTTCCTGAATATTGCCGGAGGAATAAAAGTAAACGACCCTGCCATCGATTTGGCTGTGATTATTGCTGTACTTTCATCAAGTACCGATATCGCCATTCCGAAAGAAGTTTGTTTTGCCGGAGAAATTGGATTATCAGGAGAAATCCGCCCGGTAAATCGTATCGATCAACGAATTAGCGAAGCCGAAAAATTAGGTTTTAAACAGATTTTTATTCCAAAACACAACTCAAAAGGATTGGATATCTCAAAGTTTAAAATTAAAGTGCACTTGGTGAGTAAGGTGGGCCAGGTGTTTCAAACTTTATTCAGACAGTAAGAGTTCGATCTGTACAGATTACATTCACATTTTTATGGCATGAGTCGTCCTAAAATAGGTTGACACATTTATAAATTAATTATATGATCCAGTGAGGCTAGCCTCACTGGATTTTTGATGTATAAAATTAGGTGTTTTATAATTCAAACTCAAATGAGGTCTCTTGTTATTATAGATCCAAACAGAT
>NZ_RZNH01000135.1 GCF_013141825.1 Marinifilum caeruleilacunae
TATTATGCAGCACTTCCAACCTATGGTGTACGATGAAAGTAGGTGTGTAATCGAGACGACAAGGGGGACTTTTCCAGTTCCTGACAATTATAAGAAATACAAAACGTTAGCATTTGCATTTGTTGGACATGTACTSAATACAGACGACACACCGGTAATTGAAAAAGAACTGGATTGGCCTGATCCTGCACTAGTGTACAATACAATTGTCGATCGAATCATAAATCACCCAGAATTATCACAGTTTATATCGGTTGCATTTATTAGTCAGTTAAAGGCCACCATCGGAGAGGGTTTAGATATTAATGTAAAAGGCACGCTAAACCGCAGGGGAAAGGGTATCAGAAGGCCTAAAGGCGTATTTTTTAGATACATGGAATCTCCATTTGTCAATACAAAGGTCACTGCATTCTTCTCTTATCTTCGAGATTATAATAAAATTGCCTCAGAATATCACAATAATACTAAATTCATTCTCACGTTTTCATGTCAAGCATATTGGGCATCTGGCCCAAACTTCTCCGCCTTGAAGAATGTTATTAGGTGCTCCATAATTCATGAATACATTTCTAAGTTTGTGGAAAGAGAACAGGATAAAG
>NZ_RZNH01000136.1 GCF_013141825.1 Marinifilum caeruleilacunae
AACCTGCACCAATAATCGTAATCTCGTTGCCAACCAGTGTAGCCGGACCAGATACCAACTCAAAGCTTACTGCCAGTTCCGATGAAGCGCTTGCTTCCAAACTGAAGGCTGCATCGCCATAAGTTTTATCTGCAATTTCTGCGAAAGTTATAGTTTGAGCTGCCTTGTTTACAGWGAAAGTTCTTACCACTTCTTCTGCAGCTGCATAATTATCATCGCCCAATTGAATTGCCTTAACGGATACAGAACCTGCACCAGTAATTGTCAATTCATTTCCAGTTAAAGTCGCCGGACCAGATACCAGTTCAAAACTTACCGCCAATTCCGATGAAGCACTTGCCGTTAATTCAAAGGCTGCATCGCCATAAGTTTTATCTGTTATCTCTGCGAAAGTAATGCTCTGAGCTGCTTTGTTTACAGTGAAAGTTCTTACCACTTCTTCAGCCGCAGCGTAATTTTCATTACCCAACTGAATTGCTTTTACAGATACAGAACCTGCTCCAGTAATTGTAATCTCGTTGCCAACTAGTGTAGCCGGACCAGATACCAACTCAAAGCTTACCGCCAACTCCGATGAAGCACTTGCCGTTAATT
>NZ_RZNH01000137.1 GCF_013141825.1 Marinifilum caeruleilacunae
CTTGAACCAAAGCACGTTCAAAAGGTTCATGAAAATGTTCAGCGACATCATCGTGACAGCAGAAAACTTGGGTAACTCGTCTCTTACCTTCCACATCTGCCTGAATAAGAGATCGGATGCGATGGMKCCCCAGCAAATCCTGACGACGAAAAACACAGTCATGAGCAAAAGGCCATTGACGACATTAAACCMCAGAGGGATAGAGTTCTTGCTCTTGGCGTTACATTGYAYGATGAACCAATTGATGTTCACAAAGGGAGTGGAGGCCTCGTAGATAAGGAACCTGCCGATCCAGGGTTGGCAGAACGGTCTTAAGGACAACAGCATCACATATACGGAGCCAATGGCGTGGCCCGTGAACTCAAGACCATAAAGCTTGAAGTAACGCACGCACATAGTCAAGTCCCAGATAAAGTAACCAGCTGACAAACTGCTAACCATGCTGCTGTACGAATCTGTGTAGGTGACAACATTATAATGCATTGGCGTCGTGAGGGTGGGCAACAGGACGGTGTTCGAGACGACAGCCTGGATCATCGAGACGGTGTGGACATTGAAATCAATTTTCAGCAGTGGGTCACGGATCGTG
>NZ_RZNH01000138.1 GCF_013141825.1 Marinifilum caeruleilacunae
TGGAAAGGTTTGAAAGACCTTCAGGTGAGAAAATAGCATTATGTGCTGCTGAACTAACCTATTTATGTTGGATGATTACACATAACGGAACAGCAATCAAGAGAGCCACATTCATGAGCTATAATACTATCATAAGCAATTCGCTGAGTTTCGATATTGTCAATAAATCACTCCAGTTTAAATACAAGACGCAAAAAGCAACAATTCTGGAAGCCTCATTAAAGAAATTGATTCCTGCTTGGGAATTTACAATTATTCCTTACTATGGACAAAAACATCAATCTGATATCACTGATATTGTAAGTAGTTTGCAATTACAGT
>NZ_RZNH01000024.1 GCF_013141825.1 Marinifilum caeruleilacunae
ACGATTAGTTTAGATGCAGGCAATGCAGGAGCTACATATTTGTGGTCAAATGGCGCAACGACTCAAGCCATCACAGTTTCAACATCTGGCAACTACTCAGTTGTGGAAACTGATGCGAATGGCTGTTCGGCTTCTGATGATGTGAACGTAACTGTTCATCCAAATCCTGTTGTGAACCTTGGCCCAGACCAGGAAACATGTGTAGGCGGAACGATTACATTAGATGCAGGTAATGCAGGAGCTACATACTTGTGGTCAAATGGAGCAACAACACAAACGATCACAGTTTCAACATCTGGCAACTACTCAGTTGTGGTAACTGATGCAAATGGTTGTTCTGCAAGCGATGATGTAAATGTTACTGTTCATCCAAATCCTGTTGTGAATCTTGGCGCAGACCAGGAAACATGTGCAGGTGGCACGATTACTTTAGGTGCAGGCAATGCAGGATCAACATACTTGTGGTCAAACGGAGCAACAACTCAAACGATCACAGTTTCAAGTTCAGGCAACTATTCAGTTGTGGTGACTGATGCCAATGGCTGTTCAGCTTCTGATGATGTGAACGTAACGGTTCATCCAAATCCTGTTGTGAATCTTGGCGCAGATCAGGAAACATGTGCAGGTGGCACGATTACTTTAGATGCAGGCAATGCAGGTTCAACATATTTGTGGTCAAATGGAGCGACAAGCCAGACCATCACGGTTTCAACATCTGGCAACTACTCAGTTGTCGTAACTGATGCAAATGGTTGTTCTGCAAGCGATGATGTAAATGTTACAGTTCATCCAAATCCTGTTGTGAACCTTGGTCCAGACCAGGAAACATGTGCAGGAGGAACGATTGGTTTAGATGCAGGCAATGCAGGAGCAACATATTTGTGGTCAAACGGAGCAACAACTCAAACGATCACAGTTTCAACATCAGGCAACTATTCAGTTGTCGTAACTGATGCAAATGGTTGTTCTGCTTCTGATGATGTAAATGTTACAGTTCATCCAAATCCTGTTGTGAATCTTGGCGCAGACCAGGAAACATGTGCAGGTGGCACGATTGGTTTAGATGCAGGCAATGCAGGAGCTACATACTTGTGGTCAAACGGAGCAACAACACAAACGATCACAGTTTCAACATCTGGCAACTATTCAGTTGTGGTAACTGATGCAAATGGTTGTTCTGCAAGCGATGATGTGAATGTTACAGTTCATCCAAATCCAACAGTTGATTTGGGTCCTGATCAACAGTCATGTGATAATAACCCAATCTTATTGGATGCAAGCAATTCTGGGGCTGCATATTTATGGTCAAATGGAGCGACAACTCAAACTATTGAAGTTTCGATATCAGGCAATTACTCAGTTGTCGTAACTGATGCAAATGGATGTTCAGCTAGTGATGATGTGAATGTAAGCATTTTACCAGCCTTCGATTTTGATTTGATTTATACAACCAATTTGGTTTGTCATGGCGATTCAACATACATTGAAGGGCCAAATGTGGCAGGATACACCTATCAATGGAAAAAAGATGGCAATGATATCATCAATGAAAATTCATACTCAATTACAATTGGTGAGTCAGGAATCTATTCATTGGAAATTATGAATGCAGATGGTTGTAGTGCTGAAGATGAAGTAGCAGTGGAAATCATTCAATTGCCTAATTCTCCATTGCCAGATCAAGTGGAAATGTGCTATGGTGAATCTGTTAAGCTTGATATTGGTGAAGGTGAGGAATTCTTATGGAGCGATGGTATCACAACTCAAACCAGGATGGTAAGTGAGGCAGGAGTTTATCATGTTAGAGTTCAGGATATAAATGGTTGTATTGGACATGATTCTGTAGAGGTTATTGTACACGATCTTCCTATTGTTGACCTTGGACCTGACTTGTACATATGTGAAGGAGAAGAGTTAATTCTGGAAGCTCCTGAGGGATACTATACAGAGTGGATTCCTGGTGGAGAAACACGAGCAATCTATGTTTATGAAGAAGGTAGTTTTACCCTTAGAACTACAGATGAATATGGATGTACAGGCGAGGATGATATCAACATTTTCGTTCATGAAAACCCTGATGTTTATTTAGGAAGGGATACTGTTATTGCCGAAGGAAGTTCAATCCTTCTGGATGCCGGTAGTGGTTATGTAGAATATGAATGGAGTAATCAGGAAGATTCTCAATATCTGAAAGTTGAAAAAGATGGAGAGTATTCGGTAAGCGTAGTAGATGTTAACGGATGTAGAGGGAATGGTAAAGTGAAGGTGGCTGTTAATCCAAGACCTTCAATTAACCTTGGTGGAAGCGCTGGAATTTGCGAAGGAACTTCCTTAATGTTGGATGCAGGGAACTGGGAGCAGTACTTATGGAGCACCGGAGATACCACCAGAACAATTATAGTGAACAATTCTGGCGATTATACCGTACAAGTGTGGGATATGTATGGAATTATGGGTACTGATACAATAAGTGTTGAGGTATATCCTTCACCAGAAGTAGAATTGGCAGCTGACACCTTAAGCATGTACAAGGGACAAACCATAACCCTGGATGCAGGATCAGGTTACTCATCATATTATTGGAGCACAGGATCAGACTGGAGAAGTATCGAAGTAGATGATGCGGGAGATTACAGCGTTCAGGTTGAAAATGAATATGGATGTGTTGCCCAGGCATCAATAGCAGTGAAGTTGCTGGAACCAAAAATGGTAGTTCCTAATGTATTTACACCTAACGGTAAAGGACCAAACGAAATATTTTACCCGGTGTTTAAGGGTATTGTAAACGATTTTGAAATGTATATCTATACTCGTTGGGGTGAGCAGGTATTCAAACTTGAAAAGGATATGGTTGCCAACAACGAATTAAAGCATGAAGGTTGGAATGGAACCTACAAGGGTAAAGATGCCGAAATAGGTGTTTATGTTTGGATTATATTTTATGGTGGAAAAGAACGTGCTCACGGAACGGTTACATTGTTTAGATAATGAATAGAAGAGGGCTTATAGCAGGCATATTATTTTTAATAATGAGTACTTTCAATCTGTATTCACAGGATGTCGAGTTTTCTCAGTTCTATGCAAATAAGGTGTATTTAAATCCGGCCTTTGCAGGTTCTGATTTTGACGCCCGTATTTCTATGAACTATAGAAATCAATGGCCTGAAATTAGTTCTGCTTATGTAACTTATAGTGTAGCCTACGATCAGTATGTAAACCTGCTGGGCGGGGGAGTTGGATTGCAGGTAATGCAAGATGAACAGGGAGATGGTACCATTAGCACCACAACAATAAGTGGAATGTATGCTTACACATTAAGAGTTTCGAGAGATTTGGCCATTAAAGCTGGTTTTCAAACCTCCTTTATTCAGCGAAAGCTAAATGATTCTAACTTTACTTTTCCTGATCAGACCGATGAATTTTACATTAATGGTTTAATCAGTCCATTTACAGGAGAAAGTGCAATTGATCATTTAAGTCGCAATTATATTGACTTTTCTACTGGCCTGATTGCATCCTATAAGAATTGGTTTATTGGATTTGCAGCACATCACTTAACAGAACCTGACGAAGCCTATAAGGAAGAGAGTGATTATTCTAAATTGCCGAGAAAATACACCTTGCATTGTGGTGTAAATGTGCCTGTTTTTAGAAGAGGTTTGCATCAGTCTGATATTGGATTGGCTCCCAACTTTTTGTACCAGCAACAAGGAACCAATAAACAGTTAAATTACGGACTGTACCTATCCAAAGGTTCGTTTATTGTTGGAATGTGGTATCGAGATAACCTGGAACTGGAATATGATGCTGTGATTCTACAACTGGGTGTGATGCGCGATTGGTGGCAGGTGGCTTACAGTTACGACAAAACAGTTTCCAAATTGATTCACACCAATACCGGAGCCCACGAAATTTCATTCTTGATGCGATTTAAGAACAGCAAGAGAAACAAAAACAGTTGTCAGGAAATTGCGCTTAGAAGAAGAAGAAAAGTAGGACGAATTAAGTGCCCTCACTTCTAAATCATTTCGTTGATGATACTCAGCAGGTTCTTCTTAATAATAGGTTTAGCAATGTAACCATCGAAGCCCGAATCCATAATTTGCTCTTTTTCATTGGCCAGGGCATAAGCAGTTTGAGCCACAATTTTAATTTCAGGATTATCTTTTTTAATCAGCTTTAAAGTGTCGTAGCCATTTAGTTCAGGCATTTGCAAATCTAAAAGCACCAAATCAAAATGCGATTCGCCACACTCTTCAACGGCAGATCTTCCGTTATCAGCAGAAGACAGTGTAACGCCGGTTGATTGAAGCATTTGCTTAATTAGTGTAATATTAACCGTGTAATCGTCCACAATAAGAATTTTCTTACCAGTCAAATCCTTATTGAATCCATTCTTCTGTGCTTTTTTAACAGGAGCAGTAGTCGATTTGTCATCAATAAGGTATGGTATACTCACAAAGAAGCTACTTCCAACATCCTCTGTCGATTCAACCCACATATCACCATTAAGTAACTCAGCTAACTTTTTAGAAATGGATAAACCTAAACCAGTTCCTCCATACCTTCTTGCATGAGAATCATCCGCCTGACGGAAACGACTGAAAATGATTTTCTGTTTTTCGGGTGAAATTCCTATGCCAGTATCTTCTACCGCAAAAATCAAATTACTCTCGTTTAACTGATAAGATACATGAATGCTGCCTGTTTCAGTAAATTTTAGGGCATTTTCAATCAAGTTGGTTATGATCTGCTTTAATCGCAAAGGATCGGTGTAGATAACCGATTCAGACTCTTCCAAGCCTTTGGTAAATTTTAAATCGATATGATCTTTTCCTTTGCTTGTTTTGATTTTTTGGAATGTATGATACAATTCATCAAACAATTGATTCAGGCTGTAATACGTTTTGGAAATCTTCAACTTGCCAGATTCAATTTTTGAAAAATCAATAATGTCATTAATCAAATTCAATAGTGAATTGCCACTATTTCTGATATGAGTAAAAAACTGTTGTCTTGTTTCAAAAGGCAAATCATCTTCCTGCAGTAACTCAGAAAAGCCAATAATTGCATTCATTGGTGTACGAATTTCGTGCGACATATTGGCCAGGAAAGAGGATTTTAATCGATCCGATTCTTCCGCTTTTTCCCTTGCAACCTGAAGCTCTTTTTCTTTTTGACTTCTGATATC
Organism: Marinifilum caeruleilacunae; assembly: GCF_013141825.1. Lineage (GTDB taxonomy): Bacteria > Bacteroidota > Bacteroidia > Bacteroidales > Marinifilaceae > Marinifilum > Marinifilum caeruleilacunae. The sequence continues at coordinate 5,192 of NZ_RZNH01000024.1, forward strand.
AATCATCCGATTGATTGTGGTGCCAAGATCCTGGAATTCGGAGAAATGAAGTTCGTTAATATCTACCTGGTATGACTGAGTGGAAGCCATTCTGAAAAAATTATTGAACGAGATAAAATTCTGTTTCATTTTTACAGAAATGGTCTTCGAAGTAATGTAAATCACAATAATGGCAACAGCAATTAAAAGAATAATCTGAAGAATGTATTTTCTAACATTACTCCTTAATTCTGCCCTGGCAATTGCAATATTCTCATCAATTTCGCTGGTAAGTAAACCTGCACCAATAATCCAATCCCAATCCTTAACCAACTTAATATAGGTCACCTTCCCATCTATTTGCGAATGTGGATTCTGATAATTTACAAAACCAGATTCTTCCAGTTCGGCAGCCTTAATCAATTGCTCCACATTGTCTCTGCGAACTTTGCTCGTATAGTCTTTGTAATTTTTTCCAATACTTGTCGAATCTACATGCAACAAACAAGTTCCATCCTTTTTATAAACAAAGAAATAATTGTCCTGACTGGCATTAATTTGACTAATCCGAATCAAAGTTTCTTTTTGGATTTCGGGTTGTAAATCGTCTAAAAAAGCAAAACTTCCAAAATACCAATTGTAAGGTGCAAATTTCCTGATATAAGAAATTTTGGTGTAAGCATTAAATTTGTTCTTTACCTGCTTGGTGTTCTCGTATTTGGTAAAAGCACTATCCTTGTATTTCATTAATTCAACCTCATTCTTAACGATATAATTTCCATTGATATCTTTGAAATTAATTAAGCTCTTGTTTTCGTTTTGCTTTGAGAATGGATAGAGTATGCCTGTGCCACTCAGATTGTTAATAAAAATATACCCCCTGTCATGATGAACTCTTAAAGGAGACAATGCTTCTTTGATTCGCTTTTTAATCTCGCGGTCGGATAAGGATCCTCTGTTTTCATTGTAAATATGTGTTGCGATTGCATGAGCTTGATTCACAAAGTTTTCCAGTCGGTCTTTTAAGCGGGATTCGGCGCGTGTATTCTGGTAGTTGATAAAGTCGATGCACTCATTGGCCTTATGAACCAATACATTTTTTTGCTCTTCAATATAATCTTTCTTAAGGTTATTCGATTCTGTATTGAATTCGTTAAACTTGGTATAAATCCATATGCCTCCAAAACCGACTAAAAATGTTATAGTCAGAACTAAAAATAGCAAAAAGTAGGCTCTACTTATGCTCATTTTGGTTTTGATTGACTTGCTAGGGGTTGAGTTCATGCTGTTTTACGAAATCAAATTTGGAATTGACTTAGTACTTGATTAAAAATAGGATTAAATATTTGAAATCCATGATCAAATTCATTCTTTATATTGTCGTCTATAGGTAGTCCGTCAAAATCATCCATCGTTTGAATTTTATTGAGGATGCCTGTATTGTATCTTTTTACTTTCTGATTAATAATAAAATGTGGAATGGTATGATATTCTGCCTTCAATCGAAACTGATTTTCGCTAATGATTTCGTTTGACAATAAAAAATTGTAAATATCCAGAAAATGTATCGAAGACTTTGCAAAATACACACGAAACTCAAAATTACTCGACAAAGGAACTTCATAAAAAAATGAAAAATCATTGCTTTTGTTTTGCTTGTACTCAATCAAAAGTCTGTTTTGATTTACATTAACATGATCGTATTCAAATTGCCATTCTAACTCATGAAGGTGTTTAAATTCCTTCTTTATGGCATAAATGGCTTTTAATCTTGGCAAAACGGTAAAAGTGAAATTCTGATTGTGTGCAAAAACTTCACTTGCCTTTTCAATGCTTGCTTTCTCTAATTTAAACAGCATATTTTAATTCTTGAGGTTATCAATTTTGCAAAGTTAATTTAATGTATAAATCTTCTGTTCGAATTCGATCAGTTTTTGCAAATGAAAATTATTTCTTTCTACGTATATGTTTCGGTTTTGTTTACAGATTTATTGATTTATAAAGATTTTAACGATGCGTTTATGTATAGATTATGCAATTGAATCAACTTGACACATTTGACAGCTTAATTTTCATAGTATAATTAGTATAATTGCATTATGAACCTTAAAATCAAGCAACAAATTATATTTTTACTCCTGCTATTTCCAGCATTCAATCTTTTTGCCGGATTTAGTCAAACCGATGGTTTTACACAAGTAGATGGATTGCCTTGCAATTGTGTAAATCACATCTTTGAAGATTCGCGTGGACTAATTTGGCTTGCTACCGATGCGGGTTTATGCGAGTTTAATGGTTATGAAGTTGGATTTAGAAAAGAATTGAATCGCTTACAAGGTGAAAAAGTAACCAGTCTGGCCGAAGATGCAAAGGGCAATCTTATTATTACAGCTTCGGGCGTTGGAGTGTGTGAATTCGATGGAGAGAAACTTGAGGTATTAACGAATTTAATAGAAAATACTCCCATAGAGATACGTTCTGTATCAAAGCATAATAATTCGATATTTATTGGAGCTTCAAATGGCGTTTTTGTACGAGATACAGCCAAACATGCAGTTAAATTTTTACAGTTAAGCGGTTCTGAAAATTTGAATGTATCGTCAACAATGGTTCAAGATGACAATTTAATTGTATTTCCGAAATTTAAATTGGGCAGTTCAAAATATCAATCCGAACAAATTGTAAGTACAAAACATCATAAGCGCAAGGTCTTACAATTGAATACTAAATTTCGTCAAAATATCTTAGTCGGAGAGCAAGTGATCCTAAAAGGTGATGGGGAAAATATCATTTGCGATGTAATCAATCGGCTGACCAACAAAAATGAATTGTTTGTCTTGTTGCGATATTTCAAAAATAATCAAGAACACAGAAAACTAATTTCAATAAAGGATGAGCTTTGTGTTGATTATTTGGAAGAAAACAATTTACATGATGTGTTTGTACAATCACTTTTTAAGCATAAACTTACAAAAGATGTATGGTTGGGGACAAAAAATCATGGTTTAATTCGCTTGAAACAATCTATATTCACTTTATACAAACTCGAAGATTTACTCCCGGAAATTGGCAATGTGGTCGATTTTGTTTCTCTGCTCGATGGCTCAGTATTTTTAGCAGGAAATGGGATAGGTAAAGTAGTAGATGGAAGGGTTCAGGAAATGATTCCAATCCAGCAATTTCAGAACTTGCTTCCCAAAAATAGTAAAGACCGCGATATCATATTTAATGATATTGAAAAGAATGGTGACGTACTGTGGATTGCCACAAATCATGGTTTTTTCACATTAGATGGTAACACTTTCCGACTTGAATATAAAGGAATTTCAAAAGCCATTAAGTTTATTGTTCTGTCCAACAATCGATTGTTTTATTACGATGGGAGCCGATTTGTAACCACAGGTATGAATTCTGGCAAGACTAAAATTCATATGAAACATACCGAAAGAGATGAGCTTGAAATTACAAAAATGATTGAGTTTGATTCTAAGGTATGGGTGTCAACCGAAAACCAGGGGATTTATAGATTTGATGAAGATAGTGTTTATGAATATGGCAGGAAAAATTGTGGCATTCACAATGTGGTAAATGATATGCTTATTTTACCGGATTCAAGCATTATTGCAGGTGGAAATAATGGCATTCTTTACAAGTTAAAAAGCCAGGGAAATAAACTTATTATAAAGGATTCAATTGATAATAGTGATGGACTGGAAGGAATATCGGTTCATGGCTTTCAATACCTTTCGGATGGTTCTATTTGGTGTGGAACCAATTTGGGTGTTCACAGGTTTGATTACAGTACATGGCATCCCGATTCTGTATTGCGATATCGTTTTTGGAATGCAAGCAAAGATGTTGAATTCCGTGGCAAAGAATCCTTAATTGACAGGTACGGGAATATTTGGGTAAATTCCAACCATACTTTAATGAAAATTAATGCCGATGATTATGATGTGGATAACACCTCCTATCAACCCTCATTGCTTGGTGTGAAAATAAAGCAAAATCATTGGAAATCTAAAAAATCAGAAGTCAACAAATGGACAAGTATTCCCAAAAATCCAATTCACCTAAACCATAGGGAGAACTATGTGAGTTTTACTTTTGGGATGCTCTATTGCGATAACCTGGAGAATATAAAATACCGATATCGCCTGCTTGGTTTAGACGATGATTGGTCGGAATGGAAAACCACAAACGAGGTGGTCTATTCAAATTTAAAAGGTGGTGACTATAAATTTCAATTGGAAGCCCGAAAATTAAGTTCCGACCAGGTTTCAACTTATGCGATAGATGTTATTTTGGATACAGCATGGTGGAAAACCATCTGGTTTTGGGTGATTGTACTGTGTATTCTGACTGTTGCCATTTATTACGGAATTAAGTATTACAAGTCGAGAATACGCTTCGAAGAAAAGCAAAGAACCAAACAATTTAACCGGGTAATCGGATTAAAAATTAAAGCCTTACAATATCAGCTCGATCCACACTTTATCTTTAATTCATTAAACTCGATACAAAGTTATATTCTTGATGAAGAAGAAGATAAAGCCTTGGAATATTTGTCAGATTTTTCAATGGTTCTGCGCAACAATATCGATAATGCCAATAAAAATATGATTGGCTTGCATGAGGAGTTGGCCTATTTGAAATTGTATCTGAAACTTGAACAAATGCGATTTGAAGAGAAGTTTAGTTTCCAGATTAATGTAGATGAAAACATAAATCCGCGAGACATTCAAATTCCACCCATGATTATACAGCCATTTTTAGAGCATGCCATAAGATATGGCATTGGCAAACTGGAAGCAACCGGCAAACTAATTATCCGTTTCGTTTTAGAAGAAGATGGATATTTAAGGTGCGTGATTACCGATAATGGAAAAGGAAACAGAAAAGTCGACATTAAAAATACCGAATCGGACTTTATTGCGGGAAATTCTTTGCAAACTACTTGCGATCGAATGAAACTTCTAAATAAGGTGCTTAGCAATGGAAGAACTTATTCTTATAAGATTAATGAGTTTATCGATTCGAAAACCAATTTCTCAGGAGTAATTACCGAAATAGGATTCCCAAAATTGTAACAAAAAGAAATTATACAGTTTCTGCCAAATTTTCGTTTACCAATTTACAATACGCATCCATAATGGCTGATAACAATTGGTGATCAGCTGTAAAACTTAAAGAGTTGATTCTTTTTACAGGAAGAATCATTGGTGATGTGCCAGTCAGAAATACTGCATCGTAAAGAGGAAGCTCTTCGTATGGTATCGATTTAAAATGAATGGGGATAGATAGTTCTTTGGCAATTTGGATCACTTTACCACGAACAATTCCATTCAGAACCTCATGGTCAGGAGAGGTGTACAACTCATTATTCCTGATAAAGAAAAGATTGGAGCGACTACCTTCGGTTACATTCCCGAGCTTGTTTAAAAGAATAACTTCAAAAATTTCAGCTTCAGCAATCAGATTATTGGTTTTGGACCTTAATTTATGGTTGTAAACTTTTGCAGTTGGTGTTGGCCTTTCTGCCTGGTGAATAATAGTTCTTACACCGTTTTCGTATTGAAAAGCTGTGGGATAGGAGTGGCGAACAAAATAGGCGTAAAAATTGCGCTCTTTGTCCTTAAAACTAAAAACAAGCTTAATGTTTCCATCTTTACAATCGTTTTTTTCAACCAGTATTTCTATGCATTTAACAAGCTGAGAAAAGTCGTGCGTGATTTTCACACCTATTTTCTGAGCTGATTTTGTCAAGCGTGAGTAATGCTCAGACAGAAATATTGCTTTGCCATTTATTACGCGTACCACTTCATACAAAGATGTTCCGTTCAACAAATAGCTGTCCTTAAAGCTTTCGGATGCTTTAAGTTTATCATTATGCAAGAAAAGATATTGAAAACACTCACTCATAATCGTAACGCCTCAAATCGGATAAGTAATATTACAAATAAAGTGTATTTAGCCAGTTTATCCAATTTTGAGCAGATGATTTAATCAAGTAAGTGAAGCTGCTGTATTATACAGTTTAATTTGTATTTTAGCATATATCAAAAAAAAATAAGAATATGGCAAGTAAAAAAGAATTCAAAAAAGATGTGAACTTTCTAACCAACGAGATTGTGATGAGAGGAATGATTCACCTTGAGTTTTTTGGTGAAAAAAATTCAGAACAGATTTTTGAAATTATGAATAAAGCAGTTGAGTCACGAAACGACTATATTTCGAGAATTAATGATCGTTTGTCTGGGAAGAATGCAAAGGAAGTGAAGGCTCACTTTAAATTGATATATGATGATTTGTTGAAATCAACTCACAATTTATTGGAGGAAATTGATGGACTGGATATTACAGTAAAATGATATAAAAAAGGAGTTTGAATTTGTCAAACTCCTTTTTTATTTAAGGTTTTCTAAATGTTCCTACACCTGTTAATATAGCTTTGGCCATTTGCTCTTCATCGCTTCCTTCGCTTTGGGACAAATGCCACATGGTGTGTATCACCGGACCAATTTCATCCAGTTCAAAACGTCCTGTCCAGCAGGCCATCGAGCCATACTTTCCAAAATCAACCATAAAAGCAATTACATTATTATTGATTTTACCAGTGATCTCAAATTTTTCTTCAAATTTAGGCTGCCCAATGGCAGTTTGGAATGTGCCGCTAACTCTGTTTTCAACAACTGCCAGATCCATTTCGGAGTTGTATTGGTTTCTCCATTTACCGTTTAAATTTATTGTCATGTTGTTTAAGGTTTAAAGGTAATACTTTCGTAATCTTAAGTTAGTCGGAAATTATGAATCAACAAAATATTCAATCTATTTATAAATGAATTTTTCTCTGCTTCCTTTTGAGTTGACATATCCTCTATACATTCCCGAAGTGTTCATCTTCATGGCTGGATTTCCATATTTATCCAGGGCAACAAAACCTCCGGTTCCTTGAATCTGATTTAACTTTTCAATCATAGCATCAGTGGCTTTATCCAGGCTTAGTTTCTGATATTCCATCATTGCAGCAATATCCTGGGCAACACCTAGCCTGATAAAAAACTCACCATGCCCGGTACAGGATACTGCACATGTATGATTGTTTGCATAGGTTCCTGCGCCAATGATTGGAGAATCGCCAATTCGACCAAACTTTTTATTGGTCATTCCACCCGTAGAGGTTCCGGCAGCCAAATTTCCATTTTTATCCAGAGCTACACAACCCACTGTACCATGGCGATCTGTCTGTGTCATTTCACGTTCTTTTTTTAAGATTTTCTGAAGGTAATTCCATCTTTTTTCAGTGAAAAAGAAAGAACTGTCAACCATCTCCAAGCCTTCCTGAACTGCAAATTCAGATGCTCCTTTTCCACTCAGCATCACATGTTCAGAATTCTCCATCACCTTACGTGCAGCACTAATCGGATTTTTGATATCACCAACACCAGCTACAGCTCCGGCATTTAAATCTTTCCCCCACATGATAGATGCGTCCAACTCATTTTTACCTGAATGAGTAAATACAGCTCCTTTACCAGCATTAAAAAGAGGAGAATTTTCAAGAACATGAATGGTTAACTCTACCGCATCCAAAGCCGAGCCTCCATTTTTTAAGACTGAATCACCAACACTCAAGGCTTCATCAAGCTTGTCGAAATATGCTTTTTCTTTTTCCGGCGTCATGTTTTTCTTCAGAATGGTTCCGGCACCGCCATGAATACAAAGAGCATATTCAAGTTGTTCTGGGTTTTGTTCAGTAGACTTACAGGATATCACAGCAATTGCAATGATGACAGATAAGAGGATGTTGAAGTTTTTCATATGGCTAAATTTTGGGTAAAAAAATAGTGTCAAAATAGGTTTGACACTAAATTAGTTTTTTGTGGGTAATTATTGTATAAACTTAATTTTTTTGATGCATGTTTTTCTGAATAATAGCCAGTAGCTCTTCTTCGGTATATGGCTTGGCAATAAAGGCATCGCAACCAGCTTCGGTCATCTTATTGCTTTCGTCTCTAAAAGCATAAGCCGATTGGGCAACAACAGGAACCGAAGGATTCTGCTTCTTGATTTCTCTGGTAGCCTGGTAGCCATTAATTCTTGGCAATTGAATGTCCATTAAAACAAGATCGAAATGATCATCCTGAAATTTTTCGACGGCTTCTACACCATCTTGCGACCAGGTAACATTGGCATTCACTTTCTTTAGTACTTCGTTAATGTATAGGAAGTTCGATTCAACATCTTCAGCTACTAATATGTTTTTACCTGAAAAATCTAAAGGGTTGTTCTCTTTTCTTACCGATTTAGTCTGTACAATTGTATCATCATCAATTAAAAATTCAACATAGAACTCACTTCCTTTATCGGGATCTGAGGTAAACCAAATTTTACCATTTAGGAGTTCCGCCAAACTTTTCGATATGGTTAGGCCTAAACCAGTGCCTCCATGTTGTACGCCATTATTACTGGCTTGTCTGAATCGGTCATAAATCAATGCCTGATCTTTATATGGAATTCCAATACCAGTATCTTTTACGAAAAATCGAATATGTCCTTCAATCAGTTCAATTCCAAAATCAATTTTTCCTGAATCGGTGAACTTCATTGCATTTCTAAGCAGGTTGATCAAAATTTGCTTCAATCGAATTTGGTCAGAATGCATCGATATATTCTCAATTTCTTCTGGAATATACAGGTTGATCTCTAAATCAGATTTTTCTGCCTTGTGTTTTTGTTCTTCAAATACTTGTCGAAGTTCTTCCAGTACAGGATAGATGTAAAAATTTGATTTTTTAATTTTCAACTGCTTCGATTCAATCATCGAAATATCGATAATATCGTTCACCAATGTTAGTAGAATGTGACCGTTATCATTAATAATATTTGTATAATATTCGTGCTTTTCTTTGGAGTTGGTAAAGGCCATTAATTTTGAGAAACCAATAATGGCATTCATTGGTGTCCTGATTTCATGCGACATGTTGGCCAGGAAAGAAGTTTTTAATCGATCGGCCTGTTCTGCTTTTTCCTTTGCTTTTAACAATTCCAATGTTCGTATTTTAACCAGACTTTCCAGGTTTCTTTGATGATCGGCAAGCAAGGCTTCAGCTTTTTTACGCTCCTCGATCTCGTTATTTAAATTTTTATTTGATTTTTTAACCACCAGGAAGAATCGGTAAACTATTCCCGAGAAAAGAATAATTAATCCAACAATAAGAATCAAAAAAGTATTAGTAAGTCTTTCTTTTTGAAGTTTTTCCTCTTTTAGAAATTGTTCTTTGGCATGCAGGCGAACAAGGTTTTCCCTTTTTTCTTTTTCGTTTTGCATTTGAATCCAACCAATTCTGTTCTCAGCTTGTGCATTGTAAAGTTGATTGTATATGCTAACGTAATCTTTATAGTATTGTAATGAAAGCTTGTAATTTTCCTTTTTCAGGTAGATGTCCGACAGGTTTCTATAGTTCTCGGCCATTAAAGTTTTACGATTAATTTTTGTGGCCAGATTTAAACTGTTTTTTAAATAATGAATGGCTTTTTTTGAGTCATTTTTAACATCATAAAGCGCAGCTAAATTGTTATAAACAGATCCCAATCCGCCAAGGTTTCCTGTATTTTTATTAATATCTACCGAGAGGTTAAAATACTCTTCTGCTTTTTCAAAATTATTTTGCTTTACGTAAATCAGTCCAATATTTGTATAGCAAGAGGCAATGCCTTTTAGGTTATCAATCGATTTTTGGATTTGAAGCGATTTCTCATAATTGAACAGTGCTAAATCGAGCCTTCCTTCATGTAAATGTGCGTTACCAAGTTTACGCAGTACATTCGCGCTTCCTTTTACGTAGCTAATTTGGTTGTTTAAGGCAATGGCTTGCTCAAATTTTTCAATGGCAAGTTTATAGTCACGCATCGAGTAGGAAATTAATCCTAAGTTTTCATAACACTTGGCAATTTTCTTTTTTGAATCTAATTCTTCAAAAAGTTTAAGTGCCTTGTGCTGAAATTCAATCGCTTTGTCGTTTTGAGCCATAGATTGAAACACTTCTCCCATACCCATATAAGAACTTGCAATGCCATTTTTCGATCCCAACTCATAACTAAGGTTCAACGATTTGGTATACAGTTCTATTGATGTGTTTCTGTTTCCCAGGTTATTCTGTAACGATGCCAATTGGTTTAAACTGTAGGCAATGTTTTTAATAAGTTGATTCTCTTCACCCAGTTTTAAGGCTTTATTAAAATACTCTATAGCTAAATCGGTATTGTTTATTTCTTTATAGGTGGTGCCAAGGGCATTTAAAGAGTAGCAGATGCCTGAAATATTATTGTATTTTCGGTTCAGATTGAGTGCTTTCAGGTAAAAGGTTAAAGCTTCGGTATAATGGCATGTTTCAAACTGCACATTTCCAAGTGCATTATAACTATATGCATATGATAAAGTATCGCGAATTGTCTTTTTGAGTTCCAGACTTTTTTTGTAGAATCCATCAGCCGTAGAATAGTTACATTGAACAAAGTTCAACTCCCCAAAGTAACTGTACAAATAGCTCATTCTGCTAGTATCTCTTACACTTTCCCAATAATCAAACGAGCTAACAAAGCATTTCTCAGCTTCCTTTATTTCGCCCTGGAAAAGATAAATTCGACCCATCAATTCGTTTGCAAAAGCAAACTTATCCATTTGTTCCGCTTCCAAAGATTGATCTGCAAGCAGTTTTGCTGTGCTTAAAGCTTTTGGGTTATTTTTGTAGTAATAAGATTCCGCTTCAACATGCAATTTGTTGAGATCCGTAATATTAATCTTTCTTTCTAAAGGTGCTGAATCAGGTGACGAGAAACCGTAGGTCGCAAAAGCAACACATACAAGTAAAAGGAGAAAGTTCTTCATTCGTTGGGGCATGAGAATGTTTAGATCTTTTTAAATGAATTAAGCATTTTGGGCTTTTAGAGATTTAGTTCAATTTATTCATGCTATTAAACGACATCATAAGTTGAATATTGTGACCATTCAAAGGTAAAGAATGCTTATCAGATTGATGTTAAACAAGCTTCTGTTTTTGAGAGACAGGATAATGTTAGGTGTGAATGACTTTTTTTACTTTACGGATAGCAATTCAGTATATTCCTATTATCTTTGCGGATTCAGATTGAGGGACTTAATTCAATGGCATAAAACGAGAGTTCTGCTTTTGAATAAAAACCCAATTATAGATTGAAATTGAAGTAGAATTCTAAATACAGAATTTCCAAATGAGTATTGAAAATATTATTAAAGGCAAAGTAGTTGAAGCCGTAAGTTCTTGTTACGGACAGGGTATAGAGGAAAAAACCGTTCAAATTCAGAAAACGCGACGCGAATTCGAAGGGGATCTAACAGTGGTTGTTTTTCCATTTTTGCGCTTTTCTAAAAAGTCGCCAGAGGAAACCGCGAACGATCTGGGACAGTTTTTAAGCGAGAATATCGAAGCCGTATCAGCATTTAATGTGGTAAAAGGATTTTTGAATTTGGTAATTGATAACTCTTACTGGATTTCTGTACTGAATGATGCAGTTAAAACCGAAAACTATGGTTTTACAGCATTAGCAGAAGGTGCTAAAAAGGTGATGATTGAATATTCATCTCCAAATACAAACAAGCCGCTTCACCTTGGACACATTCGTAACAACCTGTTGGGATATTCTGTTGCACAGATTTTAAAAGCAAATGGTTACGAAGTAATTAAAGTAAACCTGGTAAACGACCGTGGAATTCACATCTGTAAGTCGATGTTGGCATGGTTGCGATTTGGCGAAGGCGAAACTCCTGAATCAACAGGAATGAAAGGAGATCACCTTGTAGGAAAATACTACGTGAAATTCGACCAGGAGTACAAGAAAGAAATTGAAGCTCTTGTAGCCAATGGAATGGATGCCGATGAGGCTAAGAAACAAGCTCCATTATTGTTGGAGGCTCAGGAAATGTTGCGCAAATGGGAAGCGGGCGATGAAGAAACCGTTGCTCTTTGGCGTAAAATGAATGATTGGGTGTTGGCCGGATTTGATATCACTTACAAGAAAATGGGTGTTGATTTCGATAAGGTTTACTTCGAATCAAATACATACAAACAAGGTAAAGCCATTGTTGAAAAAGGATTGGCTGACGGTGTATTGTATCAAAAAGATACAGGATCGGTATGGGCAAATCTTGAAGCTGATGGATTGGATCACAAATTGCTTCTTCGCGATGATGGTACGTCTGTATACATGACTCAGGATATTGGAACCGCATTTGAACGTTTCGATGAATTCAATATCGATGAGCACATCTACGTGGTAGGGAATGAACAAAACTACCACTTCCAGGTATTGTCATTAATTATGGGCAAGCTTGGTTACGAATGGCACGATAAAATTCAGCATTTGTCATACGGTATGGTTGAATTGCCTGAGGGTAAAATGAAATCGCGTGAAGGAACAGTAGTTGATGCAGATGATTTGATGCAGGAAATGGTAAATACTGCTCGCGATACTTCAAAAGAGCTTGGTAAACTGGAAGGTTATTCTGAAGAAGAAGCAGAAGAAGTATTTGAAAAAGTAGCAATGGGTGCTTTGAAATACTTTATCCTAAAAGTTGATCCTAAGAAAAACATGATGTTTAATCCTAAGGAATCTATCGACTTTAATGGAAATACTGGTCCATTTATTCAATATACCTATGCTCGTATTCAATCGGTGGTAAGAAAAGCCATTGATGCAGGATTTGAAGTACCGGAAACAGCTGTTTCGAACTTGAAGATCTCCGAAAAGGAATCTTTCCTGATTCAGATGGTAGCAAACTACCCAACAGTGGTGAAAGAGGCAGGTAAAGAAACCAGCCCGGCTCAGATTTCAAACTATGTATACGATTTGGTGAAAGAATACAACCAGTTCTATCACGATCATCCAATCGCAAAAGAGGAGAATACCGACTTAAGAGCATTCCGTTTGGTACTTTCCAAGCAAATTGGAGAAATTATTAAATCGGGTATGAGCTTATTGGGAATCGGAGTTCCGGAAAGAATGTAAAAATAAGCTGTTAGCAACAGCAATCAGATACTTAAAAAGGCGAAATCAACATAGAGTGATTTCGCCTTTTTTGTGAATCAGAAATTAGACTGATTTTATGCCTGATATTAATATTATTTGATATCAGAAATTTAGCTGGGACAGGCTTGTTTCCGCCATAAAAACCAGCCTTGAATAGCCAGAGGCAAAAAACTTATTAAAATTTCTTCCTCAAAGATTGATATTTCTTCATTTAGCTCTTTAGCTCTACACATATTTTTTTATTTTTGCAGGGAAATATAAATACGTAGAATAATGTTTGAAAATCTTAACGAAAGACTTGAGCGATCGTTCAAAATATTAAAAGGACAAGGAAAAATTACGGAAATCAATGTGGCCGAAACATTGAAGGATGTAAGACGTGCTTTATTGGATGCCGATGTTAACTTCAAAATTGCCAAGTCGTTTACAAATGTTGTAAAAGAAAAAGCATTAGGACAAAACGTACTTACTGCCCTGAAACCAAACCAGGTAATGGTGAAGATTGTTCACGATGAGCTGGCTGAGTTAATGGGTGGAACTCATGTTGATATCAACACTCAGGGAAAACCTGCCGTAATATTAATTGCCGGATTGCAAGGTTCTGGTAAAACCACATTTTCAGGAAAATTAGCGAATTTGTTAAAAACAAAGCGTTCTAAGAATCCTTTGTTGGTTGCCTGTGATGTTTATCGTCCTGCTGCGATTGATCAGTTGCACGTATTGGGAGAGCAAATTGGCGTTCCAGTATATTCTGATCGAGAAAATAAGAACCCGGTAAAAATTGCCAAAGCTGCAATTAAAGAAGCAAAAGCAAATGGTAACGATCTTGTAATTGTCGATACTGCTGGTCGTTTGGCCATCGATGAGGAGATGATGAACGAGATTGAAGCTGTTAAAAAGGCTATCGATCCAACAGAAACTCTTTTCGTTGTAGACTCGATGACTGGTCAGGATGCTGTTAATACGGCAAAAGAGTTTAACGACAGATTGAATTTCGATGGTGTTGTTCTTACCAAGTTAGATGGTGATACACGAGGTGGTGCGGCATTATCAATTCGTTCGGTAGTGAACAAGCCAATTAAATTTGTTGGTACAGGCGAAAAAATGGAAGCACTTGATGTTTTCCACCCTGAACGTATGGCCGACCGTATTTTGGGTATGGGTGATATCGTATCGCTTGTAGAACGTGCCCAGGAACAATTCGATGCCGAGGAAGCAAAGAAACTTCAGAAGAAGATTGCCAAGAACCAGTTCAACTTTAACGACTTCTTGTCTCAGATTTCCCAAATCAAAAAAATGGGTAACCTGAAAGATTTAGCTTCTATGATTCCAGGTGTTGGTAAAGCATTGAAGAATATCGATATCGATGATGACGCCTTTAAAGGTGTTGAAGCGATTATCTTCTCAATGACTCCGGCAGAACGTGAAGATCCAAAATTGATAAATGGTTCGAGAAGAAAAAGAATTGCCGACGGTAGTGGATCTACCATTCAGGATGTGAATCGCCTGATTAAACAATTCGATGAGACCAGAAAATTAATGAAAATGATGTCAAAAGGCGGAAACATGTCCAGGATGATGGGTAACATGGGACGCAGAAAATAATACTTAAAACCCCAAATGCTTGACCCTGCGTCAGGCATTTTTTTATAATAACAAAGCTAACAGCCATGGAATTAATCGACGGAAAAAAGATTTCTAATGAGGTTAAGCAGGAAATTGCTGCCGAAGTTGAACAAATTAAAAAAGCAGGTGGAAAAACGCCACATCTTGCTGCAATGATTGTTGGACACGATGGTGCCAGCGAAACTTATGTTGCTGCGAAAGTGAAAGCTTGTCATGCAGTAGGATTCGAATCTTCAGAATTTCGTTTCGAGGACGACATTACAGAAGCACAACTTTTGGAAGAAATCCGTAAGGTAAACAATAACGATGATATCGATGGATTGATTGTTCAGTTGCCACTTCCTAAGCACATTTCGGAAACAAAAGTGATCGAAACCATTCGTCCGGAAAAAGATGTTGATGGATTCCACCCAATGAACGTAGGTAAAATGGTTGCAAGTTTGCCAACTTACCTGCCTGCAACACCAGCAGGAATTGTTGAGTTGATGAAGAGATACAATATCGAAACTTCAGGTAAAAACTGTGTTGTAATTGGTCGTTCAAACATTGTGGGTACTCCTATGAGTGTACTAATGTCGCGTAAAGCTGCTTATGGTGATTGTACCGTTACTTTGTGTCACAGTAGAACAAAAAATATTGGTGAAATTACCCGTCAGGCGGATATTGTAATTGTAGCCTTGGGTATGATGGAATTCCTTACCGGTGATATGGTGAAAGAAGGAGCCGTAATTATTGATGTGGGAATCCACCGTGTAAAGTCTGATCAAACCAAATCGGGATGGAAATTGAAAGGTGATGTGAACTTCGATGAGGTTGCTCCTAAAGCATCTTTTATTACTCCTGTTCCTGGTGGAGTTGGTCCAATGACAATTGTATCATTGCTTCAAAATACACTTTTAGCAAGTAAAAAAGAGATCTATCAATAGATCATCGAAATACAATATTTAAACAGGCTTCTCATTTTTGAAGCCTGTTTTTTTTTGCTTACACTTTTTTAATTATTTCAATCTGATTAGTTTTGTCGCAACACAAATCAACAATCATGAAACAAGATTTTAAAGAATTAGTTGAATTCTATCATAGTAAAAAGATTGATGGAATGGATTTTTCTCAAATCAGAAATGAGATGAAACAAAAAGGTATCGATGAGAATACCATAAAAAATGTAGTGAGAGAAATTGACAATAAGATTCTTTCTGGAGAAGTAAAAAAATCAGGCAAACTAAAAGCACGCGAGTTAAGGCTTATTGGTTGGGCACTAATGATTATAGGTGGTGTGATTACTTTGGGCACCTATTTTCAGTGGTTCGATGTAAAAGGATATTATATCGTGGGATATGGTCCGGTAATTGCCGGATATTTAATGATTGTAGCTGCAAGAAGAGCACAAAAACGTGCTTCCTAAGTAAAATCCAATAATTATGTGAATTAATCTTTGATTGATGTTTTTACATCATGATTTAAAGGCGATTCACCCATAAAATTCATGACTATTTTAAGACAAATCAACGTTTGTCAATAAAATCATATCATTCCTAAATTTCAGGGGCACTTTTAAAACAAAATTGCCCCTTTTTTTGTAACTTATATAGAACGAGTCTTAATAAGAAGAATCTTTCTTATTGTCGTTCATTTCTTGTTGTTTCTTTAAAATTTGGGGTGTTATGAGGAGATTGTATTTGTGGACCGAAATGTTATTTTTATTTGTGGGATTACCATTGCTGTATTATTTTGAAATGATTCCTGTCCACAAAGCAATTCCGCTTGTACTTGTCTTTTTATATTGTCTTTTTATCGTCATAAAAGATAAAAACTTCGATCGTGAAATATTTAGGGTCAAAAGAAATTATCCCTGGCAGGATTTTTTGCTAAAAGGATCCATTCTTCTCATCATCACATCCATTTGGGTATACGTGTTTCGAGCCGATGTATTTTTTCATTTGCCACGAAATAATTTCTGGATTTGGGTGGCAGTAATTATCTCTTATCCAATTTGGTCGGCCTACACACAGGAATTTATCTTCAGAGCCTTTTATTATCACCGATACAAAACCTTATTTACCAGCCCTGTTGTAATGCTTCTGATTAATGCTTTCTGTTTTGCTATGGCTCACATCATTTTCCGCAATTGGGTAGCGCTTATCTTTACCTTTGTTGGAAGTCTGATTTTCTCTTACACATACTTGCGAAACAAATCACTTAATGCTGTATTTCTAGAGCATTCCTTATATGGCAATATCTTATTCACCAATGGCTTGGGAATCTATTTTTATCTTCCGATGTAGACTGTAAGTACTTCCTGGTAATGAATTAGGCTTGTTTATGTTGTGTTGCCGATCGGCTGTTTAAACGTAAAATACCCAAACAAGCCATTACGACCAGGGAAGAGCCAATAATTTCCTGCGTACTAAACACCTCATTAAATACAAATACTCCCACAATAACATTTACAATAGGTATTAGCATGTGAAATGGCGAACCCGTTGCAATGGAAACATGTCGATATCCTTCGGTGTTTAACAGTTGGGCGCATGCCGAAGCCAAACCAATAAATATCAACACATAACTACTTGTAACCGGACCGGTTAGTTCGGGTAAATTGGCCGGAATTAAGAACAACCAAAAGCCTACTATCGATTGAGCAAAGAAAATGGCATAAGAATCGTCGGTACCATGTAATTTCTTTACAATTAAAATTGATATGGCATTCGTAACTGCACTCAGCATTGCCAGAAAATCAAACCATCCAAAACTCCATGCTTTTTCGCTTCCACCAAACTGAAAAGAGACCAATACAATGCCAATTAGTGCCAAAAACATCATGAACCATTTGCTGGCATGCACTCGCTCTTTTAGTACAATTGCGCTAAGCAAGGAGGCAAAAAGCGGATAAGAGTAGGAGTAAACCGAAGCTTTGCCCATTCCGATTTTTACAATGGCAAGGTAAAACAAGGCGACAGATGCCGTTCCGGTTATGCCACGAAGTAGTAGGAGTGGACTGCGAACAAATTTCAGATCAATTTTTCGCATCATGGCCAATATGCCAATTACACCAACACCAATGGCAAAGCGAACAAATACGGTAATATAAGTGCTTACATGCGACATGCTTCTTACCAAACTTGCCATAATGCCAAAGGCAATTACCGACAATATCATGAGTAAAATGCCATAACTACTTCCTTCTCGTTTCATTAGCTAAGTGCTTTGTGTGTATCAGGAGCAAAGGTAAATGCTTTACTTACCGATTGAAAAATTAAAATTCTTACTGCAACTGATCTTTGATGTCCTTTGTAATATCAGACTTTACTTCTCCCGTGTGAGCTGTCGATTTATTCTCAATCAGTAATATTTTACACTCAGCCTGGGAGGAAACTCTGTGCTGTAAACCTTTTTTTACAATGTACATGTCTCCTTCGTTCATTGTAAATGCTTCCAATCCTTCCACCTCCATTAGTAGATTTCCTTCAAGCGATGTCTCTAAATAAATGGGCAATTGTTTGTTTTCCGAATCACGAAAAATGGCAGTTTGTAATTCCCTTGCAGCTTCGCTTCCGCGATAGGATTCCTTTACGCCAAAAAACCAAAAATACAGGTAATTTCCATCTTGTGGCCTGATTTTCTTGATGTAAGATTCTCTTTGTAATATAGCGGGAAGTTTACGCACGCCTATTGCATTTATAAGCAGCATGATTTGATCCCAATAATCGGCCAATGAATTCTTTTTGCCACCAAAATGATAGCAAATGGCAACACCTTTATCATTTGATGACAGGAATACACCTTTTCGCCGATTTGCAGTACGAAAGGCATATTTGGCCAACTCTTTTATTCGCTTGTTTATTTTGTGATCATTCTTTAGCGATGAGATTACACTTGGATTGTTTTTAAATGACTCAGAAATGATATCTGTAACTAGTTTTTCGTCGGATTGATCAGATAATCTTGTCATTGTTTAGTGATAAGTTGCTTTTTGTTTTTTACAAAGATATACATGTAAAAGTAAAGAATTTTTCAATTCATTGATTTGATTCCTGCAGAGTGGATACCGTGAAATTTTTTGGCTAGCTTCGAAAAGGCATATGAAAACATAGAGCTATATCCAGGCAAGCTTTTTTGGGCTTTAAAATTCTTTTGTAACTTTAGTCTATGCCTAATTTAATTCACATTGTATATGTTAGTTTTTCGAGATTCAAACTTTCCGAGTTGGAGCTCGATCAACTCCTGGCCGAGATCAGACCAAAAAATCTTGCCAATGGAGTAACTGGTTTACTGCTCTATAACGATGAAATTTTCATTCAAGTAATTGAAGGGGAACAGGACACAATAAACAGTCTTTACGATAGGCTGGAGAAAGACCGTCGCCATACCAATATTGTAAAAATACTCGAAGAAGAAATCAAACAGCGCTCATTTCCAGATTGGAGCATGGGATACCACAAGCTGAGTAAAGAAGAATCGAATGATTTACCGGGCTATACCGATTTAATGACTGCGGAAGATTTGAGAACTTCTTTAAAACAAAGTTCAAAGGCCATTATCGATTTGGTCGAAAAGTTTATGAAATACACCTAGAGCCCTACTTCAGGGCAATCCATTTAATTTTCAATTGGAAATCTTCGGCTTTTTTGTTGCCAACCAGGAAGGCAATTTCTGACAATTGCTTTGAATCGAAGTTTGGATAGTTCAATTTTCTACCTCGAAAACTTGCATAAAAATCAGCCAATGGCATTTCAATAATTTGCCAGTCACCGTTGGTAGAAAAGTAATTGATATAAGAATGATATTGCGATGTTTCAGATTTTAACCTGAACTGATATCTCTTTCCATCTCCTTTGATTTTCATTACGATTTTTGAGTGGTTTTCGATTTCAATCGGATTAAAAATGTGCTTCACCATGGCAAAGCCACCATTGTTTTCCAGTGAAACATTGCCTTTAAATACAGCACAATTCTCACCATTCAGGAAAATTCCTGAATCCGATCTGCCTCCCATCACCACATCGTTTACAATGTACCAATCCGATAAATTCGAATCGTTGGTAAAGTCGGTCAATATGGTTGTGTCCGTATTCGCTAACATCTGTAAAAAAATCAATAGTGTTTTCATGTACTAAAAACAACTATTGTGCCGAAATGTTTTGGAGAGTAGTGGTTTGGGTAAAAATCAGCCGGTTTTTGATATCGCTTCTTCCTCGCATTCTTCCTCCTCTTCAAATATCTCATAAACGATTTCAAGCTCTTCATCAAACTCAATTTCCTCCAAAAGTTCAAGAGCTTTTGGAGATAATATTGGAGGAGGAGGAGGAGGTGGTTTCTTAGGCTGATATGCATTAGGATAAAACCAAATTTGAATGGGATGGTATTGGCTTAATGCCCACTTTTCTTTTAAAGAACTTTCCTGATAAGATTTGTTAAAGTAGAGTTGTGCACTCTCATTTCGCAGTTCCAAAATGGATAATTGAGCAATTTTGATCACATTTTTAATTAGAAACCAATCAGTACTCTTTTGTGTTGAATCCGGGATTAATTGTGTTTTTATGAATAATGCTCCTTTACTAACTTGTAAGGTATCTAGTAAGGGGATGAATTTGATACTTTTTTCCGGTAGCTCTTCACTGTTGTTTTCATTAAGAGTGAATTCCTTAAATAGTTGTTTTATAGAGGACAGTAATAAAGTGTCAATAAATCTTGAGCTCATGTGGTTGTTTCCACCAATATTCACAGAGAAAATATTTCGATTCTTGATTTTAAAACAATCTTCATCACCATATAAGTTGGAAGAAAAACCAAAGGTAAAATTGACTTGATTTGTAGTTGTGTCAATAAATTCATTTGGATAAAACATTCCATATGGATACTTCACAATGGAATCATCTAAAAACTGTATGAGTTTTTGCTCTTCAATGCTGTCATTGCTATTTATGAAAAGATTAAAAAGCTCGGCGACCTGGAGTTGCTCGTACTTAACTTGCTTTTTGGGTTCAGAACATCCCAAAAACAAAATAGAAAAAAACAGACTGATCAACACAAAGGAATTTGATTTCATCTTATCTCGAGAATTAATTTGTCCAGTATATAAACACAAGAATCAAAGCAATCACAATAAACAAAACTGTCCCTACAATTCTTCTTCTTTCATTTGCTGCTTTTAAGCGAATGTCATCTTTTATCTTGCTTAATTCCTGCTGACTTACCTCTTTGTATTGTAAAGGTTTTCCTGCCGAATGAATGATATCCTTATCGGTTTTACCTTTCGTGAAAATATCTTTTTTAGGCCTTGCATTATTTCGAAGCGAAGTAATCATTCCCTGAACCGAACCACCAAATCCCATATCAGTAACATTTTTTATGATAGGAGTAAGGTAGCAAAAAGATTATGATTTTTTTGAACTGGGAGCTAAGATTTGTTAAGATCATTTATAGATAAGAAGATTTTCTAAGGGCTTTCTTTCTCAGATGATAATATTTCGTAAATTTGTTTCAGTCAAAAGATGTTATTATGTGCTTAAACCATACTTTAACATACAGTTACCGCAGACTTTTTAGTTGTTTAATTATCTATTCCTAAACAATTAGTCCTTTCTATGCAATATGTTGATACATATTGCCACTACAAGCTATTTTTATAAGAGAAGTACTCAATTTCTAATGGAGAAATTGCATGCAGTACTTTTATACTTTGTTTAGAACTGAAGAATTGAAATACAATGACAATAGATAAAACCATTCCACAAAGAACAGCTAAATCGGGAAGTAATTTCGACAAAAGCAACGGACAAGGTCCGGGTATGAACGATAGAATAAAGCAGCTAAGAAAAGTAAGTGTTGAAACTGAACCTTCACTTTCTATCGAGCGTGCCTTAATAGAAACGGAGTTTTACAAAGAAAACTACGGGAAATTCTCAATTCCTGTACTTCGTGCAAAAACCTTTTACGAAATCTGTAAGCAAAAAAGCATTTACATTGGCGAGGGTGAATTGATTGTTGGAGAACGTGGTCCTTCACCAAAATCGGTACCTACTTTTCCTGAATTAACTTGCCACAGTGTAGACGATTTGAATGTATTAAATACACGAGAATTGCAGCGTTATACCATCCCCCAGGAAGATATTGATACCTATGCCAAAGAGGTAATTACATATTGGGAGGGTCGTACCCAACGCGAAAGAATATTTAACCATGTACCAGAAGAGTGGAAAGCAGCATACGAAGCAGGATTGTTTACCGAGTTTATGGAGCAACGTGCACCGGGACATACCACTTTAGATGGTAAAATTTATCAAAAAGGACTGCTCGATTTTAAGAAAGATATTCAGGATCATATCGATCGCCTGGATTATATGAATGATGCTGAAGCTACAGATAAACTGGAAGAATTGCAGGCAATGGCCATTTCATGTGATGCCGCTATTCTTTTATCGGAGCGTCATGCCGATATGGCTGAAGAATTGGCAGCCAAGGAAAGCGATGAGGCAAGAAAGGCTGAACTCCTAAAAATTGCAGAGGTGTGTCGTTGGGTTCCTGCTCATGCACCACGTACATTCTGGGAAGCCATTCAGATGTATTGGTGGATGCACCTTGGAACCATTACAGAGTTAAATGGTTGGGATGCAATGAATCCTGGTCACTTCGATCAGCATTTAGAACCTTTTTACAACAAGGAAAATGCCGAAGGAAAGCTAAGCAGAGATGAAGCCAAAGAGCTACTTTCCTGTTTCTGGATTAAGGTGAACAATCAGCCTGCACCACCAAAGGTGGGAATTACGGCACGCGAAAGTGGTACTTATAACGACTTTACCAATATTAACATTGGCGGTGTAAGAAAAGATGGATCGGATGGTGTAAGTGAGGTTTCCTATATCATGCTTGACATTATTGAAGATTTGCACATTTTACAGCCTGGAAGCTCCATACATGTTAGCTCCCGAACTCCTGAACGCTTTTTAAAAGCAGGTTGTAATGTCATTCGCCAGGGGCATGGTTATCCTTCGGTTTTTAATCCTGATGTGTACATTATGGAGATGCTGGGACATGGTAAAACCATTGAAGATGCTCGCGAAGGTGGATGTAGTGGTTGTATTGAAGTGGGTGCATTCGGAAAAGAAGCCTATGTGTTGACTGGCTATCTGAATGTTCCTAAAATATTGGAAGTTACTCTGAATAACGGAATCGATCCGGTTACCGGAAAAAAAGCAGGTATAGAAACTGGTGATCCAAGGTCATTTACTTCATACAGTGAGCTTTACGATGCTTTTATGAAGCAGCTCAATTTTGTTGTGGATCAAAAAATCAGGGTAAGCAATTACATTGACAGAATGTTTGCAAAGTACGCACCAGCACCTTTGCTTTCGGTACTTACCGACGATTGTATTGCACGTGGTAGAGATTATTACAATGCAGGTCCTCGCTACAATACAAACTATATTCAGTGTACCGGACTTGGAACGGTAACCGATAGTTTATCGACACTTAAAAAGCATGTATTTGAGGATTGCAGTTTTAGCATGAATGATATTTTGCAAGCTGTTGCTTCGAACTTTGAAGGAGAGGAAATTCTGCGCCAAACCATTTTGAACAATACACCATTCTTTGGAAACGATGATGATTACGCCGATGATATCGCTGTAAAGGTTTATAACGATTTATTGGCAGCTATCGATGGAAAGCCAAATACCAAAGGAGAAACTTTCCACCTGAATATGCTATCGACCACTTGTCATGTATACTTTGGAAAGGTGATGGGCGCAACTCCAAATGGTAGACTGGCGGGAAAATCCATTTCTGATGGAACATCTCCATCTCACGGGTGCGATACCAACGGACCTTCGGCTGTGATTCGCTCACTTACAAAAATAGACCATACCAAATCGGGAGGAACATTGTTGAATCAAAGATTCCTTCCAAGTTTGTTGAAGCGAGATGAGGACATCGCCAAACTATCAAAACTAATCAGAAGTTATTTCTCCCTGGGAGGACATCATATCCAATTTAATATTGTTGATACAGCAACTTTGTTGGCTGCACAAAAATGTCCGGAAGACTATAAAGATTTATTGGTGAGAATGGCAGGATATAGCGATTATTTCAATGATATGAATGGAGACCTGCAGCAGGAAGTAATCGACAGAACAGAAAATGAATCGTTTTAATGAGTCAGGCATTAATATTTGATATTAAAAGATACGCAATCAATGATGGGCCGGGAATTAGGGTGACAATCTTTTATAAAGGTTGTCCCTTATCCTGTGTCTGGTGTCATAACCCGGAGAGTATCTCGCCCTTTGCGCAAAAAATGTACACCGAATCGAAATGCATTGGTTCGGTAAAGTGTGTTGAAATTTGCCCTGAATCTGCTTTGGAATTAACGCCCAAAGGAATTGTAACTGATATTGAAAAATGCACTTTGTGTGGCAAATGTGCGGAGGTGTGCCCTACCAAGGCCATCGAAATGTCGGGTAAGGTATATTCCAGTGATGAATTGGTGAAAATCATCGAAAGAGAAACCATTTTCTTCGATCACTCCGAAGGTGGTGTTACTTTTTCTGGCGGAGAACCCTTAATGCATCATAAGAGTTTGATTGAAATTCTGGACAAATGTAAAGAAAGAGACATCCACAGGGTTGTAGATACGACTTTGTTTGCAAAATCAGAGGTGGTGCTGGAAGTTGCCAAAAGAACAGATTTGTTCCTGGTAGATTTTAAAGCTTACGATTCAGTGGTTCACAAAAAATATACAGGGGTAAACAATGAATTGATTTTAAAAAACATTCAGCTTTTGGCAGAAAATGATGCGGATTTTATCATTAGAATTCCACTCATAACTGGTGTAAATGCTGATGAGGAAACCCTTGTAAAAATGGCCGATTTTCTGTCTACCATTCCGTGGAAGCGCAAAGAGGTGAATATCTTGCCATATCACGATGTAGGCAAACACAAGCATGTAAAATTGGGATCGGAATACCTGGTTGAAAACCTGGAAGTACCAAGCGAAGTACAACTTTTGCAGGCACAAAAAATATTTGCTGAATATGGAATTTCGGCGAGCATTGGAGGCTAACTAACTTTATAAATGGGGGAAAGCAGCAGCACAATATATGTGTTGCTGTTTTTTTTTGGCTTATTGTGTTTTATTTAGAATCGATAAAAATAATTTATATCTTTAATAGATGTTACATCCAATACTGAGAAATCGATTTGTTTGGGCATTTATGATATGTTTTTGCCTCCTGGCAACTGACTTGTTTTCTCAGACTAACAAGAATAAAATGAAAGTACAACATACAAATCGTTTAACGAACGAGAACAGTCCCTATTTGCTTCAACATGCTCATAATCCGGTTGATTGGTATCCATGGGGAGAAGAGGCCCTTCAAAAAGCAAAAAACGAAAATAAGGTGATATTGGTAAGCATTGGATATGCAGCTTGTCACTGGTGCCATGTAATGGAACGTGAAAGTTTCGAAAATGAAGAAATCGCGAAAATTATGAATGAGTTTTTCGTTTGTATAAAAGTAGATCGGGAGGAGCGGCCAGATATCGACCAAATATACATGGATGCCGTGCAGTTAATGACGGGTAGTGGTGGCTGGCCACTCAATTGTTTTGCCACGCCTGAAGGAAAACCTTTTTTTGGAGGAACCTATTTTCGTCCGAATGATTGGGTTAGAGTGTTGCAAGGAATTCAAAATGCCTGGCTAAACGAGAAGGATAAAGTAGAAAATGTAGCACAACAAATATCAGAAGGCATTCGTTCCAATGAGTTGATAGAGAGCAAAGCTGAAAGGAAAGTTTTCGATTTTAAAGAGCTACAAAATGGCTATAGCAACTGGGAAAAAGATTTCGATCATGTAGAGGGAGGAAACAATCGAGCGCCCAAATTTCCTTTGCCCAACTCCTGGCAGTTTTTACTGAGGTATTACGATGCAAGTAGGGAGCAAAAAGCGCTTGATCACCTGGTGTTAACCCTTGATAAAATGGCTGCTGGCGGAATTTACGATCAGATTGGTGGTGGATTTGCCAGGTATTCGGTCGATGCGATTTGGAAAGTACCGCACTTCGAAAAAATGCTATACGATAATGCTCAATTGGTGAGCTTGTATGCCGAGGCTTATAGTTTGACTAAAATTCCTGAATATAAACAGATTATTGAAGAAACTTTAGCATTTGTAGATCGGGAATTGAGCCTGCCAAATGGAGGTTTTTATTCTTCTTTAGATGCAGATAGCGAAGGTGTTGAGGGGAAGTTTTATGTGTGGGAGAAATCGGAAATAGATGAATTGTTGCAAGAGGATTCGAAATGGTTTTGCGAATTTTATGGCATTACAGAAAAGGCAAATTGGGAAGAAGGTAATATTTTGATGATATCAGCCGATAAAGATGAGTTGATTGCAAAGTATGGAATGTCGCAACCAGAATTTGAGACTAAATTGAAGCGTTGTTCTGATTTGCTTTTAGAGCATCGCGAAAGAAGAATTAGACCAGGATTGGATGATAAGAGCCTTACCAGCTGGAATGCCTTAATGATAAAAGGATATGTTGATGCCTACAAGGCATTAGGACAGAAGAAATATCTGGATAGAGCTGAGAAGGCAATGCATTTTATTGAGGCAAATTCGCTCAAAGGAGAATCGCACCTGCATCGAAATTACAAGGATGGAGTTTCAAAAATTAATGCATTCCTTGATGATTATTCATTCACCATTGAAGCATATATTGTATTGTACCAGGCAAGTTTTAAAGAGGACTACCTGCACAAGGCCGATCGACTTGTGAAGCAGGTCATGAAGCACTTTTCTGATGAAAAATCAGGAATGTTCTTTTACACTTCCGATGAAGATCCAGACCTTATCGCTCGTAAAATGGAGTTGATAGACAATGTGATTCCGTCATCGAACTCATCAATGGCCAAATCTTTGTATTTGTTGGGAACCTACCTCGAGAATGAACTTTATATTGAAAGAGCAATGCAAATGCTTTCCAATGTAAAAGATCGATTGGTTAAAGCTCCGGCATACCACTCCAATTGGGGACAGTTGTTTTTCTGGTTGGCAAATTCAAGCTATGAAATCGTAATTGTAGGCGAAAATGCAATGAAGGCAAAGAAGAAAATTGAATCACTATTTCTGCCAAATGTTATACTAGCTGGTAGCGAAACAAAAAGTGATATGCCTTTGTTGAAGAATCGTTATGTTCCAAACCAAACAACTTTTTATCTTTGTAAAAATAGAAGCTGTAAAATTCCCGTTTATAGTGTAGAGGAATTATTAAATCAGCTAAAGGAAGAGTTGAATTAATGCGCGAATAGAAAAACTAAAAACCAAATACAATGACAAACAAATCAGTTCGTAAGCTGTTATTATCTGCTTTAGTGATGATTTTGGCAGCCTGTGCCACCGTTCCGATCACCGGCCGTAAGCAGATGAATCTTTTTCCTGAAAGTGAAATGATTGCCACAAGTTTAACCCAGTATGATGCCTTTCTGAAAGAAAATAAACTATCAACAGACAAGGCCAATACGGAGATGGTGAAATCATGCGGACATCGCATTGCCAAAGCGGTTGAGGAATTTATGAATGCCAACGGAATGGGTGACAGGGTAGCCAATTTTAAGTGGGAATTCAATTTAATTGACAACGATACACCAAATGCATGGTGTATGCCGGGCGGAAAAGTTGTTTTTTATACTGGTATTTTGCCGTATACTCAAACCGAAACAGGACTTGCCGTTGTAATGGGACACGAAATTGCCCATGCAGTTGCCCGCCATGGTAACGAAAGAATGAGCCAGCAAATGGGGATTCAGGCATTGGGAACCGGATTGGCGATTGCCTTGAACGAAAAGCCGGAAGAAACACAACAAATCTGGATGATGGCATTTGGTGTAGGAGCCAATGTAGGTGTGATGCTTCCATTCTCGCGTTCTCATGAAAATGAGGCAGATAAAATGGGGCTGATTTTTATGGCAATGGCAGGTTATGATCCTTCTGAGGCGGTTGAATTCTGGAAAAGGATGGGAGAAAGTGGTGGACAAAAACCACCTGAGTTTTTATCGACTCACCCAGCCGATGCTACTCGTGTGAAAAACTTGCAGGAATTTCTACCAGAGGCAATGAAATACTATAAGAAAAGATAATTCCAGATATGATATAATGATTAAACGCAAAGGATCCATTTTTTTCTTTGCGTTTTTTTATTGAAATCAGCTTTACAATTCTTAATTCATCATTAATAATTATTTTCTCAGTTCTTCCTTGTTCTCAAATTTTTCGGAGTTCCAGATTTCCTCGGGAATGCTATCGTCATCTTCCGGAAGAACAACCTGCGGTTTTTGTGGGCCTTCTTTTCGGTAAGCCAAAGCATAGGTTAAACCTGATATGGCACCAAATAAATGACCTTCCCAGGAAACATCTTTCAGGATTGGGAAAACTCCCCAAAACAGACCGCCATACAAAAAAACCACCACGAATGATATGGCAATTAATCGGTAATAATTGCGAAAAATTCCACTGAAAAAAAGGAAAGAGGCAAAAGCATAAACCAGGCCACTGGCACCAATATGATAGGCTTCCCTGGCACCAATCCACACCAGGACATTTGTGGTTAGATAGCACAAAATAAAAATTCGATAAGACAGCGGTCGGTAAAAATAAAATATCCCCCAGCTCAGTACCAAAAAAGGAACTGAATTTGCCATTAAATGACTAAAATCGCCATGAATCAGTGGGCTGGTTAAAATGCCCAACAATCCTTTTACGTGAAGTGGGAAAATTCCAAGTTGCGTAAAGTTTAAGCCCAAACCCCACTCAAAAATCTTTATCGCCCATATCAAAATCAAAAAAGCAACAGGAAAAATTAAACTGTGCTTCAGTTTTAATTGCTCAAATTCTTTGTTGTATGGCTGATTTGGTCTCAATAGAATTATTGCTTCGTTTCACTTTCCTCATGGCTGGTTGAAGGTGCAAATTCCGGTGAAGAAATGTCAACCAATTTGCCATCGATACACTCTACCGTTCTGGCTGGGAACTTTTTAAGTAAATCGTGCTGATGAGTCGCCATTACTACTGTGCGCCCGTTTTTACTAATATCCATTAGCAATTCTGCCAATTCATCGGAAGTTTCGGGATCTAAATTACCTGTTGGCTCATCGGCGAAAATAATATCCGGAGAATTCAAAAGAGCGCGGGCTATGACAACACGCTGTTGTTCACCACCCGAAAGTTCGTGTGGCATTTTATAACCTTTGTTGCCCATGTGAACTTTTTCCAGAACCTCCACAATTCTACTTTCAATTTCCTTTTTGTTTTTCCAGCCCGTTGCTTTTAAAACAAATTCAAGATTGTCTTTTACCGTTCTGTCGGTTAACAATTGAAAATCCTGGAATACAATTCCAATTTTTCTTCTCAGGAAGGGAATTTGTTTGCGTTTGATAATTGGCAAATAGAAACCTGCCACAGAACCTCCACCATCGGTAAGGGGTAAATCTGCGTATAGAGTTTTAAGCAGACTTGATTTTCCGCTTCCAACTTTTCCAATTAGATACACAAATTCACTTTTTTCGATTTTAAGATTTACATCGGTAAGTATAATGTTATCCGCTTGACGGATTGTAGCATTTTTTAATTCAATGATTGCAGATTCTGACATGTAAGTTCTTTTTTGTTGGTATAACAAATGTGTCGATTTACAAATCTAAAAAATTATTTCTCGCAATACTTTTTTAGTTGTTAATAATTCTTAACAAAATAGGCAATTTTTGTGAATAAGCTTCGTTTGAAATAGGGATAAAGAAACATATTATTTTTACCTTTAAGGCTGGTTTTAAAAAATCTGAAATGCAGCAATTATAGTACATTTTGGAGATATTATTACAACTAATTATACCTACACACAAAAGCATGAGAAGCAGATATTTATTGTGGATATTTCTGTCGGTATTTCTACTGGGTACAGGCAATCCATCGCAGGCTCAAAAATCTTTAAATCATTATTCCGATTCGCAGATCTGGCAATCGGCAAATGAAAAGTTCCAAAATAAGAATTTTGGAGCCGCTCGTCGAGAGTTTCAAGAATTTGTAAACAGAAGTAGTACAGAGTTTTCTGACAGAAAATCTCAGGCAGAGTTCTATATGGCACTTTGTTCCATCGAGCTGTTTCGCCCCGGCGCAGAAGAGGAAATGAAGGCTTTTATTCGCAATTATCCGGAAAGCAATAAAATTCAATCGGCTTATTTCCAACTTGGTCGTCAGCAATATCGCAATAAAAAATACAAGGCAGCTTTGCTATGGTTCCAGCAGGTTGATCCATACTTGCTACATCATGATGATTTAAGCGAGTATCGATTTAAACTGGGCTATTCCTATTTCAGAAAGAAAGATTATGAGAATGCCCGAAAGAATTTTTATGAAATTATAGAGGTTTCGGGAGATTACAATGCTCCGGCAAACTACTACTATTCTCACATTGCTTACCTGAATAAGAATTACCAAACGGCATTGAGTGGTTTTGAAAAATTGGAAGCCAATAAAACTTTTGCACCCATTGTACCTTACTATATTTGCCAGATTTACTTCTTGCAGGAACAGTATCAGAAACTATTAAGCTACGCGCCCAAATATTTGGATGATGCCAGTGTAAAGCGACAGGGCGAAATTGCTAAAATGATTGGTTTGGCGCATTACCAGATAAAAGAGTATGCCAAAGCCATTCCTTATCTTGAAAAAGGAAAGAAAACTTTGGTTCGCGAAGATCGATTTGCTTACGGATATTGTTTGTACAAAGAGAAAAAGTTTGAACAAGCCATTCAGCAGTTTGAAAGAGTAGGAGGCGAAGATGATGAAATGCTTCAGGTAGCTACTTTTTGCCTGGCAGATTGTTACCTAAAATCAGGCAATAAAAATGGAGCAAAGGTTGCCTTTGCCAGTGCGGCAAGAATGGATTTTGACAAAAACATGCAGCAGGATGCGCTCTTCAATTATGCAAAGCTTACCTATGAATTGTCCTATTCTCCTTTTAACGAAACCATTAAGGCTTTTGATGAGTACTTGCAAAAGTATCCTGATTCGGATCGAAATGATGAGGCCTACGATTATTTGGTGAAGGTATACATGACGACCAAAAA
Organism: Marinifilum caeruleilacunae; assembly: GCF_013141825.1. Classification (GTDB taxonomy): domain Bacteria; phylum Bacteroidota; class Bacteroidia; order Bacteroidales; family Marinifilaceae; genus Marinifilum; species Marinifilum caeruleilacunae. The sequence continues at coordinate 35,985 of NZ_RZNH01000024.1, forward strand.
TTATTCAGATGCATTGGCATCTATGGATAAAATCAGGAATAAAACACCTGAAATTGAAAAGGCATACCAGAGAGTTTCCTTCCTTCGCGGACTGGAATTAATGAAGCAGCTGAAGTACGAAGAAGCCATACAGGCATTCGATTTGTCCTGGAAGTATAGAATGTACAATTCTAATATTTCAGCAGAACGTTTGTATTGGAAGGCCGAAGCCAATTATCGTTTGGGTAATTTGAATGAAGCAATCAGCCAGTTTAAAACCTTCCTGGTTTCGCCAGGTTCAGGCACTTCGGAATATTTCGGACAAGCATATTACAATATCGCTTATGCCAATTTCGATCAGGATAAGTACGACGAAGCTTCCGACTGGTTCAGAAAGTATGTGAACCAGGCCAATGAAAAAGATGAATTTGTTTCGGATGCATTCAATCGTATAGGTGATTGTTTCTTCCTGGATAGAAATTACAATAAAGCGGCAGAATTTTATGCAAAGGCGGCTAGAATTGATAGTTGGGATGCCGATTATGCGCTGTATCAGCAGGCATTTTGTATGGGATTATTGAATCAACCAAACGAAAAAGCTCGACTGTTGGAGCAGGTAAAATCGAAATATCCAAAATCTGATTATTCTGATGATGCATTGTTTGAGTTGGCCCAGGCAAAGGTGAAAATGGATCAGCAACGCGAGGCAGCAGGTTTGTATCATGAGTTGGTAAAGAATCATCCGAATAGCAGTTTTGCTGCAAAAGCCTTGGTTCAACTTGGCTTGATGAATTACAACCTGAAAGAATACGAAAAGGCAATTATAAATTATAAAGCCGTTATTACTGATTATCCTCAAAGTCAGGAAAAACAGGGTGCACTAATTGGTTTAAAAAATGTATATGTTGATTTGAACAGGGTGAATGAATATTTTGCTTTTGTTGAATCGGCGGGAAGTGGAACAGTTTTGAGAAGATCGGAAAAAGATTCGTTAAGCTATATTTCTGCCGAGAGATTATACATGTCTGGAAAAACAGAGCAAGGAATTACAGCCTTTGAAAGCTATCTTTCAAACTATCCTTATGGAATGTTCAGGTTGAATGCTCAATATTATAAGGCCGATGCAGCTTTGAATCAGAAGGATTACGAAACGGCTCTTGTTGGATTCGAAGAAGTAGTTGATCAGCCAGATAACCTGTTTACAGAAAAAGCGCTATTGGCAGCTTCTCAATTGAACTACAGAAATGAGAATTATGACAGAGCGAAAGGCCAATATCAAAGATTAACACAAAGGGCAGAAATACCGGAAAATAGAAATGTTGCTAAGGTTGGTTACATGCGTTGTGTGTATCATCTGAATGAATTTGAGAATGTAATTCCTGCTGCAACAGAGGTGTTGGAAATGCCAAAAATTCAGGAAGAAATGATTCGTGAAGCGACTTATAAAAGAGCAAAATCATACTTGAGTTTGGCAAAGAATTCCGAAGCCTTGATCGACTTGAAGAGTTTATCGAATGAAGTGCAGAGTGTTGAAGGAGCAGAAGCAAAGTTTAGAATTGCAGAAGTGTACTTTGCTCAAAGCAAATTCAATGAAGCAGAGAATGAAATCAATCAATTTATCGAGATGAATTCTCCTCACCATTATTGGTTGGCAGAGAGTTTCTTGCTGCTTTCTGATGTGTTCCTAAAGAAAAATGACGAATTCCAGGCCAAATATACATTGCAAAGTATTGTAGACAATTATGGCTCGAAAGAGGATGGAATATTGGAACGCGCCCAGCAAAAGTTGAATGTTTTACTGAAAGCTGAAAAACAAAAAGAGCAGGAAATTGCAAATCAGGCTGTGGAACTTCAGTTCGAAGGAAGCGATAGCATTCAGAACAAAAAACTATTTGAGGAAAAAGCAGCTAAAAGTGACTCACTTGGATTGGATGAGGAGCGCTTGATGTTGCAGGAAATGTTAGACGAAGAAAAAGAAATTGAGTAGCATGATAATGAGAGAAACAATGTTGAAAAAGATAGTATTGGCAATTGTAGTTTTCGGATTTTCCTACTCGGTTGCACAGGCTCAGGAACAAAGAGAGCTAAATAAAGAAGTAAAGGTTAAAACCACTTACCAACCTAAAATTAATAAAGCATTGCGCCTGGGCAAACTGCCTGTAATTCAGGATACGGCCACTTTTGTGCCTAGCTTCGACTATTTTATACAGGCCAAACCTTTAAGCGTAGGATTTTGGCCAGCTGAAATTCCAGCAGCAAAAATGCTGGGCGAACCCTTAAAAAAGCTGCATTCGCATGAACTGACCTTAGCAGGAGGAAATTACTCCACTTTGTTCGGCGATTACAGATTTAACAATCAGCGTTCGAAAACTGCGGATATTGGAGTTCACCTGAGGCATTACTCTACAAATGGGGAGCTTACACTGGAAGATGACGATAAGGTGAAGCCTGATTTTACGGAACAATTGGCAGAAGTGTATGGTACAGCTTATTTGGATGAAGGAAAGATATCAGGAAAGTTATTTTATAAACATTCGGGATTTAATTATTATGGATTTCCTCAAGAGGATGACGTAGAGAATTACTTAAGTGATTTATTCCCATATGAAGAGCAAAAGCTTAATAACTTTGGCCTTAATGCCTACTACCAGTCTACATTTAATGATGAGGAGAAGTTAAATTTTGGACTCGGTTTAAAATATGAACATTTCTCTGATGATATCGATGTTAAAGAAAATGACATCCTGCTTTCGGGTAATGCTAAAATAAGAAGAGGAGATGCCTTTTGGAGTCTGGGCTCGGACTTCGATTATTTTGCCACTACAGGTTTGAATGACTGGGGTGATAACGAACCTGTAACAGAACGAAAAAGCATGAAATGGAGTATCACTCCAAGCTACCTTTTGCAAACAGGAAGTTTGAATTTACACTTGGGTGTGAATGCAGTTCTGGCTATGGGAGATGATTCTGAAACGAAATTATATCCAGATGTTAAAATCGATTTGGAATTGGTTGATGGAATCATGAGTTTCTTTGCTGGCGTGAATGGAGACTTACAAATGAATCGTTATAAGGATATTGTGGAAGAAAACAGATTTATCTTTTCAGGATTAGATGTGAAACCAAGCAATGTAAAATATAAACTTTATGGAGGGCTAAGGGGAAGTTTATCTTCAAACTCGTCATTTAGTTTAATAGCTGAATATAGTGATGTTGAGGATATGTATTTCTTTACAAGGTCTAGTGTTGGTATGTCGGCTGAACCATCGGGTTTTACAATATCTGAATCCAATAAATTTGAGGTGGCTTCAGACGATGTAACCATGCTAAAATTAGGTGCAGAAATTGGCATTGCATGGACCGATAAGCTAAAATTAAACGCTGCGGTTTGGTATTACAATTACCAAATGGATGAGTTGGAAGAGCCATGGCACAAACCGGAATTCGAATTAGATGTGAATGCACTCTATCAGTTTAATAAAGAATTAAGCTTTCAGGCAGGAGTGAATATAATTGGGAAAAGATCATTTTATTTTATAGACTCTACTACCGAGAATGGAATTATCACTAATGCCTGGATGGCAAGTGGAGAATTAGATGCTGTCTACGACCTAAATGTAGGTGCCAATTATCAAATCAATGAGCACTTTTCGGCTTTTGGACAGGTTAACAACCTGTTTGCCGATAAATATTACCAGTGGGATGGATATCCTTCACAAGGGCTCAACTTTCTCTTAGGAATCAAAATAAGCTTGTAAAGCAAATCAAAATAAAAAAAGAGGGATGTCAGAACTGGCATCCCTTTTGTTATTACTGACGATAATATATTGTAGATTGGATTGTTTTTACTAGCTTTAATTTAATAAACACGCACAACCACATGAATTTTATTGGAACTTCAAGATATCGTCATATAATCACCATTCTGTTTTTTCTTTTGTTTTTTTCGGGCATAACTAAAGCTCAGGATATGGAACGATGGAAACTATCGGTGAATAATGATAAAAAGCCATTAGAGATTTTAATGGACCTTGAATCCGACGATAAAGAAATTACCTACTTGTTTGATATTACCAGAGATACGCTTAACATGTCCTTCGTTGCCGAGGAAGCACTTAGCTGGAAAAAACATGGCGTAAGTGTATTTGCCATGCCAAAAGGCAAAGAGGTACTAAAACTCAAGCTCGACGATGCCGACCTGGAAAATGTTCAGGTGGTGTTTTATCGAATGTGGAAAGCCATGCCCAAAGGATTTAAAACCGTTACAACAATCTTTGAATTGCGTGAATATGGTGTCACCGAAAATGGAAAAAAAGTAGATCATTTTATTATAAAATTTAAAATGAAACGTCCTCGTCGGGGTCAATCGATGACATTTTAAGATTTTGATTTTCAAATAAACATAAACAATACCAAAATATTGTGAATTGCGTGGCATAAAATTGCTTCGTCAAAAACTGTCGAAATGCATGATTTTTCATCATTTTCCTGCCTGTAGATTCAGCATTTTTATTATCTTTGTTTAACTTTTGTTTTTTGGCTCCAGTGAGTTGGTAATTTGTTGATATTTAAAGTTTTCTAGCTTTGAAATGTGATGTCGGTTTTCCAACTTAAAATTCATGAATGATGAGCCTGAAAGCATTCTGAAATATGCACAAAAAAATATTAGAATTTTACTTGGGTAATCAAATGACTTTTTGGTTGTCTGTAAGGTTCTTTTTCGAAAAACTAAAGATCTATTAGATGAGTGATTTAGAAAATAAACCAAATGGAAATACTGAATATTCCGCGGATAGTATTCAGGTATTAGAAGGTTTGGAAGCGGTTCGTAAACGCCCTTCCATGTACATTGGAGATGTAAATGTTAAAGGTTTACACCATTTGGTGTACGAGGTGGTTGACAACTCCATTGATGAAGCTTTAGCGGGACATTGTAATAACATTGAGGTTTTTATTAATGAGGATAACTCTATTACCGTAAAAGATGATGGTCGTGGTATTCCTACTGAAATGCACCAGAAAGAGAACAAGTCAGCTCTTGAGGTTGTAATGACAGTACTTCACGCCGGTGGTAAGTTCAACAAAGATTCGTACAAAGTATCGGGTGGTTTGCACGGTGTTGGTGTATCTTGTGTGAATGCCTTATCTACTCTATTACGAGCAGAAGTTCATCGTGATGGTAAAATTTACCTTCAGGAATATAGCCAGGGAAAGGCAAAAGAGGATATTAAAGTAATTGGGGAAACCAATGTTACTGGTACTATTATCTCTTTTAAACCAGATGAATCAATTTTCTTGACAACAGAATACAAGTATGATATTCTTGCAGCAAGAATGAGAGAATTGGCTTTCCTGAATAAAAATATTCGTTTGAATATTACCGATAAGCGTGAACAGAACGAAGAAGGTGAGTATCGTCATGATTCTTTTTACTCGGAGGAAGGTTTGAAAGAATTTGTTGAATATCTTGACAATACTCGTGAGAGATTGATTGAAGATACCATTCATGTTTCTACTGAAAAGAATGATGTTCCTGTAGAAATCGCTCTTCAGTACAATACATCATTTTCAGAAAATATTCACTCATACGTAAATAACATTAACACCATTGAAGGGGGAACTCACCTTACCGGATTCCGTAGAGGTTTGACTCGTACCCTAAAGAATTTTGCAGAGAAGTCGGGTATGCTGGCTAAGCTGAAATTCGATATTAGTGGTGATGATTTCCGCGAAGGCTTAACAGCAGTAGTTTCTGTGAAGGTTGCAGAGCCACAGTTCGAAGGACAGACCAAAACAAAATTAGGGAACTCGGAAGTTTCATCGGCTGTCGATCAGGCTGTAAGCGCTTCTCTTTCTAACTATTTGGAAGAGCATCCAAAAGATGCAAAAACCATTGTTCAGAAAGTAATTATGGCAGCAACTGCTCGTCATGCAGCTCGTAAAGCAAGAGAACTTGTACAAAGAAAAACTGTTCTAGGTGGTTCAGGACTTCCTGGTAAACTATCAGACTGTTCTGATAAGGATCCTGCAAACTGTGAGATTTTCCTTGTCGAGGGAGATTCGGCAGGTGGTACTGCCAAGCAAGGCCGTGATCGTAAATTCCAGGCAATTCTTCCTTTGAAAGGTAAGATTTTGAATGTGGAAAAAGCGATGCAGCACAAGGTTTTCGAAAGCGATGAGATCAAAAATATCTTTACAGCTTTAGGAATCACATTCGGTACCGAAGAAGACAGCAAGGCTGTGAATATGGAAAAGTTACGTTATCACAAGATTGTAATCATGTGTGATGCCGACGTCGATGGTAGCCACATTGCAACCTTGATTATGACATTCTTCTTCCGTTACATGAAGCCATTAATCGAAAACGGATACCTTTATATTGCAACTCCACCATTGTATTTGGTGAAGAAAGGCAAGAACTCAGAGTATTGCTGGAACGAAGACCAAAGACTTCGTCTGATTGAAGAGTGGGGTGGAGGAAAAGAAAGTTCTATGCACATTCAGCGTTACAAAGGTCTTGGTGAGATGAGTGCCGAGCAATTGTGGGAAACAACAATGAATCCTGAATTCCGCACCTTACGCCAGGTAACCATCGAAAATGCTGCTGAAGCTGATCATGTATTCTCAATGTTGATGGGCGATGAGGTTCCTCCACGTAGAGAATTTATCGAGAAAAATGCAACTTACGCAAACATTGATGCATAAGTTCTAAATCATATTGCAAAGCCCTTGGGAATTTCTCAAGGGCTTTTTTGAATCATTATTTTACCACCAAACAATTGTAAAAATGAATATCTGTGTATTTTGTTCTTCAAGCAATTCGCTTGATTCTGTTTACTTCGAAGAAGCCAGACAACTTGGAAATTTAATTGGAAGTAAAGGATTCGGCTTGGTTTATGGAGGCACCAATGTTGGTTTAATGAACGAGGTTGCAGAATCGGTGAAAACCTCAGGTGGAAAAGTAATGGGAGTAATCCCGAAATTGATTAACGAGTATGGAATTTCAGCCGATTTTCTCGATGAACTGATTATTACTCCGGATATGGCTGAACGCAAAAAGTTACTGCGAGATAAATCTGATGCATTCGTAGCTCTTCCCGGCGGTTTTGGCACTTTGGAAGAAATATTGGAGGTGATAACCCTAAAGCAATTAGGCTATCACAATAAGGCCATTGTGTTTGTGAATACCAATAATTTCTATGAGAATTTAAAAGCACAATTTGAGCTATCGTACAAGGAGAAATTTGCCAAGGCCGAGTATCGTAAATTGTTCTACTTCGCCAATAATTATCAGGATGCAATAGAATACATTGAAAATTACAAGATAGAAAACCGCGGTACCAAATGGGATTAGTTTATCGAAAACTGTTTGTTGATTGAGTCCAGCAAGGTTTTCGTTTTAACAGGCTTTACAAGATAGTCATCGCAACCTGCTGCAATGGCTTTCTTTTTATTTTCGGTTTCGACAAAAGCTGTTTGTCCGATAATTGGAATGGCAGCATTCTGGTGTTTAATTTTTTTTGTCGCTTCGTAACCATTCATTACCGGCATCTGGATATCCATTAAAACAATATCGATATTTACCGATTCGCACAACGAAATGGCTTCAATACCATTTTTAGCCCAGTAAATTTCAGCATGTGTATGCTCTAAAGCCGTTTTAAAGTAGGCAAAGTTGTTTCTTTGATCATCTACTATCAAAATCTTTTTGCCTCTCCAGTTGTAAGCATTCTCTTTGATTGGAGTGAGTTCATCCTCCTTTTCAAGACTAAAGGGGAATCGAATATAGAAACATGTGCCTTCCTTTTCTACTGATTCCAGGCTGATTTTACCTCCTAAAACTTCCGTAAGTCGATGTGTAATGGTTAAGCCCAAGCCAGTTCCGCCATGCTGCCTGGTATCAGAACCATCAATTTGCGTGAACGATTTGAATATGTCTTTCTGTGCTTCTTCTGCAATGCCAATGCCGCTATCTCTTACAAACAATTCTATTAAAGATTGTTCTTCAATGACTTGATATCCAAACTCAACAAAACCTTCATCGGTAAATTTTATGGCATTTTCAATTAAATTGGATAACAACTGTTCCAATCTTTTTGCATCAGTATACAGCATCGAATCCTTATCACAAAGTGGCTTCTGAACATTTATATTGATATGCCCTTTGCTATGAAAGTTTTTCTGAGCATTATATTTCTCATACAGAGAAGAGATGATTCCATTCAGATTCGAATTGGCCCAATTCAATTTAATTTGTCTCGATTCAATTTTTGAAAGGTCAATAATATCATTAATTAATTGCAACAAGTTATTGCTGCTCTGTTTAATCAACTCACCATATTCATGTCTTTCATTTTCATCGATATGTTGCGATGTCATGATATCGGTAAAACCAATAATGTGGTTCATTGGAGTTCTAATTTCATGCGACATGTTGGCCAGGAAGGCAGATTTTAACAGATCAGACTCTTCGGCCTTGTTTTTGGCTTCTGTCAAGTGTTTCTCGTACAGTTTTCTTTGCGTGATATCGCGATAAATACCGAAAATGGCAATTGGTTTTTTATCGACAACAATTGGGTTACCCACAATCGAAACATCTATCATTTCACCAGTTTTGCACTTTCTCTTGGTTTCAATTTCAACCAGTTGACCATTGGCGGTTAATGAATTTAATTTGGTCGCTTCCTCCTGTCTGTCTTTGTCGGCAAGCAAATTATCAATTACAACTCCTTTAATATCCTGCGATGTATAACCAAAAAGTTCGGTGAATTTTTTATTGATTTTGATCCCCTTACTTTCATTGTCGGTAATGGCAATGGCTTCAGGCGAGTTTTCGAACAATTGCTCGAAATAGGCCGTTTCAATATTAAGTTGTTGCTCAATGCTCTCACGCTTCGTAATCATTTGATTGGCAAGCGTACCCAACTCTTTAAACTCCTTAAATTGAAGAGATGAAGTATTGATTTTGAGCGATTCGGAAGCCGCTTTTTCGAAAAATCGTGTAAACACGATCAGGCCATTTTCTGTAACACGAACCACATATCTCGAGAATATAATGATAAAGATTACGATAAAAACCAGAAGAATGACTCCATTATAGATGTAACGGTTTACATTGGCTTGTAATTCACTCTTTCTTTTTTCAATGGCATGATTTAACTCTTGAAGATGTATTCCCGAACCTACAACCCATTGCCAATCTTTATAAGCTTTGGCATGTGTTAATTTTGGTAAGGGCAGGTCTGCCGTATTGGCAAATGGTTCCAGGTACTCAATAAATCCACCACCCGAATCGGTTCCCCTTGATATAAATTCCTGAACAATTTTATTTCCATTGCCATCGCGCATGGGCCATAAATTCTTCCCAATTAAGGATTTGTTGGTATGAGCCAGGCAGCTTCCATCAAAACTGATTACTGCGATGGTAAAATTATCATCAAATCGTAAATCTGTGATTTTATCTAATACTTTTTCCTGAACTTCAAGTTTATAATGATTTACATATTGTGTACAGCCGATATACCAGTTAAACTCTTTGAACAACTTCACGAAAGAGATTTTCGGATGGATTTTTTGACTGTTTTCCGCTTGCCATGAATAGTCGGTATAACCTTCTCCCAGCCTTTTTGCCGTTTCAATTTCCGATTGAATGATAGGTACTCCATACACATCCTTAACCTGTAGTTTATTTCTTCCTACCCAATCAGGATTTTCAGGATCCATAACCACCGTACCATTTAGGTTGTTGATGTAAAAGAATCCATCGCCATTGTTGAAGCGAACCGACTGCAATGCATTAATAATTAGCCTCTGAAGTTCGTATTTTGACAGTTGGTTTTTATAGCTTTTATATAAATTGGTGGCAATGGAATGTGCCTCGTACACCCTACTGCTGATGTCTTTTTTTAAGAGATTTCGGGTTTGAAGCCTTTCGTTCTCTATATAATTAATAAGGGTTTGAGTTTCCTGTTGTAGGGTCTTTTTCTGGTTTTTTATAAAATCTTCCTGTATCTGTTGTGACTCCCGCTTAAACTTTTGATTTTCCTGTTGAATCATAAACAAGCCAAAGACCACTATCAAGCCAATAGATATGGACAAGAGTGAAAGTAAAAATACCTTTGATATGCTTTTGTTATTAAACAGTTTGGCGAAAATAAACTTCATACAAGCGAAACCTGGACATTAAACATTTATAGTTCCGGAAAATACTTTTGTTGCAGGACCAATTAACCACACATTTTTGATGTTTTGAGCGTCGATTTTTTCAAATCTTACTTCCAAAAGGCCTCCTTTGGTTTGTATATTAAACTGTTCCTTGCCTTTTTCAAAACCAGAACTAATGGCCGAAGCAACCACACCAGTTCCACACGAATAGGTTTCATTTTCAACTCCGCGTTCATAGGTGCTTACCTGAATGCCTGAATCGTTGAATGAAACAAAATTCACATTTGTACCTTCTTTTGCAAAACGATCGTTGTAGCGTATTGCTTTGCCTTTCGAATAGGTGTCAAAATTTTCGTGGGATTCGATAAACTCTACATAGTGAGGCGAACCTGTATCCATATAATAATGCTGGTCTTCATGCTCAATTCCCGAAACATCAATCATTTTAAGGCTTACCTGTATATATGATCCTTTATCTTCAACCAATGCTTCATGTTCACCATCAACAGCAATAAAAACAGTTTTATCCTTAATAATGCCCAAGTGGTATGCAAAGGCAACAATGCATCTTCCTCCGTTACCGCACATACTCGCTTCACCACCATCTGAATTAAAGTAGCGCATTCTGAAATCATAGCCATCTGCATTTTCAAGCAGCATCAGACCATCGGCCCCAATTCCAAACCTTCTGTGACAAAGTTTTTCAACCAATTCTTTATTGTCCGGAGATATGATGTTATTACGATTATCGATAAGAACAAAATCGTTTCCTGTTCCCTGGTATTTCCAAAATTCAATCTGCATTGCTGTGTAATCCTGTTAAAGAGTGTTAAATACGTTAAAATGCAAAACACTTCTAAACTTATATCGTTAAAATTGTAGGATAAAAGTAAGAATCTTATTGGTTTTCCCCCTATTTCGGAAAGTGAAAAGTCTAACATTTTGATGAAAGTAGCTTCCTTGGAAATAACTGTTGACTATGTGAATCTGATTTCGTAACTTTTTATGTTCGAAACAGAATGTGGATTTCACCAATAAGATTGATCCAAAGTTTCACTCTTAAAAATTTTTATTGCATTATGAAAGCTAAATTGTTTTTTGGAAGAGTTTTAACTGCAGTTTTCGGTGGTGGAATTGCCATTATTTTATTTGTGTTGTTCGTTGATAGAGAAGAGAAAATCATTACTGTTCAGGAACCTAATGCCATTCAATTAGCGACTTTACCCACAACTGTTACCGGACAAATCGATTTGACTTTTGCAGCTGAATCGTCTGTAAAATCAGTTGTACACGTTAAAACCTTATATACAAAGGGAGAATATCAATCGAATCCATTTTACGATTTTCTATTTGGGAATAGTGAGAGAGGATACCAACAGCAACCAAGTTTAGGGTCTGGATCCGGAGTAATTATTTCTAATGACGGATATATCGTAACAAACAATCATGTTGTGAAAGGTTCGAATTTAATTAATGTGGTTTTACAGGATAAAAGATCTTACGAAGCCAAATTAATAGGACAGGATCCTTATACCGATTTGGCTTTGATAAAAATTGATGAAGAAGATCTACCATTCATGAACTTTGGAAACTCCGACGAGTTAAAATTGGGAGAATGGGTTCTGGCTGTAGGTAATCCCTTTAATCTTACCTCTACCGTTACTGCAGGTATTATTAGTGCCAAGGCCAGAAACCTGGGCATCATGAATAACAGAATGAGTATTGAATCATTCCTGCAAACCGATGCTGCTGTAAATCCTGGAAACAGTGGAGGAGCCCTGGTTGATACCAAGGGAAGACTCGTGGGGATTAATACCGCAATTGAATCCAGAACAGGTTCCTACTCAGGCTACTCGTTTGCGATACCCGTAACCATTGTAGAGAAAGTAATTGCTGATTTAAAAGAGTTTGGTAAAGTACAACGAGCAATGATTGGTGTTGTTATTAGGTCTGTAGATGCCGGTTTGGCAGAAGAAAAAGGATTGGAAAGGATAGAAGGTGTTTATGTTGATGAAACCACTGAGGGTGGTGCAGCTGGTGAAGTTGGAATAGAAGAAGGTGATGTTATTCTTGAAATTAATAACAAGGAAGTTAACTCAGGTGCCGAGTTACAAGAGCAGGTGAGCAAGTACCGTCCGGGCGATGAAATCGAAGTTTTAATAAAAAGAGATGGCAAAAGGAAACAATTTGATGTTGTTTTACGTAATAGGTTAGGAAATACCAACGTGTTAAAATCAAGGGACTTATCTTTCCTTGGTGCCGATTTTGAACCAATCAGCTCGAAAGAGAAGTATCGACTTCAAATTAATAGGGGAGTAAAAGTGAAGAATCTGCGTAGTGGTAAGTTGAAGGAGGAGAATGTGAAAGAGGGGTTTATAATTTACAAAATTAACAACACACCAATTTATAAGATTAATGATATTGAAGAGGCGTTGCAGGACGTTAAGGATGGAGGTGTATTTATTTCAGGCATCTATCCCAACGGCAGCGTGAAGTATTATGCCTTTTCTTTGAAGGGTGATGAATAGAAATCAAACGAGAAAAATATAAATATTCGAATAAAATGACAATTAATTTTGACTTTTTTTATTAAAAAGTCTAATTTTGCGAAATATTTTCGATGAAAAGGGACTATGAGACAATTAAAGATAACCAAATCAATTACCAATCGTGAGAGTGCTTCCTTAGACAAGTACTTGCAAGAGATTGGTAAAGAAGATCTTATTACAGTTGAGGAAGAAGTTGAATTGGCGCAGCGAATCAAAAAAGGCGACCAAAGAGCTTTGGAAAAGTTAACCAGAGCGAATTTGCGTTTCGTTGTTTCTGTAGCTAAGCAATACCAAAATCAAGGGTTGAGTCTACCTGACTTGATCAATGAAGGTAATTTGGGATTGATTAAAGCAGCAGAAAAGTTTGATGAAACTCGTGGATTTAAATTCATTTCTTACGCTGTATGGTGGATTCGTCAGTCTATCCTTCAGGCTTTGGCAGAGCAGTCTCGAATCGTTCGATTACCATTGAACCAGGTTGGTTCGTTGAACAAGATCAACAAAGCATTTTCGAAATTCGAGCAAGAACATGAAAGAAAGCCATCTCCTGAAGAATTAGCAGAGTCCTTGGAGTTACCTGCAGATAAAGTTGCAGATACCCTACGTGTTTCAGGTCGTCACATTTCTGTCGATGCTCCGTTTGTTGACGGAGAGGACAACAGTTTGTTGGACGTATTGGTGAATGATGATTCTCCAATCGCAGACAGAAGTCTCTTGAATGAATCCTTAACCAGAGAAATTGATAGAGCTTTAGCTACTCTTACCGAGAGAGAAAGCGATATCATTAAATTATTCTTCGGTATTGGAATTCAAGAAATGACCTTGGAAGAAATTGGCGAAAAATTTGGATTGACACGTGAGCGTGTTCGTCAGATTAAAGAAAAAGCGATTCGTCGTTTGCGTCATACTTCCCGAAGCAAATTATTGAAATCATATTTGGGATAAGATTTCCCGCGAGATAACTAAAGCAGTTTCGAAAGAAACTGCTTTTTTATTGCTCTATTTTGAGGTCTTTTCCTTCAACTGTTCCTGGAGTTTGTACATCTCATCCCTGTACTGTGCAGCTTGAAGGAAATCCATATCCTTGGCAGCTTTTTGCATGAGTTTCTTGGTCTTTTCAATGCTCTTCTCCAAACTTTCCTTACTCATATACTGAACAACCGGATCGGCAGCAATCTCAACCGTTTCAGGTCCGGCATAAACATTTTCATCTACCTTTTGAGCCTGATTGATAATGCTTTTCTTCGATTTGACAATTTGCTGTGGCGTTATTCCATGCTTTTCATTGTAAGCCAACTGCTTTTCGCGCCTGTGGTTTGTAGAATCAATGGTCTCTTTCATCGATTTGGTAATCTTGTCGGCATACATGATTACCTTACCATTTACATTACGTGCAGCTCTACCCGAAGTCTGAATCAGTGATCTTGTTGAACGAAGAAATCCTTCCTTGTCGGCATCCAGAATGGCAACAAGCGATACTTCCGGCAAATCCAAACCTTCACGAAGCAGGTTTACACCAATCAAAACATCGAACTCCCCATTTCTAAGGTCTTCCATTATTTTTACACGATCCAGCGTATCAACATCGGAGTGAATGTAGCGACAGCGAATACTCATATTTGCGAAATATTCCGATAACTCTTCTGCCATTCGTTTGGTTAGTGTTGTCACCAGTGTACGTTCATCTTTTTCAGTTCGCTCGTTAATTTCAGCAATCAAATCATCAATCTGATTTAAACTCGGACGAACATCAATTTGCGGATCAAGCAAACCTGTTGGGCGAATTACCTGTTCAACCACTACACCTTCGCACTTTTCCAGTTCATAATCGGCCGGTGTAGCACTCACATAAATGGTCTGATCGGTAACTTCTTCAAATTCTTCAAATTTTAAAGGTCTGTTATCCAGTGCAGCCGGTAAGCGGAATCCATATTCTACCAGGTTAATTTTACGGGAATGGTCGCCACCATACATGGCGCGAATCTGTGGAATGGTAACATGACTTTCGTCGATTACCATCAGAAAATCATCCGGGAAATAATCGATCAGGCAGAATGGACGAGTTCCGGCAGGTCTTCCATCGAAATATCGTGAATAGTTTTCGATGCCTGAACAGTGTCCAAGCTCTCGAATCATTTCCAAATCGAAGCTCACCTTTTCTTCCAGTCGCTTGGCCTCCAGGTGTTTTCCAATCTCTTTTAGAAAAGCCACTTGCGCAACCATATCATCCTGAATTTGATGGATGGCCGATTGAACACGATCTTTACTGGTTACAAAGATATTGGCCGGATAAATGGTTGCCCTTTCATAATCTTCAATTTTGAGTCCATTAATCGGATCAAAAGAGTAGATTTCATCAATTTCATCATCCCAGAAAATAATTCTGTAGGCAAAATCAGCGTAAGCAGGATAGATATCTACCGTATCACCTTTCACCCTAAAATGGCCACGCTCAAACTCCACCTCATTTCTTGAATAAAGCGCATCAACAAAGGCATGAAGCAATTTGTTACGTGAAATAGTTTGGCCTTTTTCCAAAACGGTAACATTGTTGTGAAAATCATCGGGGTTACCAATACCGTACAGACAGGAAACCGAAGAAACAACGATTACATCTTTTCTTCCCGAAAGAAGGGCCGAGGTAGCGCTAAGTCGGAGTTTTTCAATTTCATCGTTTATGGAAAGATCCTTTTCAATATATGTATCAGTTACGGGCAAATAGGCTTCCGGCTGATAGTAATCGTAGTAGGAAACAAAGTATTCTACTGCATTGTTTGGAAAAAAATTCTTGAACTCGCCATACAATTGGGCAGCCAGGGTTTTATTATGGCTCAATACCAGGGTAGGTCTTTGAACTTCCTGAATTACATTGGCCACCGTAAAGGTTTTACCCGAACCAGTTACCCCTAAAAGGGTCTGAAACGGAGAACCATCATTCAATCCATTACTCAACTCTTCTATGGCTTCCGGCTGATCGCCTGTTGGCTTAAATTTCGATACTATTTTAAAATCCATGAATCCCTTCTTTCTTTACTACAAAGCAATGCTAAAAATAGAGAAACATTATGAAACAAACATGATTTAAATAATTATTAACAGATGAAGCTGAAATATTTTTTGCACAAAAAATGCCGACCATTTGATTTGGCCGGCACCTGTATTTTTTATTGAAGTTTACTCGGTAATTTTGAAGTAAACAGGAAAATGATCGCTGTATCCTCCGTAATAATTAGGTCCGCCATAAGTTCTACTTGGCACTAAAACACCATTTTTGTTTTTGTAGCAAATCCACTCTTCGGTAAACAGATTACCCGAACCATAAGTTGTACTTAAACCATTTTTATTCCCGATTAGTGATTTTGAAACAATTAAGTGATCCAGCATGTTCCAGTCGCCCCTGTAGTTGTACGAACCTTGGCCTGCTTCGAATAAATCGTACATCAGATTGTGCAATTCTTCGGTATTTTCAGCTGTTTTGGCATTGTTTGCCTGAAGCGATTTTGTTACCGAAATGTTGTTAGGCTCATCATTAAAATCACCCATAATAATGATTTTTGCCATTGGATTTTTATCCTGAATTTTATCTACTGATTTTCTCAGCTGTTCAGCAACAAAAACTCTGTTCTTCTCCGATTTTTCTTGCCCACCTCTTCTCGAAGGCCAGTGGTTTACAAAAATATGAACCGTATCTTTCTTGCCTAAAATACCTTCTACATGCAGAATGTCTCTTGTTGTATAATCTGGTTCCCAGGGAAATTGTATGCCAATGGCTTCGTGATTTAGGTATTTAAAGTCGTCACTTTTATAGATTAAAGCACAATCAATCCCTCTTTTATCAGGACTTTCGGTGTGTGCAATTTTATAATTTCCAGCAATTAAGGCATCTTCTTTGCACAAATCTTCAATCACCAAACGATTTTCAATTTCACATAGACCAATTACTGTTGGTAAACTTAATGTATCTATAGACGACAATACTTTTGAAAGTTTTTCAAGTTTATCCCCATAACGTTGGGTGCTGTACTTTAGCTTTCCTTCAGGTGTAAAATCATCGTCCCATTTTACCGGATGATTAATGGTATCGAATAAATTTTCGACATTGTAAAAAGCAAGTGTGTACTCCTTTTTTTGTTCGCTACACGAGAAAAGAACAAGTGCAACAGAAATCAGTAAGAGTAATTTTTTAAACATGATGTAGAGTTATTGATTTAGTAATATGGAGTGACATCGGTAACCATCATTCCTGCTTTTTCAGCTGCCTGTATACCCAACAATCCATCTTCAAAAACCTGGCAATTTTTAGGATCAATTCCCATTAAATCGGCGCACTTTAAAAAGGTTTCTGGTTCTGGTTTGTGTAGGCTAACATCGTCAGCACTCACCAATATCGGAATGTACTTGTCCAAACCAAGAATCTCCATGGTTTCCTGGGCGATATTCCTTTTACCTCCTGTGCCCACTGCCATTGGAAGTTGCTTGTGGTATTTGTAAACCAAGTCAGTTACAGGTTTAATTTCGGTTATTTTATGCATCTCCTTAGCAAAAAATTCTTCTTTAATCACGGAGAATTCCTGCGGATCAATAGAATGGTTGTATTCTCTATTTAGCTTCTCAATAATCTTGGCTGATGGCATTCCTGCACAAGCTGATAAAAATTCAAATGAATATTCAACATTCAAGATTTCAGCAGCTTTTTTCCAGGCTTCAAAATGCAAGGGCATTGTATCGGCCAGGGTTCCATCCAAATCAAAAATTAGAGCTTTTGTATCGGCATATATATTTATCGATTTCATATTCATTCTGTTAATTCATTCAACTTCACAATTGCTTCGATGTATTATATCAACTGTTGTATTTAAGAACAATAATAGTACAGATCCGATATAAAAGAAAGCGCAAATTATTAATTATTTCTTAATAAATAGCATACTTAACTTTATTATTTATAAGAGTTTTATCGATATCTTTGGTATGTATTTTGCAAGTGCATAATATTGAGAATCTGTTTGTTGAATTCTCGTTTTTTTTATATTTTTCTATCGAATTGTAAAACATTTCTCGAAAGCATACGTTTGTAGAAGTGTGTATATTTTAGAATTAAAAGTGAAGTTTATGAAGTTGGTACAAGGAAGTTTGATTCTATTATTTGTGTTTCTAAGTGTTAATTTGAGCGCTAAGAAAATTTCGGAGGCTGAGAAAAGAGCAGATGTCATTACTAAATGGATGACTGAAAAGTTAGATTTGAGCACCGACCAAATCCTAAAAGTAAAAGAACTGAATCTTGAATGTGAAAAAGAAATAGATCGATTAACAACCGAGAAAGCTGGTTTTCCTTGTATGCAAGCAGTTCGCGATAGCTTATTACAAAAGGAGAATGATTTTAGTGAGGTGTTAACAGAAACGCAATTGGCCAGTTATAAAAAATCGAAATGTGAGTTAAAAGAAAAACTCAAAAGAATGTTTAAAAGACTTTAACGAATAAAATATATAAGCCATCCCAATCGAAATTCGGTTGGGATTTTTTGTCTCCAAAACATGCTTAGAGGAAAAAAAGATAAAAAAATCTGATTTTTTTAGTGTTTGTAACATCCGTTACACTTTTTAGGTGGTGAATGTCGGATATTTGTAATGTCAAAAGGAAATAACTTCCCATTCGACACGAATTTGAAACTGAATAAACTAAATAAATAACACTAAAAAATACTATTATGAGCATGTTTTGTTATCAATGTCAGGAAGCAGCCAAGGGAACTGGTTGTACTATTCAAGGGGTTTGTGGTAAAACCGATGAGGTTGCAAACATCCAGGATCTTCTTATGTACGTAATGAAAGGAATTTCACAGTACAGTGTAAAAGCTCGCGAAGCTGGTGTTGAGAATGATAAGGTAAACAATTTCATTATGAACGGATTGTTTATGACTATCACAAACGCAAACTTCGATAAAGTAAAATTCGTTGAAGCAATTCGCGAAGGATTAAAACTAAAAGAAGAAATTAAAAAACAAGCTGAAGAAGCTGGTGTTTCTTTCGGTGATCTTCATCATTCTGCAACATGGTTTGCTGATTCAGAAAATGATTTTGATGCAAAAGCTCGCGTAGTTGGTATTTTGGCTACAGAAAACGAAGATGTTCGTTCATTACGTGAATTGTTAACTTACGGTTTGAAAGGTTTGGCAGCCTATGCTGAGCACGCTTATAACCTAGGTTTCGAAAAAGCAGAAATGTATGCTTTCATGCAAGAAGCTTTGGTAGCAACTATCGACGATACACTTTCTGCTGACGATTTAGTAGGATTGGTTATGAAGTGTGGAGCTAATGGTGTAACTGCAATGGCTACTTTGGATGAAGCAAATACATCTGCATACGGAAATCCTGAAGTAACAGAAGTAAATATTGGCGTTAGCAACAAACCAGGTATCTTGATTTCGGGTCACGATTTGAAAGACATGGAAGAATTGTTAAAGCAAACTGAAGGAACTGGTGTTGATGTTTACACTCACTCTGAAATGTTGCCAGCTAACTATTACCCAGCATTTAAAAAGTACGAACACTTTGTAGGAAACTATGGTAATGCATGGTGGAAACAAAACGAAGAGTTCGAAACTTTCAACGGACCAATCTTGTTCACTACCAACTGTATTGTTCCTCCAAAATCAAGTTCAACTTACCAGGATAAAGTATTTACAACTGGTGCATCTGGTTTCCCAGGATTCAAGCACATTGCTGCTGATGAAAACGGAAAGAAAGATTTCTCAGAAATTATTGAATTGGCGAAAACTTGCCAGGCTCCAACAGAGATCGAAAAGGGTAAAATCGTTGGTGGATTTGCTCACAACCAGGTAATGCAAGTTGCTGATAAAGTTGTTGATGCTGTAAAATCAGGAGCGATTCGTAAGTTCTTTGTAATGGCTGGTTGCGACGGTAGAATGAAAGGTCGTGATTACTATACAGAATTCGCTGCTAAATTACCACAAGATACAGTGATTTTGACTGCAGGTTGTGCTAAATATCGTTACAACAAACTTGAATTAGGTGATATCGGAGGTATTCCAAGAGTATTGGATGCAGGTCAGTGTAACGACTCATACTCATTGGCAGTTATCGCATTGAAATTGAAAGAAGTATTTGAGTTGAACGATATCAACGAACTTCCAATAGCATACAACATTGCATGGTACGAGCAAAAAGCAGTAATCGTATTATTAGCTCTTCTACACCTGGGTGTTAAGAACATTCACTTAGGACCTACATTGCCAGCATTCTTGTCACCAAACGTAGCAAAAGTATTGGTTGATACTTTCGGAATTGGTGGAATTGGTACTGTAGACGAAGACATGAAAATGTTCCTGAACTAGTATTTAGTTTGAATTGATAGAATTGCGCCCAGGGTGAAGTTTGATGAGAGTGGGTTTGTACCGGGCGCAATTTTCACTTACCTGTAATGGTTTAGTTTAATTTTAGGGTTAAAGAAAAAAACTGTCTGATAGAAACACTTGCCGTTCTTTCAGGCAGTTTTTTTATGTTGTTATCTTTACGATATGGCGAAAAGCAAGACAATTCAGTTTCTGAAAAAATACCACAAGTGGCCATCCTTGCTGCTTACACTTTTTATCATTTTATTTTCCCTTTCCGGGATTATCATGAACCACCGTTCCTTGTTTTCTTCCTGCGAAGTAAATCGAAAATACCTGGGTTCTGAATACCAGTATCAAAACTGGAACAAAGCTGCTGTAAAATCGGCAATTCACCTCCAGGATGGTACTTCATTGATCTACGGGAATATTGGAGTTTGGGAAAGTTCAGATAATTTGAAATCTTTTGTCGAATTCAATACAGGATTTCCCAAAGGAATTGACAATAGAAAGGTTGAGAAAATAATTCAGACGAAAAGAGGAGAGGTGTTTGCCGGAACTTTATTTGGCCTATATCAATACCAAAATCGGAAATGGAATAAACTTGAATTGCCTGTAGATGAAGAGCGAGTGGTTGATTTTATGGAGATTGATAACGACTTGTATTTGTTAACCCGAAGCAATCTACTAAAAAAAAGTGGCAATACTTTCGAAGTTGTTCCCATTCCGGCAAGTACAGACTATGATGGAAAAACAAGCCTGTTTAAAACCTTGTGGGAAATTCACAGTGGTGAAGCCTTTGGGCTGTTTGGAAAGCTCTTTGTTGATTTTATTGGTCTGATATTCCTGTTTCTTTGTTTTAGTGGTTTGGTTTACTTCTTTTTTCCCAACTGGATTAAGAGAATCAAGAAAAAAGGAGGAGATGCCAAAAGAAAAATCAACTTCCTAAAATTCAATTTGAAATGGCACAATCATTTCGGGAATTGGTTAATCATTTTTCTGATTTTAACCACCCTTACCGGGATGTTTCTTCGTCCGCCTTTGCTCATTGCCATAGCCAGCAGCAGAGTCGATAAAATTCCTTTCACCCATCTCGATAACCCCAATCCATGGTACGATCAATTGAGAAGGGTTTTGTATGACGAGCACTCGAATCGGGTAATTCTAGCAACCAACGAAGGCATTTATTACAGCGATAACTTCTTTGAAACGGCACCTGAAAGCTTCGATAATCAGCCACCAGTTTCGGTGATGGGTGTGAATGTGCTGGAGAAGGTTGGAGAAGATCAATTCCTGGTTGGATCCTTTAGCGGAATATTCTATTGGATGCCCGAGAGAAATCTCTTATTCGATTATATCACCAAACGCCCTCATGTTCCGGTTCGAAGAATGGGACCACCCATTGCAACTCATCCAATTGCTGGTTATTTAAAAGACAAGGATGGGAGAGAGATACTTTTCGATTACAATTTGGGTGCGGGAAATTTAAGTGACGATACAGGTTTTACACCAATGCCTTTGAATATTCAGGAAAGTCGCATGTCGCTATGGAATCTTTGTCTGGAAGTTCATACCGGGCGCATTTACCAATACATTTTTGGTAAAATGTACATTTTATTTATTCCCATTGCTGGATTAACAATTCTGTGGATTCTTATTGTTGGATATTTATTGTATCGAAAACAGAGAAAGAAATAGACTTATGGCTTAAAAAGGTCCAACAATTGAATGCCAGTTGCCCTTTACCTTTAATCCTGCATTTCTTCATTATAGAAATGAATTGATATTTAACGAAAGTGAGTATCTTTGTCAGGTTCTTAAAAAAGTACCATATGTTTAATTTTGAAGAGATAAACCTGGATCGCATTGTGGTTCACAATGTTGGAAACAAACACCTTGAAGAAGATCTAAAACTTTCCAAATCGGAAATAGAAATTGACGATGAAGATGTGAGAGATGTATTGCTAAAGTATTTTCTTACAGCTTTTAACAAGGAGGAGTTCTATCATTTTCAGAACGAAGCAGGAATTAACATGAACGAGGTGTACTGCTATGCTTCAGAATTTTTTGAGAACAATGAAAGCTTCTACGATCAATCTACAAATATTGCAGTTCACCTGTACGAAAAATCGAACCATCCAAACATTAAAGGCGGGGAGTTTTATCTTGTGGCCTTTTCGGGCTGCGTGGTCGATGGTGAAGTTTGTAATGCCCTGGGAATTTTCAAATCGGAAAATAAAGATACCTTCCTAAAAGTATACCAGCGCCAGGATAATTTTGAGCTGGGCTGCGAAAATGGCATCAATATCAAGAAATTAGATAAAGGTTGCCTGATTTTTAATACAGAAAAAGAGGAAGGATTTAAGGTTTGCATTGTGGATAAAACCAATCCAAACAAAGATGCTTTGTACTGGAAGGAAGACTTCTTGGATTTGAAACTTCGCGAAGATAATTTCTATCATACCCAGAACTATTTGGACATGTGTAAAGGTTTTATTGGTGATGTGTACAACGATGAGAATGAAGTTGCCAAAGCTGATCAGATTGACATGATGAACAAATCAATTAACTTTTTTAAGGATAAAAAGGAGTTTAACGAGGATTTGTTTAAGCAGGAAGTAATTGAGCAACCTGAGGTGGCTTCGGCCTTTGATGAATACAAGGAATACTACCAGAACGAAAGAGGAACACAAATAGAGGATGATTTTGATATTAGCAAGGATGCCGTGAAAGGTGAGCAGCGCTATTTCAAACATGTGCTAAAGTTGGATAAGAACTTTCATGTTTACATTCACGGGCAACGTAAGTTTATCGAAAAAGGCTACGATGCAGCCCGCGATTTGAGTTACTACAAACTCTTTTTCCGCGAAGAGAATTAAAAATACAGCATGTGGCTTTTCCTATTATCAGGTAAAGCCATTTTTTTTTATTTCACAATCACCTTGTACCCAAGGGCAGGCTCTCCATTAAAGTAGATCACCAACTCATCTTTACCCTTCAATTCTGAATAAATTTTGAATGAGAGCGTATCTGCTTTTGTGAAAGATTTTACTTTTTGACCATACTTTTCTCGCTTAAAATGATAGGCAATTTCGGTATCTGCAGGAACATTCTGCAAGTTGAATTGCACCCCCGTTGATTTAAGCATATTGATTGTTCCCTTTTGTGGGCTCAATAATTTAATGTTTTTACCCAGGAAATATTTGTAAGGAATTGGTTGACTTGCGAACTCAGCTTTACTGTTAATATTATCTGTTAGCAACCATTTTTGATCATCAGGCAGGTGTTTCATGGCAAACTCATTTGGATCTGAAGCAAAGTAGGCGGATGAGAATTCTTGGTGAAATTTCATTTTTGAATAATCTACCCAACCGGCAGCCCACGTTACATCGACCAATAACCATTTGCCGTTTATTTTTACCGCATTCCAGGCATGGTTAGATGGCAGATTTTGGCGATCAATTTCGGAAATCAACCTACGTGCAATACCCGGAACAATTTCACATTCGATATTCATTTGTTGGCACAAATTCTGAAAAAGGGTGGAGTAGCCTTCGCATAAAGCTTTCCGTTTTTTTAATGTTTGTAAGGCCAAATCTTTTCTGAATTGCTTCTTCTTGGCCTCCAATTCGGCTAGAGTTCGATAAGAAAAACGCACTCGTTGTGGTTTGCCTAATGCTTTTGTGTCGTAAGCAACGTGTAGTGCAATCCACTTGTAAATGGCTCTTACCCTTTCCAAATCATTCGAAAAATCGTTCTTGATCCGATTTGCCAGCTCTTCTGTTGAACTTGGATTAGCCGGATAATTGGATAACATGCGATCTACTTTATCAAGATCTTGTCCATATCCCTTTGTCAAGGCAAGAAATAAGGTAAGAGTTAAGATGTATTTGAAGAATCTCATATTTTTATCGCTTTCTGTTTAAAAATATGAACAAGAATCGAGCCTTAAAAGTTTTGGAAAGTTAAAAAAAAGTAAAAAGCCCACACTTACGGAAGCTTAAGCATGGGCCTTTCGAGTAATATACTTAGAAGTATAATCTTTAATATCTTATCTTAAGTGATCTACCACTTTCATAATTGGCTGTAGAACCGATTCTCCAAGTAGGATGCTACGGTCTGGTGACCAGCCACATTCAGGTTCTGGTAAATCATTATTGTCCTTGAATGGCATTTCAATTGTCAAAGATAAACATTTAAATCGTTCTCCAATGTGTTTTGAACAGATTGCTAGGTTGCCTTTTCCTGGTTCGTTTTTAGGATAGCCATGAGTGTCCTGAAAATCAGGGCATGTATCCATCCATGTGCCAATGAAATTTTCCGTTAAATTTTTCAATCTTTCATCAAAAGAAGGAATTCCTTCAATGCCTGAAATAAAGTTGTACGGCAATGCTTCATCACCATGAATATCTAAATTTAGGTCACAACCATATTCATCCATTAAATTACGAACGTGGAATACCTCCGGACTATTTTCTTCGCTAGGCTCAGCCCATTCTCTGTTGTAGTTGAATCCTTTGGTGTTTACACGAAGGTTGCCGGCAATACTACCATCAATATTCATGTTTGGTACAATGTAGAAAACAGCTTTGCTCAGTAAGGTTCTGGCCACTGCATCATCTTCATCTAACAATTTGCCCAATAAGCCTTGAATAAACCATTCAGCCATACTTTCACCCGGATGCTGACGAGCAATTACCCAGATTTTCTTCTTGCTTTCATCCGGCTCACCAACAATTAACATATCGATGTCTTTGCCTTCAACGGTTTTGCCGATCGATACCAATTCACACTCCTGAGACATTTGTGCATTGTGCACCAAATCAAGATGTTGTTCGTAAGTATATGGCGCAAAGTAAGCATAGTAAACCGAGTTGAATTCGGGAGTATGCTCGATGGTCAATTGTTTTCCATCGTAAAAAGTAGGAACTCTGAACCAATACTCGCGGTCGTAAGAAGCTACAGCATAATATTCGTCATATCCTTCGGGATATGATGCCTCGCTGGCATTCTGAATGCACATTTTTACAGCTTTTTCCTGCATTCCAGATAAACGGAAATGGAACCACTGAAAATGTTCAGAGTTCGTATCGTTAGGAATTCGCAGTTGAATATTTTGTGGGTCAAGAGCTTCGATCACCTCTATTTTTCCGCTATCGAAATTTGATGAAATGTTCATGTGTGTAAGTTTATAATTGTGTGAGTCAAATATAATAATTTGGCATTACTTCCGGTATTTAAAAATGCATGTACTTAGACTTAAAAGTGTATAAATTTGAATTCGCGTAAGGCTTTTTAGGCAGTTTGAGTATTTTAGGCACTGAATTTCTTTTATTTTTGCGAACTTAGCATTTACATTCAACACCTAAGCAATGATAAACTTTTTGCGATTAAACGACATCCGTTCTAAAAGATTAAGAATTTTCCTCATTTCAGT
Source organism: Marinifilum caeruleilacunae (assembly GCF_013141825.1). GTDB lineage: Bacteria > Bacteroidota > Bacteroidia > Bacteroidales > Marinifilaceae > Marinifilum > Marinifilum caeruleilacunae. Next base: position 61,466 of record NZ_RZNH01000024.1, read on the forward strand.
AATGTTGATCCTGATTGTTGCAGGAGCAATTCTATTTCATTTATACACCCGAATTTTTTCTTCAAATGTTGATTTAAACGGAGAGGATACTGCATACCTATATGTATCATCTACTGCAACACAGGCTGATGTAATTGATCTTTTGGAGCAAGAAGATTGGATTAAAAATGCAAACTCACTGGAGTGGGTCATGGACAAAAAGAATTTTGCAAATCACATTCATGGTGGTCGTTACCAAATCAAAAATGGAATGAGTAATAATGATTTGGTAAACCTACTCAGATCGGGTGTTCAAAGTCCAATTCAGCTGACCTTTAATAATACCAGAACACTTGAGGATTTTGCCGGTAAGATTGCGAAGCAGATCGAAGCTGACTCTTTGAGCTTAATCACCGCTTTACGCGATGAAAATAGAATTTCAAAATATGGATTCAAGCCCGAAACTGTGATTGGAATGTTTATTCCGAATACCTACCAACTGTATTGGAACACAACTACCAATGCCTTTATGGATAGAATGTACAAGGAGTACTCTCGATTTTGGAATGCTGAGAGGTTAAAGAAAGCTGAAAAAATTGGTTTATCGCCTGTTGAAGTGAGCATACTGGCCTCAATTGTTGATGAGGAAACCATAAAAAATGATGAGAAAAACCGCGTTGCAGGTGTTTACATGAACCGACTGAATCGAAAAATAAAACTGGATGCCGATCCAACTCTGAAATTTGCTTTGGGCGATTTTACCATTAAACGCGTACTGAATAAGCACAAAAGAATTGACTCTCCATACAATACATACAAATATCGTGGTTTGCCCCCAGGGCCTATCCGCCAGGCATCTATTTCTGGCTTAAATGCCGTACTGAATTACGAAAATCACAAGTATTATTACTTCTGTGCAAACCCCGATTTTTCAGGCTATCATATTTTTGCACGAACACTTCGCGAGCACAACCGCAATGCCAGAAAATATCAGAATGAGTTGAATAGGAGACGAATCATGAAGTAGGTAAACATACTGTATCTAAGAAAATTGCAGCGAATATTTAAATGAAAAATGCAAAGTATCATTATTGTAATGAACTTTGCATTTTCTTTTATAATATTTTAAGTGTGAAATCCTTCTAAATCGCATTCACTTCCATTTCCAATTTCACCCCAAATTTGATAAGAACAGATTTGCGGATGTCATTTGCCAGTTTCAAAATGTCGTTTCCTTTGGCATTGCCATAGTTTACCAGAACCAAGGCCTGGTCTTTGTGTACGCCGGCATCGCCAAATCTTTTACCCTTCCAATCGCATTGTTCAATTAACCATCCGGCAGCCAATTTAGTTTCCATATCGCTAATTTCGTAAGTGGGCATATTTTCGTATTGCGATTTAAGCTTATCGGCTTTTTCTTTATCAACAATTGGGTTCTTAAAAAAACTACCCGCATTTCCTATTTCTTCAGGATCTGGCAATTTGCTTTCGCGGATTTTAATAATGGCTTTGCGTAAGTTCTTTAGATTGATTTCGCCGTAGGCTTCCATTTCTTTTTGAATGGCACCATACTGAAGTTTGAGCTCAGCCTTTTTCTTCAACCTGAATTGTACATGTGTAATAATGAACAGGTTTTTGTATTCGTTTTTGAAGACTGAATTTCGATAAGCGAATTCACAGTGAGCATTGCTAAAAATGACAGGCTCTTTGGTTTCGATTGAAATGGCTTCTACATTTTCAATCACCTCTTTTACTTCAACGCCATATGCACCTATATTTTGCACAGGCGATGCACCAATTGTTCCAGGAATTAAAGATAGGTTTTCGATGCCATAGAGCTGGTTTTCCACTGCCCATTCCACAAACTCATCCCACTCTTCGTTACAACCCACGCGCAATAAAACCGATTCTTCATCTTCATCGAGCAGTTCTATTCCAGTAATGTTAGGATGTAAAACCAAACCATTAAAATCTTCGGTAAACAGCAGGTTGCTTCCACCACCCAAAATCAAATATTGAGTATCTGCAATGTTATTTTCCTTCAGGAATTCCAATATCTCTTCTTCCTGTTCGAATTCGAAGAAATATCGGGCCGTAGCCTCAATTCCAAATGTATTGTACTTTTTAAGAGAAATATTTTCGAGTAAGTGAGCCATTATTTTACGCAGTTAGCCTCTAACAATTGGTCAAAAGCTGTTTAATCTTAGTATTAATTATATGAGCTGAATATTTAATTTACAGAGAGTTCTTTTTTTAGAAGGTCTACAAATCCTAAAATGTCCTCTTTTGTGGTATCAAAAGAGCATAACCAACGCACTTCACCAGCGTGTTCATCCCAAATCCAGAAGAAATATTCTTCTTGCAGTTTCTCAATTTTATCTTTAGGAACCAAAGCCCAAATACCATTGGTTTGTACTTCTTGCGTAATGCTTACCTCTGGGATTTTTTCAACCTCTTCTTTTAGAAGTTTGGCCATTGCATTGGCATGGCGAGCAGTTTTTAGCCAAAGTTCATTGCTTAACATGGCATCGAACTGTGCACCAATATATCGCATTTTAGAGCAAAGTTGCATGCTTTGCTTGCGAATATACTTGGCATTTTTCGACAATTCAGGATTGAAAAAGATGACAGCTTCACCTAGCATCATCCCATTTTTTGTGCCACCAAAACTCAATACATCAATCCCTGCATGGGTGGTAATCTCTTTTACATCAACATCCAAACTTACCACCGCATTAGCAAGGCGTGCACCATCCATATGAACGTACATATCGTGTTCGTGTGCCAAATCGCAAATAGCCTTTACCTCTTCAGGAGTGTAGACAGTACCCAATTCGGTACACTGCGTAATAGAAATTACTTTTGGTTGTGAGTGGTGTTCAAAGCCGAAACCGTGAAGTTGAGGTTTGATCAATTCAGGTGTAAGTTTTCCATTTGGTGTATCAATAGGAATTACCTTGCAACCAGTAAATTTATCGGGAGCACCACATTCATCAACCTGAATGTGTGCAGTCGACGGACAAAGAATAGAATGGTAGGATTGCGTTAAGACCGATAAACCTATTACATTGGCTCCTGTTCCATTAAAAGCAAAATAAACATCGATATTCTCGCCGAATAGCTGTTTGAATTTTTCGATGGCGGAAGCAGTATAATGGTCACCTCCGTACGCCATTACATGGCCCTCGTTCGCTTTGGTAATGGCTTCTAAAACTTCAGGTAGAACACCGGAAAAATTATCGCTTGCAAATCCTCTTTTGTTCATTTTGTCTGTCTTTTGATTGAAAACGTAAAAGTAAGTTTTCTTATTAAAAACATCAGAGAAAAAGCGTAAAAAGTGCTTGGGAAAATTATTTGTTAAGATGCTTTCTTATTTTGTCCAATAGCAGAAGAATTTTGTGTGATTCTGCCTCACCTTTGCTCATAAATTCAATTTTACCTTCACGATTAAGTAAAAACACATAGCATTGTTTTTTATCGTCCACATCGAAATATTTGTAATAATCCGAAAGCGGACCATAATAAGTCATCACATTTTTATGCATGGACGGAACAATTCCTTTCCTCATGCCATTATCAATATAATTCGAAATCCATGAGTAAAAATTACTGATCATTGGAATTTCAATGAAACGAAAATCTTCATACATGCTGAATTCCTTCATGACCGGTTTTGTCCAGGTGTCTATTTGTGGCTGAGTTCCTCTTTTAAAAGCTACAATGAGTAAAGAAATTTTGCCTTTACAATGGTCGGGTAACCGAATTTCTTTAGAAGAAAGCAGTTCCCCTTCAATTGTTGGAAACAGGTCGCCAACATCAAGTTTCTTTACCCTTTGTGCATTCAATGAATTGAAGGATGCCAAAAAAATCAGCATTGATGTAAGAAATAACTTTAGCATAAAAGCATGTTTAGCTATAATAATCCTGCAATAACTTCATGGTATTTTCTATGGTCATTTCATGATCGATCTTAGGATCATCTTTTAGATAGGCTTTCACCTCTTTCACCAAGTTTGTGATGAGTTCGTATTCTTTACTTTTTTTCATAAAGTTTTGAGGCTTTCCAATATAATTTCCTGGACTATCTTCAACAATAGGGGCAATATTGGCCCATTTTTTTGTAACAGTAAAGGTTACTTTTGCTTTTGGCTCGATATCGGAACGACCAAGAACAATATCTCCATCACGATTTAGTCTCCAAAAATAATCTTTGGTATTTTTAAGTAATTTTTCAAGCATAAATAAAAGAATTAAGAGATTCTACATAAAAATAGTTGTGACTTTTTTAATTTATAAAATTTATAGAACTTTTACAGCTGATTTATGATTTAATTTTATTTCAATGATTCGAGATATTTCTTCTGGTAAGCTAATGATTGTGTCCGATTTACATGGAAATGGATACGATTTTAGGCAGGTGCATAAAGTATATCAAACGCTTAAGGCAAAAGGAAAAGCTGATTATTTGGTGTTTTTGGGTGATTTAATTCATGCCTATCCTGGGAAACAGAAGGATGAGTCTTTGGAGATGATTGAAGATTTGATGGACTTGAAAGCCAATCAAGCCGAGAGTGATGTGATCTGCTTATTGGGAAACCATGAATTTGTACATATCTACCATATTCCTTTGGCCAAAGGCCAGCTTGAATTTACTTCCTGGTTCGAATATCGCATTCAAAAGTGCCGGGAAGAAGTGATTCGCTTTTTTATGGATATGCCTCTTATGCTGCGCACCCAGGGAGGAACTTTGATTAATCATACGGGAGCTTCGAATAGGTATGAAAACCAGGGTGATATCTCCTTGAAAGAGTTGAAAGATTTTAATCACCAGGATGGTTTTACAAAGCATTTGGAAGGTATCAAAACATTCGATCCTCAGATTGGTTCAGAATTTATGAATACCACTAAAGGAGATTTTTTGTGGGATATCCTAATGAATGGTAATGAAAAGCAATTTGGTGAAGATTATCATGGGTTTGTGGATCGCTTGCTGCAACTTACCAGTGATGATAGACAAGAGCAGCCATTAAATACTTTGGTTTCTGGACATATTGCGGCTGAATATGGGGCAGAAGTTGTAGGAGAGAGACATCTGCGAATATGCACAAGTGCCGGCGCATTGGGAGATTTAGAAAAGAAATTTCTACTGATCGACGCAGCAAAAACCTATAAGGATGCTGCTGAGTTAATTGAGTATTGTAGAGATTTATACTGATAAGTATTTACAAAATTCTATCTAGGTGTATGATCTGAAAAATAATAATTTAAATTCCTGAAAAAAACCACTAATAAAACAATAATGAACAAACTTCTGATTGGCATTTTATTGATTCTATTTTTTAGTTCTTGTGATAAAAACGATGATTATACATGGGAACAGCCAGAACCAAAATCAATTGCACAAATAACCACTTTTAATGAGCTTTTGGATGAGCTAAAAACACTACTTCCATCGGATGCACAGGTATATCTGGATAACAATTTTATAGAGATTTGTGAGAAGTTTGATTTCCCGGTTGTAAATGGAGATTCAGTAATTTTTGTATACAAGGGAGAAGCCAATTCTATTGAATATTCGGGCGATTTCAATTATTGGGGACAACAAAGTGCAAATCTTCCTTTAGTAAAATACCGTGGCAGTGATTTGTTTATTTTAAGACAAAAATATGAGGCGGATGCACGCCTTGAATATGAATATATAGTTGATGGAACAGCAGGAATATTGGATCCTTTAAACCCTAATTACGGTTTAACGGGTTGGGGGAAACACTCTGAACTTAGAATGTCGGAATATCCAGAACAGCCAGAGGTAGAATGCTATGAAGATATTCCGCATGGCACTGTAATTAAAGATTTAAGTTTTGCGGGAAAAGTTGGAATTGAGGGGCAGGTTAGGGACGTGATTAGAAAGTACCATGTGTATCTGCCACCGACTTACGACACGAATCAGGAATATCGATGCATTTATTTTCAGGATGGTAAAGATTACATTAAGAGTATGGAAATAAATAATGTGTTGGATTATATGATTCATCATAAGGAGATTGAACCTATTATAGCCATATTTTGCGATTATCACCAGGTATCGGAATACGAGTTTTATAGAAATGAAGATTATATTACCGAAGATAAGGATGTGTATCTTAGCTATTTGGTTCATGATTTTATTCCCTTTATTGATGCTACCTATTCTACAGTTGATTCCAAAGAGGGCAGAACAATTGCCGGACTTTCTAATAGTGGGGCATTTTCAATTTATGCAGCAAGTGAATACCCTTCTGTTTTTAGCAATGTATTGTCGCAATCAGGTGCCTTAAACGTGTTATATAATTACCAGGGTTTAGGTGAGGATTTGGGCGATCGAATTGCAAGTGTTGATTTGCCTGTACGTTTATACCTCCATGTAGGAACTTATGAAGGATGGCACAGAGTAAACCAAGACTTTGTAAATGCATTGGATCAGAACAATTCGGTAATTGATTATCAATTTGAAACCCATCATCAGGGCCATGCTTTATACTATTGGCGTGATGTTTTACGTGAATCCTTAGTTTGGTTGTTAGGCAATTGAGTCTAATGATTTGCCTCTAAGTTGCAAAGGAGCTATACCTGTTTTTGCCTTAAACTGTTTGTTAAAATAGGAAGGACTATTAAAACCACATTCGTAAGCAATTTGTGCAACGCTAAGTTTACCTTCAGCCAGGAGTTTTTGTGCGTAGTTAATTCGCATTTCGTTCAGGAACTCCGAGAACGTTTTTTGAGTTTTGCTTTTAAAGAAACGACAAAAGGCAGTTTTACTCATGTTTGCAACTTTTGCAGCTTCATCCAATTCAATTTTTTGCTGAAAGTTTTTGCTCACATATTCGTAAATCTGATACAGCTTCTGGTTGCTGCTTTGTTTGAACGATTCTACAAAACTATCAGAAGCCAGATATTCAAGATCTTCCGATTGAGCGATGAGTTGCAAAATTTGCAAAAGCACAATAATTCTTTGCGAATAATCCGATGAGTGCAGATTCTTTAGGTATTGGATAATCTTGTATTTGGTACTTCCTTCAATTCGTATTCCTTTGAACGAGTTGGTAAGCATTTCACGAATTCTTTTCATTTCAGGAAGCAGGAAAAACTCTTTGCCAAAACTATCTTCCTTAAAATGCACTACCCAGGCAATCACTCTTTCTTCTGATTCCTTTTGGTAAAACACATCATCATTTTTCATGATATGAGGGGTGTTCGGACCAATAAAAATCATGTCTCCATCCTTAAAATGATCAATACAATCACCTACGACCAGGGTTCCGTGACTTTTCTCAATAAAAATCAACTCATATTCCGGGTGATAATGCCATGGTACCTCGATGTGAGGTAAGACGTCTATTTTCGATCGAAATGAATGTTCTCTTTTTATGGAAATCTCTTCTCGTATTAATGACATGATTGTATTATTTTATCACTTTTGAAGTGGATTTTCAATTTTGGTGCTAATATAGTGTTTTTATGGATGGTGATGTAGTTTCAGGTGTGTTTTTATTCAAGAATAACAATTAATTAACATGATTTTTGATGTGAAATAAGATCAGTGTTAATATAGTACAAGCAAATGGTAAAATAGTAAAATGTTCTTTGCTGTAATTCATTGAAATTTGTCACACAAACGATTGAAAATCTACATTATGGTCTCATTGAATACAAATATTGCTGCAGGAAGTGCTGCAACCAAAGAAAAAATGAATTACAAAGGTGCCTTGGCACTGCTTACGTCTTTATTTTTCATGTGGGGATTTCTAACCTGTATGAATGACATTTTAATTCCTCACCTTAAAGGATTGTTCGATTTAACGATTACACAAGCAATGCTTGTACAGTTTACCTTTTTTGGAGCTTATTTTTTAATGTCACTGCCTGCCGGTTGGATTATTGGTAAAATAGGATATAAAATGGGAATCGTAAGCGGTTTGACCATTGCAGGTATTGGTGCTGCCATGTTTTTTCCGGCTGCTAACTTTTTATCTTATGGTTTTTTCTTATTTGCACTTTTTGTGTTGGCCTCAGGAATTGTGGTGCTTCAAGTAGCAGCCAATCCGTATGTTGCAGAATTGGGAACTCCTGAAACGGCATCAAGCCGATTAAACCTGACACAAGGTTTTAATTCGTTAGGAACCACAGTAGCTCCAATTTTTGGTGCATGGTTAATCCTTGATAATTCGGCAACTGATGCAGTTGGCAAGGCCGAGGCAGTTCAAATGCCATATGTTGGTTTGGCATTGGCCTTAATAGTAATTGCAGTAATTTTTGCTTTTGTAAAACTTCCAAAAATTCAGGATGCTGAAGAAGAAAAAGCTGAAGGTTCAGCCTGGAAATTTCGCCACCTGGTTTTGGGAGCTATAGGAATATTTACATATGTTGGTGCCGAGGTCGCAATCGGTAGTGCTTTGGTGATGTACTTTGGTGATGAGGGCTTACATTTATTTGGTGAAGCCGAAGCCGCAACATATGTTTCTGTATTTTGGGGTGGAGCTATGGTAGGTCGTTTTATTGGATCTGCCGTAATGCAAAAGATATCGGCTGCCAAAGTACTTGCATTTAATTCGGTAATGGTAGTAGTATTAATTGTTATAAGCATGATGACTACCGGTTATGTTGCACTTTGGAGCATTGTTTTGGTTGGTTTATTTAACTCTATCATGTTCCCAACAATTTTTACCTTAGCAATTGATGGTTTAGGAAAACATACAAGTCAAGGATCGGGTATTCTTTGTTTAGCCATTGTTGGTGGAGCCGTAGTGCCAATGATTATGGGTGTTTTAGCAGATAGCTTTGGTTTAGCCAACTCATTTGTAATCGCAATTTTGTGTTATGCTTATATTTTGTATTACGCATTAAAAGGACACAAGCACTAAGATATTTATTAATAGAAGGGAAGAATAGAAATGAAAGAAATTGCTTTAGGCATAGATATAGGAGGAACCAATACAGTATTTGGATGTATTGATCGTGAAGGGAACTGTTTGGTTTCTGGTAGTATTCCAACCCAAAAGCATGATGATATTAATAAATATCTGGATGACTTATTTGATCTGGTTCAATTAAAATTGAATGAATTTGAAGGTGTTCTAAACATTGTTGGAGTTGGAATTGGTGCTCCCAATGCAAGTTATTACACAGGTACAATTGAAAATGCTCCAAATCTAAAATGGAAAGGAAGTGTTCCATTGGTTGAATTGGTGAAGCAAAGATTAGATGTTCCGGTAATGATTACCAATGATGCCAATGCTGCCGCAATGGGAGAGAAGGTATTTGGTGCGGCAAAAGACATGGATAATTTCATGGTGATTACATTAGGAACAGGACTTGGAAGTGGAATTGTTGTAAATGGTGATCTTTTGTACGGGCACGATGGTTTTGCAGGTGAAGTAGGACACATGATTGTTCGTAAAAGTGGACGCGAGTGTGGTTGCGGTAGAAAAGGATGTTTGGAAACCTATGTTTCGGCTACAGGTGTAAAACGATCGGTATACAAATTATTGGCAAGACATCTTGGCGAAAGCGAATTGCGAGACATTCCTTTTAGCGAACTAACCGCTAAAATGGTTGCTGAAGCTGCCGGACGAGGTGATTTAGTGGCCAATGAAACATTTTCTTACACAGCTCAAATGTTAGGCGAAGTATTGGCAAACGTGGTTGCTGTTACCAGTCCTAAAGCCATTTTCTTATTTGGTGGTCTTGCAAAGGCAGGTGATATTCTATTCGAACCAGTTAGAGAAACCCTGGAGAAAAACCTGATGCCAATTTATAAAGGTAAAATTCAGGTTCTTCCTTCCGGGATAAAGGACAATGCTGCTGTTTTAGGAGCTGCTGCATTAATATGGAATAAGAAGTAAAGATTTGATAAGATAATCGATTGCCTTCGGAATATTTTCGAAGGTACACCCTCCAGCCTGCCTCGTGCAGGCTTTTTTTGTATTCAGATTATGGTATACCATTTCAATAAAAGAACTTCACTTATACCCAAACAGCGTGAATTTGTAGAAAGCAATTCTACAAAGTGTGGAATCTTTACCACAGATTTTTGAATTAAAAAACATCACTTTTTGATTGTGCCAAAAAATATCATTCGCTAAGTGCACACATTATCAGTACTTAAGCTGTTTTTGCGATTTTCTTTTGAAGCGAAAAAAAATTGCGGCACAGTATTCTCATATAGTAATTGTGAATTTGAATTGATGTAAACCTGTTTAAAAATTAAGAATTATGAGAAAGTTAGTATTAGCATTATTAGTGTTGCCATTTTTTACAGCTTGTAACCAAAAAGAATTGAAGCAACTTCGTCAACAAAATCAGCAGTTGACTCAAATGGCTCAGGAAAAAGATTCTACAATTGATGAGTTTGTTGAATCATTTGATGTGATTGCAGCGAATTTAAACATTATTAAAGAAAAAGAGCAGATCATTTCAGTAAATGCCAATGAAAACCCATCGATGGGACAAAAAGAGCAAATGGTAAATGATTTGAACCTAGTTCGTGAGTTGTTGGAAGAAAACAGAGCTAAGATTGAAAGTCTTGACAAAAAGTTGAAAAACAGCTGGTATCAAAACTCAAAACTAAAGAAATTAGTTGCTGGTTTAAAGTCGCAGATCGAAGAGAAAGACGCTTCAATTACTGCTTTATCTGATCAGATTGCTCAGTTAAACGGTGAAGTTGAGAACTTAAACGGACAAGTGACAGAATTAAATGGTACAGTTGTAGCATTAAACACTGAGAATGAAAACAAGGCAAAGATTATTGAAGAGCAAACTACTGACTTGAACACTGCTCATTATGTGATTGGTGATATCAAGGAATTGAAAATGAAACAAGTAGTTACAAGCGAAGGTGGATTGTTAGGAATTGGTGCAACCAACAAATTGAACCAAACAATTAATCCTGAAAACTTCAACCAAATTGACATTACTCAGACTACAAGTATTCCAGTATCAGGTAAGAAAGTTAGCTTAGTAACTTCACACCCAAGCGATTCATACAGAATTGAAGGAACTGACAAAGAGATTGAAGCAATTACAATCTTGAATCCTGAAGAATTCTGGAAAGCTTCAAAATACTTAGTTGTTGCAGTGAAATAATAGATACAAACAGAGCTTGTATTCAAAAGCATCCCAAAATTGGGATGCTTTTTATTTTTATACTAGTTAAATACTTTTTGATCGTAAATTCTTGATACGATAAGTAACACAATTGCAATTAATGCAGGTGCAAATTCTCCATCCTGGGCTACAATATGGGCAAAGAACGCGAGAACAAAATCGAAGAAAAATCCGGCGTAAGCCCACTCCTTTAATAGCTTCGATTTCTTGCTAAGAATGGCGACTAAACCTAATAGTTTTGCTACTGCCAAAGGATAAATTACCCACGTTGGGAATCCTAAATTGTTAAATGTAGCGCTTACCATTTCGTAATTCATAAAATACATGCTTGCCGACATTAACATTAAAGCTGAAAGTAGGCCAGTAGCTATCCAATAAATAATTTTATTTCGTTTTTCCATTGTCTTTTTATTTAAAATGATTTTAGATAAGATGAAGATAGAAGAAAAGATTTAAAATGAAACTTACTCAAATGTTAAACTGTCCTAAAAGTAAAATTCCCGACAATTTACCACAGGTAATTCCTTTCTATACCTTCTGTTTATCATTTGTTTTGTCTGCATTTCTCTTCGAAATTTCGTAAATTAATAAGACTCCCTTTTTTCTGATATAATGCAGCAATGCATTCTTCTGTTTGGATTTAGATGTTTTGATTTAAACTTGTTGGATATGTCCATTTTAAGAAATGAAATTAAGAATAACCTCACTTACTTAAAAAATGAAATAGAGCACATTTTCGAAGGAGGACGAGATACTGTTCTATCGGAAGTAACGGTAGGACAGGTATATGGTGGAATGAGAGGATTGACAGCCTTGGTGTGTAATACTTCCTATGTTGATCCGTACTCTGGTCTTCATATTGGCGATTTTACGGTGGAAGACTTGTCGGAAAAATATCCCGAAGAGATATTTTATTTGCTATGCACAGGGAAACTTCCCGAATCTGATTTTTTGGAGGAGTTTCGAAAAGAAATGAACGAACGTTCCGGAGTTCCACAGTATACCTGGGATGTACTAAAAGCATTGCCTGAAGATACTCACCCAATGAGCATGCTGAGCCTGGGAATTTTAACCATGGAACAGGAATCTGTTTTCAAAAGAAACTATTTAAAAGGCATTCCAAAATCCGATTTTTGGAAGTACACTTTCGAAGATGCATTAAATGTGATTGCCAAACTTCCAGAACTTGCAGCAGGGATTTATCGAATCCGATTTGGAGATGGAACACTCATCAAAAGAGATCCCGATCTGGATTGGGCCGGAAACCTGGCCATGATGCTTGGATTGCCGAATTCAGGAAAAGAGTTAGCCAGGCTAATGCGTTTGTATTTGGTTCTACATTGCGACCATGAAGGTGGTAATGTAAGTGCCTTTACCTCTCGTGTTGTCAACTCGGCACTTTCGAGTTTGTATTATGCCATTTCCGCTGGCTTGAATGGCCTGGCCGGGCCTCTTCATGGTTTGGCAAACCAAAATTGTTTAAAGTTTATACTGGAAATTCGCCATCGATTTGGCGATTTGGTTTCTGAAGAAGAGATAGCGCTGTACATTAAGGAAACACTGGATTCGGGTAAGGTAATTCCTGGCTATGGACATGCAGTTCTGAGGGTAACCGATCCAAGATTTACAGCCTTTATGAAGTTTGGTAAAGCTTATTGCTCCGAAAATGTTTGTTTCCAGATTGCCGAAAAATTATTTAAGGTAGTTCCTGATATCCTGAAAACATACAAAGGCGGAAAAGTTGCCAGTCCATGGCCTAATGTTGATGCGGCTTCTGGAGCTTTGCTGTTCAAATATGGATTGAATCAATTCGATTTTTATACTGTTTTATTTGGTGTTTCCAGAATATTGGGTTTTTGTGCTCAGAATATTTTGGCCCAGGGACTTGGCCAGCCCATTATCAGACCCAAAAGTGTTACCAACAAATGGGTGGCAGATCAGCTCATGAAGAATAAGGTGAACCACTGATCTTAATGACTAAGCAATACTGAATAAAAGGTGTTTTAATATGTGAATGGTATAATTATCTTTGCGGCTCAATAAAACCGAAAAGATGATTACTGTAGATTCGTTAGCTGTTGAGTTTGGTGGAACAAGCTTGTTTAAGGATATTTCATTTGTGATTAATGAGAAGGATAGAATTGCTCTGATGGGAAAGAACGGAGCAGGGAAATCAACGCTTCTTAAAATCATAGCCGGGGTTGATACTCCTAGTCGAGGTCGTGTTTCAACACCAAAGGATAAAACAATTGCTTATTTGCCTCAGCATCTAATGACTTCGAATACAAGAAGTGTTTTTGAAGAAACAGCACAGGCTTTTGCTCACATTTTCGAGATGGAAAAGCAAATTGAGGAAATGAATGCAGAGCTGGCATCAAGAACAGATTTTGAATCGGAGAGCTACTATAAGCTTATTGAAGATGTATCCACTTTAAGTGAAAAATTCTATTCGATTGAAGAAACCAACTACGATTCTGAAGTGGAGAAAACACTCTTGGGATTGGGATTTGAACGTGAAGATTTTACGCGTCCAACAGGTGAATTTAGCGGTGGTTGGAGAATGCGTATCGAGTTGGCAAAAATTCTTTTGCAAAAGCCCGATTTAATTCTTTTGGATGAGCCTACCAACCACCTGGACATTGAATCGATTCAATGGTTGGAAGATTTTCTGATTAATTCGGGGAAAGCCGTAATGGTGATTTCGCACGACCGTGCTTTTGTTGATCGAATTACTTCCAGAACCATTGAAATTACAATGGGAAGAATTTACGATTACAAGGCAACTTATTCGGAATATCTTGAGTTGAGAAAAGAGAGACGAGCCCACCAGCAAAAAGCATACGATGAGCAACAAAAAATGATTGCTGAGAATAAAGCGTTTATTGAACGATTTAAGGGAACTTACTCGAAGACTTTGCAGGTGCAATCGCGAGTGAAAATGTTGGAAAAGCTCGAAATTGTTGAGGTCGATGAGGAAGATACATCAGCTTTGCGATTGAAGTTTCCACCTTCGCCTCGTTCGGGAAATTATCCGGTAATCATGGAAGAGGTGAGTAAATCCTACGACAATCACCTGGTATTTGAAAATGTGAATTTTACCTTGGAAAGAGGAGAGAAGGTTGCATTTGTGGGTAGAAATGGTGAAGGTAAATCTACACTTGTAAAAGCCATTATGCAGGAAATAGATCATGGCGGAACACTAACTTTAGGGCATAATGCAATGATTGGTTACTTTGCCCAGAATCAGGCCTCGTTAATGGATGAGGAGTTAACTGTATTCCAAACCATTGATCATGTTGCCAAGGGTGATATCAGGACAAAAATTAAAGATATTTTAGGTGCTTTTATGTTTGGAGGTGACAACTCTACCAAAAAAGTAAAAGTACTTTCGGGTGGTGAGAAAACCCGATTGGCAATGATTAAATTATTGCTGGAACCGGTGAATTTGCTAATATTGGATGAGCCTACCAATCACCTGGACATGAAAACAAAAGACATCTTGAAATCGGCATTGAAAGATTTCGATGGAACACTGATTGTGGTTTCTCACGATAGAGATTTCCTTGATGGTTTGGTTGAAAAGGTATATGAATTTGGCAACAAAAGAGTGAAGGAACATTTGGGAGATATCAATTCATATTTATCAACCAAAAAAATGGAGAACCTAAGAGAATTGGAACGAAAAAATTAATTCAGCTTCGATTCTCTGGAACAACTTACTTTGGTGGGAATGCCGTTGGTGTAAGTCAGCGAAAAATAAAAGGTTGAGCCTTTATCTGTTTCGGATGTAAGGCGCATGCTACCACCAAGTAGGTACACCAATCCTTTTGTTATGCTAAGGCCTAAACCATTGCCTTCGCGATACTCTTCGCGTGATACCTGGGTAAAACGGTCAAAAATCAATTCAGCCTGATCATCTGGTATTCCGCAGCCTGTATCTTGTACATAGAATTCCAGAGTATCGTACTTAATCGAATATCCCATTTCAATATGTCCTTCTTCGGTAAATTTTAAGGCATTGCCAAGAAGGTTATTGCAGATTTGTGTAAAACGAACAACATCCGTTTCCATTTGGTAATCTTTGGACTTATCGGGGATGTTCAATCGAAATTCAACCGACTTGTTGTCCTCCGCCTCCAATCTGCCTTTAAAAATATCTGCAATTTCAATAAGCATATCATTTACCGAAACGCTCTCCAGCGATATTTTTAACTGGTTCGATTCAATGTGTGAGATATCAATGATATCATCGATAATACGCAGCAATTGTTCTCCCGAACTATTAATAATCCTTGAAAAAAGTTGGATTTGATCTTTCGTATTTTTCGGATTTGAAATTAAATCGGTAAAACCCAGGATTGAATTTAAAGGTGTTCGTATTTCATGACTCATATTGGCCAGGAAGGCGGTTTTTAACTGGTCGCTCTCTTCGGCTTTTCTCTTTGCCAGCAGCAGTTCTTGCTTTGTTCTGCGTAATTCCGAGATATCATGAATAATAGAAAATAATACTTTCTTATCATCCAAAATCATTGATTCAGAATAAACTTCTACATCTTTTATTTCGCCATTAGCCAATTTATGTTGAAAGATATGCACCGAACTGCTTTGTGCAGTTGATTTTAAGGCTTTTTTGATTCTCTCTTCAGGCAATGTGTTAATACTGCTAATTAACATGGATGTTAGTGTGTGATGCGGATATCCATAAAACCGAACGGCAGCCTCATTGGCATCTGTAATTTGTCCACTTGTTGGGTCTATTAACAGCATTATCGATTGGTTATTCCTGAATATCGATTTGTATCTCATCTCACTTTCGGCAAGTTGAGATGTTCTTTTTTGGATCACCTGTTCAAGAGAGTCGTTAATATCTTGAAGGGTTTTTTCCCTGCTTTCAACCTCTTGGGTATAGAAATTAAAGATATTTACCAATCTTTTTTTATAGAGAAAAGCAATTAAAACGGTTAAAATTAAAGTGATACCAACCAATGCAAGTGTCAGATTGTTTCGTTTGTTGTCCAGTAGTTGGTTATTTTGTAACTCACTTGCTATGATGCTATCAATATCGTTTAGATGGATTCCTGTTGCAATGATCCAATCGTATTTTTTATAAAGTTTGGCGTAGGTGAGTTTTTGAGAAACATTATTGGACTTAAACTCTTTAAACCAATAGGAAAAGAACAATTCTCCATCTTGCTTTATGCCTTGAAGTTCCGTTAGGTATGGTTTGTTGCCCTTTATATCGCTAGTATTGGTGGAAAGAAATTGACCTTCAGTTTCAGGTAAATTAGGATGCACAAGTCGAATGGCATATTGATCCCCTCCATTGTAATCGATGATTTCATTTACCCATATATAACCAGAATCGATAAGTATGGTTTTTCGGATATGATTTATGATATGCCCCTGTACTTTCTGCTTTAGGCTATCACCAGTGTACAAGTTGGAAAAATAATCTTCTAATTGATGAATTTCAAGAATGGTTCTGTCAATTGTTGATTTCAGATAATCTTTTTTAGACTGAACAACCTGAGCTCTTAATTGCTCGATATGTTGATTGTTGAGTTTGTTAATTTGTTGATTATAAAGCAGCCAGAAAGAACTTGTAAAGATTACAATAATGACAATCAAAGAGGCAAAAAAGCGCTTTGAAATATCTTTAGGTGCGATATTTTTTTTAGTCCTTTTATTCAAGTTAGTAGTAGTGTATTGTAGCGATGACTAAACTTTAATAAATGTAAATGTTAAGTAAAAATAAGAAATGATGTTTGATTTAAAAAATAAAAGCCTTAGAATTAGATTGAAGTGAACCCCAAATATTGGACGGTTATAAAATAAGTTAATGATATTGAGTTCGGTATTTTACCGGACTCAATCCGTTTAAATGAGTCTTTATTCTAATATTATTGTAGTAATTTATATACTCCTCCAGTTCCTTTAGAAAGTGT
>NZ_RZNH01000139.1 GCF_013141825.1 Marinifilum caeruleilacunae
AATTTATGTACTCCAACTACTGGTACGATTGGCATAACTCAAGAACTCTGGCGTATTGCAACAATTTGTTTTTACTCAAAATATCGATGTCACTAATCAAGTACATCCCACAAGTGACGCATAACTCGACAAGAAAATCTATGGATTGTTTCCCCATTCAGGGTGTGTTTCTAGATGTCACTGGCGGTATCGCCTCGCTGCTCCAATTGATTTGGCAGTTGTCTAACGATCAAGGTTTCAGTCTGGATACGTTCGTGACAAATTTTGGAAAAGTGGGACTGTCAATGGTAACTTTAATATTCAACTTCATCTTTATCATGCAGTGGTTTGTATATCGAAGCAGAGGTCACGACTTGGCTAGCGAGTACCCGCTGTAACACATAACTTCGTATAATGTACATTATACGAAGTTATACAAGGAGAAATCTGCATAATTACGCATATATATATATATATATATATACATAAATATACATAAATATATGTATGTATGTATGTATGTGTGTATGTATGTATGTACACACATGCATATAACTTCGTATAATGTACATTATACGAAGTTATGGTTTAA
>NZ_RZNH01000140.1 GCF_013141825.1 Marinifilum caeruleilacunae
AATTCCCACTTGCTGATACTGTGATGGTCTGAGTCGTTGCACCATTTGACCATAAATAGGTTGCTCCCGGATTGCCCGCATCCAATGTGATTGTATTTCCAGCACAAATTCCCTGATCTGCACCCAAATCGACTGTTGGGTTAGGATGTACTGTTACGTTTACATCATCAGAAGCAGAACAACCATTTGCATCAGTTACGACAACTGAGTAGTTGCCAGATGTTGAAACTGTGATSGTTTGAGTYRTTGCGCCATTTGACCACAAGTATGTTGATCCTGCATTGCCTGCATCAAGCGTAATTGTGCCGCCTGTGCAAATTTCACGATCTGCGCCTAAATCAACCGTTGGGTTTGGATAAACTGTAATATTGATATCATCACTGGTAAAACATCCATTTGAATTGGTAAYAAGTACAGAATAATTCCCACTTGCTGATACTGTGATGGTCTGAGTCGTTGCACCATTTGACCATAAATAGGTTGCTCCCGGATTGCCCGCATCCAATGTGATTGTATTTCCAGCACAAATTCCCTGATCTGCACCCAAATCGACTGTTGGGTTAGGATG